>JAXMAU010000044.1:0-58825 GCA_046350215.1 Gemmataceae bacterium | reverse complement strand
TCACCTCGGCGGCGAAGCTGCCCAGCTGGTCGACCATCGTGTTGATGGTCTTGGCGGTGCGCAGGAACTCGCCCTGGAGCGGGCGGTCGCTGATGTCGAGGGCCATCGTCTGCGACAGGTCGCCCTGGGCGACGGCGCCGATCACGCGGGCGGTTTCGGTGGTGGGGTGGACGAGGTCGTCGATCAGCTCGTTGACCGACTCGACTGACTCCAGCCAGAAGCCGGACACGTCGCGCATGTTGGTCCGCTGGCTGAGCTTGCCCTCCTTACCGACGACCCGGCTGAGCCGCGACAGCTCGCTCGCCATCCGCTCGTTCAGCTCGACGACGTCGTTGAACGCATCGGCCACCTTGCCGGCCACTCCGGTCCAGTCGAGCGGCAGACGAACGCCGGACTTGCCCTTCTGGAGAGCGACCAGGGCGTGGAGCAGGGCGGTCAGCTCGGCGCCGGCGGCAGTCGGCTCGGCAGGAGTCGCTTGCATGGGTGGCCTCGGCACGGGGTGGCAGGAATGGAGAGGGGGCGACGACACGCGGAGACGGGCGCATCAAGGATACCTCGTTTGCCGGCTGATGCAAGGCATCGAACCGCCCGCTGACCGGCGCTGGCCGGGTGCGGCGATCGCGTGGCCGGGCGGCCGGCCGGCTGTACAATGAGGCTTCTTCCCGGGCGGCCGGGGAAGTCCACCGCCTCGTTCGGAGTGGCTCATGTCGTCGCCGTCGCGGGCAATCCGCCGTCCGCTCGTCGTCGTTGCGCTTCTCGTGTCGCTGGCCGCGGCTGCCGGCCCCGGTCGCACCACGACCGGCCGTGTCGCCTGGACCACGTCGCGAGTCGTCGGTTCCCCCGATCCGCCGCCGCCGTACCAGGTCGTTCGCGCCTTCCCGCGATTGAAGTTCGACCATCCGCTGCTGATGGCTCGCCCGCCGAAGGGGGACCGGCTGTTCGTCGGCGAACAGGCCGGAGTGCTGTACTCGTTCCTCGACCGGCCGGACGCCCGCGCCGAACTGTTCCTCGACCTGCGCACCGAGCTAAAAACGGTCCGCCGCCTGGCCGACGCGAAGGAGGTGGAGTCGGTCTACGGGCTGGCGTTCCACCCGCGTTTCGAGAGCAACCACCAGTGCTTCATCTGCTACACCTTGCGTGCCGGCGACGGGCGGGCGAACCTGAAGGACGGCACGCGCGTATCGCGGTTCACCGTCCGGCCCGGCGATCCGCCGCGCGTCGACCCGGCGAGCGAGGAAATCCTGCTCACCTTCCTCCAGGGCGGGCACAACGGCGGCGACCTGCACTTCGGCCCCGACGGCATGCTCTACATCTCCACCGGCGACGCCGCCAGTCCCAACCCGCCCGACCCGCTCAACACCGGCCAGGACGTCGCCGACCTGCTCTCCTCGATCCTGCGCATCGACGTCGACCGCAAGGACGCCGGCAAGAACTACGCCGTCCCCAGGGACAACCCGTTCGTCCGCCTCAAAGGCGCCGCCCCGGAGGTATGGGCCTACGGCTTCCGCAACCCGTGGCGGATGGCGTTCGATGCGCCGACCGGCGCGCTGTACGTCGGCGACGTTGGCTGGGAGCTGTGGGAATCGGTCCACCGGGTGGAGAAGGGCGGCAACTACGGCTGGGCGGCGATGGAAGGTCCGCAGCCAATCAAGCCGGAGAAGGTCGGGCCGACGCCAATCAGCCCGCCGCTGATCCAGCTGTCGCACGCCGTCGGCTGCAGCGTCACCGGCGGCCGCGTGTATCGCGGGCAGAAGTTCCCCGAGCTGCGCGGCGCCTATGTGTTCGGCGACTGGGAGACGCGCCGGCTGTGGGCCGCCCGGTTCGAGGGCGGTCGTACCGTCGCCATGCCGGAGATCACCCGTCCGACGGTGCGGGTGGTGGCGTTCGGCGAGAGCAGCCGCCGGCGAGTGGCCTTCCTCGACTATGACGCCGGCACCGTTCACACCCTGGAGCGGAACACCGCCGCCGCGCAACGCCGCTTTCCCGACGAAGCTGTCGGATACCGGATTATTCGCGTCGGTGCCGGACCACCGGCCGGCGGCCGGGGTGATGCCGTTCACGCCCGCCAGCCGGCAGTGGCTGGACGGGGCGACGGCCGAGCACCTGCTCGCTCTGCCGGATCGATCGGCGGTCACCCTGCACCCGGCGCTCGGCAAGCCGGTTCCGGGCCTGGTCAACTGGCACAATTATCGGCTGCATTTCCCGAAGGACGCGGTGCTGGTCCGTACTCTGTCGCTGGGCGGCCGGCGCGTGGAGACGCAGCTTTTGCACTTCGACGGCCCGGACTGGCGGGCGTACACCTTCGCCTGGGCGCCGACGGAAGCGACGCCGACCTCGTGCCGGCGGACGGGCGCCGACCGCGAGGTGCCGACCGGCGACAAGGGCGCGGCGAAGCGGATGTGGGCGTTTCAGCCGCAGCCAGTGCATGTCGTGCCACAACAACCAGTCGGAGTACGCGCTGGCGTTCCTGCCCGAGCAACGAACTGGCCGGGGCCGGACGGCCGAATCGGCTGGCCGCTCTGACCGAGGCGGGTTACGTCCGGCGAAGTCGACGGCGCGGGCCAGCCGCTGCCGCCGTTCGACGCCGCCGCGACAGCGCATGAAGCCTGGCTGGCCGACCCGACGGACGACCGGCAGCCGCTGGCGCGCAAGCGCGGGCTTACCTGCACGCCAATTGTGCGCATTGCCACTCCGACCACGGCGGCGGATCGGTCCCGCTGCGGCTGCACCATGCCGCCTCCCGACGCCGGCATGCAGGCCGTCGGCGTTCGCCCCACCCGCGACTTCGGGCTGCCGGATGCCCGCATCGTCAAGCCGGCGCTCCGTGGGCCAGCACGCTGTACTTCCGCATGGCCAGTTCGGCCGCGACCGGATGCCGCACCTCGCGCCGACCTGCCGGACGAGGCCGGGCTGCGGCTGGTCGAACAGTGGATTGCGGCAGCTGGATCGCGGAAAGGGAAGCGCCGGCCGCGGCCGGATCGCTCGAGGCGGCTCGCCGATCCGCCGCTCCGCCCTGGCGATGGCCCGGCGGGTCGGCCGCGGCGAACTGACGGCGGGCGAACGGGGGCGGCGCTGGCCACGGCGGCAAGCTGCCAGCCGGGCCGATACGCGATCTGTTCGAGGGCTATTTGCCGGCCGATCCGGGCGGGCGGAAGCTCGGCCTCGAATCCGCGGCCGCGGGCGATCCTGGCGCTGAGGGCGACGCCGGCCGTGGGGAGACGCTGTTCTGGTCGCCCGCCCTGCAGTGCGGCACCTGTCACCGGGTGGGCGCCGCGCGCCGAGGTCGGGCCAGACCTGTCGGCGATCGGCAAGCGCGGCCGCGCGATGACCTGCTGGAGAGCGTGCTGGAGCCATCCCGCGCGTCGAGCCGCAGTACGCGGCGTACCTGGTCCACACGACGGACGGGCGGGCGTTCACCGGGGTGCTGGTGCGGCGGAGCGAGAAGGAGGTGGTGCTGCGCGATGCGCAGGGCCGGCAGGTGGTGCTGGCGGCCCGCAACGTGGAAGTGCTGCGACCGTCGCAGGTGTCGCTGATGCCGCAGGGGCAGCTCGCCGGCCTGACCGCCCAGCAGGCCGCCGACCTGATCGAGTATCTCGTTACTCGTCGGTGAACGACGGATCGTCCGGGAACTGGATGGGGGGCGGTCATGGAATCGGTCAGCGTCTTCGACCTCATCAAGGTGGGCATCGGCCCGTCCAGCTCTCACACCATGGGACCGTGGCGTGCGGCCGGGCGGTTCGTCGCCGAGCTGCCGGACCTGGACGCCGCCGCGGCGGTCACGGTCCACCTGTACGGCTCGCTGGCCAAGACCGGCGCCGGCCACGGCACGGATGTGGCGGTGCTGATGGGGCTGTCCGGCGAGGATTACACGATCATCGACCCCGCCACGATTGCGACACGGGTGGAGCGTATCCGCACGACCGGCCGTATCGTCCTGGGCGGCCGGCGCGACATCCCGTTCGTCCCCGCCCGCGACGTGGTGTTCGACCGGGCGACGACGTTGCCGCGCCACGCCAACGGCATGACGTTTCGGGCGCGACGGGCCGACGGCTCGGACTGGCAGCGGACGTATTACTCGCTCGGCGGCGGGTTCATCGCCACCGACGGCGAGGCGGAGGCGGTGGCGGGACAGAAGGCGGCGCCCCCGTACCCGTGTCACAGCGGCGCCGACCTGCTGCGGCACTGCACGGCGACGGGGCTGTCGGTGTCGGACCTCACTTACCGGAACGAGGAGACGTGGCGAAGCCGGGCGGAGGTGGACGCCCTGGCGCGCACCCTGTGGCGCGAAATCGCCACCTGCGTCTACCGGGGCGTGCAGCGCGACGGCACCCTGCCCGGCGGCCTGGAGGTGCGCCGGCGGGCGGCGGCGATTCACCGGCACCTGCTGGGCGACATCCCCTTCGCCAGCCTGGACGACTGGCTGGCCCGGCTGCGGCAGCAATCGGCGGAGTTCGACCGGGTGACCCGGTGGATCACCTGCTTCGCGCTGGCGGTGGGGGAAGAAAACGCCTCGTTCGGCCGCGTCGTCACCGCACCGACCAACGGCGCGGCGGGGGTGATCCCGGCGGTGCTGCTGTACGCCTGGAGCTTCGTGCCGGGCGTCGACGAGGGGCAGGTGATCCGCTTCCTGCTGGTCGCCGGGGCGGTCGGGGCGCTGTTCAAGGAGAACGCCACCATCTCGGCGGCGATGGGTGGGTGCCAGGCGGAGATCGGCGTCTCCTCGGCGATGGCGGCGGGCGGCCTGACCGAGCTGCTGGGCGGTTCGCCGGCGCAGGTGCTCCAGGCCACCGAGATTGCCATGGAACATCACCTCGGCTTGACCTGCGACCCGGTCGGCGGGCTGGTGCAGATCCCGTGCATCGAGCGCAACAGCATGGGTGCGATCAAGGCCGTCACCGCCGCCCACCTGGCGCTGGAGGGCGACCCGGCGCGGGCGCGGGTGAGCCTGGACGTGGTCATCCAGACCATGTGGGAGACGGCCCAGGACATGAATGGTCGGTACAAGGAAACCGCCGAGGGCGGCCTGGCGATGCACATCCCGGTGAGTGTGCCGGAGTGTTGAGCGGCACGCGATCCCGGTCGTCGAGCCGGACAAGGCGCCGTCCACTCTTCCTCACCGTATCCCCTTGCAGGCAGCCCGCGACAGGCGTCCATATTCCTCCCTGCCGCGCTTGCCTTGACACGGAGCAGTTGTTAGTCTCTCCCTACCGGCTCCGGGGTAGACGCCACCACCTCGTTCTCGCGCCGGGTGTTCGTCCGTGGCCCGCGAACTCGCTGGCGGGCCACCTCTCTGAACCGTTCCGCCGAGGCTCCGGACCCTGCTTCCCGGGAGAACTTTCATGTTCCGAAAGCGTTCCTTTCGGCCCGTGCCGATGTGCGCCGACGCTCCCCGGTCCCGCGCTTTTCGCCCCCGTCTGGAACGACTCGAAGACCGCACCCAGCCGGCGACCCTGTCGCTGAACCTGGTGAATGCCAGCCTCGCCGAGAACGGCCCGGCCACCACCGCCATCCTCACGCGCACCGGCGATCTCTCTCAACCCCTGGACGTCGCCCTCGCCAACAGTGACGCCACCGAGGCGACGGCGCCGTCGTCGGTCACCATTCCGGCCGGAGCGGCGACGGTCACGTTCACCGTCTCTCCCGTCGACGACAGCATTGTCGACGGCACCCAGCCGGTCACCCTGACCGCGACCGCCGTGACCGGCTCGCTGAACGTCGGCTACGACACCACGTTCGCCGGCGACGGAGTCGTGGACACCCCGGCGATCACGGGCGGCAGCTCGATCCACCCCGGCGCGGTGCTCGTGCTGCCGGACGGGAAGATCGTGGCTGCCGCGTCGAACCCCGGTTTCCCCGGCTGGTCGGTCTACCTGATGAACCCGGACGGGAGCGTCGTTGTCACCAGCTACGTTTCACTCCCGGGGGCGACCGAGCCGGGCACCGTCTTCGCCCTCGCCCGGCAGGCCGACGGCAAGATCCTGGTCGCCGGGGACTCGACCGTCAACGGGGTGACCGACTGGGCGGTGGCCCGACTCAACGCCGACCTCACCGTCGACTTCAATTTCGGCACCAGCGGCGCCCTGGTCCTCCCGAATACCGGATACGACAGCATCTACGACCTGCAGGTCGCGGCCGACGGAGGCATCCTTGTCTCCGGCATCTGGTATCAGACGCCCGAGTTCCGTGTCAGCCGGATTGCCCCGGATGGCGGCTCGGTCACGTCGGTAAACCTCCCCGTTTATCAGCCGGCGGTGGGGGAGCGGGTGTTCTCGTCGGTGACCGACACGGCACTCGGGACGGACGGGAAGCTGGTCCTCGTCGGTCAGGTGGACGTCCAGAACTCCTCGACCGGGGCGCAGATCGCCCGGTTCAGCGCCGTCGCCCGGCTCAATGCCGACCTGTCGCCGGACACGTCGTTCGGACCGGGCGGCTTCCGCACCCTCACCGGGGCCAGCTTCGGGAACTACGCCGAGGCCGAGCTGTCCGGCGTCGCCGTCCTGGCCGACGGCCGGGTGGTGGCCGGCGGGACGGCGTGGCGGAGCGCCAACCAGTCAGGCGGCGAGTTCGCGGCCGTCCGCTTCAACCCCGACGGCACCCTGGACGCCGCCTTCGCCGGCGACGGGACCGCGACCCTCAGCCTGGCCGGCGGCGGACTGGACGATGCCCAGGCGCTCGACCTGGCGGTGCAGGCGGACGGCATGGTGGTGCTCGGCGGCTACGCCTGGCGGACCGGGAACGGGACCAACCAGGCGCTGGCGCGGTTCACCACGACCGGCGCGCCGGACTCCCACTTCAACGGCACCGGGTTCTTCGTCGCCGCCGACTACCCGGCCCAGGCGTCGTTCGAGCAGATCAACGCCATCGACCTCCTGCCGGACGGCCGGCTGGTGGCCCAGGCCGGTGGGATCACCTCGGTGACCAGCGGCGGCGTCACGACGTCGAAGAGCGTGCAGTGGGTCGCCCGCCTGAGCATGGCGACCGGCGAGACGCTGACGGCGACCGCCGGCCTGACCGTCGCCGACGACGACCCTGGACTCACCCTCTCGGTCGCTCCTTCGACCTTCGTCGAGACGGCCGGGGCCAACGCCGCCACCGTCACCGTCACCCGCGTCAACAGCCCGCTCACCGCCGACCTGCTCGTCACCCTCACCAGCAGCGACACGACGGAAGCGACCGTTCCGGCGACGGTCCTCATCCCGGCCGGGCAAACCGCCGTCACCTTCGCGATCGCGGCAGTCGATGACGCGATCCCCGATGGGACACAGGCGGTGACCGTCACCGCGTCCGCCGGCGGACTGACCGCGGCCGCTGCGGTGAGCGTGACCGACAACGAGCCGTCGGGGCCGGCCCTGCAGGTGACGATCGATCGGACCGGGGTGCTGGAGCAGGCCGGGGCGAATGTCGCCACCGGGACCGTCACTCGCTACGGGTTCCCGCTCGACCAGGCGTTGACCGTCACCCTGACCAGCAGCGACACCACCGAGGCAACCGTTCCAGCCTCCGTCACCATCCCGGCCGGGCAAACGTCGGCCACGTTCGCCATCGCCGCGGTCGATGACAGCCTCACCGACGGCTCCCAGCCGGTGACGATCACCGCGGCGGCGCCGACCACCGCGCTGACCGGGCCGATCTCCTTCGAAACCGGCTGGGGACCGCGCGGCGGCTGGCAGAACGGGTGGGTCAACGCCCAGGTGGCGGTCGCCCCGGACGGCAAGCTGGTCGTCGCCGGAACCTCCGGCACGGTCGGATCGAACGCCGACTTCGGCGTGTATCGCTACAACGCAAACGGCAACGCCGATACCACGTTCGGGTCATCCGGGCAGGTACAGCTCAACCTGGTCGGCCCGTCTGACCAGCCCGCGGCCGTCCTGGTTCAGCCCGACGGCAAGATCCTCGTCGCCGGCTTCGGCGTCACCTCGACCACGGCAGCCGCAGAGGTGGTACTGGTCCGCCTCCAGACCACCGGGGCGCTCGACAGCACGTTCGGCACCGGCGGCGTGGTCCGGCTCGCCAGCTTCGGCGGAGTGACCGGCTCGGTGTCCGACGCCGTGCTCCAGGCAGACGGCAAGATCGTGCTGAGCGGCACCGTCGGCGGGAAGTTCGCTGTCATCCGTCTGAACGCCAATGGCACCCTTGACACGTCGTTTAACGGCACCGGCTGGGTGACGACCGACCTCAGCTCGGCGAGCGGGAACCGGGCCTACGCGGTGGCCGTGGGGCCGGCCGGGACGATCGTGGCCGCCGGCGTCACCGGCGAGGGGAACGTCACGACGTCGCGAACGGTGGTGGTCCGCTACACCGCGAGCGGCGCTCCGGATGCATCGTTCGGCCCCGGCGGAGTCCGCGAAACCGACCTCGGCACGTCGAGCTACACCGACCGCGCGACTGACGTGGCCGTTCAGGCGGACGGCAAGGTCGTGGTCGCCGCCACCCTCCGCCGCAGCAGCGACGGCAGCGCCGACTTCGCCGTCCTCCGGTTCAACGCCGACGGCACGCCGGACACCGGGTTCGCCAGCGGCGGCATGTACACCGAGCTGGCCGCCAGCGCCTACGACGGCTCGACCCGGCTCGTCCTCCAGACCGACGGCCGCATCCTCGTGGCCGGCACCGCCGGGTCGTACCAGGCCAGCACCATCCGCGGCCGGTTCGTCCGTCTGTCCTCCGCCGGGACGCTGGAGAACCGGGCCGACTCGGCCTGGACTACCTCGACCACCCAGTCGGTGGCGCAGGACGCCGGCGGGAACATCTACCTGGCCTACAACTACGGGTCGTCTGGCACCAGCGGCTACGTGGACCGCTACAAATCGACCGGCGTCGCGAACATCACCGCCACGGCCGGCCTGAGTGTGCTGGACAACGAACCGTTCGCGGCTGTTGGCGACAGCTACACGGCCATCGAGGACACCGCGTTGACCGTCCCCGCCGCCACCGGCGTGCGCTCGAACGACGTCGTCACCGCCCCGCTCAGCGGCACCAGCGTGACCGCCGAGCTGGTCACCGGCCCGTCCCACGGCACCCTGTCCTTCAACGCCGACGGCAGCTTCACCTACACCCCGGCCGCCAACTTCTTCGGCGCCGACGCCTTCACCTACCGCCTTCGCGACGCAGGGGCGGTCACCAGCGCCGCCACCGTCGCTCTCACCGTGGTTAACCAGAATGACGCCCCGGTCGCGACCGGCGACTCGTACACCGCCACCGAGGACACGCCGCTGACCGTCACCGCCGTCGCCGGGACCACGGCGCTGACGATGACCAGCGACGCGGGCGATTACATCGGCGGCGGCCGGACGTACAGCTATTCCGCCGCCTCCGGCATCTTCACCGTCAGCGGTACTGCCACCTCCCTGACCGTCAGCTACCACGACCAGGCTTACACGCACTGGTGGTATCTCGACTTCCGGTCGCCGCTCGACAACGTCCCGCTCACCGCGGGAACGTACCTGAACGCCGAGCGCGCCGCGTTCCGGACGGCCGGCAAGCCCGGTCTGGACGTGTCCGGCGACGGCCGCGGATCGAACACCCTGACCGGCCAGTTCACCATCCTGCAGATCGAGACGGGGGCGAACGGGACGATCACCCGCTTCGCGGCCGACTTCGAGCAGCACTCGGAGGGAGCGACGCCGGCCCTGCGCGGGTCGGTCCGATTCAACTACGTCCCCGGCGCCGGCCCCGGTGTCCTGGTCAACGACTCCGACCCCGACGGCGACCCGCTGACGGTGGTGCTGGTGAGCGGTCCGTCCCACGGACAGGTGTCTCTGAACCCCGACGGGACGTTCACCTACACCCCGGACCCGGACTACAACGGGCCGGATGCGTTCCAGTACCGGGCGTCCGACGGTCAGCTGCTGAGCAACAGCGCGACCGTGTCGCTTACGGTCACCGCAGTGAACGACCCGCCGGTGACCCGCGACGACACCGCAGTCACCCCCGAGGACGCAGCGGCGACGATCGACGTGCTGGCCAACGACTTCGACGCTGAAGCGTCGGCGCTCAAGCCGGTGATCGTTACCGGGGCGGCTCACGGCACGGTGGCGGTCAGCGGCACGCAGCTGGTGTACACCCCGGCCGCCAACTTTTCGGCACCGACACGTTCACCTACCGGGCCGTCGAATCCGCGACCGGCGGTCTGTCCGGAAACGTCGCCACGGTGACCGTCACGGTCACCCCGGTCGCCGACGCCCCGTCGGCACAGGCCAACGGCTACACCACCGACCAGGGGGTGACCCTCATCGTGGCCGCGCCCGGGGTGCTCGCCAACGACACCGACCTCGACGGCGACGCCCTCACCGCGGCGGTCGTCACCGGCCCGGCGAACGGCCTGCTGACCCTGAACGCGGACGGCAGCTTCCGCTACGACCCGGACCCGGCGTTCTACGGGACCGACTCGTTCACCTACCAGGCCGACGACGGCACCGGCCGCACGGCCGTCGCGACCGTCACGCTGACCGTGCTCCGCACGAACAATCCGCCGGTCGCCGGCGACGACGCGGCCACCACGAACGAGGACACCCTGGTCGGCATCGCAGTCGTCGCCAACGACGCCGACCCTGACGGCGATCCGGTCCAGGCCGTCGTTTACACCCAGCCCGCCCACGGGACGGCCGCCTACAGCCCGAACGACGGCAAGCTCTATTACACCCCGACCGCCAACTGGTCCGGCACCGACACGTTCACCTACCGGGCCTACGACGGCCGGGCGTACAGCGCCCCGGCCACGGTCACGGTTACCGTTTTGCCGGTCAATGACGCTCCGGTCGGCCGCGCCGACTCGTTCAGCGTGTTCGAGGACAACGTCCTGGTGGTCGGCCAGGTGGAGGCCAACCTGCCGCCCGGCGTGCTGTGGAACGACACCGATGCCGAGAACGACCCGCTCACCGCGCTGCTCGTCGCCGGGCCAGCCAACGGCACGCTGACGTTCAACGCCGACGGCTCGTTCGTCTACACGCCAAACCCGAACTTCAACGGCACCGACACGTTCACCTACAAGGCGTCCGACGGTCAGCTGCCGAGTGCGGTCACGACCGTGACCCTCACCGTCCTGCCGGTGAACGACCTGCCGGTCGGCACCCCGGACACTCTGAGCGCGACCGAGGACACGGTCCTCACCATCCTGACGACCGTCCTCACCGGAAACGACACCGACATCGACGGCGACACCCTGTCGATCGGGACGTTCACCCAGCCGGCCCACGGCACGCTCACCCGGGCGCAGACGGTCAGCGGGCTGATCTACACGCCGGCGGCCAACTACTATGGGCCGGACTCGTTCACCTATCAGCCGCTCGACCGAGCACAGGCGCAGGGGAACGTGGTCACGGTCACGATCAACGTCGCGGCAGTGAACGACGAGCCGGTCGCGTTGGCCAACTCGTACACCCTGACCGAAGACACGCCGCTCACCGTCGCCGCTCCCGGCGTGCTGGCCAACGACAACGACGTCGAGGGCAACCCGCTGACCGCCGTCCTGGTCACCGGCCCGGTCAACGGCTCGGTCACACTGAACGCCGACGGTAGCTTCACCTACACCCTGGCGGCCGAATTACTACGGCACCGACTCGTTCACCTATCGGGCGTCCGACGGCCAGCTCCAGGGTGCGAACCCGGCGACCGTGGTCCTGACCGTCACCCCGGTCAACGACGCTCCGACCGCCGCTCCGGATTCCTACGTCGTCACCGAGGACGGCACCCTGAACGTGGCCGCCGGCGGACTGGGCGCTCGATCAGCAAAGCCTGGGGATCAGCGCGAGCGGACAGGTCTTCAACGCCGGGGCCGGCAGCACCCACTGGCAGCAGGGCGTGAAGGCCGGGTTCGCCGGGACGCTCCGGTCGATCGACCTGTATGTCTACAGCGGCAGCGGGTCGTTCGACCTGTACGTGAACCGGGGCGCCCTGCGGCAGTCCGACGCCGCCGACCTCGTCACGCGGGTGACGGTCCCCGCCGGGTCGTCGGGCACCTGGATCACGGTGGACGTGTCGGCCGGCAACATCCAGCTGGCCGCCGGCGAGGACTTCACCCTCGGCGTCCGCAACGGCTCCGGGACCGACCTGTTCCTGCTGGGGACGCAGGACACGTCCGGCACCAACTACCCGGCCGGCCGGGTGTTTTACAACGGGGCCGCCTACCCGACCGGGTCGTCGTCCAGCTACGACCTGCTGTTCCGAACGCGGATGCGGGCCGCGGGCGGGGTGCTGGCCAACGACACCGACGCCGAAGGCGACGCGCTCTCGGCGGTGCTCGTGTCCGGCCCGACCCACGGCACCCTGTCCTTCACCGCGAACGGCGGATTCACCTACACGCCGGCGGCGGACTACAACGGGCCGGACAGCTTCAGCGAGCCGCTTCATCGAGCGCGCTATGGACAGCAATGGATTGATCGCCATCACCGTCCTCCCGGTGAACATTCCACCGTCACCGCTGGCTTGTCCGATTGATCGCCGAGGACGCCGCCGGCCAGCAAACCGTTTCCTCGACCGCATCGCCGCCGTCCGTTGGACGAGGTGCAGGTGCTGATGGTGATCGTTGCAACAGCAACCCGCGACGGCAACTCCATTCGTCACCGAGCGCCAGTTCGAACGCTGTTCGGCACCCTGTCGCCTGCACCGATCGCTGGCCGCCAGTGGTACGCCTGGCTGATCATCGTCATCGTCAGCGACGGCCAGCTATTCCATCGTCCGCCGTTCATCGTTGCTCGTCACCTGGCTTCACCGAGGTCTGGTACGTCGGCGAGTTCCGCATCGTCGCCGAGGACGTACCTGATCACCGTGGTGATTGCCGACATCGACTACAGTACCTGGGGCCTGGCCTGTATCATCGTCTCGCCAGGTCCGACCGAGGTGCAGGGGTGATTGCCGTCGCCCGGATTGGCGTCGTTCGACGTCCATGTCGAGGTGCAGGTCGTCGTCTGACCCGTTCGTCACGGCAGCGGTTGTGCAGTCCGGCGCTTCATCGCCTTCGTCGACCGATCGATCATCGGCCCAGGCGGTGATCTGCCCAGGTGGGTGATGGCCGACCTGTCCTGCAGAACTGGCCGGCGGCCGAGAAAGTTCCACCATCAAAGCGTGAACGGCTCGGCGACCCGCCTACCCGAGGTGTCCGATGGGTTCGCCGGCGACGGCGGGGCTGTCGATGGAACTTCGCTGGTGGTGTTGCCGGCGGGACCGGATACGACCGACGTTCCAGGTCTGAACATCTGCCCGGCCTGCGCTGGCCAACGATATCGACATCATCGGCGAGCGCCTGCGGCGGTGCTGGTCGAGCAGCCCGGCCTACGGCACCGGGTCGCCGAGGCCTGATCGCGGGTCTACCTACGCCAAGGCCAACTACACCGGCCGGACAGCTTCAGCTGCGCAAGGCCAACGAGCAGGAAATGAGCAGTACGGTGACCTGCACAACACCGTCAATCCAGAACATCCACCGACGGCGGCTGCTGAGCCACGGCACTACGACGAGGACACAGCAGCCGCTGTTCGTGCCATGGAACTGATGTTCATCGCCGACGACGTCCATCCGTCACCGCCGTCACCCAGGCGGCGAACAAGGTCACCATGCTCCACCGCGACCATGCCAAGCTACAGCCGCCGAACTGAACTTCGCACCGACCTGCTCACCTTCGACACCGTCAAGCGACGGCAACGGCGGCCTCGACCTGTTCGTCGACATCACCGGCCGTCCAGAACGACGCCCGACCTGATCGTCCTGACCAACCCGAGACGATCGCAGCGATACGCCGGCGGCCAGAGCGTCAACCTGTTCCGCAGATCGCTGCTTCGCCGCTGGAGCTGCAGGCGCGGTCGACGGTGATCGCCGTGTCGAGCGTCATGCGCTGAGCCAGGAACCTGATCGTCGGCTCTATGCCGCTCCGAACGCCGGCCTGGACGTCGGCCTTCGCCTGACCTGGCCAACGCTGAAGGCGGCCGGCCATTGATCACCGCCTGTTCGCCTTCAGCGAGGCCGCTGCTGATCACCTGTCCGGCCACCACCGTTCACCGCCGCCAGGTCAACGACCCGCCTACCTCGATGCTCGGCCCGAGGTCAGCCTAGAAGATTGCCAAAGCAGGCAGTGTCCTCTCTGCATTCCCCGCTGGCGGCAGAGTCAGGTTATTCAACCGCGACGTCCAGCAACCCGCCCTATCCCGAATCCCGACTTGCCGTTATACCAGCAGAACGCGGACTGGACCTAGAGCCAGCCTGTCGCCATCAACGCATGGCCATGATCACCGCCGCCAGGAGGACGGCACGACATCACCACCTGTTCATCATCACCAGGCCACCCTGGTGAACGAGTACCTGCCTGTTCATCGTCGGCCACGTCAACGACGGTGGACGGCCAATGGGCCGTAGTCGATCGACTACGGGGCGAAAACCATCGCGGCTGGCCTGTCGACGAGACGGCTTCAGGTCGACGTGGCCACTACTTCACCGATCGCCTGACCTGTTCGTCGCCTGCTGCGCCTGGACCTGCTGCTGGACGCCACCTTCCCCGAAGAACGACCGCGCCGCCACCGTCACCGCCTACGTCGGCGACACGCGGTAATGGCGAATGGCGGGCGGGGACATGGCCTGGTGATCGTACCTTCGCCGATCATCGTCACCTTCGACGGCTGGTCGACCATCCGGCATCCGATGATCGTCCGAGCTGGTCATCGGCCTGGATGGACAGCGCCGAGGAACAACGGCCGCCCTACGCCAGGAGCAGCGTAGCGGCATCGCTACGCCGAACGCGGCGGCTAGCCAACGAAGAAACGAAGGCGGCAAGAGGCGCGGACCCGCGGCCGACGCGGAGGGCGGTACGATACGATCAGCTACGCCAGCGTCTCGACGAACTGGTCCGGACCTGCTGGAGCTGATGGCTGGTGGCCTGGCGGTGCGGTGGAATTGATCGACCTGGCCTCCGCATGCCGGCAACGACGACGGCGGCCGGGGATGACCTGATCGTCGGCGGGGCAGGCGAGGACGTGATCAGCGCGCCGGCAACGACCTGCTCTACGGCGGGGACAACGACGACTTCGTGATCGGCGGGCCGGGGTGGATCGGCTGTTCGCCCAGGCCGGCAACGACATCCTGGTCGGCGGGTCGGCGACGGTGAGGAACACCAGCTCGGACTCGCTCCGCAAGGTGTTGACCGAGTGGAACCCGGCGTCCACCGGGGTCGGCGGATACGCCAACCCTCCGACCCGGCTGTCGGTCACGGATGACGCGGTGGCCGATGAACTGTTCGGCGGGTTGGGGACGGACTGGTTCTGGGAGCCCGCGTCATCGTCCTCCTCGACCCGGTGGGCGAGCAGTGCCGCAACTGAAGCGCGGCAAGCCGACGGGCGCTGGAGTAATGGGTTACCGCGCACCAGCCGCCACTTGCCCCACAGCCGCGGGGTCAATTCGGCCTCGCTGGGACGTCGGCGGTGATCGCCGTCGCCTTGTTGCTCCAGCGGTTGCGCGTTGCGTCGTCTGTCCCTCCCGGTCGCGCAGCACGCCGAGGTCGCCCAGGTAGGTCGTCCCGGCCTTCGGCTGCCAGTGCAGCACGGCCAGCGGCACGCCGATCTCGTAGTGGCCGTTACCGTCGGTCGCCAGGGTGACGGCGGGCGCTGACGTCCTCCACCACGTCGAGGCGAATGGTTCGCCACGGGCTGCTGAAGGCGACCGGGTCGGTGGTGCCGGGTACGCGCGCGGTAGAGCACCGCGCGCGTCTTGCCGTTCACGCGCGTCACCAGCAGGCGCACATCGCCGGCGGCCGGGGCGGCGCGGTCGGCAGGCGCGGTCGGATCGGCGGCGAGCATCAGGTCGAGACAGCCGCCGTGCTTGAACAGCGCGGTGGGCGTCTCACCGCTGTTGGCCAGCAGATCCTTCTCGGTCGTCCGCCAGGCGGCGTACAGGTGGGTGTCGGTCACCGCCACCGCGGCGGTCACCTGGTACGGCTGGGAATTACCAAGGAAGGCGCGGGTGCCGCGGCGGTCGACGGCCGCCCAGTCGGTGGTCGCCGGCCAGTCGTCGAGCCGGCCGTCGACCTGCGGCGCCGTCTTGCGCCACGCCACCGTCAGGCGGTTGCCGCCGTGCTGCTGCTGACGCCGCGCCTCGGTTCGGGCGAACCAGTCGGACGCGCGCGCAGGTCGGCAGCGGGTGATGGAGCGTTCGTTCCGGCAGCCGGCGCAGGGTGTCCAGCCGCCCATCCACACGCACCAGGTTGAAAGTGACCGCCGTCCACGAGGTAGACGCGGCCGGCGGCGGTGCGGGTCAGGCTCGGCCAGGAAGTTCTCGCTGTGCAGCGACACGTCGGTCACGTCCATGCCGCGCGTGGCGACCGGGGCGGCCCAGTTGGGGGCGCAGGCGGATGTCGTGGAACAGCGTGCCCACGAACAGCCCGTCGGGCGCGAGCAGGTACATGTTACCCATGTTGCCGTTGATGCCGAACAGCGGGCCGACCGGGCTGTCGATCAGGCCGCCGAGCAAGCGGGTGTGGCCGATCACCATGCCGGGCATCCGGCACGGCGGCCTCGCGGCTGGCGTGCAGCCCCGGCCAGACGCTGGGTAGCTCCAGCAAGGCTCCCCCTTGAACGCGCCACCCAGCCCGTAGGGAGACAACGGCGTCGGGGCGTTGGTGTACACCGTCCACCCGCCCGAATCGGCCAGCGCCTGGTTACCGCCGCTCGACGGCTGGACGCCGCCAGCCGGCCCGAGCGGCTGCGGAGTGCGGAGGGAGTAGCGCGGCAAACCGCCCTCGTCGCAGGCGGCGGCGAACCGCACGGCCTGGTCGCCAAGGCGAGAAACGATGACGGCCAGGTCGTTCATCACCGTGACGCCGCGGGCGCCGCCGCGGATGAACTGCACCTCGTCGGGCTGTGGCCGGCCGTCGCCGTTGCCGTCGGTCCAGGCGAACGTCGCCCGCCCCTCCGGCCGCGGATGTTCCGCCTCCGGGGTCGTGCCGGCGGGCCAGGCGCGGCGAAACGCCGGCTCGCGCAGCACCGGCCACGAGTGGGCGTCGCCGACCGCCGCCACCAGCCGGGCCGCCCTGGCCTCGTCGAGCCAGACGAAGGCGACGTCGCCGTGGGTTGGCGTGTGGGTGTAGCAGCTGGTGAAGTAGCGCCGCCCGGTGCGGCCGGCCGGGTAGAGCGGCGTGTCGGGCGAGAACGGCCCGTAGTGCGCCTCCAGCAGCGGGTCGGGCCGGGCGTACACGCGGGTGAGGACGTCGCTGCCGGCCTTCCAGTCGAGCCGAAACTTCCAGCCCCTTGTAATAGAACTGGCTCGATCCTGCGGATCGAGCGTGCCGCCACCACCATACTCGGTCGGACCGTAGAAGCGCGCGGACCAGCGGCCACCCGGCGTCCACACCGACACGCCGTGGATGGTTGTCCGCCTCGGCCACCTACGATGCGCCCTGCGTATCGACCGCCACCCCGTTGGGGTTGTTGAGGTGGAGCGGGTCATACGGGCCGACCGCCGGAGGACCGGCCGTGCCGATGGCGGCGAGCGGCTTGCCCGCCGGGGAGAACCGCTTCACCTGGTGCGATCGACCGCGGTCAGTGATCAGGAACCGGCCGTCGGCGTCGACGGCCAGGTGCGCGCGGGTCGTCGAGGCATGGTCGACGATCACCTCGGGCCGGGCGGTCAGCGCGGCGAACTGGACCGCCGCCGGCCGCCGGAGGCCAGCAGCCGGCCGGCGGCGTCGAACGCCAGGCCGCGCGGGTCTCGGCAAGTCGATGTGTACGGGTCTGTTTGCCGCTGTGCACGTCCATCGAGCAGCAGCCGTCCCTGGGCGCACCAGCGCGCACACCAGCACGCCGTCGCGGCGATGCCGCCGAGGACGTACCCTTGCCCCCCGCCGTCGAACCCTCCAGCGGTGCCGCCCTCGCGCCGCCCAGCTTGTGCTTGAGGACCGGCTGGTCGGTCAGCGCAAGGTCTTGGCCGTCAGCCGCAGCTCGCCGTCGAAGATCGAGCCGACGTAACACAGGCGGTCGGCGACGCGCGATCTCGAGGTCGACGGCGAGCGTGGGCGCCCCCGTCCAGGTGCCGCCCACCCACCCCTGGCCGCCGACCTTGGTGCTCGTCCTCGCGGACTCCACTGCAGCCGTGCCTGCCCTCCGCGACGTAAGCGCCCAGGAAGACGAGCGGCTGGCCGTCGGCGGTCCGCGCTGCGGGCACCACCGCCACGCTGGTGGGCGGGGTGTGCGTGGTCAGCCAGCAGCCGGTCCGGTCGGCCGTCTCCCAGGCCGGCTTGCCGGCGTTGTAGACGCTGAACTCGTAGCGCAGCTGGAGCGGCCGGCGCCACAGCCCACGCACCTTGTAGGTGCCGGGAGCGACCGGCCGGGTCGGGATGTGGTACACCCCGTGCCGGGCAGCGTCGGGGTCGCGCAGCAGGTCGTCGCTGCCGTCCCACCAGGCCACGTTGTCGCCGGCGGGGAACGGCGTCTCGCTCACCAGATTGCGCACCCGCCGGCCGCGCTCGTCCTCGATGACCAGGGTAACCACGCCGGCCTCGGGGAGCGTGAACCGAACCGGGATGGGCGGCGGCTCCTCGCGCTCGACCGGCAGCACCAGGCTGGTCAGCCCCCCGTCGGCCGCCAGCGGGGCGACCGCCATCAGCTCGCCCAGCCACACCCGCCGGCCCTCCTTCACCTTGTCCGCCAGGTGCGGGTGACCCGATATGGCGCCTTTGAGGATCTTCAAACGAATCGATCGCGTCACCGTCGGCCGGTCGAAGGCGAGCCAGTGCGACCCCAGCGCCAGCGGGTAGAGCGCATCCATGTCGGCGCGCTCGGCGACCTGCGTCCAGCTGGCGTCCGTCGCGTCGTGGAGGTTGTCGCCGGCGCGGCCGGTGAACGCTTCCACCCGCACCGCCGAGAAGCCGGTCCACAGCAGGCAGACGCCGGCCAGTGCGACCGGCTTCGGCCAGGTCAGCGTGACCGTCTCCGGGTGCGCCGCCGAGATCGGCGCCGCCGCCCCCTTCTCCCCGTTGTCCCACGTTTGCCACTGGTTGTTGTTCGACTCGTCGACCAGCCGGGCGCCGACGTCGTCGCGCGCGACCGACCGCACCACCGCCTGCGGCGCGACGTTGCCGTACCGCCCCGCCAGAACCCACACCCCGCCCAGCCACCCCGCCAGCTCGCGGTCGCCCGGACTCGGAGTGTGGCTGAAGCGCAGCGCCCGCGTCCGCGTGCCGGCTGGCAGCACCCACACCGCGTACCCCTCGCGGTCCACCTCGCGCCGGGTGACCTGCCGGCTCACCAGCCGCTCGGCCGTCACCCACTGGGTGTCGTCGGCCAGGTTGCCCGGATAGGCGGCGTCGGCCTTGAGCACGCTCAGCGTCCCGCCGCCACGAACGAGCACGCTGCCCACCGCGACCGGCTCGGTGAAGCCGATGCGCAGGTGCCGCACGCCGACGGCTCGCCCGTCGCCGAACCGAACCCCCGGCCAGTCCGGCTGCCCACCCGCCGCCCACACCACCGCTCGCGGCCCGCCCCGCGCCGCCTGCTCCGGGATCGGCGTTTCCGCGCCGTCCACCCATTGCGCGAATGTCGCCCGGTCGAGGACGGCGCCGCCGACCGGGTCGAGGGCAGCACCGGCGACGGGCGTCGACGCCAGCAGGACCAGGGAAAGGGCGGCCAGAATCGGGTGGCGCATGGGAACTCCTCGCTCGGGGCAGTCGACTGCTGTCCTACGAGCGGGCACCGCCGTTGACCAGCGGACGTTGAGGTCCGCCGAAAGGGCCGGCGCGTCGGTCGAGATGCCGGTCAGCCGCGCGTTCGCCCCAGCCGCACCACCAGCCGTTCGAGCAGCAGCCGCGGCGGCAGCTGGCTGCCGCCCTTCATCCCCTGGTCGGTTTCCAGCAGCCAGTCGTACAGCCGCTCCAGCCGGCGGCGGCCGAGGTGGCGCATCTGCGCCTCGGCGGCCTGGCGGGCCGACGGGTAGGCGGGGAAGCCGGCGCGGCTCAGGGCGTCTGCGAGTGCTACCCCCTGACCGCTCAGCTGGCCGGCCTGGGCGAGCCGGCGAAGCTGCAGGCTGAACGCACCGAGCAGCCGCATCGGATCCTGCCCCTGGTCGAGCAGGCGGTCGAGCAGCGTCAGCGCCTCGCCGGTTTTCCCCTCGCCGAGCAGGTCGAACAGCCGCCAGGTGTTCTCCGCCCGACTCTGGCCGACCAGCTGGTCGACGTCGCGGGAGTCGATCTTCGGCGCCGCGCCGACGTAGACCGCCAGCTTCTCCAGTTCCTTGTCGAGCAGCCCCATCTGCGGGCCGACCAGGTCGACCAGCAGCCGCGCCGCCGCCGTCGCCAGCTGCTTGCCGTAGCTGCCGATGCACCACTGCACGCACCACTGCGGCAGCTGGTGCGAGGTCGGCGCCTTGCAGCTCAGGTGCCACGCCTCCGGCGTCAGCTTCGCCAGTTTGGTCGTGCTCTGCCACGTCTGCACGTCGAGGACGAGCACACCGGCCGGCTGCTGCCGCTTGCCGGCGGTGTCGGCGAAATACTTCTCCAGCCGCGGCCGCTCGCGGCTGACAAACGGGTCGGCCGCCTCGATCACCACCAGCCGCCGCGGGCTGAGGAACGGCAGCGTGTGCAGCTCGTCGTTGACGACTGCCCACACCGCCCTGTCACCCGGATAGCTGCTGAAGGCGAACCCGTCGTCCTGGTCCCCCAGCACCAGCCGGCGGATCGCCCGCTGCGCCTGCCGCTTGAGGAACTCCTCGTCGCCGTGCAGCACATACACCGGCTGCGGCTCCAGCTTGCCCTGCCGTTCCAGAAACGTGAGGCTGTCCATGCGGCGATTCTACCACAGGCTCGCGGCGCTCGCAGCGGCCAGTGGTCCGGGTCGACGGGTCGCCGGCGAGCGCCCGCGCGTTCGAGCTTGCATCTGGCGGCGCCGTTGTTCTACAATCCCGCGTCCGCGGCCCCCCTGATGGGCGCGGGTTACGTCTCGCCAGGGGAGGACAGGATGTCCGTTGACACCCCGCGACCGGCGCCGCTGCGTCGCCTGCTGGTGGCTCTCGTCGGCGCTGTTTGCGATCATCCGCGACGGGTCCTCACCGTCGCCCTGGCGATCGCCCTCGTCTCGATGATCGCCGCCACCACCCGCCTGCAGTACCACACCTCGCGCAATGACCTGATCAGCGCGCGCAAGGAGTACCAGCAGCGCTGGCAGAAATATCTCCACGAGTTCGGCGACGACGACGACATCGTCGTCGTGGTGAAGGGCGACGACCGCGCCCGCATGCGTGCGGCGCTCGACGCGGTGGCGGTTAAGATCGGCGCGCAGCCGGAACTGTTCGACCGGCTGTTCTACAAGGTCGACCTCCGCCCGTTCGGCAACCGGGCGCTGATGCTCGCCCCGTTCGACCAGCTGCAGACGATCCATCGCGACTTCCTGGGCGACATGCGGCGGCTGCTGGAGTTTGGCCCGTTCAGCTGGCACGCACTCGGGCTGCACAGCATGATTCAGGAGGCGCAGCAGCGGCTGGACGGGAAGAAACCGGGCGACGCGCTGACTGCCAGCGACGGCCGGTTCTTCACCCAGCTGGTCGAGATCGGCCGCGTCGGCCGCGCCTGCCTGGCCGACCCGAACGGGTACACCAGCCCGTGGAACAGCCTGGCCGATGACGGCTCGTCGCAGCTGGCGAGCATGCTGACCGAGCCGCAGTATTTCTTCTCCGGCGACGGCGTGCTGGCGTTTTTGCTCACCCGTCCGGTCAAGGAAGCCGGGTCGTTCACCGCGGCGCTGCGGAGTGTGGCGGCGGCGCGGGAGATCGTCCGCGACGTGCAGGCGGAGTTCCCCGAGGTGAGCCTCGGACTGACCGGCATGCCGGTGCTGGAAACCGACGAGATGGTCGCCGCCGAGGGCGACACCCGGCTCGCCTCCTACCTCGCCATCGCCGGCGTGTCGCTGCTGTTCCTCGTCGTCTACCGCAGCCTCGCCTACCCGCTGCTCACCATCGTCACGCTGCTGGTCGGCACCGCCTGGGCGTTCGGCTGGCTGACGCTCACCGTCGGCCATCTGAACATCCTGTCCGCCACCTTCGCCGTCATGCTTATCGGCATGGGCGACTACGGCGTGCTGTGGGTGATGCGCTATGAGCACGCGCGGCGAAACGGGATGGACGTGCGCTCGGCGCTGCTGCACACCACCACCCACGTCGCCATCGGCAACCTGACCGCCGCCAGCACGCTGGCGCTGGCGTTCTTCGCCGCCCTGTTCGCCGACTTCAAGGCGGTCGGCGAGCTGGGCTGGATCGCCGGCTGCGGGGTGCTGCTGTGCGCGTTCGCCTGCTTCACCGTGCTGCCCGCCCTGCTCATCCTGTTCGACCGGCGCGGCGAGATCCACCAGGGCGTCGTGAGCGTCATCGTCAGCCGCGACGACACCTGGACGCCGTCGCTGCGCCGCCACGCCGGGCTGGTGCTGGCCGGCGGCCTGGCCGTCGCCGTCGCCGCCGGGGTGTTCGCCTGGCGCGTCGGCTACGACCACAATTTGCTGCATTTGCAGGCGCAGAACCTCGACTCGGTGCAGTGGGAGCTGACGCTCGTCAAGCACACCACCGGCGCCAGCCTGCACGCACTCAGTTACACCTCCAGCCGCGAGGCGGCGATCGCCCTGGCCGAGCGCTACAAGCAGCTGCCGGAGGTGAGCCAGGTGGTCGAGGTGGCATCGCTGGTGCCGCCTGACCAGGAGCGCAAAAAGCCGCTGGTGACCGACATCCGCCGCCAGCTGGAGCGGCTGCCGAAGCGCGGCGCGAAGATCTCGCACGCCCTGCCGGACGTGCCGACCGTCCGCGACGACCTGGCCGCCCTGCTGAAGACGCTCGCCCCGCTGGCGCCGGCGTCGAAGCTGCTGGCCAACGTCCACGCCAGCCTGGCCCCGTTCGCCGCCACGCTGGCGACGACCGCCGACGAGGTGGCGGCTGTGCGGCTGCGGCACCTGGACCAGCGGCTCGCCGAGGACCTGGCCGAGAACTTGCACCGGCTCCGCGACGTCGCCACCCCGGAGCCGATCCACCAGGCCGAGCTGCCGGCGCCCCTCCGCGAGCGCTACGTCGGCAAGAGCGGCACCTGGCTGCTGCGCGTGTTCGCCCGCGACGACCTGTGGGACTTCGAGCCGCTCGAACACTTCACAAAAAAGATCCTCGAAGTCGATCCCGAGGCGACCGGCAAGCCGTTCGGCACCGTCGAGGGCCTGAAGGCGATGAAGAACGGCCTGCAGCGGGCCGGGGTGTATGCGTTCGTGGTGATCGTGCTGGTGCTGTGGCTCGACTTCCGCAGCCTGGGGCGAACGTTGCTGGCGGTGCTGCCGCTGCTGCTCGGCGTGCTGCTGTCGCTCGGCTGCCTGGGGCTGCTCGGCTGGCCGCTCAACCCGGCGAACATGATCGCCTTCCCGCTCATCCTCGGCGTCGGCGTGGACAACGGGGTTCATGTGCTCCACGACTTCCTGATCCGTCGCCGCGAGGGGCGGCCGGGAATCAGCCGGGCGATCGGCCGCGGCGTGCTGGTCAAGGCACTGACGACCATGATCGGCTTCGCGGCGCTGATGGTGTCGACCGAACGGGGTCTGGTTGGGCTGGGGTTCATCCTCACCCTCGGCGTCGGCTGCTCGATGGTGTCGTCGCTGCTGCTGCTACCGGCGGCGCTGGAACTGCTGCCGCAGCGCCACCCGGCGGAGGCGCCGTCCACCCCGCTGCGCCAGGCCGCGTGACCGGCGGTTTCGGTCACCGCCCGCCGTCGAGCTGATCGAGCCAGCGCTGCTGGCGTTCCACCGTCGCGCGCAGCTCGTCCTCGGCGGCGCCGGGCAGGCACGCCTCGGCCGCCGCCGGGTCGGTGAGCAGCACCGCACTGTCGGGCTGGAAGTGAACCACCCAGCCGCCGCCCTGCTCGCGGACACAGTGGGCCAGCCGGGCGCCGAAGATCAGCCGTGGCTCGTCCACCAGCGGCAGCTCGGCGAACAGCGGCAGGTCGTCCAGCGCCACCCGCACCGTCTCGTCGCCGACGGCGATGACGTGGTGGGCCAGCTCCGGCCGGCCGGCAAGGTCCCGGCGGACGCGATCGTCGAACAGCACCGCCCGGCCGCGGTGGTGCAGGGCGAACAGCGCCTCCCACTCGGCCGGGTCGCGGACCAGCTTGCCCTGGGCGACGATCTCCTCCAGCGTCGCCTGCGACAGATGAGCGAGCAGGTCGGCCTGCCGGTGCCACTGGACCAGCTGCCGCCGCTCGCCGGTCGCCAGCGGAGCGGGTCGGCCGTCGCCAAGGCGGACGCGGCGGCCAGCTCCTGCGCGCCCGGTGATACTCGCCCGCCGCCAGCGCCGCCGGCCGGCCTCCAGCCGCTGCCGCGCCTGCCGCCCATCGCTGGCGGGAGCGTCGTCCGCGGCCGGCCGGCGCGAACAGCAGCGGCAGGGCCATCGCCGCTGCCGCTGCCAGTATGGCAATGCCCGATAATCCGACAACCAGCGGGACGCCACCCGGCCGCGGTCAGCGCCGTCGACAGAGCTGGCTTCGACGTAGGGGCTGTGCGGGAACACCAGCAGCGGCCGGCCGCAGCCGCCGCAGGCGACCAGCTGATGCCGCGGCCGGCGATCGCCGCGGCTGGTGTGACCACAGACACAGGCGATCTCGTAGTTCACAGATCCGCCATGCCGTTAGAACGCGGCGCCGGCCAGGTCGTCCACCGGCTCGCCGGCCGCCTCCGCGGCGTCCGGGGCGAGGCGTGCCGCCGCGTCGTCGAACCGCTCGGCGCAGTGCTGCAGAAACGCCCCGGCTACCCGCTGCAACGCCTCCGCCTGGCCGCGCCGGTGCAGCGCCGTCGCTTCCGGCAGGAACTCGTGCAGGTGATCGTCCAGCTGGCCCTGCAAACGGTTGAGCATGGCGTGCAGGGCGGCGCGCCAGGCGGGATCGCGCCGGGCGTCGTCCTGCCAGCGAGCCAGCAGCCGGCCGATCCGGCTGGCGGCGCCGTCGCCGTAGCCGAGCGGCAGCTCGACTCCCGGCAGCGCCGGCAGGTAGACGCTCGCCTCGGGAGTGCCGAAGGCGTACCAGGCGACCGGCAGGGCGTCGGCGGTCGGTCCCAGCCGGACGATCAGGCTGCCAGCGGTCTGGACCTCGGCCGGGGCGGCCGCGTCGAGCGGAGCGGCCGCGGTCGCCAGGTCGGCGAGCAGCCGCTGGACGAATCCGCCGTCGATCCCGCCGTGGTGCTGCTCCAGCCGCAGCGTGGCCTGTCCCCAGCGGCGGAAGGCGGCGGCGTGGTCGGCCCCGGCCTGCCCGACGGCGGCGGCGAAATCGAGCTTGCGCCCGTCGGCCGGCCACCAGCCCCGCGCGATCGCCAGGTCGGATAGACCACGCGAGATGCGGTCCCAGTCCTGCCGCAGCAGGCACATGCCGCCGGCAGCGCGGACGGAGCCGATCTGGCCCAGCACCCAGTGGCGGCCGGCCGCTTCCACCAGGTACGCCTCGCCGGCGTCGGCCAGCAGAAAGGCGTGGTCGCCGCGAGCGTCCTGGCCGTGCCGGCCGATCAGGTCGGTGAGCAGCTCGACCGCCTGGTGGGCGCTGGCGGCGCGCTCCAGCACCAGCCGGACCAGCTCGGGGCCGCTCAGGCCCGCCTCGGTCGTCGGGCAGCGCGTCGCGATGGGGGTGCAGCCGATCGCCACGCCCCTGGCGTTGACCCCGTGCGGATAGCCGCGTTCGTGGCCGAGGCGGGCGGCGAGGACGGCGAAGGTGTGCCGCGGCTGCGGCAGGCGGAGGTGTGACAGCTCGACGACGTCTCCGGGGGCGAACTCGCTCCCCGGCGTCCCGACCAGCGTTGGCGTCTCGCCCGAATGGGCGTTGGCGTTGTGCCCGAAGAAGGTGAACCCGTCCTGCGTTGCCCGGGCGAGCGCTACCACCATGTCGCTTGCCATCAGTCGAACTCCCCGAGAGGCGGCCGTGGAGGGCCGGGAGAAATGGCGTGCTTCCGCCATTGGATCAGATTGGACGATTTGGAGCAACAGCAGCCCGGCGCGGTTTTGGGGCGAACGGGAGGGAGTGGGAAACGCAGCGGCGGCGACCTGCTTCCCCAATCGCCCCGGTTTGTGTCGCTTGCCGAAGTGGCAGACCACTGATCCTCGATCCCACCGGCGCAACCCGCAGAAAGTCGCGCCGCCGGCCGATAATAGTCAGGAGCGGCAGCGTCGCGTCCGTGCGCGCTTGCGGCGACGGGTCGGCAAGGAGGTGGGGGATGGGGATCCGCGGGCTGCTCGCGTCGGTGGCGGCGGCGTTGCTCCTGGCCGGCAGCCTCTGCGCCGAGCCGCGCGTCCTGCCGTACACCGAACCCGACCTGTCCAGCCCGGTGCTCCCGCCGCTGCGGCCGTTCGCCGAGCTGCCGCCGGCGCTCGGCTCGGTGTACGGCGGGGTCGAGTACCTGCACTGGAAGCTGCGCGACACGCCGCTGCCGGTGCCGCTACTGGCCTCGGCGGTGAGCCGCGACTCGACCGGGCTGGTCGACCGGCCAGGGACGCGGTTGCTGCTGGGCAACGAGTATGTGTCGCAGCCGTGGCGCGACGGCGGGCGGTTCACCCTCGGCATGTGGTTCGACGACCAGCGCGGGATCGGCGTCGAGGGCAGCGGCTTCTTCCTGGCGGCGGCGACCACGCAGACCGGGTTCGCCGATCCGACCGGGGAAACGCGGCTGGCGGTGCCGTACATCGGTGCCACGCGCCGGACCGCGGCGGTCTACCCGCTGTCCGGCCGGACCGCGGCGGGCGAGGCCGGGCTGGCGGTGTCCAGCCAGCTGATCGGCGGCGACCTGTACTGCCTGGCCAACGCCTGCGAGTATGGCACTATTCAAATCGACGCACTGTTCGGCGCTCGCTACCTCTACCTGTACGAGAGCCTGACGTATCGCACCCGCACCGCCCCGCTGACCGGCGCCGGCGAGCCGCTGCTGACCCGCGACTGGTTCGGCACCTATAACCAGTTCGCCGGCCCCGGCGCCGGGCTGTCGCTGTCCTGGTCGGCCGGCCGGCTGTCGGCCAACCTGCTCGCCAAGGTGGCGTATGGTATCATGAATGAGCGGGTCAACATCACCGGCGAGACGGTGACGGCCCGGTTCAACACGCCGGCTGGCGGCGCGGCGCGGACCTTCGCCGGCGGACTGTTCGCCCAGCCGACCAACATCGGCCACACCGCCAAGGTGCGGATGGCGGTGCTGCCGGAGGCGAACCTGACGGTCGGGGTGCAGTTGCTGACGAACCTGCGGGCGTCGATCGGCTACGGCTTCCTGTACACCGACTCGGTGGCTCGGCCGGGCGACCAGATCGACCCGCGGATCAACAGTTCGCAGAGCGTGGCGCTGACCGGCAAGGCCAACCCGCCCGGCATCGGCACCGGCCGCGCCCAGCCGGAGCGGACGGTCACCGCCAACGACTTCTGGGCGCACGGCCTGAACCTCGGGCTGGAGTTCCAGTTCTGATATCGCCCGGCGTCGAGCGCGCACCATGACCCACCGCGAGATCGTCACCAATGGCGTCCGGCTACACATCGTCGAGGCCGGGCCGCCCGACGGCGAGCCGCTCGTCTTCTTGCACGGCTTCCCCGAGTTCTGGTACTCGTGGCGAAAACAGATCCCCTATTTCGCCGATCGCGGATATAGGGTGATCGTGCCGGACCAGCGCGGCTATGGCGCCAGCGACCAGCCGGCCGGGCTGTCGGCGTACCGGCTCGATGCGCTGGCCGGCGACGTGGTCGGACTGATCGACGCCGTCGGCGCCGAGCGGGCGTGCGTCGTCGGCCACGACTGGGGTGGCGGCGTCGCTCTGTGGACGGCGTTCCGCCACCCGGCGCGGGTGCGGCGGCTGGTGGTGCTCAACTGCCCGCACTGGCGGGCGATGGAGCGCGAGCTGCGGCGGAGCTGGGCGCAGCGGCGGAAGAGCTGGTACATGGCGTTCTTCCAGCTGCCGTGGCTGCCGGAGTGGCTGGCGCGCCGAAACGACTTCCGCATGCTCGCCGATGCGCTGGTGCGGACCAGCCGGCCCGGCACGTTCACCGAGGCCGACTTGGCCGAGTACCGCCGCGCCTGGGCACGGCCCGGCGCGCTGACCGGCATGATCAACTGGTATCGCGCCGTGGTGCAGCGGCCGCCGCACTTCCCGGCCGACTCCCGCATCCGCGTGCCGACGCTGGTGCTGTGGGGCGCCCGCGACGCCTTCCTCAACCGCGAACTGGCGCAGGGTACGGTCGAGCAGTGCGACGCCGGCGAGCTGGTCACCCTCGACGACGCGACCCACTGGCTGCAGCACGAGCAGCCGGAGCGGGTGAACGGCCTGATCGACGCCTTCCTCCGCCGCGAACCCGGCGCTTGACGACCGGGCGGCGAAGTGGGAAAACCTCCTGGGGGTTTCGCGCAGCCCGCACGGAGGAGTCGTCGTGTCGCGTCAGCGTTTGGCTGGTCTGGGAGTGGTCCTGTTTCTCGCGGTGGGCGTCGCCCTGACCGGCCGGCCCGTGCCGCCGACGCCGGCCGCTCCGACCGGCGCACCGCCGGCCGAGCCGGCGTTCCCGCACTTCGTCGTCGCCCCGTACCTGCAGTTCGCCACGCCGACCGGCATCACCGTCCTGTGGGAAACCAGCTTTCCGGGCACGTCGACGGTCCGCTACGGCGTCGGCGCGGCGACGCGGACGGCGGAGGGGCCAGCCGGGGTGACGCTGCACGAGGTCGCCCTGACCGGGCTGGAGCCGGGTCGTGCCCACGTCTACCAGGTGGTGACCGAGGGCGCCGGCGGCAAGCTGGAAAGCCCGCTCCTGACGTTCCAGACGGCGGTCGGCGGCGACGAGGCGTTCTCGTTCGTGGTGGTGGGCGATACGCAGAAGAACCCGACCGTGACGCACAAGCTGGCCGCGCTGATGTGGCAGCAGCGGCCGAACTTCGTCGTCCATCTTGGCGACGTGGTCGACAATGGGCCGGACCGGCGCGAGTGGGTGACCGAGCTGTTCGAGCCGTGCCGCGAACTGTTCGCGCGCGTGCCGGTCTACCCGTGCATCGGCAACCATGAGAAGAACCACCCGCACTACTACCGCTACTTCGCACTGCCGGCGCCGGAGTACCACTACCGCTACCGCTACGGCAACGCCGACTTCTTCGTGCTCGACACCAACCGCGGCGTCGGGCCGGCCAGCGAGCAGTACCGCTGGCTCGACGCCGAGCTGGGGCGGTCCGACGCGACGTGGAAGTTCGTCTATCATCATCACCCGGCGTACAGCTCGGACGGCGATGACTTCGGCAACACCTGGAAGGGGGTGGCGTCGAAGCAGGGCGACCCGAATGTGCGGCAGCTGGTCGGACTGTACGAGAAGCATCGCGTCGACATCGTCTTCAACGGCCACATTCACGTCTACGAGCGCAGCTGGCCGATCCGCGCCGGCAAGGTCGACCGGCAGCGTGGGGTGCTGTACATTACCTCCGGCGGCGGCGGCGGGCGGCTGGAGAGCTTCGCGCCGGTGCCGACATTCTTCAAGGCGCAGTGTCGGTCCGATCACCACTTCTGTCAGGTCGGAATCCAGGGCGGGCGGCTGTGCTTCAAGGCGTTCGACCAGCAGGGAATGCTGTTCGACACGTTCGACCTGGACAAACGCTGACCAGTCGCCCGAGCGGTGGATACCGGGGCGACTGGCCGGCCAGACTGAAGAGCGGCCGTGGGGGAGCGCCCCACCGCTCAGTAGGTGAACACCAGGCCGAGACTGAGCGTCTGGATCCACAGGTCGGTGCGGGGGTTCAGCGGCGCGGGCCGCTGCGGGTCGGCGGACGGGTTCGTCGCCGGCGGGAACAGGTTCGGGTTGAGCGTGGTGTCGACCATCTCGCCGGCGCGGGTGATGCCCGACAGCCACAACACCGAGTAACCGAGACGGATCAGCGTGTTGTCGCGGACGCGATAGGCCACGCCGACGCCCAGCTCGGGGATCGCCCCCCATTCGGTGTCGTTCAGGGTGCGGATGTTACTCGCCAGCGCATACACCCCGCCGACCTGGGCGACCGCCGGTCCGGCAGTCGGCGCCTCGTACTGGACGCCGCGAACGGTGAGCCGCCGCTGCAACCGGCCGACCGCCACCTTGGCGAGCACATCGACCGTCAGGTCGTCCGTGCCGAACTGACCGCGGACGCCGAGGTCGAGGCCGTGGAACTCGTTCTGGGCGCGGAACTTGTCGACGCTGGTGAACTCCGAGTCGACCAGGGCACCGAGGCCGATCGGCCGGAGCCGCTGCTGCATCGTCAGGGTTTCGTCGTAGCGGAAGAAGCGGTAGCCGAGCAGCGCCTCGAACGAGGTGCAGGGGATCGTCTTCGCGACGGTGACGTGCGCCTCGTAAAAGTTGCCGGAGAGATTGCGGATGCTCACGTCGCCGGAGCTGGCGTCGGGAAAAGCCACCAGGATGGCGTCCGGCGAGCCGGTGAGGGCATTGATGAATGGCCGGGCGAGGATGCGTGATCCGTCCGACGCGGCGTTGATGCCTGCCGACCGCGACTCGATCACTGATGCCCCCGCCTCCAGTTGCAGCCCCTCGTCACGGAGCAGCCAGGTGCCGGCGTCGATCCGGAACCCGGACCGCGCCCCCTCGTTCTGCCACCCCTGGAACAGCGTGGTGGTGTTCGGCTGGTCGAGAATGCCGGCGGAGGCCCGCGCCGTGCCGGGTGGACTGGTGGTCAGGAGCGGCGGCACCCGGACCCCCTTCATCCAGGTGACCAGGTAGTCGGCGGTGACCCAGGCGGTGGGCGCGCCGGCGGCGACCGGCGGGTCGTCTGCGGGGATGGCTTGCAGCGGGGCGGACGAGATCCCCTCGACCGGCTGCGGTGGCACCGACGCCAGCCCGACCGGAGTCGGGGCCGGAGTCTGGGCAGCCGTCAGTAGTGCTGCCACGACGGCAGCCAGCAATCCATTGGTCATGGCTCTCGCCCCCATCGACGGGACCAGGCACGTCCCGCCCGACCGCAGCGCCCGGGGGATCCTCCCCCTGGACCGAGTGTTCAGCGTACCGATTAGATCGGCGCGGGGCGGAGGAGACCTTTTCTTTATTTGCCGAGGGAGCCGAGGAATCGGACGACGCCGATGGTGCCGGCCTTGCTCGCTTTGTCGAGTCGATGGGCGCATCGGCCGGAAAACGACCCCGCCCCGGCCTGGCGAGCAGGTCGGGGCGGGTAGGCTGGCTGGAGAAGACGGGGTCAGATGATGGCCGCGACGATCGCCGTCGCGGACCCAGTCGTGCCGTCGACCGTGCCATCGTTGGGGGTCACCACGACCTTGACCTCGGTCTGAGCCGCCGTGCCCGCCGGCACCTCGAAGGTGTTGGAGGTGGCGCCCGCCTGTACCACCCCGCCGACAGACCACTGGTAGGAGAGGGAAACCGGGTCGTTGTTCCCGTCCGCCGGCGTGGCGGTGGCGGTGAGGACCGTCCCGGGTGTCGGAGTCGTGTTGTCGAGCGACACGCTGACGGTCGGCGCCACATTCGCCACGGTCGCGAGCGCCGAGGTAACGGCGCCGTACGACTTGCCGTCGTAGGGCGTCGCCTCGACCTTGACCTCGGTCCCGGCCGCCGTGCCCGTCGGCACGGTGAAGGTGGCGGCGGTGGCTCCCGACTGCAGCACGCCACCGACATACCACTGGTAGGCGACGGAAACGGTGTCGCTATTGGCGTCGTGCGTGGTGGGGGTTGCGGTGAGGACGGTGCCAGGGGTCGGAGTGGTGCTGCTGAGCGCCACCGTGACGGTCGGCGCCGTGTTGACGGCCACGGACGCCGAGTAAACAACGCCCGCGCCCTTGCCGTCGGTGACAGTCACCTCGAACCGTACCGGCGTCGCGGCGGCGACGTCGCTCGCCAGCGTGTAGGTGGTCCCCGTGGCACCCGCGATCGCCACGTTGTTGACGAACCACTGGTACGTCTTGGTAACCGTATCCCCGTTGGCGTCCGTCGCCTGGACGGTGCCGGTCAGGACGGCCCCCGGCGCCGGGGCGGCCGGAGTGACCGACACGGTGGCGGTCGGCGCCGAGTTGATGGTCGTGGAGGCGGTGGCGGCGGCGCTCGTGTCGGCGATGCCATTGTACATCGGCGTCACCGTCACCTTGACCACATCGCCGGCCTTCAGACTGCCAATCGCGTAACTGCTGGCGGTGGCACCGGTGACCGTACTGCCGTTGACCGACCAGGCATAGGAATAGGTGGCCTTCGCATCGGTACTGGTCAGCACGGCGTACAGCGACCCGCTGGCCGGCGGGGCCTTCACCGAGGTGCCGTCCGCCGGGACCGAAGGGGACGTATTGAGGACGGCGGCCGTCTTCGGGTGCGTGACGCTCACGTTGAGAACGTTCAGGGTCGACTTCCCGAACCGATCGGTCGCCCGGACCACGATCGACGCCGTGCCGCTGGCGGAGGAATTGGTGTCGGTGTCGAAGACGAGCCGGTTGTTGACGATTTTCACGCTCTTGAAGAGCTTGGCGTTGCTGTTCGACACGATCTCGTAGGTGAGCCGCTCGCCCACCTTGAGGACCTCGATGTCGGTGATGGCGGCGAGGTTCTTCCCGGTCGGCAGCTTGGTGACGTCGGTGTAGCCGGAGGTGGGCACTTCGCCGGAGATCCCGGACAACGCCGTCGGAACCTTGTCGGCCGCCGCCCGCTGGCTGTCGGTGCTGTTGAGGTTGGTGATCGACAGCTGCTGGAAGAGCGCGTCGAGGGTCTGCTGGTTCACCCCAAGCGAGCCACCGATCACCTGGGCGAAGACGGTATACGGGCTGGACGTGGCGTCGAGACCCGGATTCGACAGCATGTTGAAGAAGAACTGGCTGCTGGCGCTATCGAGCGCCGACGATCGGGCCATGGACAGGGTGCCGCGGCTGTTCAGGTGGGCGCTGGAGAACTCGTTTTTCACATCCCCATCGGTCTGAATCGAGGTCAGCGTCCCGTACCCGGCGTCCGCCAGAGCGGTGGTGGTGGTGACGGGGAACTTGAACCCGCCGCCCTGGAGAACCTCGATCCCGGAGGCAGACCCGTCCGGGGTGAGCACCCCGACCTTCGTCTCGCGATGGAACACCGAGTAGTCGTACTTGTTGGCCAGAACGTAGTTGTAGAAGTTGGCGACGGTGCGCGCCGCATCCTTGTCGAACAGCTCGATGTCGATGTCGCGGACGGTCCCATCGACAATGGTGTGAATCCGCATCTGGCTGTTGTTGGACAGGTCGGCATCGGTGAACACACCGGCCAGGTCGATGAACGAGCTGTTCCCGCCCGTGGCCACCGTCCCGGTGCGGTCAGTCGTGGTGCCAGCGGTGGTGGGGGCGCTGTTGGACCGGCCGGAGGCCGCGCTGACGCCTGCCCCGGCGACGTGCAGCTGGAAGGTGCCGGTGGCCGCCGAGGCGATGAACTGGCGGAGCGAGAAGGTGCCGGCGGTGAGGCCGCCGAACGCCAGGTTCCGGGTGAACGACTGCAGCCCGTCGACCCAGTAATCCGTGCCATTGGTTGTCGTCACGGCGGTGCCGATGCGGGCACCGAAGGTGTTCGGCCGCGCCACCACGCCGGGACCGCTGCTCAACGTGTAGTTCTTGCCCGGTTGCAGGTCGTAGAAGGTGTAGACGCCGAGGGCGTTGGTGACCACGGCGGTGTTGATCGTCGCGCCCGTCTTGGTCGTCCCTTGCAGACGAATGGTCGCGCCGGCGAGGCGGAGGTCCACCCCCGGATTGAACACCCCGTTGAGGTTGCGGTCGAGGAACGCCACGCCGGTGAGCATGCCGGTCGGGGTAACCGCGGGCAAAGAACGGTCTTCGAGCGGCAGCAGCTGCGGCCGGCTGTGCGGCCGCGGCGCCGCGGCCGCCTTCTCCGTCGCCCCGTGCTCCGGCGGGCTTCTTCATCAGGTTGGCAATGAGCTGCTTCATGGACCGTATCCTCGGTGACGACTCTTCTCGCGTGGTTCGAGAGCAAGCGAAGGCATCCTACCCGGGGCCGCGCCCGCGCGGTCCCGGCCGACGTCCCGCCTTCGGTCCCTTGTTCTGATTATTCGTCCAGCCTGCATTCTACCCATCACTCGCGGGGGCCTGTTTGAGCCGCCCCGGCCGACCTCCCGCCTTGCGCAGGCTGTCCTTCTCTTACCATCGAAATCATGCCGCCGATCGGACAGCGCGTGGGAGAAAACCGACGCGGCCACCTGGGCAATTGGTGCCGGGCGGTCCTTTTTCCCCTTTGTCCGCCAGAATCCCGAACATCCCTCCGCCCGGCCGTGTCCTTCCCCGGCGCGACCCACCTGCGGCCGGCGGCACGGGGCCGATCGGACGGCGGGCATGGCGCGCGTCGGGAGACTCAGGCGATGGTCAAGGGGGTGTTCACCCGGACCAAGCCGCACGTCAACGTCGGCACCATCGGGCACATCGATCACGGCAAGACCACGCTCACCGCGGCGATCAGCGCCCGGCAGGTGCGGCGGTTCGGCGGGCAGGTGATGTCCTACGAGGGCATCGCCAAGGGCGGGACGATCCGCGACGAGACGAAGATCGTCACCATCACCGCCGGCCACGTCGAGTACGAGACGGCCAACCGCCACTATGCCCACATCGACTGCCCCGGTCATGCCGACTTCATCAAGAACATGATCACCGGCGCCGCCCAGATGGACGGCGCCATCCTGCTGGTGGCGGCCGACGACGGACCGATGCCGCAGACCCGCGAGCACCTGCTGCTCGCTCGCCAGGTGGGCGTGCCGCGGCTGGTCGTGTTTCTGAACAAGTGTGACCTGGTGGAAGAGCCGGAGATGCTCGACCTGATCGAGCTGGAGATCCGCGACCTGCTGCACCGCTACGAGTTCCCCGGCGACGAGACGCCCATCGTCCGTGGGAACGCCTACGCGGCGCTGCGGAGCGACGGCACGGACGACGCCGCCTGTGCGTGCATCGATCAGCTGATGGACGCCCTCGACTCGTACATCCCGCTGCCGCCGCGCGAGGAGGACCGGCCGTTCCTGATGTCGATCGAGAACGTCCACCAGATCGAGGGCGTCGGCACGGTCGTCACCGGCCGCGTCGAGCGCGGCCGGGTCCGCGTCAAGGAGGAGGTGGAGATCGTCGGCCTGGCGCGGGCACCACGGCGGTGTGTGGTGACCGGGCTGGAGACGTTCCACCAGCGCATGGACGAGGCGATTGCCGGCGACAACGTCGGCGCGCTGCTTCGTGGCGTGAAGCGGGACGAGGTGGAGCGCGGGCAGGTGCTCGCCAAGCCTGCGTCGATCACGCCGCACACGACGTTCGAGGCCCAGGTCTACGTCCTGGGCAAGGACGAGGGCGGTCGGCACACGCCGTTCTTCACCGGCTACCGGCCGCAGTTCTACTTCCGCACCACCGACGTCACCGGCACCGTCACTCTGCCCGACGGCGTCGAGATGTGCCTGCCCGGCGACACCACCACGGTGCGCGTCGAGCTGCCGCCGGGCACCCCGGTGGCCATGGACGCCGACCTCCGCTTCGCCATCCGCGAGGGCGGCAAGACGGTCGGCTCCGGCAAGGTGACGCGGATTCTCGTCTAGGGCGAAGCCGGCAGGTGATCGTTGCCGTGATGCTGCGGCCGCCTGCCGGTTTCCCCTCTCATCGTTCCGATTGCACGCCGTTCAATCCCAGCGATCATCCGCCGCACGGATGGCGTCGGACGGGACAGACGGCCGGCGCTCCGAGTCCCGGTCGGCGAGATAGGCAGCCACTTTCCGCCTCAAGACCGCCAGCCATTCGGTTGCGCCCGGCGCGGTGAACACCGCGTCGATCAGCGCCCGGTAGGCGTTGGTGGCGTCGCGCGTGCCGAGACCGGCCGACAGCGACGAGCCGACATGAGCGGCCGAACCGAGATGGGCCGGCTGCACGCCGTCCCGGTCGTCGAGGCGGTCGAGGCGTAAGTCGCGACGCGGATCGCGCGGCAAGGACATGAAGCGTTCTCCGTGAAGACGAGCCGGCCCGGTTCCACCTCTTTCAGTATAGCCGACCCGCGCCACGAGCGGGCGCCGCGTATCCCTCCCTCATTCAATACAACAGGTACTTGTTCCGCACCGGCACGAACGCCTTCACCCCCTCCGCCGCCCGCAGGCCGATCCGCCGGTTCGCGCGCTCCAGTGCCCGGTGAATCCGCGTGGCCGAGGAGCACGTTGGCGGCGCTCGTCTGCCAGTCGTGCAGGTACAGGCGGCGGAGGGTCGTCGCATGGTCAGGCCGACCGGCAGCGACTCGAATGGCAGTCGTCCAGGTAGAGGTGGACGCCGCCACTCCTTTTTCGCGTGGGTGCTGCTCTGCAGGGTGAAGCGCACCGAGACCAGGCGTGCCGCGGGAAGGCGAGGCCGCGTTCAGGGCGGCGGCGAGCCGTCGACCGTCGATCCGGCGCGCCGATCTGCTCGAACGGCCGGTCGGTGCCGCGGCCGACCGACAGGTTCGTCGTTTCCAGCAGACCGACCCCTGGATAGAGCAGCGCCGCCGTCAGGCTGCGCATGTTCGAGGACAGGTCGACCCAGGTCAGGTAGTTCGGTCATACAGCTGCTCGCGCCGCCACCCTTCCATTTTGACCTTGCAGATCGGCGCCGATCTTCCGCTCAGCGTTGAGCAGAAGCAGCCGCGCTCGCCGAGCGTCATGCCGTGCCGCACCGGCAGCGGATGGTAGCCGGTGAACGACTCGAACCGCTTCTCCAGCACCGGCCTCGACGGCGAGGCCGCCGACCGGGTTGGGTCGATCGAGAACGACCAGCCGCAGCTTGTGGGCGGCCGCCGTTTCCAGCAAAATAGCCGAGTGGTCAGATAGGTGTAAAAACGACATCAATATCCTGAATATCAAAGACGAGGGTATCGAGGCCGCGCAGCGCTCGGCGGCCGGGCGGCGGCGGTCGCCGTACAGGCTGTAGACCGGCAAGCCGGTCTTCGCGTCGATGCCATCGGCTGCCGCCCGATCGACTGCCCCGCGGCCCGTGCTCGGGACTGAACAGGGCGACCAGTTTCACCCCCGGCGCCGTGTGCAACAGGTCGACGGTACTCACCGTCGCCGGCCAGGCCGGTGTGGTTCGTTACCAGGCCGACCGGCGTCCGGCCAGGCGGCTGAACTCCTCCCCGCCGCAACACGTCGATCCCGGTCAGCACCGCGCCCCCCAGGCCGGGAGGAAACGGCGGGTGAACGATCGCCTCGGCGGCAAGCGTGGCGATGCGTCCGCGCAGGCGAGGAAACCCCTCGCCCTTGCCGTTGGGATGGACCCGGTTGGTCAATACGACGACGGTTCGGCTCGGCAGGTCGATCCACAGCGAGGTGCCGGTGAACCCGGTGTGGCCGAACCCGGCGAAGTGCTGGCCGCGGTTCCCGGAGAACGCCGTGCGCACGTCCCAGCCGAGGGCGCGCTGCCCGCCCGGCACCGGCCGGGCCTCCGTCATCCGGCGGACCGTTTCCTTCTTCATCACCGTCCGCCCGCCGCAGGTCCCGTCGTCGAGGAGCATCTGCGCGTAGACCGCCAGGTCGTCGGCCGTGCCGAACAGGCCGGCAGTGGCCGGCGACGCCGCCCAGCAGGCGGGCGCGCGGGTCGTGGACGACGCCGCGCAGCCAGTGATCGCCGTCCTTCTCCGTGGGAGCGCAGCGCGCGGCGACGGGGCGGAAGCCGGTGTCGGCCAGGGCCAGTGGGTCGAAGATGTTGCGTTTGGTGAACGCCTCCAGCGGCTCGCCAGACACCTGTTCAACCAACTGCCCCAGGACGATGAAGCCGACGTCGGAGTAGACGAGCCGGGCGCCTGGCTCGACTGACAGTTTGAGATCGCAAATATTCTGAATCGCCTTGAGACGGCCGCCGCGATAGTCGGCCAGCGAGTTGTCCGCGATCAGGCCGGAGGTGTGCAGCAGCAACTGTTCGACGGTGACCTTGCCCTTGCCGTTGGCGCCGAACGCCGGCAGGTGGTGGGCGACCGGATCGTCGAGCCGCAGCTTACCGCGTTCGACGAGGAGCAGGACGGCGGTGGCGGTGGCGATCGGCTTGGTGAGCGAGGCGAGGTCGAACACGGTGTCGGTCGTCATCGGCTCCGGGCGCGGCTGCTGTGCCCGCAGTCCGTAGGCCTTGCGCCAGACGACCTTGCCCGCGCGGGCGACGAGCACGACGGCGCCGGGACAGCGGCCCTCGGCGATCGCCTGTTCGACGGCGGCGTCGATGCGCGCCAGCCGGACGGGGTCCATGCCCACATCCGCGGGCCTGGCATCAGGCAGGTGAGCCAGGGCGCCACTCCCCAGCAGGACGGCGGCGAGACAGGCGAAACGCATCATGACAACGGCCCTCCCGCGGCAGGCTATCCGCCCACGGCCGCGCCGGCAAGCGGTGAACGAATGGGTACCGTTGGCCGACCTGGAATGTCTTGCCTGCCGCGGCGTAGTCAGTCAGCAAGCACTGACCTCCCCCGCCTCCTATGACGGCGCGACCGGACGTCCTTGCCACGGACTTTACCGCCTTCTACGATACGAAGGCTGCGAGATGACTCGTTTGGGTAATGGGGCCTCTCGTCGCGCCATCCTGCGTGCGCCATTCGAGCATTTGATGTCCGGTGTCAGCTCGCAGGAAACGCGGGGCCGCGGGGAGTTGTCACGCGCCGGCCTGCGATACCATGAAACCTGCAAGGGATCCCCGTAGTCGTCGACACCGATCCTGCCCCCTTGGCCCAGCGGGGCGCCTGGGCTGTGCGGGAGGCGAGCCATGACGATCCCCGATTTCCCTTCCGCCAACACCGTCGACCCGTCCACCGCTCCCCCGCATTCCGTTCCGCGGGGAGAAACCTGCTCCGCCGATCCCGCCATTCCCTCCGGTGCTCAGCCGACGCTGCCGGGGGACGATGGTTGGCCCGCGGCGGATGAGCTGGCCCGCATCGACGCCACCGCCGCACCCGCCCGCCGCGCCATGCGCCTGCCCCGCCATCCGATGCGAATGGCCCTGGCGGTGGGACTGCTCGGCCTGGTCGCGCTGGCCGGCCTCGCCGACCTGCCGCGGGCGCCGGTCAAGGTCCGGGGTGTCAATCGGGACGAGCGGGTCCGGGTCACCGACGCCGACATCGTCCGCCTGCGGCGACTCGCCGACCTCCGGGTCGCGGTGGGCGACGCGGCGATGGAGCACCTGGTCGGGCTGAAGAGACTCAAATGGCTTGAACTGGGTCAAAGCAAGGTGACCCAGATCGGCCTCGCTTGGGTGAAGGCAGCCTTACCGGGGTGGGAGGTTCTGTGGATCGACCCGGCCCCCGCCCCCAACCCGGTGGCTGCTCCGCTGGAGATCACCGCCGACATCACCCTCGACCCGAAGAAGACCTACGGCCCGCTGGTGGTGAAGACGTCCGGCGTCAGCATCGACAGTCGCGCTGGAGTGATCGCGCTGCTCGGCGACCCGAAAGACGTATACCGGGGTCGACATTGTCGCCAAGGGGTTTCCAACGTCACGCTGAAGAACGTCAACGTCCGCGTTGGGAGACGGGTCTGCGCGTCGAGGACGGAGTGAACTGGACGGTTGGGTGTAACTTCTCCGGCAACTTCCACGACCCGGCGTTCGGCTGGGGAGAAAACGGCCGTCGCGGCGGCATCGTTCTGGAGCGGGTCCACCGCTCGACGGTCCGCAAATGTCGAGCGAACAACGTCTGGGATGGCTGCGTGCTGGTCGGCTGCAACGGCAACCGGCTGGAGGGCAACGACTTTTCCCGCGCCTCCAACACCTGCCTGCGGCTGTGGAACGCCTGCCGCAACGCGGTGTGCGGCAACGACCTCAACCACGGGATTCGCATCCGCCCCGGCGAGGTCCATGCCCGCGACTCGGCCTGCGTGCTGATCGAGAGCGGATCCAACGACAATCGGTTCGTCGGCAACTCCTGCACGCACGGCGGCGACGGGATCTTCATTCGCGTGCTCAACGGCTGGGTCAGCACTGGCAACCTGTTCGAGGGCAACGACTGCTCCCACGCCAACAACAACTGCGTCGAAGCCTGGTCGCCGCGCAACACCTACCTCCGCAACAAGGCCAACCACGGCAGTTACGGGTTCTGGCTGGGGGCGTCCGACCAGACGGTGCTGATCGGCAACGAGGCGTCGTACAACGGCCTGCCACGGGGCAATCACAACTCGCCCCACTTGCCCGAGGCGGGGCATGCCGGCATCGTGTTCCTGTTCGGCCCGTCGAGTCACACGATGGTCCGTCGCAACCGCTGCGTGGGAAACAACGGGGCCGGCATCGCGCTGGTCGGCGACCTGGGCACCCGCGGGCGAAAGTGGAAGGCGTTTCACTGGATCATCGAGCAAAACACCCTGCGCGACAACCGCTGGGGCGTCTATGCCCAGCACGCCGACTGGCTGGACCTGGCTGCCAACGTGTTCCAGGGCAACACGGCGAAGGACGTCCACCTCGACGACGTTACCCACGCCACCCAGCACCCGGACAAACCAGGAATTACCCACCCACCGCAGGCGCGGCTGGCCGGCCCATCGTTCGCCAGGGTAGGGCAGGAAGTGGCGTTCGACGCCGCCGGCAGCAGCGACCCCGACGGACACCCTCTTCGCTACCGCCTGGACCTGGGCGACGGGACCGTCACCGACAAGGCGCAGGTCCGCCACATGTTCCGCGCTCCGGGCTTTTACCGCGTGGGGCTGACGGTCAACAACGGGCTGCTGTCCGACCTGGCCTGGCGCGATTTCTACGTCGTCGCCAATGTGGCGGAACTGGGCACTGACGGGCAGGCGAAGGAGTGGACCTGGCAGGACGACAAGCCGCCGGGCTGGGACGACTCGAAGGTCAAGTTTGTCGACGACCGGGAGGTGCTCATCGCCGGCAAGTCTTCGGTGCGTGCCCTCGTCAAGCCGTACAGCGGCGCCCGGGTGAACCTGCTCTACCCGTCCGCGCGGAAGGCGGGCCTTGCGCTGGAGGGCAAGAGCCGCCTGGTCTTCTGGATCAAGGCGGTCAACGAGGACGTGACGGGGTGGCAAGGCCCCAATCCGGTTGTCACCCTGTACGAGTCGGCCACACGGTTCGTGCGACTGACGCCGCGCGACGACCTGCTGAGGCAACCGCCGCACAATGAGGCACGCGAGGGCTGGCTGCGAATCGCCGTTCCCCTGGCAGGGGACAGGCTCTGGAAACGGGAAGGGGCCGACCTGAAGACGATGAACTACCTGACAATCGGCCTCGACTCCTGGGGGGCCCCGCCGCTGCGGATCTGGCTGGACGGACTGGGCCTGGAGTGAGAGGGCGGGTGAAAGCCCGATTCGCCGGTCGACACCGTGTTCGACTCGACACCCCGGGAGGTCGCCATGGACGACCAACGCCCGCCGGAGCAGGAAGTGCAGATCCAGCGCGAGGGCCGGCAGGCTGCGGACGGCCTGACCGCTGCCCCCGCCGCCGGGCTGGCGCATCAGGACGTGAAGCCGGCCAAGCTGCCGCCACCAAACGCCACCGCCGCGCTCCCACGGGCGCACATCCAACCCCGAGCCGAGGAGGGCACCCGACGCCGACAACGCGACGTAAGTCATTGGCAGGAAACGGAGAGGGCGGGATTCGAACCCGCGGTAGGGGGTAAACCCTACGCCGCTTTAGCAAAGCGGTGCTATCGGCCACTCAGCCACCTCTCCACCTGACCAGACGAGTTCGTCCGATCGGGTGTGGTGGCATCATATCGCGTGCCGAATCCGCTCGCAAGGGCATCCCCGCCGACTCAATCGGGTCGTTTCCACCGGCTCCAGGCGGCGGCCACCACCGCCGCCACGATCCCTCCCACCGCCACGCTCACGCACGACGCCACCGCCACCAGCGGCGACGGTGAATAGCGCAGCTGCGCCCATGCGACTGCTGGCATCGTCTCGGTCGTTGGCGTCGCCAGGAACAAGGTGACTGTCGCCTCGTTCAGCGAGATGGCGAACGCCGCCGCTGCCCCCGGTGGCGATCGCCGGAGTGAGCCAGCGGCGTCACTCGCCACGCCGTCTGCCCGCTCGCCCCAAGCCCGCGAGCGGCGGCCTCCCCGGGTCGGCGGCTCACCCCGTCAGATGGCGGCGCGCGGTCAGGTACACCACCGGCAGACCGAGCAGACCGTGTACCAGCATCAGACCCGCCGGATTGCCCAAGCCGGTGACGTGAAGCAGCAGCAGCAACCCCATGCCGAGGACAGCGGCTGGAACGCTGAACGGCAGCAACACCGCCGTCGCCAGCACCCGCCGGCCGTGAAAGCGGTAGCGCGCGCCCAGGGCGTAGAGCCAGCGGGACACCGGCAGCGACGGCCACCGCCGCCCCGGCGCCCGGTCAGCGCCCCGCCGCTGGCCGCGCCGTCCATCGGCGATCCGCCAGGTACGCGGCGTACCACCGCAGGGACCACCGGCCGGCCGGCGGAGTCAGAAACGAGTCCGGCGAAAACGACACCCACACCGCGTACCCCAGCGGCGACGCCGGGAAGACGGTGGTGAGCAGGCCGATCGCCGCGACCCTCGCCGGAGCATCGTCGGCCTCCGCCAGCGGCCGGTCGCGCGTGTATGCGGCGAGGCACCCAGCGCGGTGGCGGTGAGCAGGACCGCCTCGGCCGCCGCCGCGGCCAGCGGCAGGTCGAATCCTTGCCGGTGGACCTCGACCGACAACGTTGTCTCCGCCGGTCCGCCGAGTAGCAGCGGGCCGAGGAACGCGCCTTGATCCCCACACCAGCGTAGCTCGCCGGCGAGCACCAGCCCCGGCGCGCCAGCGCAGCGTCACCCGCACGAACCGCTGCCACGCCGACGCGCCCCAGCCCCGCGCGGCCGCTGGCTCCAGCAGCGGGTCGAGGCCGAGCAGATGGGTGTAGATGATCAGAATCGAATAAGGCAATATTAACGTTGCCTCGCCGATGACAGCACCGGCCGGCCCGCGGAGCAGTTGCAGCGGGGCGGCGATCAGGCCCGTCGCCACGAGCGCGCGGTTCACCGGCCCGGTGTCGGCCAGCAGGAGTTGCAGTCCGAACAGGATCACCAGCACGCTCGCCAGCTTCGGGGCCAGGACGACCGCCAGCACCAGCGCCCCGCCACCGGCTCGACAGCTCCGCAGCCACAGCGCCCGTCGCGAACCCGGCGGCCACCGTCAGCACGGCGACGCCGGCGCTTGAACAGCACGGTGTAGCCCGCCATCCGGAGGCCGTAGGCGTCGGTCACTGCGTCGTAGTGATCAGCGTCCAGGTGTTCGGGGTGTAGAAGCCGTGGCCGTCGGCGACGCGGTACAGGCTCACCCGTACCAGCAACACCAGCGGGACGGCGAGCAACCCGAGCAGCAGCGTCGCCGCGGGCGGCGCAGCCAGTATGGCGCTTATCGACTGTCTCACGGCGCACCCTCGTCGGCCTCGGGGATTGGCCACACCGCCTCCGACGGGATGCCGACGCGGACCGCCTGACCGGGAAACCAATCGGCGGGCCGCGTGCGCACTGCCAAAGTCAACCGGCTATCGACCTCAACCTCGACCAGTAAGTCGGCGCCGGAAAAGGTCGCCGCCGCCGGGCCGCGCTCTGCGCGACCAGGCGCGGCTTCGTCCACGCCGCCGAGCCACATTCTTCCGGCCGGACCAGGACGAGGCCGGAACGTCCCAGACCAAGCGTCGTCGCGTCGAGCAGGTTCGCCTCGCCGAGAAAGCGGGCGACGAACGGCGTCCGCGGCCGGCAATACAACTCGGCCGGCGTCCCCACCTGCACCAGCCGGCCGGCGGCGAGCACGGCGATCCGATCGGACACCGCCAGCGCCCCTCGTCCTGGTCGTGCGTCACCATCAGCGTCGCCACGCCGGTCTCGCGTTGCAACCAGCGGGCCCTCCAGTTCGCAGCGTCTCTGCGCAGGTGCCGGTCGAGGTTGGCGAGCGGCTCATCGAGTAAGAGCAAAATCCGGACCGAACCAGGGCCCGCGCCCGCTCACCTGCTGCTGTCCGCCGACGGCGCCCGCCGGCTACCCGGTCCGCGCTCGGCGGCATCAGCCCGACCAGGTCGAGCATCGCCTCGGTAGGCCCGCTCTCGTTCCGCCCGGGCAACGCCGCGCACCTCCAGCCCGAACGACACGTTGCGCACTTCGCGGCTGTCAGGTGCGGAAAGAGGGCGTAGTTCTGGAACACCATGCCGATGTTGCGCCGCTCCGGCAGCAGGGCAGTCACGTCTCGACCATGCAGGACGATGGCGCTGACGACGGTCGCCAATAGCCGCCGACCAGCTTCAGCAGCGTCGTCTTGCCGCACCCCGACGAGGCCGAGCAAGGTGAACAGGCGGCCGGGCAGCACCGCCAGCAGCGTCGCGCAGCACCGGCGTCGAGCCGAACGCGAAGCTCACGCTGTCCAGGCGCTGGCGTCGAGCCGCTTGCGCAGGACGGTGCGGTCCCAGACGTCGGCGAGCCGGTCCCAGTGTTCGGCATAGAAGTCGTAGGGGTAATACTGGAGCGGTATGCGGAACGCTGTTCGGCGGTGTGCGGGTAGATCTGCTTCCAGAACAGGTCCTCCGCCGCCACCTGCTCGGCGACCTTCAGCAGCGGTGTCGCCATGCCGCGACGGGCGAAGCCAAGCTGCACCTCATCGGAGAACAGCAGGTCGATCGCCTGCTCCGCGAGGTCCTGGTTGCGGGTGCCGGCCGGGATCGCCCAGAACACCTGGACGAAGGCGGTCGGCATCGGGGACGGCGGCACGGGGTCAGACTTCTCGCGGAGTGCGGGCACGTACTCCGGGCTGTGCATGTTGCCGGCGGCGACGTCGCCGCGGCCAGCGCGGGATCATGTCGGTCGACGTCGGCCACCACGAAAGCGCACCCGGTCGCGGTGCGTGCGAAACTGAACTTCAGCACGCCGTCGAGGTCGGTGCGGAGCAGGTCGCGGGCGGTGCCGGGGCGGCCGTCGACGTCGGCGCGGATGGCGGCGAAGGTGTAGAGCGTCATGTAAAGGTGTTGTACAGCCCGATCTTGCCGGCCAGGTCGGGCCGCAGCAGGTCGCGCCCACCGCGCCCGGCGGTTCGCCCACCGCCTTGCGGTTGTACGCCAGCGTCATCACGCAAGATCGGTGCGGCACGCCGTGGCCATCGCGGAAGATCCAGTGGTCCAGCGCCCGCCGGGCGATCTGGCGATGGTTGGGCATGTTGTCCAGGTCGACCCTGGCGAACAGTCCTTCGTGCGCCCGCCGGAAACCCCTGGGTGGCGTCGGTGATCATCAGGTCAAACGGCAGGGCGTCGGCCGGCGTGCCTTCAGCTTGGGGATGCCGTCCCACCAGCCGGGGTAGAGGGTGACGTCCGCCCCGGTCGCCGCCTCGAAGCGCGGGACGAACACCGCGCGCATCGTCTCCTCGTGTCCGCCCGCGTAAACAAATACTCGTAGCTCTCGACCGGCGAACAGGCCGGTTGCTTCCGTCCACAGCCGAGGGCGAGGGCGCCCGGCGGCGAGTAGTCGTCCAGGAAACGTCGGCGATCGAGCGGTCGATTCATCCGGCGGTCTCTGCCGGGCGGCAGGGGGCGGTCGCGGAACGTCGCCACCGCGGCGGCGATCCGCCCGGCGGTGGTGACCCAGCACAGCCCACCAAACGTCCAGGCGAGCACGGCGAACCAGTCGGGAAACAGGCAGATCGCCACAAACAGGGCGATCGTCTCGGCCCCCTCGGTCAACCCGCCCAGGTAGTAGATGGTCTTACGACCGCGGGCCTCGGTCGTCAGCCCGCGGGCGGCGACGGAAGCTAACGCCAGGAACGTGCTGCCGGTGCCGACGAAGCTGAACACCAGGAACGCCGCCGGCAGCGCCGCCTCCGGCCGGCCGAGGGCGAAGAAGAACGGCACCCCGCTGTAGAACAGGAAGTCGAGCACGATGTCCAGGTAGCCGCCCAGGTCGGTCGCCTCGGTGCGGCGAGCGATCGCCCCGTCCAGCCCGTCGGCCAGCCGGCTCACCAGGATGAAGCCGAGTGCCATCCAGTAAGTGGTTACTGCCAGCGCCCCCCATCCGCCGACCCCGATCAGGAAACCGATGATGGTAACAGCATTCGCCCTCACGCCGGCCCGCGCCAGCACCGCGGCGATCCGGTCGAGCGGCGGGTCGATCGCTCTGCGGATGCTGCCGTCGAACACCGTGCCGCCCCCTGGTGGTCCGCCACCTTTCTCACTGCACCTCGAACGCCTGGCCGGACAGGCCGGCGGGCGGGACGGTCACCGACCACGGCGTTTTCGCCGGGTCGGCATACTGCGGTCGACTGATGCGGTTCGCCAGCTCGGGGGCCAGCGTTACCTTGTAGGTGCCGGGCGGCACGCCGTTGCCGTGCGGGTAGGTCCGCATGGTAAACGAGCCGTCGAGGCCGAGCAGACAGCTCGGTTTTTCCCCTTGATAGCTGGACCCTTCGGCCGGGTGGAACCAGATGCTGCCGGCGGTCAGCGGTTTGCCGTGGAACGTCACCGCCCCCGTCACCGGGACGAGCGTCGGCCGTCCGCCACAGCCGGTCAGCAGCAGGACGGCGAACAACACGAGGGGAATCAGGCGAGGCCGCATCGGCTGCGCTCCGCAGGTCAGTTCAGGGAAACGACCTGGCCGTCCGCCGGCCGGATCAGCAGGCGGAACAGCGCCGAGTTCACCGTGTAACTGATCGTCCGCACGCTGCCATCGCCGAAGACGAACTGCGGCCCGGCCGCCGCCGGCGATCCCCAGTTGCCGCCGCCGCACGACTCGGCGCCGACCGTCCAGCTGCCGCCAGAGGCCAGCTCCGGGAAATCGTTGAGCCGGCTGTCCGGGTACAGCCCGTCGCCGCACCGGCCAGTGCCGCCGGTGCCGCCCATGATGTACGGCTCGTCCCAGTACCACACGCCGGCGGTGTACGCCTTCGGACTCATCGCCTTCTCGCCGAGGAAGACGGTGTTCGACAGCCCGTCGGTGATCGTGCCGACGGTGGCGACGCGGCCCCAGTTCGACCCGTAGGTGGTGAGGAACACCTGGTCGTTGGCGGCATAGTCGGACCGGGCGCTGGCGCCGAGGCCGGCGTCGTTGTAGCTCCACCCCGGATAGACCGAATCGGTGGCGGGAGTGGTCTGGGCGGCGGCAGCGCGGCGAGCCGGCAGGTAGTAGGTCTTGACCGCGGTGCGGTAGCAGGCGAGCGGATCGCGGAACAGGGCGTCCTGTTCGACGTAGGGCAGCAGCGCGTAGAACGCCGAGCCGAGCTGCGTCTTCCCCGGGCGCGTCGGGTCGCCCCAGCGCGGCCGGAATGGGCCGTAGCCGGGAATCACCGTGTAGGCGTTCGGCGTGGGGTACGGATTGGTGTTCGGGTTGTCATAACCGCCGCCGTTGGGGAAGAACTGGTTCGCCGACTCGAACGTCGCAAACGCGATCCCCAGCTGCTTGAGGTTGTTGGCCGACTGCATGCGCGCCGCGGCCTCGCGGACCTTTTGCACCGCCGGTAGCAACAGGCCAATCAGGATGGCGATGATGGCGATCACCACCAGCAGCTCGATCAACGTGAAGCCGGGGCGGTGTGCGCCCCCGCTGCGTCCGGTGTAGGTGGGCATGATGGATCCCCTTGCCGCGTCACCTACCATGATGGTATGAACCGCCGCACCGTTCGCTACCCGGACTTCGATGCCGTCCTGGCCGACGTCGACGGCCTGCTCGCCGGCGGCTACGACCGCGGCGGGCGGTGGACGCTCGGGCAGATGGGCCACCACCTGGCCACCGTCATCGAGATGTCGATGGACGGCTTCCCGAGCGCGTTTCCGGCGCCGTTCCGGCTGCTGGCGCGATGGCTCGTCCTCGGCCGCATCCTCCGCCACCAGCGGTTCGGTGCCGGCTATGCTGCTCCGAAGTACATGGAGCCGCCCGACAACCCCGACGACCGCGCCGGCGTTGACCGACTCCGTCAGGCGGTGGCGCGCTTCCGCGCGCACCCCGGTCCGCTGGCGCCGTCGCCGTTGTTCGGCCGGCTGACCGCCGAGCAGTGGCGCGAGGTCCACCTGTGGCACTGCGAGCACCACTTCGGTTTCCTGCACCCGATGGCGGCGCAATCGCCCCCCGGCTGAGACGGACGCTGGCCCCCTCGTTGCCGGAATCCGTCCCCCGGCGGGCATCACGGCGCGTCGCGTCGTGCGTATGCTAAATAGGATGGGATGACGGCCCCGCCGTCGGGCAACACACCGTCCGCGAGTCGCAGCCATGTCCGACCGCTCTTCACCCCCGCCGCAGGACGCCCGCCTGCTCGGCCTGTTCGATCAGTGGCACTCGCTGCGTGCGGCGGGGAAGGAGGTCACCGCGGCGGAGCTGTGCGCCGACTGTCCGGAGCTGGCCGCCGACCTGGATCGGCTCATTCGCGGCGAGGGCCACCTGGCCCGGCTCGCTGGCCTCGGGCTGAACGACCTGTCCACCGTCCCGCCGTCGGGGCAGACCGTCGGCCCGGTGCCGTCCCTGCCGCCGCCGATCGAGCCGTCGACGCCGACCATTCCGCGCTATGAAATTGAAGAACTGCTCGGTCGAGGCGGGATGGGGGCGGTGTACCGGGCGCACGACCGGCTGCTGCACCGGCGCGTGGCCCTCAAGGTGATCCGGCCGGAGGCGTTCTCGCACCACCTGCGCGAGCGGTTCCTGGCGGAAGCGCGGGCGGTCGCCCGGATGAGTCACCCGCACATCGTCACCATCTTCGACGTTGGCGAGTGGCAGCCGCCGGGCGGCGGGCCGTCGATGCCGTACCTGGCACTGGAGTACGTGCCCGGCGGCAGCCTCAGCCGGCGGGCCGGCACCGAGCCGCTCACCCCGGCCGAGGCCGCCCGCCTGGTGCGCCTGCTGGCCCGTGCCATGCATCACGCGCACGCCCAGGGGATCGTTCATCGCGACCTCAAGCTCGATAACGTCTTACTCGCCGATCGATGTGATGAGCCGGGGTTGAACACGGCGCTCGGCTGTCCGAAGGTGACCGATTTCGGGCTGGCCCGGCAGGTGACCGCCGATCACCGGCTGTCCACCACCGGGGCGGTCATGGGCACGCCGACCTACATGGCGCCGGAGCAGGCCGAGGGAGCGCCGGACGTCGGTCCGCCCGCCGACGTGTACGCGCTGGGCGTCATCCTCTACCGGCTGCTCACCGGCCGCGTCCCGTTCAGCGACCCGTCGCTGGTGAACCTGCGGTACAAGGTGTGCCACGAAACGCCGCCGCCGATCCGGCAGCTCCGACCGGAAGTGCCAGAAGAGCTGGAGCGGATCTGCCTGGCGGCGCTGGCCAAGGCGCCGGCCGACCGGCCGACCGCGGCAGGCGCTGGCCGACCGACTCGGCAGCTTGTCCACCGTTTCGAGGAAACAACCCTCGTCGCCCCGCCGGCCGTGCCGCCGCCGCCTCCGGTGCGGTCGCGCCGCTGGTGGCCGCTGGTGGGCCTGGCGCGCTGGTCCCTCTGCTGGCCGTGGCGGGGTGGTGGGCTAACCGGGACTGCCCGCCGGCGGGGACACGGCGGAACCCGACCCGCCCGCCCGTGGCGGCCAACGGCAACCCCTCCTCATCGCCGCCGGCCGGGCCGGTGCGCGTGGGGCCGATCCAGGTAATCCATTACGCCGTCGACGGCGAGGATCCGTCCCGCGGGCTGATCGGCGACCGCTCGTTCGCCGTCCGGCCGGCGACGCCGTCACCTGACCGTCGAGTTGACGGCTCCGGGATATCTCTATCTCGTTGGCTACAACTTCGACGGGCGAGAGCAGCCGGCTGTGGCCGACCGGGCGCCGACGGCCGACCGTCGGAGACGACGGCGCCGCCGCGGCTCGAACGCCTGCGCTACCCCGCCGGCGCCACCCAGCTGCGGCTGGACGACGACGCCGAGGGCGGGCTGCAGGCCTACGTGGTCGCCGCGGCGCGGCAGCCGTTACCGCCGTTCGCCGAGTGGAAGCGGGGTCGCGACGAGGTCGACCGGAGCGGCTGCCGCCCGGACGGACGGTGTGGGTGGCCGACCCGGCCGGCGTCTACCCCGTGATTCCGGGGGTGAGTGTGGACCGCGGCCTCGGTCGCGTGGGTCGCTGCGGCCGGCGCGGGGGGTGCCGCCGTTGTCGCGCCTGTGCCGGGGCTTCCTCCGCGGTGGGATCGAGGCCGTCGAGGCGCTCGGGTTCCCGGTCGAGGGCAAGCGGCCAGCGCGGTGAGGCGGTCTCACCCGGCCACGTCCTCCTTGCCGCCGCGCAGGAACCAGAGCAGGAGTAGCAGCAGGATCACGCCGGCCGCGCCGCCGGCGATCGCCGCCATCATCGTCAGATCGCCCTGCGGCGGCAGCCCCGACGACCGCCCGGCGTAGGGTCCGGTCGGCCCGCTCGGCAGCGCGTAGCGGATGATCGGCGGCCGCCGGATCTCCGTGTCGGGCGTTCCGCGGAAGTACAGCTCCTCCTCGCCCGGCCGCGGCGAGCTGGAGTCCTCCAGCACGGTCAGCCACGGCATCGTCGATAGCTTGGGAGGAGCGATCTTCAGGCGGGTGTACACCTCCGCCGCCTGGTGCGGCGCGATCCGTCCCGCCCAGGCGAAGGTCCCCGGCTGGGGCACGAACGCCATTCCGAATCCGGCGTCCATTTTCTGATCCGCCAGCACGAACACCCGAGGTATCGGTCTGGGTAGGCTCCCGGCGTCCGCATGTCCTCCGGCTCGCGATACGGGTAGAACGGTCCGTCGGTCTGGAACGTCATCCGCAGCGGCTTGGTCGACACGGTGGTGGCTCCCGACCCGGCCGGCTTGGCGATCTTGAACGCGGTGATTACCCGCCGTCCTTGACATAGCGATCGAGCCAGCGCCTCCAGCCGCCGGCCGGCTGGTGTAGCCGTGCTTCTTGAGCCACTCCAGCAAGCGCCTTCGTGTCGGTCGCCTTCAGCTTGACGGCGTCCAGCCCGGCGACCTGCCTCGCCCAGCACGGTCACCGCCGCAGGGCGCTGGCGGCAGCGGTGGCCGTCCTGGCAGCGCCGCCCACCGCCCGGGCGTCGGGCGTATCGCTCCTCCGGCTTGGTCCACTCCTCCAGGGTGTCGAACAGGGCGTCGTCGGCCTCGGCCAGCTCTGGCTCGCTCGGCGTGGGGACGAGGAAGCCGAAATCCGGGCTGGCGGTGTCGAACGTGCCGCGGCGAATGAAGTGCTCAGTCTTCGTCGCCGCGTCCCAGATGAGCCGCACTCGCTGGCGATGCGAACGCGTGCCCGGCGGTGCCGCCGGGCGCGGTGCAGCCGTCCGGCTTCCGGCGCCGGGCGCGAGCAGGAGCACCGCCGCCAGGATTCCGCCCACCCCGCCGAGCCATCGGTTCGCGCCCATTCGCCGATCCCCTCGCGAGTATCCCTCGTGCCCTGACACTCATTACGCCGACGGGTGGCGCATCGTTGAGTCGATTCCGCTCAATCCTTGCCGAGGATGATGCGCGCGGCGTTCCACCCGGCGGCGCCGATCACCCCGCCGCCGGGGTGCGCCGCCGAGCCGCACAGGTACAGCCCGCGGATCGGCGTGCGATAACTCGCCCACCCGGCCACCGGCCGCAGGAAGAACAGCTGGTTGAGCGTCATCGCCCCCTGAAAGATGTTGCCGCCGGTCAGGGCGAACGTCCGCTCCAGGTCGAGCGGCGACAGCACCTGACGGGCGATCACCGACCGCTTGAAGTTCGGGGCGTACTGCTCGACGATGTCGAAGCAGCGGTCGGCGAACTTCTCCTTCCGGTCGTCCCAGTTGCCTTCGCGGAGCTTGTAGGGGGCGTACTGCACAAACATCGACATCAGATGCTTGCCGGGCGGGGCGACCGACGGGTCGACGGCCGACGGCAGGGTACATTCGAGCACCGGGTTCTCCGACGGCCGGCCGTACTTGGCGTCGTCATACGCCCGCTCGATGTAGTCCTGATCGGGGCACAGATGGACCGTGCCGCGGTGCTGCGGCCCCGCCTGCGTGCCGGGCAGGCAGGTGAAGCTGGGCAGCTCGGAGAGGGCGACGTTGATCTTGAGCGAGGCGCTCTCGTAGCCGATGCGGTTGATCATCTCGGCGAAGTCGGGCGGCAGCAGGCGGGGATCCATCAGCCGGTTGAAGGTGATGTGGGCGTCGGCGTTACTCGCCACCACCGGGGCGACGAACTCGTCGCCGCCGGCCAGCGCCACTCCGGTGACGGCGCCGTTGCGGATGATCAGGTGCTCGACCTCGGCGTCGGTGCGGATGGTCGCGCCGCTGGCCTGCGCCACCTGCGCCAGCGCCTGCGTCAGTCCGCCCATGCCGCCCTTCACATACGCCCACACACCCCGCTTGCCGTTCGTCTCGCCCATGACGTGATGAAACAGCACGTAGGCGGTGCCGGGCATCGACGGCGCCGCCATCGCGCCGATGATGGCGTCGGTGGCGAGGGTCGCCTTCAATTGCTCGGACTCGAACCAGCGATCGAGGATGGTACGGGCCGGGCCGGTGAGGACTTCGACCGCCTCGCCCATGCGCGCTCCATCGCCTGAAACGCGCGGAAGAACATAGGTAGCCGCCACAGGTCGCGCAGCCGCGGCCGCAGCAGGTTCGGCGGCGTCTGCACCAGCGTCGGCTCCAGCACGTCGGCCACCTGCTCCAGCATCGCCTCGTACTCGGGTACGCCTCGGCATCGCGGGGGCTGAACTTGGCGATCTCGCGGTGAGTCAGCTCCCGATCGCCGCCCATCAGCAGATATCGGCCATCGAGATAGGGGGAGAACGACGACGGCATCCGCTCGAGCAGCTCGAATCCGTGCCGGTACAAATCGAGATCGCGAATGATCTCCTTGCGGAACAGGCTGTTGACGTAGGCCGCCGTCGACACCTTGAAGCCGGGGAACGTCTCCTCGGTGGCGTCATCACGCCCCGCCGACGACCGGCCGACGCTCCAGCACCAGCACCTTGCGGCCGGGCGCGAGCCAGGTAGCAGGCCGTCACCAGCCCGTTGTGCCCGGCCCCGATGATGATCGCGTCGTACTGTCCCTGCATCGCCGTCCTCCCCTGCCTGATGACCCCCGCCACGGCGCCCGCCGCCGCCAAAGACGAAGACGGACTCACCACAGAGGACACAGAGGGGCACAGAGGGAAGGTAGGAGGAAAGCAATAAGAGAGGGGATAAGAAGGAATTCTCGGCTGGGTGGCACGGCCTGAGGCTTTGCGAAGGGCGTGAGCGTGGAGCAGACCTGAAGTGACCACGCCCGTCGCTCTGAGCGTGCCACCCAAGCAGCGCTGGTTTCCGGGTGGCGCACGCCCCGAGGCCTGCGAAGGGCGTGAGCGGGGGATGACCGTGAAGCTGCCTCCACGCCCGTCGCTGCGCTCCGAGCGTGCCACCCAGCCTTGTCCGCCGGCGGACTGCGTGGTATAGCCTCGCGCGTCGAACCGCCTGCGGGGCCGTCGTGTCCCGACACGCCGAAGGACGAGGAGTGCCGACGATGAACGCCGAGCCGTTCGTGGAGCGAGTCCTGGAAGACGAGGGGCTGACCGGCGATCTCGACGGGCCGGAGGCAACCGCCCTGATCGCCTGGCTGACCGGGCAGGTGCGGCAGGTGGCGACGAAGGCGAAGGCCGAGAAGGCGGCGTGGGATCGAGTGGATGCCCTGTGCCGGCATGCCCGGCAGGTGGCGAAGATCGTCGCCGCCTGGCAGGTTGACCCCGGTCCCGCCACCGTCGACCGCGCCCGGCAGGCGGGGTTGACCTGGCCGACGGGCAAGGTGGGTTCGGCGGGCGAGCTGTTGCAGGCGCTGCTCGCCTCGAAGGGACACGGCTGAGGATCGACGGCGATACCGGACACGCGAGTTTAACAGGGAGGGATGCTCGATGGCGGGGAACCTGGCGAAGGTGGCGAAGAAGCATGCGTCGTCGAGCCGCGGGCTGACCCGCGTGTTCTGGATGCTGGTGTGCGCCGTCACGGCGATCTACCCGGCGTTTCAGTTCGAGCCGGTCCGGCAGATCGGCGGCAAGGTGGTCGCCGCCGTCGTCCGCAAGCTCCAGGGGAACAATCCGCCTTCCGCCACGGCGTCGGCCGACAGCGGGGCGGTTCAGGTCTACTTCACCCAGCCGGGGCGGTCGGCGTCCGAATCGTGTGAGATCGTCAGCGCCGTCGTTCGCCACATCGACGCGACGAAAACCACCCTCGACGTCTGCGCCTTCGAGCTGGACAACCGGGTGATCTGCGACGCGCTGGTACGGGCCGCCAAGCGAGGCGTTCGCGTGCGGCTGGCGACGGAGACGAACTACCTCGAAGAAAGCGGCGTGAACATGCTCAAGGCGGTCGGCGTCCCGGTGGTCGACGACGCCCGGCCGGGGGCGCTGATGCACAACAAGTTCATGGTGTTCGACAACCAGGCGGTGTGGACCGGGTCGATGAACTTCACCGAGAACTGCGCCTATCGCAACAACAACAACGGCCTGTACATCGCCAACCCCGACCTGGCGGCCAACTACGCCACCAAGTTCAACTGGATGTTCGAGCAGCACAAGTTCGGCGGACTGCCCAGCCGCAGCGCGCGCATCCCCAACCCGACCGTCACCCTCGCCGACAACACCCTGGTGGAGAACTACTTCGCGCCGCATGACCACTGCGCCAACCACGTCATCGACGCCATCAGCAAGGCGCGAAAATCGATCCGCTTTCTCGCCTTCAGCTTCACCCACAACGGCATCGGCAATGCCATGCTGCAACAGGCGAAGTCGGGGGTGGAGGTGAAGGGGGTGTTCGAGCGGACCCAGGCGAGCAGCCGCACCGAGTACCGCAGCTCGCATGCGCGCGCCGCCGGCGAGGCGGTCAGCGTCTACCTCGACGCCAACCCGCGCAACATGCACCACAAGGTGATCGTCATCGACGAGGCGACCACCGTGGTCGGCTCGTTCAACTTCAGTGAGAACGCCGACAAGAGCAACGACGAGAACCTGCTCATCATCCACAACCCGGCGGTGGCGAAGCGGTTCGAGGAGGAGTTCCGCCGCGTCTACGACGAGGCCGAGCACGCCGAAGGAGCGCCGAATGCCTACGAGCTGCGGTAAGGGATTACTGACGGCTACGGCTACGTCAGTCTGGCTTCCGCTTCGCCGCCTCCCAGAGCGGGCCGTAGACCTCCTTGTCGAACGGCGGGCAGCCGGTGGCAAACTGGCCCTCGGCGTTGTGCTTCGACCGCATCAGCGCCGTGCAGTACGAGAAGGTACGGCAGATGCGCCGCCGCTCGAACTTGCCCTGCTCCTGCAATTGCCGGGCGAAGTCGGGCATCGGCAGGCTGGCGCGGCCAACGCCGACGAAGCGGCAGCGGCCGTCGCGGACGTTGGCAACGCCCGGCGTGCGGCAGGAACTCCTGCAAGTAGCTGTAGCCGCTGCCAACGACCGGCAGGGCAGGGTACGCCTGCTGCACCGCGGCGGCGAGGCGGAAGTGCCGGTCGACGCCGATGAGCGGATGCTCCGGAGTGTGATAGCCGTCAACCCGGCGGGTACTCGAACGGCCGGATCAGGTGCGGCGAGGCATACGGTTGCCCAGGCTGACGTTCACCAGCGCCCACGCCCAGCTTGCCCATCTCCCCACCCACCAGAGCGGTTCGGTCAGGTCGGGGGTGAGCAGTCGATGACGTGTGCCCCACGCCGTCTCGACCGGCGCGTCCAGGCACGGCTCGCCGGGTGCGTCCACGTGGGACCGTTGCGGTAGGGGATGCCGTCGTACACGTTCCAGGCGGCTGACCACCACCAGCCCCGGCACCTCGGCGGATTCGCTCGATGATCGTGCGCGCCGGCCAGGTACGGTTCGCCAGGTCGCCGCCATAGCGCTGGCCGCGTTCGCGCGCCGAGCATCTCGTTGAGCAGGTAGCCGGTGACACTGCTTGAGGTCGACGAACTGAAAGCCGGCCTCGTGAGCGATGCGGGCGACCTCGGCGCTCGTGGTCCGGCAGCCGGTCGAGAGTGTCGTCGTCGAAGCGGATACGAGGGCGTCGACCGTCTGGCCGGTCTTGCGATCGACCACGGTGCGCTGGATCGACATCCGGGCAGTGACAGGCGATGAGCGGGCGGCGGTAGCTGTAGCGGCGAGTGCGTCAACTGCAGGCCGAAGACCAGGTCGTCGTCTGATCCGAACGCCTCGCGGTGCGCTGGCGACACTCGCGCACCATCTGCGCACGAGGATTCGGCGTTGTCCCGGTTGACGAGCAGCTGGCGGGGTTGGCGCGGCCCTCGTCAGCGACCGCCGCCGCCTCGCCCCAGGTCAGCTTGGCCCCGCCGGCGCCAAAGCGCCGGTAGCGGCGGTACGTCAGTTCCCCCGGTTTGCCGTCGAGCGTGCCGTCGCACCCCTCCATCGGCTGGATGCACAGGGCGTTGCCGGCGGTCAGCGCGCCGAGCGCGACCGGCGCGAACAGCGGGGAAAAGTCGCTGGAGAAGCGGAGGTCGAGGCCGAGCCGCTGCGACTCGGCGTCCAGCTCGTCCACCGTGCGAAACTTGAAGAAAACGGCCACGGTTTGCTCTCGTTGGTTCGGGGGAACCGTCATCCACGGTCCGTTTTATCGACGCCACACCGAGAGGACCACCGGCCCGCCATCCGTCACCCGTGGTCGGGTAAACGGGGCGAGCGGGGCGGAGTTTGGCGAATGTGCGTCCTCGTTCCGGCCGTTCCTCCTTTGCCGTCGAAGCCCGTCTTTACCGGGATGCCGACCGTGCCGATTTTCACTGGTGTGAGGACCGCTCGCGCCGCGCCGGACCCGGTGCGGTCGACATCGACCGGCCCGCCGTCGTCCACGGCTCGCGTTTCTCGAGGGAAAGGGGTATGGGGATGGGGAAGAAGCCGTCACTCCTTGCCAGCTGCTGTCTGGTGCTGTTCGCGGCGGTGGGGCAAGCGGTGGGACCGCCGGCACCGATCGACGCGCCGGAGTTCGTAGCGCCGGCGGAGGCGTTGTGTGAGGCAAGTCCGCCTTCGTGCCCGGTGGCGGCGGTGCCGGGGACGCTGATCGAGGTGCAGGCCGAATACCTGCTGTGGTGGACCAAGGGGCCAAGCGTCCCGCCGCTGCTGACCACCTCCGACCCGGACGCCCTCGGGATGCTCGATGCCCCGAGCACACGCATTCTGTCCGGCGGGAAACACGCCAACCTGAGCACCCTGTCCGGGTTCCGCTGGTCGACGTTCCTGCTCCTGACGCACAACGTCGGTGTCGACTTCGGCGGATTCCTGCTGCAGCCGCAGTCGGTCCGCTCGTCGTTCCACTCGGACGCCAACGGCACACCGCTGCTGGCCCTGCCGTACATCGACCCCAACGGCACGTTCGAAAATGCCGCCGTGCTCGCCTCACCGGCGACGCAAACCGGGTCGTTCACCTCCCGGCTGAGCAGTCTGCTGTGGGGCGGCGAGGTGAACGGGGTGTATCGGCTGCCGCTCCGGGGCCACTGGACGGTGAACCTGACCACCGGCTTCCGCTACCTGAACCTGCACGACGAGCTGAACGTCGATTCGGCCCTCACGTTGACAACCACCCCCGGCCTGTTCGCTGGCCGCGATGTGCCGGTGGGCAGTACGATCGCCGCGTTTGACGCCTTCGACACCCGGAACGAGTTCTACGGCGGCCAGGTCGGCTGCCAGGTGGAGTGGTATCACGGCCCGTTCTCGATCAATGCCCGCGGCAAGGTGGCGCTGGGGGATACGGTGCAGTCGCTCACTATCGCCGGGTCCAGCGTGCTCAATCCGGGATCTCCCAACGCGCCCAGTGTGCCCGGCGGGTTCTACGCCCTGCCGAGCAACACCGGCCGAATCAGCCGCAACGTGTTCTCGGTGGTGCCGGAGGTCGGCGTGAACGTCGGCTGCCTGATGACTCGCAACATCGGCCTGTCGCTCGGGTACAACTTCCTGTACTGGAGCAACGTGATCCGCGCCAGCGAGCAGGTCGACCGGCACATCAACGTGACGCAGGTGCCGTCGTTCGACACCGGCATCCGCAACGGGGCGAACATGCCGACCGCCGCCTATCGTAGCACCGACTTCTGGGCGCACGGGGTGAACATCAGCCTGCTGGTCCAGTACTGAGCCGAACCGGGCGGGAAGGGGAGCCTTCCCGCCCGGTTTCGGTTTACTGCCCCTTGTTGTAGAACTCGTTGCCGACCTCGAGCAGCATGCGGATGCGGCTCAGGTCGAACCGGCTGGACGTCCACGAGCGCAGCTCGGCCGCGGTCGGCAGCCGGTTGTGGAACCGCTGGAAGTACAGACGCACCTCGCGGTTGCGAACGGCCACCGAGCGGTAGACCGCTAGCGCCCCGCCGTACAGCCGGGACCACACGTACTCCTCCGAGAAGCCGCGGGCGTACAGCGTCAAGCCGAGCCGCATCTGTGCCAGGGTCGCCGGCCGGCGGAAGAACCGCCTCGACCAGCTGTTGATCAGGTAGGTGCGGCCCTCGACCGACGTCTCCAGCGCCGTCACCACCGCCAGCCGGCCAGACTGCCGCAGCACCCCCAGCCACCGCGTCACCTCGGCGTCGGTGGCGTCCCGACCGTAGATCTGGTGGTGCAGCGCCTGGATGTAGTTCTCATCGGCGCTCATCGGTACATCAGGCGGCGTGACGTTCTGGTAGCGGATCGCACTCGGATAGACGCCTCGTCCGCTGTACGTCACGTCCACCTGCCCGCTGGTCGGGCTGGTCGGCTTGAGCCGAATCCGCGCCTTCAAGACGGCGTCGACGTTGAGGACGTTCAGCTGGTTGCTCCCGCCCTCGCCGTCAACCGTGAACTGCTGGTAGTTGCTCGTCGACGTGACCGACACGGTGAAGGTGTCGTCCCCGTCGCCGCCGTTGATCAGCGTCGTCATGCCGGCCGGCAGCGACGTCACGTCGATGGTGTCGTTGCCCGACCCGGCCTGAACGGTCAGGTTTTCGACGGCCTGGTAGTGAACCGTCCCCGATCCGCTGCGGCCGATCGTGGTCTCCGTCACCGTGAACGCCTGGCCGGCCGTTTCCGCGGTGTCGAGGATGTTGAGCGAGTCCACCCCGCCGACGTTGGCACCAC
>JAXMAU010000043.1:0-59898 GCA_046350215.1 Gemmataceae bacterium | reverse complement strand
TCGGCCGGACGGCCGTCTTCCCCTTCACCCCGGGACAACGGTTGACCGACCTCGACGCCGGCCTGTATGCCAATGGCAGCATCGGCGACCGGGTGTGGAACGACCTCGATCAGGACGGCATTCAGGACCCTGCCGAGGGCGGCCTGTCCGGCGTGACGGTCAACCTGCTGGACGAGTCCGGCGAGTGGCTGGCCTCCACCACCACCGGGGGCACCGGCGAGTACCAGTTCACCGGGCTGCCGGCCGGCACCTACCGGCTGGAGGTGGTCGCCCCGACCGGCTACCAGCTGAGTCCGCCGGACCAGAGCCCGGACGACACGCAAGACAGCGACTTCGACCCGACCAGTCGTCGCACAGCCGCCGTCTCCCTCAGCGCGGGGCAAACCCGCACCGACGTGGACGCCGGGCTGAACGACGGCGGCAGCGGCGGCAGCGGGGGCAGCATCACCGGCCGCATGTGGCAGGACGCCGACGCCGACGGGGTGCAGGACGCGGGCGAGGCGGCCCAGCCGTGGACGCCGGTCAACCTGCTCGACGGCTACGGCAACTGGCTGGCCGGCACCGTGACCGGGTGGGATGGCAGCTACCAGTTCGGCGGCCTCGCCCCCGGCGTGTACCGGGTGCGGTTCACGCCTCCCTCCGGCAACCTGTTCAGCCCGCCCGACCAGGGCGGAAACGACGCCCTCGACAGCGACCCCGACCCGGCCACCGGAGAGGCGAGCGTGACCGTCGGCTCCGGGCAGGCGGTGACCGCGGTGGACGCCGGGGTGTACCCGGCCACCGCCCTGGCCGGCCGGGTGTGGGCCGACGGCGACGCCGACGGAGTGCAGGACGCGGGCGAGCCGGACGTGGCCGGGGTGACCGTCTCCCTGCTCGACGCGGCCGACGCGGTGGTGGCCACCGCCGTCACCCCCGACAGCGGCGGCGGCTACCAGTTTTCCGGCCTGCTGGCCGGCAGCTACCGGGTGCAGGTGGCGCTGCCGTCGGGCTACCAGTTCAGCCCGCAGGACCAGGGCTATGACGATACGCTGGACAGCGACGTTGACCCGGGCACCGGCCGCAGTGCCCTGGTGGCCCTCGCTCCCGGGCAGACCGGCACCCGGCTGGACGCCGGACTGGCCGTCCCCCCTCCCACCGCCGGCGTCGGCGACCGGGTGTGGGACGACTTCGACCGCGACGGGGTGCAGGACAGCGGCGAACCGGGGCTGTCGGGCGTTACCGTCGTCCTGCTCGACAACTACAACATGTGGCTGGCCACGGCCACCAGCAACTGGGACGGCGGCTACCAGTTCGGTAGCCTGCCCGCCGGCAGCTACCGCCTCCTGGTCTTCGCCTATCCGTCCGGCTACCAGCTCAGCCCGCAGGACCAGGGCAGCGACGATACGCTGGACAGCGACATCGACCCGAGTACCGGGGGGTCCGCCGCGTTCACCCTGTCCGCCGGCCAGGTGCGAACCGACGTGGACGTCGGCCTGTACTCGGCCGGGTCGGGCGGCAGCGGCGGCAGCATCGGCGACCGGGTGTGGGACGACCTCGACCAGGACGGGGTGCAGGACCAGGGCGAGTACGGCCTGGGCGGGGTGACCGTCAACTTGCTCGACAGCTACGGCAACTGGCTGACCTCGACCACCAGCGGCTGGGACGGCAGTTATACGTTCTCCGGCCTGTCGGCCGGCAGCTACCGCATCGAGGTGGTCGCGCCCTGGGGCTACCAGCTCAGCCCGCAGGACCAGGGCTATGACGACGCCCTGGACAGCGACATCGACCCGGGCACCGGTCGCACCGCCGTGCTGACGCTGAGCAGCGGGCAGAACCGCACCGACGTCGACGCCGGCCTGTACTATGGCGGCAGTGGCGGCAGCGGCGGGTCCGGCGGCTGGAGGGCGGCCGCCCCGCAGGCGGACCTCGGCGCGCTGTCGGCCCAGGGTGAAGAGACGATGGTGTACCCGGTGGCCACCGAGACGGTCTTCCGCAACGCCGACGGCACCGGCGCGCAGACCACCACCTACACCTACACCTGGTTCCCCGACTCCGGCCAGGTGAAATCGCAGACGGTCACCCGCCCGGCCGTTTCGACCGCCCAGAACGGCCCCGGCACGCCGGCCAGCGAGACCACCGTGTTCGACCGCTACGGCCGGGTCACCTGGTCGAAGGACGCGGCCGGGTTCCTCAGCTACACGGAGTACGACGCGGCCACCGGCGCGGTGGTCAAGACGATCACCGACGTGGACAGTACGCGCAGCGGCGACTTCGCCGACCTGCCCGAGGGGTGGAGCACCCCGGCCGGCGGCGGGCTGCACCTGACGACCAGGTTCGAGGTGGACAGCCAGGGGCGGGTGACGAAAACGACCGCCCCGAACGGGCGCGGTCACCTTACGGTGTACAATGACGACGGCCGCGAGGTGCGGACGTATCGCGGCTGGGACGCCGCCACCGGCCGCCCGACCGGGCCGACGGAGGTGTCCCGCGAGGACCGCGGCGGCGGGTACACCGAGACGCTGACCATGACCGCTACTCCCACGCTGGACGCGCAGGGGCGGCCGACCGGGCAGGAAGCGATCGGCGGTCTACAGACCCTCTCGCGCAGCTACACAAATACCGGCGGGCAGCTGATGCACGTCGACACCTACTTCGACCTGACCGGGCTGAGCTACTCGACGTCAACCGCGCTGGGCGTCGAGGGGGTCCACTACGCCCGCAGCTTCTACGGCTACAACCGCCGCGGCTGGCAGAACCGCGAACTGTCGCCGACGGGGACGATCACACGCACCGTGTACGACCCGCTGGGCCGCGTCACCGCCGTCTGGGTGGGCACCGACGACACGCCGGCCAGCGGCGGCTGGTCGCCAACGAACACCGCGGGCACCGACCTGGTGCGAGTAACGAGTTACCAGTACGACTCAGGCGGCAGCGGCGACGGCAACCTGACGCAGGTGACGCAGTACCCCGGCGGCGGGGCGGCGAATCGAGTAACGCAGTACTGGTACGACTGGCGGAACCGGCTGGTGGCCAGCAAGAGCGGCGTCGAGGCGACCGAGGGCACGTCCGTCAACCGGCCGCTGACGTACAGCGTGTACGACAACCTGAACCAGGTGGTCGCCCAGGAGCGGTACGACGGCGACGGGGTGACGCCCGCCGACGCCGACGACGACGGGGTGCCGGACCGGCCGTCGGCATCCCTGCTGCGGGCGCGGGCGACCACGTCCTACGACGAGCAGGGGCGCACCTACCGCAGCGAGACGTTCAGCGTCGATCCGACCACCGGCGCGGTGTCCGCTACTGGGCTAAAGAGCGACAGCTGGTACGACCCGCGCGGGCTGACGATCAAGACGGCGGCACCAGGCGGACTGGTCACGAAGATGGCGTATGATGGCGCCGGCCGGACGACGGTCACCTACACCACCGACGGCGGCGGGGACAGCGGCTACGCCGACGCGGATGATGTCGTTGGCGACATCGTCCTGGAGCAGCAGGAGTACGCCTACGACGCCTCCGGGAACGTGCTGCAGGTGACCACCCGCCGGCGGTTCCACGACGCCACCGGGACGGGCGCGCTGGGCACCCCGACGACGGGTGTGCAGGCGCGGGTGAGCTACGCTGGCTACTACTACGATAAAGCGGATCGCTTGACCGACACGGTGGCCGTCGGCACCAACGGGGGCACCGCCTGGGGCCGACCTTCCACCGTGCCCGCGCGGTCGGATACCGTGCTGGTGACCAGCCAGGGCTACGACCCGGCCGGCCGGGTCGAGACGACCACCGACCCGCGGGGCCTGGTCACGAAGACGTCCTACGACGCCCTGGGGCGAACCACGAAGACGGTCGAAAACTACGTCGATGGCATCGTCAGCGACGGCGACGACAAGACGGTCGAGTACACCTACGACGCGGCCGGGCACCTGCTCACCCTGACCGCCCGGCTGACCGGCGGTGCGTACCAGACCACCGGCTGGGTCTACGGGGTGAGTGCCGCCATCGGCAGCACGTTCGCCAGTAATGACATACTGAGCGCGATGCAGTACCCGGACAAGGATACCGGCGATCCGTCCGCCGACGAGCAGGAGATGTACACCGTCAACGCGCTCGGCGAGGTGACCACGAAGACCGACCGCAACGGCAGCGTGCATACCTACTCGTTCGATGTGGTTGGCCGGCCGGTCGCCGACGCGGTGACCACGCTGGGCAGCGGCGTCGATGGTTCCATCCGCCGGATTGAGACGGCCTACGACAGCGCCGGGCTGGCGTATCTCTACACCAGCTACGACGCGGCCGCCGGCGGCACCGTCGTCAACCAGGTGCGGCGCGTTTACAACGGCCTGGGTCAGCTGACCCGCGAGTACCAGGCGGTCGATGGCGCGGTGGACCCCGCGACGACGCCCCATGTGGGGTACAATTACTCCGAGATGGCCGGTGGCGCGAACCATAGCCGCCTGACGGTGATGACGTACCCCGACGGCAAGGTACTCAGCTACAACTACGCCGCTGGGCTGGACGACGCCATCAGCCGGTTGAGCAGTCTGTCGGACAGCTCAGGGATATTGGAGAGCTACGACTACCTGGGCCTGGGCACGGTGGTTCGCCGCGCCCACCCGCAGCCGGGCGTGGACCTGACGTACATCAAACAGGCGGGTGAGAACGACGGCGACGCCGGCGACCAGTACACCGGCCTGGACGCCTTCGATCGGGTCATCGACCAGCGGTGGATCCGGACGAGCGACGGCACGGCCACCGATCGCTTCCAGTACGGTTACGACCGGGACAGCAACCGTCTCTACCGCGAGAACCTAGTCGATGCCACGTTCAGCGAACTGTACAGCTACGACGGGCTGAACCAACTGACCGCCTTCGCCCGCGGCACGCTGAACGCCGCCAGGGACGCGATCGTCGGCACGCCCACGCAGACGCAGGAGTGGGACTTCGATGCACTCGGCAACTTTGACGTCCAGACCACCGACGGCGTGACCGAGACGCGCAGCCACGACGCCCAGAACCAGATCACGTCGATCAGCGGCCTGAGCAGTCCGGCCTACGACGGCAACGGCAACATGACCGGCGACGAGCAGGGCCGCACGCTGGTGTACGACGCCTGGAATCGGCTCGTCCGGGTGACCGAGGACGGCACCACCCTCATTGCGTACACCCACGACGCGCTGGGTCGCCGGGTGACAGAGGGCAATCGAGTACTATATTACTCCGCTGCGTGGCAGGTCATCGAGGAACGCGAGAGCGGCATCGCCGTCGTCCAGACGGTGTTCAGCCCAGTGTACATCGACGCGCTGGTCCTGCGCGACCGGGACACGGACGGCAACGGCACGCTGGACGAACGGCTGTGGCCGCAGCAGGACGCCAACTACAACGTGACGGCGCTGCTGGACGGCACCGGCGTGGTAGTCGAGCGGTACGCTTACGGCCCGTTCGGCTCGGCGACGGTGCTCACGGCAACGTTCGCCGCGCGAACCGGCAGCGGCTACGCATGGGTGTACCTGCACCAGGGTGGGCGGTACGAGGTGCTGACCGGGCTGTACCACTTCCGACACCGGGAGTACTCGCCGACGCTTGGTGTTTGGCTTACGGCAGATCCACTTGGGTTGCGTCAATCGGAAGTTAATTGCTATCGATATCAACTAAATTCCCCCCTCAGCCAATTGGATCCAAGCGGACTGATTGGTTTGAAAGAAATGGAAGAGTTGGTCAGCCAAGCTCGGGAGGAATGTAACCGACGGTATGGAGGTGATCCTGAGGCGTTAAGAAGGTGCCACGACAAGGTTAATGACCTAAGGCGCGAGTTAATTAAACAATATCTGGAGGAAGCTAAGCAACAACGTCTGAAAAACGAATCCAAGCGTCGCGGCGACACCTATTGTCCGCTTCCGCCAATCGGAGCGAAAGTGATCAAAGTGGTTCCGATAGTTGAAAAAGGCAAAACGATTGGGGCGGTTGTAACGACGTTTCGGCCAACGGTCAGCGGAAGCCTCCTACTCCTTGATGTTATCATATTTGTTACTATCAACGATGCCGACGCGCCTCTCAAGTCGCCGTGCAACAACGCTCTTTTGCTCAAGAAAACCATGGACTTGACGGGAGGCTTTGAATACAAGTGGCAGTGCCCTGATGGGCGAACAACCTATACACACGAGCCGAAACATCGTTGAGCACTTGGCCACAGTGGAGGCTGTTCACTTATGGATTGTCCAGCGCAGCAACTTCATTGTTACCTGATTCGTGGCAATTGTCCGAAGTGTGATTTTCTGGCCAACAAGAGGTCAGTCGACGGGACACCGGAATGGAATGCCGGTGCAATGATGCAATCGCTTAACAATCTCCCCAAATGTTTGTGCGAAGTGGAAGAGCTACTGAGCAACATTCTGCTCGGCGATATACCATCATCACAAGATCTACTCTGCGTGCTAACTGCGGCATTCAAATCACGGGAGCCAACGCTCGAAATGCTCAGCTTTGCTGTCATTAGCAATTGGGCGAAGTCTATGACTCCACGATTCGTCGAATCGCTTCAAAGATTGCTTACCTCCGAACCTGACTCACTTGCGGCGCACATCTTATTCGTAAAGTGCATATTGGCGGCTGCGCCGCATCATCCGATTTTAGCTGATAGCCTAAAAAGACACATTCTGTGGCTGTTGCACCATGCGCCACATCTGGCTCGCTGGGATAACTGGCTGTTCATTCCGACGGGTTACGAAGAAGTGTACAATGACTTGCGATCGGCTTGGGTCTGCGCATGTGATTGCCAACCGAACGACGCTAATCTGCTATACCAAGCCGCTGTCATGTTGAGACTTGATGACTACGCAATGGCAGCACATGTTCTAGATCGAGGACTTGCATTGGAGCCAAACAATCCGCGTTGGTATCACCAACGCGGGTCTCTATTGCTTAAGGTGCTTGAGGGACAGCCGAGCGGCAAAGAGCGGCAGTCGCTTGCATCAACTGCAGCGCACTGGCTTGCCGAGGCGGCTCTGCGGGAGCATGGTTTGGGACAAGTGTATGCCCAAATTTCCCTCTCCCGCGCCTTGTTTGCTGCGGACAGTCATACCCAAGCAGCCAGCCTTGTGAAGGATCTGATCAACGTCCAACCTCTTGAGTGTGATGTTGGGGTTGATTTCGAAGTCAAACATCTTGGACATACGATTCTTGGACTAATCGCATTAAGGAATGCGGACGGTCAACAGGCTATTTATCATTTGCATGCATCTGTGCAAGATGTAGCAGATAGTGTTGTGAATATTTATGGGCCAACCATGTCGTTGGCTCAGGAATTGCTTCGCGTTGAGGCGCAGCATGCTGTAATTGATTATCTGGCAAATTGCACGTTTTGGCAAACGGAAGACCACCGGCAGGACCAGTGGATCTGCCAAATCAAACAGGGACAAGTACCACAGTGGAGTATGCAGATGGACCGAGTGCTGAGTCCATTCGACTGTGACTTGTGATTGTCGTGAGCCCGGGGGCGTCCACCGGCGAGTCGATGGTGTACCCGGTGGCCACCGAGACGGTGTTCCGCAACGCCGACGGCACCGGGGCGCAGACCACCACCTACATGTACACCTGGTTCCCCGATTCCGGCCAGATCCGGTCGCAGACGGTCACCCGCCCGGCGGTCTCGGCCGCCCAGAACGGCCCCGGCACGCCGACCAGCGAGACTGCCGTGTCACCTGGACCAGGGATGCCGCCGGGTTCCTCAGCTACACGGAGTACGACGCGGCCACCGGGGCGGTGGTCAAGGCGATCACCGACGTATGCGCGCCGCGAATCACGTTCTGGGTAGACGAGGTCCCAGCGCGAAGATCCCGCTGATCGGCGTGGATCAGCAGGTCGTCCGTGGCGATTCCCCTTCCCTCACCCGGACACTGCCGCCGGGGACGCACGTGGCTGCTTCAGCAGCCACCGATCCGGCAACCACTCCGCCACTTGCTCCGCCGTCGGCGCCTCCCCCAACGCAAACAATCCCGGCAGCGCCTCGCGCAGGTAACGGAACGGGTCGATCCCCAAGTGCTTGCACGTCAGCACCACCGCGTACAGCACCGCCGCCGTCCGCCCGCCGGCTTCACTGCCCAGCACCACCCAGTTGTTCCGCCCCAGGGCGATGGCCCGCAGCGTCCGCTCGCTGAGGTTGTTGTCGATCGCCAGGTAGCCCTGCTCCAGGTAGCGGCACAACGCCGCCCAGTGGTTCAACGCATAGCCGATCGCCTGCCCCAGCGGTGACTTCGGCAGCGCTTGCGGTCGGTACTCGTCCAGCCACTGCTTCAGCTCGGTCAGGATCGGCCCGGCTTGCCGCTGCCGGAGTTGCCGCCGTTGCTCCTCCCGCTGCGGGCGTTGCTGCCGCGCCGCCGGCTCGTCCGAGGGGCCCAGCAGCTCCGGCAGGGCCCGTTCGATGGCGTACAGCTTCCGGATCAGCTCCAAAGCGGGGTTCGCCCGCACGTCGCCCCCTTCGCTGGCGGCGACGAACTTGCGGCGGGCATGCGCCCAGCAGCAGCAGTGCCGGACCTGCTCGTCGCCGTACAGCCCCTCGTACTGGGCCAGCGCGTCGGCTTGCAGATAGCCCCGGTAGCCCGCCAGGAACCGCTCCGGCCCGGCCGCCGTGTAATCGGCCGTGAAGTCGAACACCACGTACGGGTAGTCGGCATCGCCGAGGTACGCCCACAGGTGGGCCTTCCGCGTCCGGCTCGCCCCCGGCGCGCGCAGCTTCACCCCCGTGTCGTCGCCGTGGATCACCCGCGCCAGCAGTACGCGGGTGTGCATCAGTGCCACCAGCGGCGCGAGCAACTCGGCCGCCTGGGCCAGCCAGCCGCCCAGCGTCGAGCGCGAGATGGAGACGCCGCTGCGGTCCAGCTGCCCGGCCAGGCGGTGCATGGGCACGTGGTCGGCAAACTTGGCGGTCAAGACGTGGGCCAGCAGGCCGGGGCCGCACAGCCCCTTGGCGAGCGGTCCCACCTGCGGCGGTCCGGCCGTCTGCAGCCGCTGCTCCGCCGGCACCACGGCCGGGTCGCAGGTCGGGCATGCGTAGCTCTTCTTGATGGTGCGGAGGACGAAGAACTGGGCCGGCTGGAGATCGAGCTGCTCGGCCGTCTGCGCGCCGATGCACACCCGCGGCCGGCCGCAGCAGGGGCACCGCTGTTCCGCCTCGGTCAGGTCGTGGACCACCTCGCGGCGCGGCAGGTGCGCGGGCAACGGCGACCGGCCGTGGTCGTCGCGCCGCTTGCCCGGCTCGTCGTCGGCCCCGGGTTCCCGGCGGCGTGGCTGCCGCTCCGAGCGGCGACCGAAGCGGTGCTTCAGGGCGGCGTCCAGCTTGCCGCGCAGCTCGACGTTCTCGGCGCGGAGGCGCGTGACCTCAGCGAGCAGCTGGCGGACCAGCGCCTGCAGCGCGGGCACGTCCTCGGGCAGCGGGGAATCCGCCGAAGGGAAAGGGGCTTCCATGCCCCATCCAACCCCGGATCAGCCGCGCGGTAACGCGGTTTCCGCCGGCGGGGGAGAAAAGCGCTTGAAGCGGCGGACGCGGGAGAGGTCGATGCCGTCGAGCACCATCTGGAACTGGCCGGCGGTCAGCTCGACGGCCGCGGCGGCGTCCCGGGGTCGGGGAAGTGATAGCGGCCGGCCTCCAGACGCTGGCAGAACAGGCACAGGCCGTGGCCGCCCCAGTACAGCACCTTGAGCCGGTTGGCACTTCGATTCCGGAAGATGAACAGGTGGCCGCTGAGGGGGTCGGCGGCAAGGCGGGACCGCACGCGGGCGAAGAGGCCGTCGAAGCCCAGGCGCATGTCGGTCGGTTCGGGGCAGTACCACAGCTTGACGGCAGCGGGGACGCTCAGCATGGCGCACCTGCCAGGGAGTCGATCAGGGAGCGGACGAAGGCGAGGTCACAGCCGGGGGCGAGGCGGACGACCGCGCCATTGGGCAGAGCGACCTCGACGGGGGCGGTGGCGCGAACGCGGACGGGGAGGAAACATGGTTCGGCATCGTGCGTGCGGGGCGGCGTGGCGAGCTGTCGCTTCCAGTAGAAGAAGCTGTTGGCGGAGATGCCCTCGGCGGCGCAGAAGGCGGCCACGGAGAGATCGGCGGCGGCGAAGCGGGCCAGGCGGTCGGCCCAGAGTTGTCGGGTGGCGGCGCGGCTGCGCCGCGGGCGGCCAACGGGATCGGACATGGCGGGCCTCCGGGAATGTCGGGCGACCTCCCGAAGATACGCGACCTGTCAAGAACGTGACCCGCCGGGCGCGTACCCGCCGACTTCCTGGACGGGGTGGCGGCGGCCGCGGCGGTGCTCGTCCAACTGTTCCACAGCATCGACGAAGCCGGCGTTCCCCGGCTGGTGCAGGAAGCGATCGCAGCCGCGCGGGGAGCGCTCTTGGCCTGGGTGAGCAACGACGTGTTGGTGCCGGAGTTCTGGCTGCAGCAGCTGGCGGCGCTGGCGACGGCGAACGAGAAGATCGGGGTGGTCGGGCCGACGGCGGATCTGGCCGGCGAGCCCCAGCGAGGTGGCCGGGTGCCGTACCGGCTGGCACGGCCGAAGAACGCGGGCCGCTGGAGGGCCGGCTTGCGCGGCCTTGCTGGACACGGCCGCGGCACGGACCGCTTCGCGGCGGAGTACCGGGAGGCGAACCGGCGGCAGTGGAGGGAGATGGACAGGCTCAGCGGCTTCCTGCTGGCTGGCGAAGCGGGAGGTGCTGCGGGCAGTGCCGCTGCTGGAGACGGGGGCGGAGGACGGGACGTTCGACGAGCAGCGGTTCGCCACCCGGGTGCGGCAGGCCGGGTTCCACCTGGCGTGCTGTGGCGACCTGTTTGTGCATCACTTCGGGAGCAGCTTGCTGGAACGCTGAAGGTGTCGGCAAAAGGCTCTGACCGACCGCGGGCATCAGACGAAAGCGAGTCCACCGCCGGAAGCGAGGCGGACGCTCGCGCCTTTGGGCAGTGCGACCTCGGATGTGGGCGGCGGCGCGGACGCGGAGGAAGCACGGCTCGGCGTTGGGGGGGCGGGGGTGGCGTGCCGCCGCTTCCCGGAGAAGTAGGTGGCAGAGACGCCCTTGGCGGCGCAGAAGGCGGCCACGGACAGATGGGAGCTAATCAGGGCAGGGAGTCCAGACGGAAGTTCGCCGCCGCCCCTCCTCTTGACGTTTCACCTCTGTGTCTTGCTCCCTTCGCGAACGGTTACGATGGCTTCGATCACGTTCAGTCTCTTTTTGGCCTCGATTGTTAGCCAACACTTGGGATCACCGGAAGCAACAGCATACAGAATAGTTAACGCATCTGAGCCAGGACAATACCCAAGAACGAGCAGTGCTCGACGCAGCTGAGATCTCTGGGGTGACTGTTCCAAGGTTGCTAATACGGTGTCAATACGTGATTGAACCTCTAGCGAACAGGTGGCCTTGTCAAGTTCACGCAGCACAGGTTCTATTTGATCGCCTAACATGACTAGGTCGCGAGTCGCCTTCTCACGAATAACGAATGAGTCATGGTCCAGTTGCCGAATCAACATCCGAACAAGCGTCGCGTCTGCACGGTAAACGGGCTTGATACGTTCTTTTAAGTATGGAAGAGCCTGGCCAGGATTGCGAGCAAACCCCCAAATTGCATCATAGTATAGTGCAGGCACATTTGAGCTTAGCCTGTTCCAGCATTCATTAAGATGCTTGTTAGCGGATACAATAGGTTGTCTCTGTCGCCGGCCCAACAGATCCCACACCAACCCGATCCCATCCTCACCAGCGGACACCAAATGTGTCCCATCCGGGGAGAAAGATACAGCAGTCACATCACGCCGGTGTCCCAGAAACGAACGAAGTATGGCCCCTGTCCCAACATGAATCAACGCTAGGTTTCCTGTTTCAAAAGAGCCAATCGCTAAGAGTTCACAATCTGGAGAGATGGCGGCACATGCAGGATGGCCCGGCACCTGTAGGGGTATACGACGCAACAGGCGACTGTGCCGCCAATCCCAAAGACAGGCTTCCTCAGAACGTGCATCCCAAGTTAGCAGGTGATCCTCACTAACAAACCAGCCCCGTGGAGCAGCCTTATTGACAGAATCCGGAAGCTGCATTTCCGAAAGGACCTTTCCAGTCGGGATGGCTCGAACAAGGATTTTCTCGGGACCAAGAAAAGCGGCGATTGAATTGTGATGGGGGCAAACAACGACGGATTGAGATCCTTCAGATCGGAACGCAGCCGCTTCCTGCTTTAGTGGGATATTCCAAATTCGAATCCACCCTTCACAATCAGCAGCCACTAGGTGGCGACTATCTGGAGTAAACGCCAATGTGGCGACCAACTGCTGGCGACCAACCCAGCGATTGGTCAATTGATAGGATCTGCTTTGCCATAAGTACACGTCACCTCTCCAATCGGTACTCGCCAACCAACATCCATTGGGGGCGAACTGCAATGCGCTGACGCATGCCGAATGGCTAGTCAGTTCTTTAACGCAAACGCCTGAGCAAACGTCCCAAATCCGTATGATGCGGTCGTATCCACCAGTGGCAATCTGATCCCCAGAGGCACTAAAGGCTGCAACATCGATCCTCCAATAGTGACCAAACCGACTGGTCAACTCTCGGCCTGTTGATACATCCCAAATTCGGATCTGGCCATGAGATTCGCAGGCGGCCAATAGCCTTCCATCTGGAGAAAAAGCAAGGTGTGAAGCGCGAACACATATGCCAGCAAGGGTGCGAAGCAGCCTTCCATCCGCAATGCGCCAGAGTCGCACACGCTCATCATGGCCACTCGTCGCAAGCATTGAATCATCTAGCGAGATCGCAAAGGAGTGCAGCTCGTTTTCTGTACAAACCTCTCGCACTGCTCGCAAGTTTACCATCTGGCGAAGCAGAATTTTTCCAGTCAACTCTCCCGAAGCAAACATGTCGCCACGATTCGACGCCACAACATCACCAACACTTAACTGCTGCAGAAGGATGGGAGCCTGGGAGCTTGCACTATCCCAACAATACATATGCTTTTCCGTTGCCGCAATCAACCTCCTCTCATCGGCAGCCAAGGCGACACTGCGAACAGCTTCCCCTCTTAACACAATGCGGCGCACTAACTCCATTGATGGCCAATTCCACAATGCGAGGACACCGTTTTCAGATGCCGCTGCAAGCGTCCTTCCGCTCCGACTGATCGCAATTTTGGCTAATCCTGGCAACAGCGCCTTGAATAGCCGAGTGCGAACTTGCGTTGCGGCGTCGAACACATGTAGTTCACCACAGCTATCAACGATAAGCATTTCTTTTCCGTTAGGGGTGTACATTATTTGTTGGATTGTTTTGTCCCGCTCTAGCTCAATCACAAAAAGCCTGTCACCTGTGGCAACACGTACGCACACCGCGCGAGACATTTCTCCTGCCACCATAACGCCCGATGCATCTGGTGTGAAAGTTACCTGTCTGAGAATGGTCGATTCGCGGAAGCGAACCGACCCCAGCCTTGCTATAGCCGCACTCGGCAATGGATCATTCCAACTGTCGATTCGCTTGTCGCACCTCGGCCAGGGCGGAGCCGCAGCCTCCGCGTGAAAAGAAAGAAGGGCCACTATCGCACATGTTAGCAGCCGCATTGTTGTACCCATATCCAATCCTTCCAATACTCACAATCCGCATTACTTGATACCACTTAGCGGCGATCTCGATTGCCTCAGATCGCCAGTTTTTAGATGTGCCTGGGTATGCCGTCTTCGTGAAGGCATCTTCGCTTATCCAGGCTCCCACTTATGCGCCTGGATGATATACGCCTTGCTGTGTCGCGTTGGGTACAACCTGTGCAGGCAATGCATGAGGCAGTAACTGTTGAACTGTGTCGTTACCAAGAAAATGCCAACTTCCTTCCGCGCTTGCCGGATCGGCGTAATTGCTGATATCAATCCACTGCTGCTTGTCGAGACCGATCACGGTGCGTGTCCTCGCAGCATTCTGCAAGCTTTTCACTACCTCCTTCGGCTTCCCCATCGCATTGCTAAGCACAAAGCTGGGATTCTCAGTATCCCATCCCCAAGTCGCCACCACGACATGTGGCGTCGCGCGGTACCCCTTCTCTGAATACAGCTTGTTGAGTATCTTTCCGTTTGCCTCTCTCGAGGGCAACAATCCTGCATATCTAACATGCCCTCGCTTGCCATAGGGGGCTAGGTTGTATACATCTTGAAAATCATCGCTTTTCTGATTAGGAAAGTACAAAGCAATTCCCGAGTATATCACAATGCCAGATGCTACGCTAGGATTGCTATTGCCTCGAAAGGCAAAAATATCGTCTGTTTTTACCAGACGATTGATCCCCTCTGGGGCCTCATAGATGTCGTCAACTGTTCGAAATTTGATGGTCACGGCCGTGGTTGAGTTTGGGGCCACTTTCCACATCTCAAGGTAGTTCCACTCCTGCCCTCCACCAATTCGCACCCCTTCGGAATCGTAATAGTTAAACTTGGCCGTAACATGCTGGACGATCACCCCACCTAGTGGCCCGGCCTTGTCATGCAAATCCCATTGAATCGGCGCGTAGAAGTTTCCGTGACTCTTCGAGACTTGCAGGGTTAATGCGGGTCGCATACGTATCGGATACGGGCGTGGAATCACCTCGCCATTCGGCTGCACTATTGCACACTCGTATCCAAAAAACTTCTTCCCTGGTGTTGCCGGAGCCAATCCACTCGGATCGGTCGTTTTCGTCGGCGTGTTTCTGGAATACCTATAGAGATCAATATCCCCCGCCGCGAACCCGAGCGGATCCTGGCTGAGCCACCGTCCTGTCTGCGGATCGTAATACCGCGCCCGGTTGTACTGCAGCCCGGTCTCCGCGTCGTGCTCCCGCCCGGTCCAGCCATACCGCCCGCGGTAGCCCGGGTCTGTCTCCGTCACGACGTTGCCGAACCCGTCGTGCCGCACGCTGTCCCTGATGTCGCCCGACTCGTCGATCACATCCCGCACCGACCCCAGCTGGTCGGCCAGGTACCAGAATGCCGGGCGGCCGGTCTGGCTCTCCTCCACCCGCGCGAACACTTCATCAACCACGTCCCCGCGGAGGTAGCGGGTCTGCAGCTGGTTGGCGCCGTCCAGGTCGAGCAGCACGTCGAAGTTTTCATTGCCGACGGGGTCCGCCTTGGCCGGGTTCCAGCCGTCCAGCACATACCGCTGCACGCTGTCCCACACCCCGTCGCCGTCCACATCGACGGCCTTCTCCAGCCGGTTGCCGAACGCATCGTACCCGAACTTCGCCCGCAGCAGCAAGTCACCCTCGGCGTCCCGCTCCTCGGCCGCCACCAGCTGGTTGCGATGGTCCCACTCGTAGCTCCAGGTGAGGCCGTCGCTCAAGCGATCCTTGCCGGCGACGTTTCCTTCTTCGTCGTAGCTGTAGTCCCACACCCCGTCGGATAGCAGCCGGTTGCCCGGCCCGACCACGTAGCCGGCGCTGTCCCGGTTGCCGCTTTCGTCGTAGTCGTACTCCTGCGCGCCGCTGCCGGCATCCTCTCCGGTCAGCTGCCCCTGGGAGTCGTACTCGTAGGTGACGGTGACTCCGTGGTCGGTCTGCGACGTGAGCTGGCCGGCGGCGTCGTACTCCCAGGCGTACTCGGCGATCAGATCGCCCGAGCCGGCGGTGTGCGTCAGGTCGCTCAGCTGCCCGGCCGCGTCGTAGTCATACTCGCTGCGCGCCACCAACCGGGTGCCGGCCGCGTCGGCGTACCGCCGCTGCTCGATCACCCGACCGCTCTCGTCGCGGTCCTGGTCGATCCGGAGTGTCGGCCCGCCGGGCTGCGTCAGGGTCCGGCTGGCCAGCTGGCCCCACTCGTCGAAGGTGGAGGTGGTCGCTCCGCCGAAGCTGTCCTGGACCAGGACGCGATTACCGGAGGCGTCATAGCCGAAGGTCAGCGTCACCCCGAACGGGTTCTCCACACTCGCCAGTTGCCCGGCGGCGTCGTAGCTGAACGTGTAGCCGCCGACGGCGTTGCTCGCCGTCTGCAGCCGGCCGTCGGCGTCGTAGCCGAAGGTGATGGTGTCCGCCACGCTGACCAGGTCGGCGGCGTACCACGTCTCGCTGGTGGGACGCCCTTCGCCGTCGTAGCCGTACTCGCGCCGTAGCCCGCGGCGGTCGGTCACCCAGGCCAGCCGGCCTTCGCTGTCATAGCCGCGGGTGACGGTGTGGCCCAGCGGGTCGGTCATGCTGGTCTCGCGGCCCAGCGTGTCGTAGGTCCAGGTGGTGATGTTGTCGCTCGGGTCGGTCAGCGATAACAGGTTGCCGGCGGTGTCATAGACATAGCTGGTGGTCGAGGGCTGCGCCGTCCCGTAGGCCAGCGTCTCGCTGAGCGTGCGGCCGTCGGCATCGAAGGTCGTCTGCGTCTGCCGGCCGAGCACGTCGGTGGTCAGCCGGGCGGTGAGGAACCCCTCCGCCGGGTCGTAGCTGTACACCTCGGTCTGCGCCAGGGTGCCGTCCTGGTACGTCTCCGCCAGGACCGGCCGCCCGGCAGCGTCGTAGCGCGTGTGCGTCCAGCCGCCGGACTCGTCCGCGCTCACCCCGGTGAGCGTCACCCCGCCGACCGCGCCGCCGGTCAGCAGCCGTACCGCATCGACCGCCTCCCACTCGTCCGGGACGTGGTCGGTGTCGATGACCAGCTTGACCGCCTGGACCGCGTAGGCGGTCTGCGGGAAGGCGACGGTCAGGTCGAACGGCGTTCCAGGCTGGCTGGGGTCGAGGCCGGCCCACACCAGGTGCTCGGTGTCGTCCTCGCCGATCAGCACCACCTGCCGGACGAACCCGTTGCCGCCGGTCTCGCGGACCAGCACCCCGGTTGCCGCGGTCGGGGTGTCGAAGCTGACCACCAGCACCTGCTCGCCCACGTCCGCCTCGGCCGCCGTCCAGGCGGTGCCGCTTTCGCCATACTCGTAGGTGTCAGGGGCGCCGACCGGGCCTGGTGCCGGTTCGTCGCCGCCGGAGCCGCCGGAAGGCCAGCCGTCCGCACCGACGTTGGCGGCCCACTGGCCGGCCTCGTACACCTGCACCAGCGCCGTCCCGGCCGCCGCCCCGCCGTGCCCGTCGCTGATCTGGTAGCCGATGCGGTCGACGCCAGAGAACCCGGCAGACGGCGTGTAGATGAGCCGGCCGACGGCGTCGATGGCGGCGGTCCCGGCCCGCGGGCCAGCGACGATACTCAGGCTGAGCGCGTCGCCGTCCGGGTCCGCGGCGGCGGCCAGCGGATCGAGCGCGAGCGTGCCGCCCGCCCCCGCCGCTCCTCGACAGACGAAAAGTGTGGTCGGGGCGTCGTTGACCGGGCTGACGGTGACCGTCACCGTGGCGGTCGCCGAGAGGCCGAAGATGTCGCGCACCTCGTAGGTGAAACTGTCGCTGCCGAAGTAGTCCCAGTCCGGCTCGTACACGATCCGGTCGTCGCCGAGCAGCAGCGGCGTGTCGTTATCGCTGACATACGCATAGCCGTGGGCCGGCTGGCTGGTGACCACCAGGTAGGCCGGCATCGCGTGCAGGTCGTTGGACAGCACGTCGATGGTAATCGGATCTCCGTCCTCGGGCACAGTCGCCGTATCATCCGCCGCCACCGGGACGAGCGGCAGCCCGGGCGGCTGCGCGAACAGCAGGCGGACGGCGTCGATCTCCTCCCACTCGTCGAGGGCCAGATCGGTGTTCACAGTGATCGAGACCGCCGCCACCGGGTAGTCGGTCAGGTACGGCAACAGGCGGACGAAGTCGCCCGGGGCGCCGCGCGGGGTGGTGTCGTAGTCGTAGCTCTCCCCGCCCACCCCGCAGTACCCGCCCGAGCCGCCGGAGCCGGCCGGCGGGTCGGGTCGGGTCTCCTGCCAGCCGTCGCGCCACACCAGCGCGCCGCCCACCCGCTCGGCGAACGCGAACGCGGTCACGAACCCGTTGCCCGACGTCTCGCGCACCAGCAGCCCGCCCGCCCGGCTCGGCTGCGCGAACGTCAGCACGATCGTCTGCAGCCCCATGTCCGGCTCGGCCGGTGACCAGGCCGTCTCCAGATCGCCGTAGGCGAACGTGTCCGGGGTGCCCAGCGCCGCTCCCTTTGCCGGCTGTGGGTTGACGAACTCAACCCTGGCTTCCCTCCTGCGAATCAGGCGTGATCCCGTCATCGTTGCGATTGCGATTTCATTCGTATCAGCGTGCGTACCGCGGCTTGCGTGACCCAAGCGTCGCGATCACCGCTCGCCAATTCCTCTACTACTTTTCTCGCAAGGGGCGATTGGCTGTATTCGAGAACAGCTAAGGCACGGTCTTGATGAATGATGGTCTGGTCAGTTGACAGCGCGTGGAGGCCGCCGAGTAGCTTGGTGATACGATACTTCATTTCCACCGATGGCTGTTGCGCCAACGCATGTCGAAGAGCCGGGCCGGCTTGGGCTCCAAAACCCTGCAGAGTACGTGTGGCACGGTCGCGGGTAGCACTCTCCTCAGCGTCGAGATCCTCTACGAGTCGCGCCAGCGATGGCTTACAATTGAACGGCCGAATCCGAGATGTCAGGAAGGGGACACTTGTCTCAGGGATCGCAGCTAAAGCCCTCGCGGCTGCATACGCTCGTCTCGCATCAGCAGAGGTCAGTTCTACCCATGCTTTTGGCAACTCACGCATCGGGTCGGTCTTCAGGGCTTTTCTTACTGCACACCGATGGGGTATACAATCCCAGACGAGAAGTGTCCCGTCCTGTCCCCCGGAGACTAGTGTCGAAGAATCAGGTGAAAACGCCAAGCACTTCGCCAAGTGGTCGCAAGTGGGGATGTGCTGAACCATCTGCTGTGACAGGACTTCCCAGATACAGATCGCGTACCCCTCCACCGAGGCAACCAGGCGCCCGTCAGGTGAGAACGCGATTGCGTGGAGAGGCTCTCGATACAGGTTCTTCCCCTCCGCATCCAGTTCCTCTCCCACCGGGGCCACCTCGCGGCTGGTGACGTCGCAGAGATGAAGGCGCCACGCCGAGTCGCCGAAGGCGAGGAAGCGTTGATCGGGAGAGAACGTCAGCTGCGCATGGCTTCTGGACTCGGCGTCCACGACGCCGAGCGGCCTGCCGTCGGGGAAAGTCACGAGGTTGATTCTGGGCCCAACCGTCCAGGCGATCGCCGCCGGGATACCTCCGGGGAGGGCCACGTCCACAGCCTTCTGTCTTGGCCCAAAGGTCTGCCTGTCTGTGATGGCTTTCTTCTTCAGGTCATACGTGCAGACGATCCCCTCCCAGTTCGCCGAGATCACCGCCGCATCGTTAGCAAGGACCGATAATCCGCTCACGTCCCGTCGGTGGGCCTTCCAACTGAGCAACGGCGTCTCGCGAGCGGGATCGAGCCAGTAGACCATCCCGGCTCGGGTGCCCACGGCCGCCCTCGTTCCGTCACCTGAGAAGAGCACGCTCGAGACGGAGTCCTCGCACGGGAAGACCCGCACCTGCCTCCCCTTCTCGACCTCCCACAGCCGTGCCGTTCCGTCGAACCCGCCGGAAAGGACGTGCCGGCCGTCGGGAGAGAACGCGACGGAGACGACCGAGTTCTCGTGCCCGGGGCGCTGCAGCCGCTCGGCCCCCGAGCGCACCTCCCACAGGTTGATGAATCCATCCATGGTGCCACTGGCGAGCGTACCCCCGTCGGGGGAAAACGCCAACGCGCTGATCCGAGCCCCGGAGCGGAACTGCGACAGTGCGGCATGGGCCAACGGCCGTCGGACTGCCCTGCCGGTGGCGACCTCCCAGAGCTGGACACGGGCGTCGGCCTCCTCCGTCGCCAGGACTTTTCCATCCGGGCTGAGCGCGACGGCCGAGGCGAGATAGTCCTTCAAGCCGGCGTTCCACTGGCGGACCAGTTTGCCCGATGCCGTGGCGCGCACCTGCACGACCCCGTCGCCGGCGAGGATGAACTGGCTCCCGTCCGGGAGGAACAGGAGCCGAGGGAGCTGCTTCCCCAGCGAGAGGGTGTAGCGCTCTTTGCCGGAGGGCCAATCCCACATGTGAACCTTCTCATACAGCCGGGCGGTCGCGGCGAAACTCTTGCCGTCCGGTGAGAAGCTCACCTGGTCGAAGGAAGAGCCGAGTCCCAACCGGCCGGACAGATGTTTCTTGCCGGTGGCCACCTCCCAAAGCGTGACTTCGTGGCCGACAGAGGCGAGGACTTGAGCGTCCGCCGAGAAGGCCAGCCAGCCATTGTGAGCATCCTTCGGCAGCTGGATTCGCCGAAGGTACTTCCCCGTGGCCAGGTCCCACAGGTCGATCGTGTGGCCGTCGTCTCCCACGGCGAGGGTCTTCCCATCGCGGGCGACGGCGTGAATCCGGACGCCCGAATCGAACCGCCCGAACCGGCGAACCAAACGGCCGGTGCCGACCTCCCAGACCGCGGTCCCCCACCGCGCTCTCCCAGGCATGTCGGGCTGATGGACCGACGAACCGCTGGTGATCAAGCAGGTCCCGTCCGGGGAGAAAATGAGCGCCTGGAGCGTCGGGACGTGTCTGAGCCGGGAAGAACCCAGGCGCAGCCTGGCCCTCGGGGGGAGCCTGACGTCAGCCCCCCTCTCGGCGGACTTGGGCCGCCCCTCCGCCGACACCCGCCCAGCGTGGGGGGTGGGCGCGGTGGCCATCGCCGCCACCGACCAGGAGACCAGCAGGACCAAGGCGAAGTACTGTCGGCGTGTACACCCCATAGAGCACCCGATTCATGACCAGATCGCTTGAGCACTGGGCTCGCTTCGTCTCAGGGATCGGTCTCCAGTGTTGGTATGGTCTTGCGCATTTCTTCCACCCACTTATCGAGAGTGTTTCTATCCGTCACGTTGGGCGGGGTGACCGTCTCGAAGGTGGCCTTCAGGGTGTGTGTCACCTTCTCGGACTGGTTCATCGCGTTCTTCGTCAGCCAGTCGTCGATCGCCACCTTGTTGGTCCCAGAATACGGGGCTGACGGCAGGGTGCCGGAAAAGGGCTCGCCCCCCTTGTTCCCCGGCTTCATCACCGTGGGGAGGGCCCTAGCGGCGACGAAGAACACCTCCCCGTTGAACTCAATCGGCGACGCGGCCCCCCCCGGAGCGAGGGCAAAGACGTCGTGGGCTTTGCTCAGGAGGGCCGCCTGCTTCTTGAGGTTGGCGCGGAGCTCCTTGAGGAGCTTGATGGCTGACCTATTGCCTGCCACCCTGGTCGCCAGGGCTTCCAGGACTGTAATCCGTGCAATCGCGTCCTTCTGCGCCGCCAGTGCGTCCGGGCCGCGCGGCCTCTCGTTGGGCAAGTCTTTCCCCGCCGGTACTCGCCAGGCCTCGTAATAATCCTTGCCGAAGCTCGTCGTGAGGTGTTGGACGATGAACCCGCCGGTGGTGGAGGGGGCAGCTGCCGAGAGCTTGAACGTCACCCCATACATGAAAGAACCGTTCAAGTTCGCAATCGTCTTCGGATCGGTGGGCGTGATCTCCACCGTCGGGATCGCGTTGTTCTCTTCTTGCTCCGTGTTGGCACTGACCAGCCACACAGTGACCGCGCCGGACAGATTCTGCCCGTCGAACGCATTGTACGTGAACGAGTCGATTCCCGTAAACGTGCTATTGGGGGTGTAACTGAACGAGCCGTCGCTGTTCAGGAACAACGCCCCATGGGAAACGTCGCTAGCCAGCAAGGCAGTCAGGTCATCGCCATTGGGGTCGATGTCATTAGCCAAAACTCCTGCTTCGGCGGGGACAACTAGGTCTCCTTCGGCAGGCACGATGAATTCTTCTGGCGTTGCTTCCGGCGCCTCCTCGACATCATTCACCGTGATGTTCACTGTGGCCGAAGAGGCGTTGCCATAGATGTCGGTTAACCAGTAGGTAAAGCTGTCGCTGCCGAAGTAGTCGAGGTACGGCTGGTACACGATCCGGTCGTCGCCGAGCAGCAGCGGCGTGTCGTTGTCGTCCACGTAGGCGTAGCCGTGGGCCGGCTGGTGGGTGACCACCAGGTAGGCCGGCAGCGGGTGCAGGTCGTTGGCCAGTACGTCGATGGTAATCGGATCTCCGTCTTCGGGCACAGTCGCCGTGTCGGCTATCGCTACCGGGACGAGCGGCAACTCGGATGGCTCGGCGAACAGCAGCCGCACCGCGTCGATCTCCTCCCACTCGTCGGGGGCCAGGTCGGTGTTCACGCTGATCGAAACCGCCGCCACCGGGTAGTCGGTCAGGTACGGCAACACGCGGACGAACTCGCCCGGAACACCGCGCGGGGTGGTGTCGTAGTCGTAGCTCTCCCCGCCCACCCCGCAGTACCCGCCGGAGCCGCCGGAGCCGCCGGAGCCGGCCGGCGGGTCGGGTCGGCGCTCTTGCCAGCCGTCGTGCCACACCAGCTGGCCGTTCACCCGCTCGGCAAACGCGAAGCCCTTGACGAACCCGTTGCCCGACGTCTCGCGCACCAGCAGCCCGCCCGCCCGGCTCGGCTGCGCGAATGTCAGCACGATCGTCTGCAGCCCCATGTCCGGCTCGGCCGGTGACCAGGCCGTCTCCAGATCGCCGTAGGCGAACGTGTCGGGCGTGCCCAGCGCCCGCACCGCCCGCCAGTCATAGGGAGCGCCGTCCCACTCCGAGCTGACGCTCTCCACCCCGTCGGCCCACGCGCCGTAGCTGACTTGCACGTGGCCGATGGTCACCGTGGCCGTGTTCGGCTGCCCGACCGCGTAGGCGCGGCCGCCGGAGCCGCCGTACTCGGGGCCATCGACCACCGTCAGCACCGCCGCCTCCGGCGGCTCGTCGGCCAGGTCCAGCCGGGCCCGCAGCTGCACCGGCACCGCCGTCTGCCCGGCGGCGAACGCCAGCTCGCCCACCAGCTGGCCGCTCGCCGGGTCATACGTCAGCGGCCCCACCGAGGCGCCGCTGACCGGGTCCACCAACCCGTAGTCGGTCTCCGGGTTGGCGTCCCCGGTCAGCCGGTAACGGACGGTGAGCGGCAGGTCCAGCCGGCCGGCGCGAGTAACGAGGTACTCGCCATGGTCGGCCGGCTCGTCCCACTTCCCCTCGCGGGCGGCCGGGTCGGTGGCGGTGACGGTGATGACCGGGGCGTCGTGGATGGTCAGCGCCGCCGAGGCAGGCTGCCCGAGGCTGTAGCCGCCGGAGCCGCCGGAGTGGTACGGGTCCGGCTGCAGGACCAGCTCGACCGTCTCGTCGCCCTCGACCCGGGCGTCCAGCGCCGGCTGGATGGTGACGGTCGCCTGGCTCTGGCCGGCCATGAACAGCACGGTGTTCGCCCCGTAGCTCCAGGAGGCGGTGTACACGGCGGTGTAGTCGGACGCGCCGGCCGTCTGCGGGGAGGCGGCGGTGCCGCCGAACTGGAAGGACACCGTCAGCTCGGCGGACAGCGGACCGGTCCGGCTGAGGGTGAACACGCCCGGGTCCGCCCCCCTCTCCGAGGCGTCGGCGTCGGTGGCGACCACCGTCACGACCGGCCCGTTCCCCGGCCCGCCGGGGCCTTCGTGGATGGTGACGGAGTCCCAGGACGGGGAGCCGACCTGGTAGCCGGCCCCGCCCTGCAGGGCGACGCTGACCGTCTCGTCGCCCTCGCTCAGCCCGTCGGCCTGCGGGCTGACGGTGACCGGCACCGCCGTCTGGTACGGGCCGAAGGTCACCGCCCCGGACAGGGCGGCGTAGTCGCTGCCGGCGGTGGCCGATCCGCCGACGGTGTAGCCGACGCTCAGCCAGCCGTCCAGCCCGCCGGTGCGGGTGAAGGTGAACACCGCCGGATCGCCGGACTCGGAGGCGTCGCGGTCGGTGGCGGTGACGCTGACCAGGGATTCGCCGCCCGAGCCGCCGGACGTGCCACACCAGCCGCCCGAGCCGTAATCGGCGGACAGGGCGGCCATCCCGGCGGACCCAGCGGACGGGTCCGTATCAAGGACGTACGGCTGCCCGGTCGCATCGGCCGCCGCGACGATCGGGGCGGGGGTAGCGGGGGCCGGCGGTGGCGGGGCGAACTGCAGCGGCTGGATATCGGCCGGCGCCGGCGGCGACTCACCCGGGCCGGCCTGTGTGCCCGTCTGCGCGCCCGCTCCTGCCCCGCCATCGGCCGACCCGCCCGCCGTGGCCGCTCCTGCCGGGGGAGCGCTCGCCTCAAGCGCGATCGGGGCCGTGTTCGAGGGACCGGCGGCGGTAGGGGCGAACGGCGCCCAGAAGGTGTCCAGCAGCGGGGCGAACGGGTCGCCGTCCATCGTCGGCGAGCCGACGGCCGGTGCGGTGGCCTCGCTCACGGGGGTGGCGGACGACCCGGCCGGTTGCGCTGGGGGCGGTTCGACCGGGTCGATCGGCGGGGCGATCGGGGTGGACTCGGCAGCGTCGGGCGTCGTCAGAGCGGCTGGCGAGTCGGCCAGCGGCGACAGCGGGGTCAGGCCGAAGATCGCCAGCCCGGCCGCTGCCGGGTCGAGGACGCTCACCCCGAGGACGGCGGCAACCACGCCGCTGGTCGCCTCCCCTGGCCCAACCCGGTCCTCCAACACCTCCAACCGCGGCCGGGCGGCCGGGCGATCACTCGTCCGGCGAGGCGGACGGGCGGAGAACAGGGCTTCGAGGCGGAAGAACCGAAGGGGCCGGGTCCAGCGGCGCAGCGGGCGGTCCATGAGCGTGCCCTCGGGGGTGAGAAGCGTTAGTTGATAACCGGATCCTCATGTCAAGTCGGCTAACCCCTTACACTAGGACCGATCCCTCTCATCGGCGACAACAAAATCGACAAATCGGAAAAGCGAAACCGGAGGGCCTTCACCAGCGCTCCACCCGGCTTGCGGCCCGCGCCGCTCACCCGCCGCCGTTCCCCCAAGGCGGCGGGGCGGGGCCGGCCAGCACCGCGTGGAAGAACGCCTCGTACCGCGGCCCCAGCCGGTCCGGGTGCCAGCGCTCGGCCGCCGCCCGGCACGCGGTCGCCTGCGCGGCGAAGTACGCCTCGTCGCGCCACAGCCGCTCGACCGCCGTTACCCACGGTTCGACCTCCGCCGCCGTCGGCGCCGCCCGCGTCCGCCCGGTGTAGCGCGGCGGCACCGGCAGCACCTGGCCGGCGCCAGCCACCACCTCGGGCAGCCCGCCGCGGTCGCTGGCCAGCACCGGGATGCCGTTGGCGATCGCCTCGGCCGCCACCCGCCCGTACATCTCCTGCCAGAACGACGGCACCAGCAGCGCCCGGCTGACCGCGTAGAACTGCCGCGGGTCGACCGTGTTCGCCAGCCGGTGCAAGTTGGTCAGCCCCGACAGGTCGACATCGAAGCCGCCCAGCCCGCCGGCCCGGCCGCGGCCTTCCACCACCAGCAGCGGCACCTCGGGGACGCGCCGGTGCAGCTCGACCGCCAGCCGGGCGACCAGCGCCGCCCCCTTGACCGGCTGCGGATTGACGAACGTCAGATAGCGGGGCTCGACCGTCGGGCAGCGCACCCGGCCCCAGCCGATCGGGCAGGGCACCGCCGTCGCCTGCAGGCCGACCGTATCACGGTAGTAGCGGCGGCCCCACTCCGACGGCACCAGCACGGCATCGACGTCAGCGAACGCGGCCGGGTGGGTGTACGCCTCGTTGTGCAGGTGGAATACCACCCTCGCCCCGCGCGCTCGGGCCAGCCGCCGTAGCGCCGCCGCGACCGGCTGGCCGCCGTAGGTGAGCACCAGGTCGGGGCGGAAGCGATCGAGCACCCCGGCGATGACCGCCAGGAACGCCTGCCCATCGGCCGGCGCCGGCTCCCGGCGGGGCACGTCCGCGTGCGGCCGGAACAGGGTGACCGGCACCCCGGCCTGGACGAAGTGGTACAGGGTGAACGGGGCGGACGGGTCGGTCGAACGGCGGACGTCGGCGGCCAGACCGTGTTCGGCCAGCAGCCCCTCCGGCGGCACATCGTGGTCGAAGTCGGTGACGGCGGCGGTGCAGGCGGCGCAGGCCCAGCCGCGGGCGGCGAGCAGTTCCAAGAGGTCGCGGGTGGCCAGCGCCGCCCCACTGGACGGGTCCAGATAGCTGTGGTACGACGCGAACAGCAGTCGCGGCATGACAACCACTCCCGGCGGGCGGACGTGACTCGGCCCCTGCCGACAGGATACGCTCTGCCGAACCGTCCGTCCCCACGCGGCGGGTCGCCCCGGCGTCCGTGCAGGCGTAGGCCACCTCGGGAGATTCCAACCCATACGGCCCGTTCGCGAGAACTCAGGAACGCGGCGGGCCGATCGGCATCTGAGGTTCGGCGCGGAAGCGCTTCACCCGCCGGTCCAGGGGCGTGGCGTTTGAATCAGCGGCTGCTCCACGCCCGTACCTCGATCTGGACTCGCCAGGGAGCCGTCCGGGTCGGGCAGAGACTGTTGGCACAGGGGAGCGCCTTCACACCCACCCCCTGGATGTCACTGGAGCAGACAGTCCCACTGTAACCGCGCTGGCCGGGTGATGGCGTCTGTCCGCCCCCTCCCGAACTGAAGCATGCCCAACCACCTCGCCCGGGTTGACGGCCAGGAGGGGGCCTCGGCTCATGACTTCTCGACGAGCGCGAACAACTCGGACAGGGTCATGGACAGGGCGGCGGCGAGACGCTCGATGTTGACCAGGCTGACGTTGCGCTGCCCGCGCTCGATGTCGGAGAGGTAGGTCCGGTGGATCTTGGCCTTGCCGGCAAGGTCTTCCTGGGTCTGGCCCAGCTCCTCGCGGCGCACCTTCACCGCGAAGCCGAACTTCTCGCGGACATCGGGCTTGGACCCCTTCTTCCCCATCGCCGCACGGTAGCCGCGCGCATACGATGAGTTACATCGACGATGAGTGACATTCGGCAGGACGAGGAGGGAAGACGATGGCAGCCATTCGACGGTGGGTTCCGGCCCTGACGCTGTGTGTCGCGTTCGCGGGGAGCGACCTCGCGTGGTCTCGGGGCGACGAGAAGGGTAGGCCGATCGACAAGGGCAAACGGCTCGACGGGTGGGTTTCCGCGTTGAAGGACCAAGACCCCAAGGTGCGCCTGGCAGCGGCTTCGGCCCTGGCCAGGGTCAGCCCCGACCACGTCAAGGACGCGGTGACGGTGCTCGGCGTGATCGCCCGCGACCGGGAGTCCGACCACCGGGTCGCCGCCGCGAAGGCCCTGGGCGAGATCGGCAAGGATGCAAAGGCCGCCGCGATTCACGTCGCCGACGTGGTCGTGTTCAGCACCGGGGCGGACCGCGAGGCTGCGGTCGCCGCGCTCAAGAACATCGACGAGAAGATGGTAGCGGCAGCCCTGGAGCGAGCAAAGCAGCGGGACGAGGTGTGGGGCAAAGTCCTCGCGAAGGAGCCGCCTGCCGCCGAAAAGACGCCCAAAGAGTCCGGCAACGTCGAGACGGCATCCAAGGGCGGGAACAAGGCCGACGAGAAGGCCGCCATCGCCGCCGTCGAGAAGCTCGGCGGCGTGGTGCGCTTCGACAAGGACGACCCGAAGAAGCCGTGGAGCGTCGGCCTGCAAGGGGTGGAACTGGCGGAAGCTGACATGGAGGGGCTGGCCGCGCTGGCGTCGATCAAGGTCCTGGTGCTCAAGCGGGCCGTCTTCAAAGACAAGGGACTCCAGGTGATCGGTCGGCTGAAGGCGCTGGAAGACCTCGACCTGATGGACACGTCCATTGGCGACGACAGCCTCAAGCACCTTGAAGGGCTGACGCGGCTGAAGACCCTGGACCTCGGCCTCAACCCGAAGCTGACCGACGCCGGCCTCAAACACCTCAAGAAGCTGAGGCAGCTTGAATACCTGAACCTCGCGGCGAGCAAGGTGACCGACGAGGGCCTCACGGAGCTGGAAGGGCTGAAGAAGCTGAAGCACGTCAACCTGTCTGGGACGAAGGTGACGAAGAAGGGCGTCCGGCAGCTGGAGCTGGCCCTGCCCGACGTCGGGGGGATCAGCACCGCGAGGGAGTAGGACTGCACGGCGCGCGTGGGAGGTGGACCATGAAGACCTGTTGGCATGCGGCTTCGGCCGGCTTTCTCCTGCTGATTCTCGTCGGGTGCGGCGGCGGGAACTCGTCCGGGGGCGGGCCGCCTCCGCCGTTGGACGGGCCGCCCTCTCCGTCGGCCGGGCCGTTCGTGCCCCCTCCGAACAACCCGGCTTCGGCGACCCTGACCTACTGGAACGGGGTCAACAGCCTGCCGGCGCAGATGGCCTCGCACATGCGGGGCGGGCCGAAGGACCAGGTCTGGGCGCTGCGGGACGCGGCGGGGGTGATCCGCCGGAACCCGACGCTCGGCGTCGATCCCGAGCTGACCGACTGGGCGCAGCGGATGGCCACCCTCCTGGAGCGGCGGGCCGACCTGATCGAGGCTTCCCGGAACCCGGCCCTGTTGGCTGAAGCGTTCCTCCGAGGGGTGCAGGGCGACCCGTTCGGGGTGGGCATCGAGCTGAACCAGGCCGAGCGGTCGTGGGTGGCCAGCTTCCGCGCCGTCAGCCGGGAGCAGCACCAGATCCGGGCCAGGCTGACCGCGCGCTACGGGATCGAGTTCCCCAACCCGTGATCGGACCCCTGGCCTGACAACCCCCGTCGAGCTGGCGCGCTTCGCGCCAGTTCGCCTGTTTCACCGGCGGCTGATAGGTAACAGTCCGCGCCCGGCGAATCACATCGGGTATGACAGCGAGCCAACACGAACAGCCGGCTGATCGGCATCCATCAGCCGGCTGACCCGAGATCCGTGCTGGGCCTATCCCGTTGCTGCCTCGCCTGGCCCTTCTCGCGCTCGACGTCCCAACCATCGGTCGGGCAACCACTCCGCCAGTTGCTCCGCCGTCGGCTTCTCCCCCAGGGCGAACAGCCCCATCAGCGTTTCCCGCAGGTAGGCGAAGGGGTCGATCCCCAGGGGCTTGCACGTCAGCACCACCGCGTACAGTACCGCCGCCGTCCGCCCGCCAGTCATCACCGGGCGGGAGGGCAACCGGATTGGCAGGACGCCGTGGGTGGCGGGCCGGTCAACCGGCACGCCCTGGCCGCGTGCCGTCGGCCAGGTGATACCCGCGGGGCGAGTGGCGGGAACTGCACACCAGCCCGAGGTCCCGCAACCGCTTCAGCGACCGCTTGACGGTCGCGATCGAGTGGATGCCGAACCGTCGCGCCTCGAGTTCATCCCGCAACCGCTCGGCAGTCAGCCGTCCCCCGGCGGCCAAGAGCCGCAGGCAGTCGAGATCGCACGGGCCGAGGGCCGGCTGGCCCCCGGCGGGTGTCGGATACCGCATGACCAGCACCGTCTGTCCGCCGTCGGCGCAAGCAGCCGTATCGACCGCCGGCGGCTCCCCGCGGGCCAGCAGTTCCGCCAAAAAAGCGTGTGCGTGGGCGGCGGCCAGCGACCGCGCGGGGTGAATCGGGGCGGGGTCCATGAGCCTGGGCCTCTCTGGGATACGGTCAAGATAGTATACTTTAGTACATGTATCAAGTCGGGATCAGCCCAAGATCCCCAGCTGGGCCTGAACCGCGGACCCGATGCCCTTATCCTCAATAGCGTCCGGGGACGAGGCGCAACGTCGTCCCGCCCGAGGCCGACTTACGGGGATACCCCCGTCGGTAGGCGCGGCGGGTTTCGCATTGGTCCTGTCCATGCCGCCGGCCACCCAGCCGTCGCGGCATCTGTCGTGACCGCGGACTGCGGCGGTGGGCCGGAGCCGGCCCGACGGGGATTCGTACCGCCCTGCGGACCCAGGCAGAACCGGCCGCGGCTATTGCAGCATCTTCTCTTGCCGGCCTTCGGCCGCCCGGCCGGGTGGCACGGGGGGTTGGCCAGAACCGGTGGGTAGCGGGGCCTTGCCCCAGCTACCCTGACCCCCAACTGTCGGGCATCGAGTCCGCCCGCCGATCCGGCCCCACCGCCGCACCTCGCCGCCGGACGGCGGGGCCGGTGACGCACCGACACGTAAACGAGCAAGGTGCCCCATGCCCCCAGACGAGACGGCCCCGGCCGCGGTCGGCGGCGACCTGAGTGTACTTCCCGCTGGCGATCCGGCGGCGATCGGCCGGGCGGTCGTCGCGCTGGACCACCAGTTCCGTCACCCTGTCTGCGGGTGGCTGGCCCGGACGTTTCCCGGCCTGTCAGCCGAGGACCGGGAGGACGTGTGGGCGGAGGTCTTGACCGACGTGCTGCGGGCGGCCCGCCTCCGCCGCATCCGGGCGGACCCGTCGGCGTACCCCTGGCTGCGGCGGATCGCCGCTGCCCGCGCCGTCGATCTGGTCCGCCGGAAGCGGGTGCAGCGAGAGGCGCTGCTCACTTTGCAGGGGCGGTTTGACCCCGCCGCCGGCCGGCCGCGGGCCGTCCCGGCCGCGGTGCTCGGAGCCGAACTGCTGACCCTCCTAACGGCCCTGCTCCTCCGATTGCCCCGGCGGCAGCGGCTGGTGCTGGAAGTGTACGTCGCCCACTTCCCGAACAGTGCCCGGCTGGCCGTCCTGCGGCAGCAGGTGGCGCAGGCCACCGGGGTGGACGAGTCCCCGGCGGCGGTCAGACGGGCCCTCCAGGAGGGTAAGCGGAAGCTGGCCGCGTGGCTGGCCCGGCACGGTTACACCCCGGACGGGACCGCCTGACTTTTCCTCCGAAGCGATGGGCTGAAACCGCCCCCTGTTCGAGTTCTAGTGTACAGGCGAATCGTATGCTTCGCCGGCCCCGGATTGCCGCCCGGGCTGGCCAGGCGCGGGTGCCGTTGCGGCAGCCGTCCCCCGACCCTTCAGGGCGACGTGATGTATGAGAGATCGCGCGCCGCAGGCCTGGCGGGAACCACCAGATACGGAGGGCATGTGAAACGGTTGATCCTGCGGTCGTTCCAGAGCCCCGGCGACATACTCATGCTGACGGCCGCCGTCCGCGACCTGCACGCGGCGGCCCCCGGCCGGTTCCAGACCGACGTCCGCACCGCCTGCCCGGCGTTGTGGGAGTACAACCCGCACCTGACCCCGCTGCGCGAGGGCGACCCAGGGGTGGAGGTACTCGACATGCACTACCCGCTGGTGCACCAGAGCAACCATCGGCCGTACCACTTCCTGCACGGCTACCCGCAGTACCTGGAGGCCCGCCTCGGGGTGCAGGTGCCGGTCACCCGGTTCGGCGGCGACCTTCACCTGTCCGACGCGGAGCGGCAGGGACCACCGCCGGGCCGTGACGCCGGCCTGCCGGATCGGTTCTGGCTGGTCGTCGCCGGCGGCAAGTACGACTTCACCGCCAAGTGGTGGGACCCGGCCCGGTTCCAGCGAGTGGTCGACCACTTCCGCGGCGCCATCCGTTTCGTCCAGTGCGGGGAGGCCGGTCACTGGCACCCGCCCCTGGAGGGGGTGGTCAACCGCATCGGCCGGACGACCGCGCGCGAGTTGGTGCGACTGGTGTACCACGCCGACGGAGTGCTGTGCGGGGTCACCTTCGCCATGCACCTGGCGGCCGCCGTACCGCCACGACCGGGTAGCCCGCCGGTACGACCGTGCGTGGTGGTGGCCGGCGGGCGGGAGCCGACCCACTGGGAGGCATACCCGGGGCACCAGTTTCTGAGCACCGTCGGCACGCTGCCATGCTGCCCCGCCGGCGGCTGCTGGCGGTCCCGCTGCCAGCTGGTCGGCGACGGCGACGAGAAGGACCGCCGGGACCTGTGCGAGCAGCCGGTGGCGGTCACCCCGGAACTCCGCATCCCCCGATGCATGCACCTGATCACAGCGGCCGACGTCATCCGGGCGATCGAGCGGTACTACGATGGCGGCGCCCTGCCCCCGGCGGCCACCGGGCTGGACGCGGGCCGGGACGAAGGCGGCGCCGCAGCGGCGGTCGGCGGGGCCGGGCCACCCCCCGCCCGACCAGCGGCGGTACGGGTGGCGTTCCACCACGGACTGGGCGACTGCGTGTATTTCGCCCACCTGATCCCGCTGTACGTCCGCCGCGGGTATCGGGTGGAAGTCGCCTGCACGCCGGACAAGGCGGTCCTGTTCCGCGCGGCCGGGGCGACGGTGACGGCGACGGACGCCCCGCCCCATGCGTGGGGATACCCAGGCGAGGGCACCCACCCCGGGCACGGTCTGTTCTGGCAGGGGAGCAAGCCGGGCAACAACCTGGCCGCCCCGCCGCTGCCGCCGATCGGTGACCGGGCGGACCTGTGGCAGGAGTACTGCGACGTGCGGGTGGACGTCGCCCCACACCTGCCGGCCGACGCGGTGCGGACGGCCGACCGGTGGCTGGCCGGGCTGCCGCGGCCGGTCATCCTGCTGCACACCCGGGGGAACACCGGCGGCGGCCGCAAGGACCTGCCGGCCGACGTGACCGCCGAACTGTACAAGGCGCTGCTGGACCGCACCGACGGGTCGCTGGTGCTGCTGGACTGGGACGACCGGGTGCCGCGGCTGGCGTCGTACCGGGTGCGGCACCTGGCCGACCTGGGGCCGTGCCCGACCGAGGTGCTGTTGCCGCTGGTGGCCGGGGCCGACCTGCTGGTCGGGGTGGACTCCGGCCCGCTGCACCTGGCCCGCTTCACCGACACCCCGGCGGTCGGGGTGTGGCTGCCGGGCCACTACCCGGCCACCTACACCCTGCCGCGCGGCCGCCAGCTGAACGTGGTCCTGGCCGACGCCACCCGGTCGTGGAACCGGTTCAAGCGGGTGCCGTGGCGGATAGCCGAGCACCCGGGCGGGCGGTTCGAGGCGGCCGTGCTGGCCGACCTGTGTGTCCGCCTGCTGGCCCCGCCGCGATACCTGGCGGCGGCCGAGCGGGGGGCCGACGCGCAGCTGCAGCAGTGGGTGCGGGACTGGTGCCGCGGCGGCGGCAACGCACTGTCGGGGTACGCCGACCGGCACCGCAGCCTCGACCTGCTGCTGCAGGAGATGGGCCGGCGGTTCGAGGCGCCAACCGTGGTGGAGACCGGCACCGTCCGGGCCGAGGAGGACTGGGCCGGGGCCGGGTTCTTCACCTACCTGATGGCCGCCTACCTGGCCCGCCGCGGCGGCATCCTGCACTCGGTCGACGTGTCCGCCGCCAGCTGCCGGTTCGCCCGCGAGTGGACGGCGGTGTTCGGCGACGCGGCGCGGATGCACCAGGGGGACTCGGTCGCCTTCCTGGCCGGGTTCGACGGGCCGATCGACGTGCTGTACCTGGACTCGCTGGACACCACCGAGCCGGGACACGCGGAACACGCGCTGCGGGAGCTGGAGGCGGCCCTGCCGCGGCTGCACGACCGCAGCCTGGTGGTGGTGGACGACGCGCCGTGGCGGGCCGGGGCGTTCACCGGCAAGGGGGCGCGGGTGGTGCCGTGGCTGCTGGGCCGCGGGTGGGCGGTCGGGTACGGCGGGTACCAGGTGGTGCTGTGGAAGCGGTGAGCGGAGGGCGCACGATGGACGTGGACCTGCGGGGAGTGGTGGACGGGCTGGGCGAGCCGCGGCTGCTGGTGGTCGGCGACCTGATGCTCGACCGCTTCACCCGCGGGGTTGCCGACCGGGTCAGCCCGGAGGCGCCCGTGCTGGTGCTGCGGCCCGACGGCGAGGGGGCGCAGCCGGGCGGCGCCGCCCGGGTGGCGGCGGCGGTACGGGCACTCGGGGCAGCGGTCCGCCTGGCCGGGGCGGTCGGCGACGACGCCGACGGGCGGGCGCTGGTCGGGCTGCTGGAGCAGGCCGGGGTGGACTGCCAGGCGGTGGTGATCGCCGCCGACCGGCCAACCACCACCAAGGAGCGGTTGACCGCGGCCGCCGGCGGGGGCGACCCGGTGCCGCTGCTGCGCATCGACCGCGAGAGCCGGGCGCCGCTACCCGGGCCGGCGGCCGGCCGGCTGGCCGGGCGGCTGCGGCAGCCGCTGGCGGAGTGCGACGCGGTACTGGTGGCCGACCACGGCAAGGGGGTCTGCCAGCCGGAGCTGCTGGCCGAGCTGCTGGCCGCGGCCGCCGCCCGTGACGTGCCGGCGCTGGTCGACCCGGCCCACGGCGCTGACCCGGACCGCTACCGCGGTGCCGCCGCGCTGCTGCCCAACCGGACGGAGGCTGCGGCAATCCTCGGGCGGGAGCCGGCCGACGTGGCGGCTGGCCGGGCGGCGGCCAGCCGGCTGCTCGCCCGAACGGGCGTGGCCGCCGTGCTGCTGAAGCTGGACCGCGACGGCCTGGTCCTGGCCACCCGGGAACAGCGGCTCATCCATTACCCCAGCCGGGCCCGGGTCGTCCGCGACGTGACCGGGGCCGGCGACGTGGTGCTGGCGGCAGCCGGCCTGTGCCGGGCCGGCGGGACCGGGTGGGAGGCCGCGGCGGCGGTGGCGACCGTCGCCGCCGCGGTGGCGGTGGAGCGGCCGTGCATCCGGCTGCCGTCCCGGGCGGAGATGCGGTTGCGGCTGGTCCGCGACGGCGGCGCGGCCGGCAAGGTGGTCGGCCTCGACGAGCTGGACGTGCTAATGGGCCGGTATCGCGCCGCCGGGCTACGGGTGGCGCTGACGAACGGCTGCTTCGACCTGCTGCACGCCGGGCACGCCGCCCACCTGGCGGACGCGGCCGCCCTGGCCGACGTGCTGGTGGTGGCGGTGAACGGCGACGCCGGGGTGCGGCGATTGAAAGGGGCAGGCCGGCCGGTGGTGCCGGAGCGGGACCGGGCCGCCCTGGTGGCGGCGCTGGGGTGCGTCGACCACGTGCTGCTGTTCGACGACCACACCCCGCACCCGGTGCTCCGTCGGCTGCGGCCGGACGTGCTGGTCAAGGGCGGCGATTACTCCCCCGACCAGGTGGTCGGGCGGGAGCTGGTGGAGGGGTACGGCGGGCGGGTGGCGGTCACCCGGCGGCACGGCAGCCTGTCGACCACGCGACTGATCGACGAGGTGCTCCACCGCTCGCCGCTGGGCGGTGCGGATTGAACGGGAGTGCGGCCCGGGTCGCCGTCGGCGACCGAGGCGGCCGCCGGGATCAAGGGAGGGTGTCATGGCACAGCGGGCGAGGGCGACGGCGGACGTGTTCACCGGCGGCTGGACGCCGGTCCCGGTCACCACTCAGGTCCAGGAGGAGGTGGCTGACGACGCCAGCCGTGTGGCCAGCTCGGCCGACCCGCAAGGGGACGCATTCGAGGTCCGGCTGGCCCCGCTGGCCTGGCCGAAGCTGCCCGGCGAGGAGCGGCTGACCGTTCGCCTGCGGCGGGTGACGGTCGGCAGCCCGGGGCCGGCCGGCACCGCGTGGGCGGTGGTATCGCTATTACAGGGCGGCAGCCTGGTGGCCCGGCGGTCGGTGGCGCCGGGGTCGGTGTTCGCCGACTTCTCGTTCCCGCTGACGCCGGAGGAACGGGCGCGGATCACCGACTACCGCCAGCTGCGGGTGCGGGTCGTCGCCGGAATCGAGGTCACCCCCGCCTGCCAGCCGTGCCCGGCCGCGCCCAAACAGTGGGCGTTTGCCGTCACCGGAGTGACCGGCACCTGCCCGGGGGGCTACCCGTGTGCCCCTGATGCCAACAGGGGGGTCGTCCTGACACACAGCGAGGGATGCACCTGGAGTGGCCCGTGGGGGCCGTGCTTCGGCAACCAGGGGCGGGCTTTCCTGACGGCTACCGGCAATGTCTGGCAGGTACGGTTGCTGGCCGAGTCCACCGAGATCGTCTACCAGCGGACCGGGCTGAACTGCCTGGGTAGTAACGAGTTCGCCTTCGCCGGAGCCAATACCTGCGCCACCTGGCCGGCCACCCTGACTCTTTTCCCGGTGTGACCATGGAGCTGCCCGTCTGCCGCTGGCGAGGCGAGGCGGTGCCCGCCAGCGGGTACGCCTGCCACAGCCCGAAACTGGTGGTCGGTCCGGCCGGAGTGACGGCCGAGCTGTGCGGCGGCTGCTACTGCCGCGACCACCCGCCGGTGCCGGCCCGCCACGCCCCGCCGCCGTGCCGCCACCTGGGCGGGGTGGTCGGCACCCAGACCTGCCCCACCTGCACCGGCCGGGTGCGACTGAAGGTGTTCGCCTGTGGCCTCCACGGCCAGTGCCTGCCCGGTCGGCCGGCGGTCGGCCTGCCCGGCTGTGCCGGCTGTCTGGACTACGCCCCGCCGGCCGAGACCCCGACCGACCCCGACCCCGACCCCGACCGCTGACCGAAGGTTCCCGAACCCCACAAGAAGCCCAGGGATCGCGGTGCGCGCCGCCGTCCCCTGGCAGGAGAAACCGACATGGCGACGACAATTGAGGCGAGCTGGCTGCAGTTCGAGGTCCCGGACCGTGCCCCCGGGGTGCCGGAAGACCCGACCGATCCCTGCCACGGTAAGCACCCGACCGCCTGTGGGTGCGGGTGTGGCGGCTGCGAGTGCGGGTGTGGCGGCTGCGAGTGCGGCTGCGAGTGCGGGTGTGGCGGTGCCGGCGGCCCGCCCAAGGGGTTGCAGCCGCCGCGGGTGAGCGGCCGGCCAGTGCGGTACGCCACCGGCGAGCCGCTGGTCGAGGCGGACGACCTGCACGCCGGCGGCTTCGGGCTGGCGTGGGGGCACACCCGGTCGTTCGCCAGCCGACTGACCGAGCCGACCGACGCCGGCAACGGGGTGAACTGGCAGGTCCAGCAGTGGCCGTACCTGGTCCGCCGGGACGACGGCACGGTGGTGCTGATGGGCCGGGCCAATGCCGCCGTCTGGTTCGACCCGGTCGCGGGCGGCTTCCAGGCCCGCTTCGACGTCCGCCAGACGCTGACGACGGACGCCGCCGCCGGCGTCTACCGGGTGAGCGACCCCGACGGCAGCAGCAGCACCTTCGACCTGGCCACCGGCGCCTTCCGCTGGCGCACCGACCCGGCCGGCAACCGCGTCGAGGTGGTCGGCACCACCGCCAACGGGTTCAACTTCACCGAGGTGCGGCGGGCTCTGCCGGCCCGGGCGGCACGACGGTGGAGGCGTTCGTCTACCAGTACGACGACCCGTCGCTGCCCGGCCCGCGGCTGAGCAGCGTCACCCTGCGTCGCCAGGTCGACGGCGGCGCGTGGACCGACGTCAGCCGGGCGGCGTACAGCTACTACGGCGCGGGCGAGGCGTTCGGCGGGCCGGGCGACCTGAAGGCGGCGATGCGGCAGGCGTGGGACGGCGCCGGCTGGGCCGACCTGGACACCACCCTGTACCGCTACTACCTGGAGCCGCCCGACGGCTCGTCCTCCTCGTCCTCGTCGTCGTCCTCCTCGTCGGGAGCGGCGGACACGGCGCACCTGCTGAAGTACGTGGTCGGGCCGGCGGCGTACCAGCGGCTGGCGGCCCATCCCGGGGTGAGCGACCCGGCCGCCGCAGACGACGCCGTGGTGGCGCTGTACGCCGACCACTACTTCGAGTATGACAGCACCCGCCGGGTCACCCTGGAGCGGTCCGCTGGCGGCACGCAGACGGACCAGTTTAGCATTATTCAAAGCGGCAACGCGGACGACTACAACCGCTGGAAGCGGCGGACGACCCAGACGCGGGCCGACGGCAGCGCGACGGTCGTGTACGCCAACTTCGCCGGCCAGACGATGCTGCAGGTGCTGCGGGCCGGCGAGCAGACGTGGTGCGACTTTACCAGTATGATGATACTGGAAATGCAGTACTGCACGCCTGGCCGTCGGCCGTGACCGGCTACGACGAGCAGTACGCCGACCTGCTGCATCGGGTGGACGGCCGTTACCAGTATCTGTGCGACCACGACGGGCGGATCCACACCTACCAGTACCACGGCCCGTCGGCGTACCTGGCCGCCGAGGCGGTGCAAGCGCGGCCAGCTGGGCACGCCGGTGCTGCTCCGCGCGTACGAGTATGTCGCCGTGTACCCGACCGCCGGCTCGTCGTCGTCGTCCAGTTCGTCGTCCAGTTCGTCGTCGTCCTCGTCGTCCGGCGCGGCGGCCACCCCGGAGCCGGTGTATCTGCTGGCCCGGGAGACGGTCTACCCGGACGATCCGGACGGCTGCGGCGACTCGTCCAGTTCTTCCAGTTCGTCCGGTGCCGCGCGGCAAGTGGTGACGAGCTACAACTACACGCTGCACGCCGGCACCACGCGAATCCAGGAGCGGCTGACCACGCTGCCGGCGGTGCCGGCGTGGCAGAACGGCTCGGACATCCCTGCCACGCGGCTGGACTGTTCCGACACCTACGGCCACCTGACCTGGCACATGGACGATCGCGGTTTCCTGACGCGAACGGCCTATGACGTGGTGACCGGCGCCGTGACGCAGCGGATCGACGACGTGGACACGGCGCAGGTGAGCGATGCACCGCCGGGCTGGCAGACGCCCACCGGCGGCGGGCAACACCTGGTCACCGACTACGAGCACGACGCCGAGGGACGCACCACCCAGGTGCTTGGCCCCTGGCACACCATCGACCTGGCTGGCACCACCACCGTGGTGCGGCGGGCCAGCTGGACGGTGTACCACGAGGCCGAACACCAGACGTGGACCGCCCACGGCTACGCCACGGGCAGCGGCCCGGATTACACGTACACGCTGATCAACCCGGTGTCCATCACCCAAACCGACGCGGACGGGCGGCCGCTGGAGACGATCGCCGCGGTGCGGGCCACCACCGCCGGCAAGCTGCAGGCCAGTGACAGCTTCGCGCAGTCCAGCTACGTCCGCTGGCAGACCACCCAGTACGGCGCCGACGGCAGCGTGGCGTCGCAGCGCGTCTACCACACCATCCCGGTCAGCGGGCAAGGTGCGGCGGGCAGCCACTACGACCAGACCACCTTCGGCTACGACAGGATGGGTCGGCCAAACCGGCAGGTGACGCCGGGCGGGACGATCACGCGCACGGTGTACGACGCCCGCGGCAACGTCACCGAGAGCTGGACGGGTATCGACGATGCCGGGGCCACCGACGCCGACCCGAGCGGCGGCGGGGCGGCGGGCAACAACCTGGTCCTGGTCTCCAGCAGCGAGTACGACGGCGGGCTGGGCGGCGGCGATAACAACCAGACGAAGCAGACCGCCTATGTGGACGCCACCACGACGCGGGTGACCAGCTTCCTCTACGACTGGCGGGACCGGCGCACCGCCACCGACGGCGAGGAGGAGTTCTACGAGTGCTACTGCCACGACAACCTCGACCGGGTGGTGCGGACCGACCGCCACGACACCACGGCACAGGGCACCCTGGTGTCGCGCAGCGAGACCAGGTACGACGACCGTGGCCGGGTGTACCAGTCGGTCCGCTACGGGGTGGACCCGGCCACCGGCGCCGTGGGCCAGGCGCTCATTGACCAGACCTGGTACGACGATGCCGGCCAGGTCATCAAGGCGCAACCGGCGGGAGCGCAGCTGTTCACCAAGACGGCCTACGACGGCCTGGGCCGGCCCCTCCGGCAGTACCGCGGCTACGACCTGAGTGAGACGTCGTATGCCGACACGCTGACGGTGGCCGACGACACCATCTTGGAGCAAACGGAGACGGTCTACGACGCGGCCGGCAACGTGGTCCAGGTGGCCACCCGGCAGCGCTACCACGACGCCTCGGGGACCAGCGCCTTGGGCAGTCCCACGAGTGGCCAGCCCAAAGCGCGAGTGACCTATCAGGCCAGCTGGCACGACGGCATTGGGCGGCTGGTGGCCACGGCCGACTACGGCACCAACGGCGGCACCGCCCTGGTCCGCCCGGCGACGACCCCGGCGCGCGCCGACACGGTGCTGGTGACGACCACGGCGTACACCGACGCCGGCGACGTGGCCACCACCACCGACCCCGCGGGCACGGTGACCTGCCTGCAGTACGACGCCGTTGGCCGGGAGGTCGCCCGCATTCTCAACTGCCAGGCGGGCAGCTCCAGTTCGTCCAGTTCGTCCAGTGCATCGAGCAGTTGCTCGGGCGGCGGTTGTCCGTCGTCGGACGACGCCAACGTGACGGTGCTGACGGCATACACCGCGGACGGAAACGTGAGCGCGATCACCGCCGTCAACGCCGCCACCGGCGACCAGGTGACGCAGTACGTCTACGGCACCACCCTGGCGGACTCGGCAGTCGCCAGCAGCCTGCTCAAGCGGGCCGAGGTGTACCCGGACAGCGCCGACGTCGACGACCGCATCACCTTCGCCTACAACCGGCAAGGCGAGGTGACCGAGGTGCGCGACCAGAACGGCACCGTCCACGCCTACGCCTACGACGGCCTGGGCCGGCGGACCCAGGACCGGGTGACCACCCTGGGCGCCGGAGTGGACGGCTCCGTCCGCCGCATTGCCACCAGCTACGAGGTCCGCGGCATGGTCGCTACCGTGACCAGCCACGACGACGCGACGGTTGGCGCCGGCAGCATTGTGAACGAGGTGCATCTGACGTACAATGCCTTCGGCCTGCTGACCGCCGACTACCAGTCTCACGCTGGCGCCGTGGACCCGGCAATGACGCCAATGGTGCAGTACAGCTACGCCGACGGCAGCAACAACCAGGTGCGGCCGACGACGCTGACGCACCCCAATGGCCGCGTGCTGACCTACGGCTACGACTCGCCGGGTAGCACGGCCGACGCCGCCAGCCGGGTGGCCAGCCTGATCGACAGTGACGGGACGACGCACCTGGCCGACTACCGCTACCTGGGGGAGGGTGCCGTGGTGGAAGTGGCTTATCCCGAGCCGCAGCTGCGCTACACCCTGGTGGGCACCGCCGGCGGCACCGACCCGGACACCGGCGACGCCTACCGCGGGCTGGATCGGTTCGGCCGGGTGAAGGACCTGGTGTGGCGCGACGACGGCCGCGGGCTGGACGTCGAGCGGGTGCAGCACGGCTACGACCGGGCCGGCAACCGCCTGTGGCGCAGGAACCCGGTGGACCCGACGAACAGCCACGACGAGCTGTACCGCTACGACGGCCTGTCCCGGCTGACGGGCATGCAGCGGGGCACCCTGAACGCCGACCGGACGGCCATCTCCCCCGAGGCGTTCGCGCAATGCTGGGGGCTGGACGCGACCGGCAACTGGCGGGACTTCCGCCAGGACGACACGGGCGACGGCCTGTGGGACCTGATCCAAAGCCGAGAATCCAATCCGATCAACGAGATCACGTTGATCAACAACAGCGTGGGGCCTGCGTGGGCGACGCCCGCCTACGACCGGGCCGGCAACATGACGACGGTACCGAAACCGGCGGACCCGACGCAGAGCTACGCCGCGACCTACGACGCCTGGAACCGGCTGGTCAAGCTGACCGACGGGGCGGCGACGGTGGCCGAGTACCAGTACGACGGGCTGAAACGGCGAGCGGTAAAGAAGACGTACGCGGGGGGAATGCTGAGCGAGACGCGGAACTTCTTCTACTCCGAGAAGTGGCAGGTGCTGGAGGAGCGGGTCGCCTCCTCTTCGTCGCCGGAGCGACAGTTCGTGTGGGGGCTGCGGTACGTGGACGACATCGTGCTACGGGACCGAGATGCGGCGACCGCCGGTCCACTAAACGAGCGAATGTACGGGTTGCAAGATCCGAATTGGAACGTGACAGCGCTCGCTGACACTGTGGGGGAAGTGCAGGAGCGATTCGCTTATCAGGCTTATGGTGTCTCAACTATTCTGACGCCGGTCTTCGTCGCTCGGGTCGCTTCGCTCTTTCAACCAAACATGCTTTTTGCTGGCTACGAGTGGGATTCGTATAGTCTGCTGTACCACGTTCGTCATCGCTCTTATCAACCTCTTTTTGGTTCTTGGAGTCGACGCGATCCTTTGATGAGCGATGGCGACCCGGTGCGCAGGGATGGCTGGGATGTTAATGTGTACCGCTATGTTGCTAACAACCCAGCAAGCTACACGGACTCTTTGGGGTTGGCAGCACATGGCTCCGCTGCCGAAACTACTTCTTGCCAGATTTGCGGCCCGGACATCGGCACTAGCCTTACACTCCTGGAAAATCGAATTCGGAGTAAGATGCTCCTCATGGATAGAACGAAAAAGGAGAAGGTCTGTTCATCCATGTTTTCGACCGCAGGATGGGACATCTACGAGCTTGCCGTGAGGGCGGCAGGGCCTACGGTGAAAGGCTGCCCTTCTGCTGAGAGGTGCAATCGGACAGTCACTATTGATGGCAAATGCTACGACACGTTCGCTGTCAACTATTACCTATTTGGACTACTCAACAGTTTGTGCGGGTATGGTTACAGTAAGGGCTCTGGAGTCGTTGTGGCGTGGAGCAATATCACGTATGGGCACGGGCCGGGCGGAAAAGCAGTTTGGTACTGTAAAGGGTATTACGGGCGAACTGCTCAAGTGTGCAACTGGAAGCCAGACCATAGTCGCAGCGATTGCGACCTCTGTGGGCAGTCGTATTCTGGGCAATTGACGAGTCGCTTCGGTACGACTCCATCAGTTGTTGTTGCTGGGGATTGACTTCGTATGCTGAATCTGCGCATTGTCCTGTGTGGTACAGCTATTGCTGCAATTGCCATTGGCAGGATCATCTTTCAACTCGGACCATATTGGGCTGGCAGGCAGGGCAACGACCCACTTGCACAACGGTACGCATTCTGGTGGGTGGTTTTGCTCGCAGTAGTCTTGGGCGCGGGCATCGTTTCAGCTATCGCCCTTTTCAGGCTGTTAGTCGGCCGCCTCTTAAGTCACAATCGTGGGTGGAATCTGGTGTGCGAAGCTGCGATCATGGTGGTACTTATTGTGGCCACGGTGTGTTTAGCGCTTGTTACGTCTCAATCGGCTAATCGGTCCTTTCTTTGTGGCTTTAAAACCTGCATTGAAGAGCGTGCAGATCTTCAGGCGCTTCGGCACTGGTCTTCCAACTTGCGATGCAGGCAATCGCTAATCTCTGACGCGGAGTGGCCAGTCGCCGTGTCTAATCTCTCACCTCGATATGTGTCCGTCGACACCATCGAGGGAGAGCAAGAACTTACCCTAACTTGGGGCGGTGGCTTTATGCATTGGGGGCTAACACTACGCCACAAGCCAGGATCCCCTCGGCGCCACCCAGGGCAGTGCCATCTTGAAATCGATGATCAGTCCTATGTGTGGGTTGATTCCAATTGAGGCGGCAGGCAAGCAACGATGGCCTATGCGGGCAGAACGTCTATTGCCCATAGGCAGATCGACAGGACTGACGCCCAATTGCAGATCCTGCAGGCTCTACTTCCGCTGCGGATCGTGGCCGGCCGACGACGACGACGCCATGGTGGCGCTGTACGCCGACCACTACTTCGAGTACGACAGCACCCGCCGGGTCACCCTGGAGCGAACCGCCGGCGGCACGCAGACGGACCAGTTTGATGTTACTCAGAGCGGTAACGCGGACGGCTACAACCGCTGGAAGTGGCGGACGACCCAGACGCGGGCCGACGGCAGCGCGACGGTCGTCTATGCCAACTTCGCCGGCCAGACGATGCTGCAGGTGCTGCGGGCCGGCGGGCAGCAGTGGTGCGACTTCTACCAGTATGACGATACCGGCAACGCAGTGCTGCACGCCCGGCCGTCGGCCGTGACCGGCTACGAGGAACAGTACGCCGACCTGCTGCATCGGGTGGACGGCCGCTACCAGTACCTGCGGGACGGCGAAGGGCGGATCGACACCTACCAGTACCACGGTCCGTCGGCGTACCTGGCCGCCGAGGCGGTGCAGCGCGGCCAGCTGGGCGCCCCGGTGCCGCTCCGCGCGTACGAGTACGCCGCCGTGTACCCGACCGCCGGCTCGTCCTCATCCTCCAGCTCGTCGTCGTCCAGCTCGTCGTCTTCCTCATCGTCCAGCGCGGCGGCGGTGGCGCCGGTGTACCTGCTGGCCAAGGAGACGGTCTACCCCGACGACCCGGAAAGTTGCGGCGACTCGTCGTCCTCGTCCAGCTCGTCCGGTGCCCCACGCCAGGTGGTGACGAGCTACAGCTACACGCTGCACGACGGCACCACACGGATTCAGGAACGGCTGACCACGCTGCCGGCGATGCCGGAGTGGCAGAACGGCTCGGACATCCCTGCCACGCGGCTGGACTGTTCCGACACCTACGGCCACCGGTTGACCTGGCACATGGACGATCGCGGTTTCGACGCGAACGGCCTATGACGTGGTGATCAGCGCCGTGACGCAGCGGATCGACGACGTGGACATGTGCAGGTGAGCGATGCACCGCCGGGCTGGCAGACGCCCACCGGCGGCGGGCAACACCTGGTCACCGACTACGAGCACGACGCCGAGGACGCACCACCCAGGTGCTTGGCCCCTGGCACACCATCGACCTGGCTGGCACCACCACCGTGGTGCGGCGGGCCAGCTGGACGGTGTACCACGAGGCCGAACACCAGACGTGGATCGCCCACGGCTACGCCACGGGCAGCGGCCCGGATTACACGTACACGCTGATCAACCCGGTGTCCATCACCCAAACCGACGCGGACGGGCGGCCGCTGGAGACGATCGCCGCGGTGCGGGCCACCACCGCCGGCAAGCTGCAGGCCAGTGACAGCCGCGCAGTCCAGCTACGTCCGCTGGCAGACCACCCAGTACGCCGCCGACGGCAGCGTGGCGTCGCAGCGCGTCTACCACACCATCCCGGTCAGCGGGCAAGGTGCGGCGGGCAGCCACTACGACCAGACCACCTTCGGCTACGACAGGATGGGCCGGCCAAACCGGCAGGTGACGCCGGGCGGGACGATCACGCGCACGGTGTACGACGCCCGCGGCAACGTCACCGAGAGCTGGACGGGTACCGACGATGCCGGGGCCACCGACGCCGACCCGAGCGGCGGCGGGGCGGCGGGCAACAACCTGGTCCTGGTCTCCCGCAGCGAGTACGACGGCGGTGGCCGGCGGCGACAACAACCAGACGAAGCAGACCGCCTATGTGGACGCCCCCACGACGCGGGTGACCAGCTTCCTCTACGACTGGGCGCGACCGGGCGCACGGCCACCGACGGCGAGGAGGAGTTCTACGAGCGCTACTGCCACGACAACCTCGACCGGGTGGCGGACCGACCGCCACGACACCACGGCGGCGGGCACCCTGGTGGCGCGCAGCGAGACGCGGTACGACGACCGCGGGCGGGTTTACCAGAGCGTCCGCTACGGGGTGGACCCGGCCACCGGCGCCGTGGGGAATGCGCTCATTGACCAGACCTGGTACGACGATGCCGGCCAGGTCATCAAGGCGCAACCGGCGGGAGCACAGCTGTTCACCAAGACGGCCTACGACGGCCTGGGCCGGCCCCTCCGGCAGTACCGCGGCTACGACCTGAGTGAGACGTCGTATGCCGACACGCTGACCGTGGTCAACGACACCTTGCTGGAGCAAACGGAGACGGCCTACGACGCGGCCGGCAACGTGGTCCAGGTGGCCACGCGGCAGCGTTACCACGACGCCACCGGCACCGGCGCGCTGGGCAGCCCCACGAGCGGCCAGCCCAGGGCGCGGGTGACCTGCCAGGCCAGCTGGCACGACGGCGTCGGCCGGCTGGTGGCCACGGCCGACTACGGCACCAACGGCGGCACCGTCCTGGTGCGGCCGACGACGATCCCGGCCCGCGCCGACACGGTGCTGGTGACGAGCACGGCGTACACCGACGCCGGCGAGGTGGCCACCACCACCGACCCCGCGGGCACGGTAACCTGCCTGCAGTACGACGCCGCCGGCCGCGAGGTGGCCCGCATCCTCAACTGCCAGGCGGGCGGCTCCAGCTCGTCCAGCGCGTCGAGTTCGTCCAGCGCCTCGAGCAGTTCCTCGGGCGGTGGCTGTCCGTCGTCGGACGATGCCAACGTGACGGTGCTGACGGCGTACACCGCGGACGGCCAGGCGAGCACGATCACCGCCGTGAACGCGACGACCGGCAACCAGGTGACGCAGTACGTCTACGGCACCACCCTGGCGGACTCGGCCGTCGCCAGCAGCCTGCTCAAGCGCGCCGAGGTGTACCCGGACGCGGTGGACGCCGACGACCGGATCACCTTCCGCTACAACCGCCAGGGGGAGGTGACCGAGGTCCGCGACCAGAACGGGACGGTCCACGCCTACGCCTACGACGGCCTGGGCCGGCGAACGCAGGACCGGGTGACCACGCTGGGCGCCGGAGTGGACGGGGCGGTGCGCCGCATCGCCACGACCTACGAGGTTCGCGGCATGGTCGCGGCGGTGACCAGCTACGACGACGCGACGGTTGGCACCGGCACGGTTGTGAACCAGGTGCGGCTGGCGTACAATGCGTTCGGCCTGCTGACCGCCGACTACCAGGCCCATGCGGGAGCGGTGAACACGGCAACGACCCCGCAGGTGCAGTACGGCTACGCCGACGGCAGCGGCAACCAGATGCGGCCGATGACGCTGACGTACCCGAACGGTCGGATGCTGACCTACGGCTACGGTTCGCCGGGTAGCACGGCCGACGCCGCCAGCCGGGTGGCCAGCCTGATCGACAGCGACGGGACGACGCACCTGGCCGACTACCAGTACCTGGGGGAGGGTGCCGTGGTGGAAGTGGCTTATCCCGAGCCGCAGCTGCGTTACACCCTGGTGGGCACCGCCGGCGGCACCGACCCGGACACCGGCGACGTTTACCGCGGGCTGGACCGGTTCGGCCGTGTGAAGGACCTGTTGTGGCACGACGACGGCCGCGGGCTGGACGTCGAGCGGGTGCGCAACGGCTACGACCGCGGCGGCAACCGCCTGTGCGGGCGCAACCCGGTCGATCCCAATAACGCCCACGACGAACTGTACCGCTACGACGGCCTGTCCCGCCTCAAAGACATGCAGCGGGGCACGCTCAACACCTCACAGACGGCGATCGTGTCGGAGGCGTTCGCGCAGTGCTGGGGGCTGGACGCGACCGGCAACTGGCGTGATTTCCGCCAGGACGACAGCGGCGACGGGCTTTGGGACCTGATCCAGGGCCGGGAGGCCAACCCGGTCAACGAGATCACGCTGGTCAACAACAGCGTGGGACCGGCATGGGTAACCCCCGCCTACGACCGGGCCGGCAACATGACGACGCTACCGCAGCCGGCGGACCCGACACAGAGTTACGCCGCGACCTACGACGCCTGGAACCGGCTGGTGCGGCTGGCCGACGGGGCGGCCACCGTGGCGGAGTACCAGTACGACGGGCTGAAGCGGCGGGCGGTCAAGAAGACGTACGCGGGCGGGGTGCTGAGCGAGACGCGGCACTTCTTGTACTCGAACGCCTGGCAGGTGCTGGAGGAGCGAGTCGGCTCGTCTTCGTCGGCGGAGCGGCAGTTCGTCTGGGGACTGCAGTACGTGGACGACCTCGTGCTGCGGGACCGGGACGTGAATCAAGATGGGTCGCTTGTTGAGCGGCTGTACGGGCTACAAGACCCGAACTGGAACGTGACGGCACTGGCCGATACGGTGGGGGCGGTGCAGGAGCGATACATCTATGATGGGTACGGAACAGCGGTCATCCGGACCCCGGCGTTCACCTTCCGACCGTCCTCGGCGTACTCCTGGGAGGTGCGGTTTGCCGGCTACCGTGGGGATGGGATCTCCGGGCTGTACCAGGTACGCCATAGGGCACTTCACCCGCACTTGGGCTGGCTACAACGCGACCCGGTCCACCTGAGTCGTAACCGCCACGCCTATTGCAGCAATAATCCCATGGTTTTCACTGACCCGCTGGGGCTTATAGTGTGGCCAACAACAATTGAACATTGCAATGCAATCCAGAATGCGCTTCAGCACGAATGTGTCATGGAGTGGAGTAACTGTATGGAAGCCGCGGCCGGCGATGAGTTGCTAGAGTTTGAATGCGAGCTGGCGGATATAAGCTGCCGCTCGTTTGTCGACGCTGTAAAGCGAGACTGCTGCATGGACATCGGATTAAGTCCGGATTGTGCTCCGGCAATACCCATTCATGTTGTTCCCGCACCGGCCAATAAGCCGATCCTAAATTTGGAGTACCGCACTTTCCGTCCTGTACCTGTCTGCGTGCGTTTATTAGGACCTGCGCCGGACCCGCGGCCAGTGATTCTGGCGGGCGCCATCGTGGCCGGTTTGATTATTACAGCAGTCGCAGTGCAGGCAATGCCAGTGGGTGGACAAGTCGCAGGGGCAGCCCTCGTGGCCACCGCTGTAGTTGTGGCTGTTGGGGGTACGGCGAGTTCGGGCAGGGCCGGTGTGCCCCCCGCTTGCAAATGCACACCCCCAAATCAATGGGTAACGGTGCCGCATCGCTAATGCAGGGGCGAAATGGGTCCGGGAAACGCTAAGTGTGTGCCTGCTGCCGCCGCTCCTTTGCCTGATTGGCTCATTCCATTTAGTGCTGTTTGGTAACAAGCTATGAACTTGAACATGTTAGCTTTGCGAGAGCGGCTTTGCAGCCAGGACTCATATGCTGAAAACGCGGCCGCCTCTGCCTTGTGCAGGCAAGGCAGCCATCTTTCGGTCGAAGATGTGCATACAATTGAGGCTGAGTTGAGTGCATGCGCAAACGATCTTGGGCTCCATCTTATTCTCGTAGGTTATTTTTTCTTCAATCAGCATCGGTTGCAATCTGCGTTAGAGCAACTGTTTCCACATGTCGCTTGGGTTGTCGATCATGCCCCTCACTTGTCCGTTGCTGGCAGTCCGTACTGTCTTATGGCACCTGATGCGGGGATGATGCATGACACAATCAAGCAGTTGTGGCTAAGGCAGGTAGCGGCGCATGTTAACTCTGCGCCAGTATTGAGAAATGCAGCCAAGTTCTTCAGCACATGCGACGCACGGTTGAGCGAAGAGCTTATTGGTCGAGGGCTGCTTATTGAGCCTGCTAACCCGATGTGGTTTCTTTATCGAAGTCAACTGCACATGCAACTGAGCGGTGGGCTGAGCGGCAAAGAGCAGCTTGCCGCAATCCACCAATCGCGTACTGAGCTTGAAAACGGGTTGAAGCTCTGCACCTCAGACGATCAACGTCTAGTTGTTATGATTTGCTTAGCAAAAAGCTCACTACTTTGCAACGAATCAGAGGAGGCTCAGCGTTATGCGTCCGCCCTACTAACTCCTTGCCGAGTCTTCACATGTGCCGCATTCTCAAGATGCTATACACCAGCTGCATACCATTCTTGGGCGGCTAGCGGCCACGGAGAGGTCAGATATCGCTCGCGAAGCGTCACTTGATTGACTCCGCAGCAGTTGCCGGCTCACCTGTCCTAAGCTCGTTTGGCCCCAATCTCCGCTTGGCCCATGAGTTATTGGGGTCCGGCGAACGAGATGTTGTCATCTCGTATTTTCAGATGTGTCGATCCTTTTGGTCCCCCTCCGACCACCGTATTGATGAATGGGTTGATATGTTGCAACGAGGCGGTGTGCCAAGTATTCAATCTAACTTGGATTACTGACGCCGGTGTTGGCGCCTTGACGCGGTTCACTGATCAAGCTGCTCTACGATGTCGCCCGACGAATCCGGTGCTGTTATCGGTGTGACTACTCTGCGGCGGCGCATAACTCTTCTTGAGCAATGCCCGGATCATGTTTTTTTTCGATGTGTTGCATGCCTGCCGCTGGAAGACCAGAACCTGCTTACCCAACTGGCAGCGCATGCTGTGCATCGCTCCGTGCCGCCGCGGGTGAGCGGCCGGCCGGTGCGGTACGCCACCGGCGAGCCGCTGGTCGAGGCGGACGACCTGCACGCTGGCGGCTTCGGGCTGGCGTGGGGGCACACCCGGTCGTTCGCCTCCCGGCTGACGGAGCCGACCGACGCCGGCAACGGGGTGAACTGGCAGGTCCAGCAGTGGCCGTACCTGGTCCGCCAGGACGACGGCACGGTGGTGCTCATGGGCCGGGCCGCCGCCACCGTCTGGTTCGACCCGGTCGCGGGCGGCTTCCAGGCCCGCTTCGACGTCCGCCAGACGCTGACGACGGACGCCGCCGCCGGCGTCTACCGGGTGAGCGACCCCGACGGCAGCAGCAGCACCTTCGACCTGGCCACCGGCGCCTTCCGCTGGCGCACCGACCCGGCCGGCAACCGCGTCGAGGTGGTCGGCACCACCGCCAACGGGTTCAACTTCACCGAGGTGCGGCGGAGTTCCACCGGCCCAGGCGGTACGACGGTGGAGGCGTTCGTCTACCAGTACGACGACCCGTCGCTGCCCGGCCCGCGGCTGAGCAGCGTCACCCTGCGTCGCCAGGTCGACGGCGGGGCGTGGACCGACGTCAGCCGGGCGGCGTACAGCTACTACGGCGGCGAGGCGTTCGGCGGGCCGGGCGACCTGAAGGCGGCGATGCGGCAGGCGTGGGACGGCGCCGGCTGGGCAGACCTGGACACCACCCTGTACCGCTACTACCTGACGCCGCCCTACGGCTCGTCGTCGTCCTCGTCGTCCTCGTCGTCCTCCTCATCGGCGCCACGGACACGGCGCGCACCTGCTGAAGTACGTGGTCGGGCCGGCGGCGTATCAGCGGCTGGCGGCCCATCCCGGGGTGAGCGACCCGGCCGCCGCCGCCGACGCCGTGGTGGCGCTGTATGCCGACCACTACTTCGAGTATGACGCAACTCGCCGGGTCACCCTGGAGCGAACCGCCGGCGGCACGCAGACGGACCAGTTTAGCATTATTCAAAGCGGCAACGCGGACGACTACAACCACTGGAAGCGGCGGACGACCCAGACGCGGGCCGACGGCAGCGAGACGGTCGTGTACGCCAACTTCGCCGGCCAGACGATGCTGCAAGTGCTGCGGGCCGGCGACCAGACGTGGTGTGACTTCTACCAGTATGACGACCCGTTGCTGCCCGGCCCGCGCCGAACCGACGGCAGGCACGGGTGGCATAGGTGCGCTCACCTGACTAATCTCCTGGACAACTCCTGTGATCCGACATGGTCGGAGGGATGGATGAACCGTCAAGGTCCGTTTGCTCCGTCCGCAGTGGCTCTATGCAGCCTGTTGCGGCGTGGTCATGCCCTGAATGCATCCGATTGTGGTTGCCCTGCTCCGTTGATAGGACTAGCCCAGGTATCCGAATTGGCCCCTCTGGCGCGGGCTCTCTCGACAGCACGAGAGGCGGATGGTCCCGTTGTCGTCTTCCTCGGTGGCCACCCGATCAAGCTCGGCCTGTCCCGCTACCTGATCGACCTGGTCGATCGCCGTCTGGTCACGCATCTGGCAACCAACGGGGCCGCCCTGATCCACGACTTCGAGCTGGCCCTGGTCGGCGGCACCTCCGAGGACGTGCCCCGCTGGCTGGCCGCCGGCCAGTTCGGCCTGTGGCAGGAAACCTCCCGCCTCAACGACATCATCGCTCAGGCTGCCCGCAACGGCGAGGGGCTTGGCGAGGCCGTCGGCCGGGTCATCGAGGAGGAGCGGTTCCCGCACCGCGACCTGAGCATCGCTGCCGCCTGCTGGCGCAACCGCATCCCACTCACCTGCCACGTCACCATCGGCGCCGATGTTATCCACGCCCACCCCAACTGCGACGGGGCCGCCCTCGGCCAGACCAGCTACACCGACTTCCTGATCTTCGCCCGCGCCGTCCAGAACCTCGAGGGCGGTGTGTTCCTCAACATGGGCAGCGCCGTGACCGGCCCGGAGGTGTTCCTCAAGGCACTGTCGATGGCCCGCAACGTCGCCCATCAGCAGGGCAAGCAGATCCGCCGCTTCACCACCGCCGTCTTCGATCTGGTTCCGCTGCCGGCGAACTGGCGGGACGGCACCCCCGGCAAGGACGACCCGCTGTACTACCACCGCGCCTTCAAGACGGTACTGGTGCGGGCGGTCGCCGACGGTGGCCAGAGCTTTTCCGTCCAGGGCGACTTCCGCGACACCCTCCCCGCCTTCTGGCACCTGCTCGTCCATGGCCCAGACGCGGACGCCGCCCAACCGACCCCGCCTGCTTCCTCACCCGCGCCGGAGGCCCCGTCATGCAGCTGATCCCGCTACCCAACCTGCCCCGGCTGGACACCGCCCCACTGCACCGGGTCGAGAAGGGCTGGGGCTACGAGCTGTGGGTAGTCAACGACGACTACTGCGGCAAGCTCTTGCACTTCCGTCACGGCAAGCGGTGCTCCTGGCACTACCACCGGGTGAAGGACGAGGTGTTCTACCTGCACGCCGGCCGGCTGCTGGTCCGCTTCGGCTTCACCGACGACCTGGCGGCCGCCTCCAGCGTCGTGCTGATGCCGCGGGTGTCCTTCCGCGTGCCGACCGGCCTGCGGCACCAGATGGAGGCGCTGGAGGAGAGCGACCTGTACGAGTTATCCACGCACCATGACGACGCCGACAGCATCCGCCTGGTCGCCGGTGACTGACGCCACCGTGCTCTACCTGATCCGGCACGGCGCCACCGCCGCCAACCTGGCCGCCCCGCCGCGGATCCAGGGGCGGCGGTCGGACCCACCGCTGGTGGCTGAGGGGATTCGCCAGGCGGAGGAGGCGGCCGCCCTCCTCGCCGGCCGGCCGGTCGTGGCGTGCTACAGCAGCCCGCTGCTCCGCGCCGTGCAGACGGCGGAGCTGGTGGCTCGCCCGCACCGTCTGCCGGTCGTGCCGCTGGACCCGCTGACGGAGTGCGACGCCGGCGCCTGGGACGGACTGGACTGGGGCGCCGTCCGGGCCATCGACCCCGACGGATACGCCCGATTCCACGCCGACCCGGCCGCGTTCGGCTACCCCGGCGGGGAGAGCTACGCCGACGTCCACACCCGGGCGGCCCCGGCGCTGGCCGAACTGCTGGAGCGGCACGCCGGGCGGGCGGTCGTGGTGGTGGCGCACCACGTCGTCAACCGCACCTACCTGGCCGGGCTGCTCGGGCTGCCGCCGGGGCAGGCTCGGCGGGTGGTGCTCGGCAACGGGGCCGTCTCGGTGGTCGTGCGGCAAGGGGATCGCACGACGGTCCGGACCCTCGCTGCCATGGCGCGTTCCGAGGAGCGAGAGTCGGGCACCGAGTAGCTACCGTTTGACCATCCCGCCAACCGGCCTGCGCTTCCATATCCCGCCAGGGCACACACGGTTGGCGGAACGCTGACCCGTGGTAGGAGCGGCACCCGTTTCGGTCATATCGGTGGCGAAATGCAGCCGCCAGGTCCGGAACGACCCGGATCCGGTCCAGCCGCCGCGGTGGTGCCGGAGCAGCTCCCGCTCGGCCCGTCTCGAGCCGCATACGCCAGGTCTGGCCACCCGCCCCCGGCTGCGGCAGAGTGTGGTCGCCGATCCGCCCAAGGTGTGTGGCGGCCATTGGGGGCCTGGCGCAGCGTGCCGGCGGGGGCCGGGGCAGTGGCGGGCGGGCCTCCTGATATGTAAACGAATGGCGGGCGGTGGCGGCCCGCCGCGGGCGGGCCGCCCCTCCCCTTTGTGGGCGTCTGGACAGACGGTTATTGCTCCGCTTGTTCCCCTGACGGTGCCATCCGCGCACGCGGCCGGGTCCGTGTCCCTGCGGGACCGACATGGGTCGGAAACGGAACTGGACGGACGTCCTGTGGCCCGCTTGGGTCGGGCGGCGACCGGCTCGCCTACGGCTTCGGGCGGCACAGCTTGAAGAGGTCGTGCAGGGCGCGGCGGCCGAGCAGGCGGTCGGAGACCAGCCAGAGCAAGAGGGCGCTGGCCAGCCCCGCCCAGGACGCCCCGGTCGTGCAGAACAGCAGGGCGGCGAGGACGAGGATCAGCACCACGCGGGCCATCACCAGCAGGCGCAGGGTGGTCCCGGTGAAGGTCAGGATCGCCTGGCGGCAGGTCAGTGTGGCGGCGAACAGGAAGCAGCCGGACATCAGGGTGCTGAACAGCGGCAGGTGCATGGTCAGCGAGGCCAGCATGCCCAGCAAAGGCACCCCGATGATGAGCACCCTCGACACCGTCGGGCTTCGCAGCAGCCAGCTCTGGAACTGCTCGAGGCCGTCGGGATCGGCCTGGCCGGCGTTGGGGGAGCTGACGGCGGCGGTCGCTTGCGACATGGGTCTTCTCCTTCGGAACATTGGGAGATTGAGACGGGTGAAGGCCGATCTTCCGATCCCACGTTGCAACCACTGGCACGCGAACTGCGCGGGCTTACCTCCTTGACACGTCCCGGATCGGGACGTGTGGAGTATGACCGGCCAGGCGTGCTGGTGGTTGCTCATTCAGGGGATGGTCAGGAGTTGCCGGCCCCGAAGAGCCGCTTGAGCGGGAGGGTCAGGGCCGAGAAGGTGACGGCCGCGCCGCCCAGGCCGTTGGCCACGCTGGAGAACAGCTGGCCGCCCAGGTAGCAGGCCGCGCCGCAGACCACCCCGACACCCACGGCGACGGCGCAGGGCTTGCGGGCGGCCCACGCCAGGCGGGCGACAGCGCCCAGGATGCTCGGCGCGGACGCCACGATTCGGGTGGCCTGTCTGGCGGCACCGCGCACCCTGGAGCAGACCTCATTGAGCTTCTTCCTCGCCTGGCTCGCCGCCTGGCCGACCTTCTTGTACAGCCTGCTGGCGGCCCCGACGACCTTCTCCTTCGGCGTGGCCTTCTTCGGCTCCGGGGCGGGCGACGCGGGGGCCGGTTGCGGCGGGGCGTGCTTCTCCAGGGCGGCGCGGAGCAGCGCCGGGCTGGACAGCACCTCCTTGACGGCGGCCTCGACGGCCTCGCCAACCGCCTGGGCGATCACGTCCTTGACGGCGTCGGCGACCGACTCGTTGAGGGCCTCGGCCAGGCCGTCGAGGATGCCGTCGAGCCGGTCGATCTGGTCGGCCAGGCTCTTGCGGGCGGTGCGGGCGTTGCTGGTCCCGTTCGCGGTCGTCATGGTTGTTCACTCCAATACAAGGTCAACCAGCACTCGCAAGCGAGCGCTGAAGACCGGGTGATTCAGGGACGGATCTTGGAATCGGGCGTTGAAGGGGGATGGGCGAATGACTCGGCGTGGGCACGCCGCGTGGGACCTCTTCCTGCTTCCGCCCCACCGGCTCTTCCAGGCAGCGCCTGGGGCTTACGGGCAAGGAAAGCAGTGAAAGGATTCGCGCAGGCGCACCCTTTGATCAGCCGGCGGCGAGTTCGGCGACCGACTGCGAGGTGTCGGCGGTGACCAGCAGGCCCGCCACCGAGACGAGCACCCCCGCGCCGGCGGCGACGGCGGGGCCGGCGACGAAGCCGGTGGTGCCGGCGGCCAGCGCGACGGCCAGCGTGGTCAGGAACGGGCGTCGCCGGGGCAGCCGCTTGAGGAACCACAGCGCCGCCTGGGCGGCGGCGCACAGGGCGTCACGCCAGCGGCTGCCCGCGCTGTTGCGGGCGGCCGGGGCCTCGCGGGCCGGGGCGTAGACCTCGTCGTCCTCCCAGCGGCTGTCCTCCTCGCCCCAGGGGTCGTCCCCGCGGTCGAGGTAGGAGGTCGGGCCGTGTCGCTCTCGGTGGTCGCGGTACGGGTCGGCGGGCGCTTCCGTGCCGCCGAGCAGGCGGCGGACGGCGTCGCTGACCGCCTCGGCGATGGCCTCGCCCACGACGCTGGCGATGGACGCCTTGAGCCGCTCGCCCAGGGCTTGCAGGTTGTCGTTGAGCCGCGCCAGGCGCTCGGCCAGCGTGCGCGGCGGATCGGGTGAGCCGAACGGGTGGTTCATGATGGATTCCTGTTCTCGGGGATGATGCAGAGGAACGGGATGCGAGGGAGGGCGTCACGGCTGCTGCAACCGGCGCAGGGAGGCGAGGGCGGATTCGACCACCCGGCTCTGGCGCTTCTGGTGTTTCAGGGCGGCGAGCAGGCGGCCAGTCCGGGCGAGCGCCGCCTGCAAGTGGCCGCGCAGCTCCTCGGCCTCGGCGACAGGATCGAGCGGCTCGTCCTGGTCGGCGCTGCCGTTGCGCTGCCTGCCGTTGACTCGCGGTTCGTTCGGAGGCATAGGGGCACTTCTTGGGGTTTCGGGGGGCGCGGCCGTCGCCCGCCGCTTCGGCCGGATCGGATCGGCCTGTGCATGCGGCACGGCGTCGGCCTCGGACAGGGGCATCCAGACGTAGGTGCGGCTGGCGTCCCTGCACAGGAGAGGTTGTTGGGCGCTGACGACCAGGACGTCCGTGAAGCCCAGCTTCAGCGCCCGCAGCAGGTAGCGTCGGTCCACGACCAGCTGGAGCGACGGCCCTTCCCGCTTTGCGTGGGGCAGGAGCACTTCCGAAGTCTCCCCCTGTTCGGAGCGGGACCGCAGGGCGACGGCGTTTCCCAGGTCGAGGGTCACCGGGCGGTGCGGGTCGTCGTGGGCGGGGAGGCGGGGCAGACGCTGGATCAGCATCTCGATGTCCCTGGCGTCGAGACGCAGGCGGGTGAACGCAGCCCCGGCGTCGGGGATGACCCGGTCCACGTCGGGATACCTCGCCCCCTGCTCCGCCTTGACGTCGAACAGCCAGGGGCCGACCTCCAGCGTGATGCGCTCTTTCGCCAGGCCCAACCTGACCGGCTGGTCGCGTGGCAGTTCCTTGCCGCCGAAGACGGGCAGGGCGGGGAAGAACTGGTCGTCCCTCCAGGGGAAGGGAAAGCCGCCTTGAAGGAGCAACTGCCTGCCGTCCGTGGCGATGACGGCACCGTCACGTCCCCGGAGGAGGATGCGGTTGGTGGCGTAGCGGATCGCCTCTCGGCTGGCGGTCCGCGCCGCGTCGTCCAGGGCGGACAGGAAGCCCGGCTCCAGACTCGCCGCGTTGCGAGCGGGTTCCGGTGCGGGCGGCAACGAAGCAGGGTCGGCCGTGTCGAAGTCGAGGGTGTGGGGTTCTCCTCCTGCCTGCCAGCTCGCACGCCCCTTGAAGGGGGCGGTCTGCTCCAGGGCAATCACCTCGTCCGCGCCTTCGAGGTCAGCCAGCTTCGAGTACGGCGAGGCCACACTGGCAGGACGGAACGAACCGGGCACGTGGTGGCGGACGCCGATCGGCCCCTGCCGGCAGAACAGAGAAAACCCCTGGCGGCCGGCCCGGCACACGACCAGCGGGCAGGGGCCATGCGGGTCGGCCGCCAGCACCGACTTGCGCACCACGGCCCGGAACTGCCGGACCAGCGTGCGGGACAACTCGATCACGAATCACCTTCCTTTCGCTCCGTTTCCATGACCCCGTCCCGCAAGGGCAGGATGCCGTGCCTTCCGCCCAGGCGGTCCGCGAGTCGTCATCCGACAGCCCGGCCGTCGGAGCCGGCGGGGCGGGGAACGGCCGATCAGCCGGCGATCTCGACGCGCATGCCGAAGGGGGGCTGCGCGGCGTTCGCGCCGACGACGGCCCAGAGGGTGGGGATGTCGGGCGGGGAGGTGGGGAAGTCGGTGTAGAGGTCGGTGAGGCAAACCACGCACACCGGCCACTCGTCGAGCGCCTCGACATGCTCGAAGACGCAGACGTGCGAGGTGCCGCCGCCGCCAACAGGCTCCAGGACGAGAGGTCCGTCCCCGGACCGCCAGGTCTGGACCTTGAGGACGGCCGCGTCGTGGTAGAGGATCACCAGCGAGCAGTCGAAGCTCTCCAGGATCCCCTGGGCCTCGGCCGCGAAGCGGGCGAGCTCCTTCCGCCCGATGCTGCCGGAGGTGTCGACGGCCAGGACGACCTCGCCCAGCTCCTCGCTGCGCATGCCGGGCAGATACAGCCCCTGGTGGATGAACCGGCGGTTCGGGTGCGACCAGGAGAAGTCGTTGCGGGCATGCCGCGAGAGGAAATCGCGAAGCACGTCGCGCCAATCGACCCCGGGCTGAAGCACCTCCTGGACCAGCCGGGCCAGGCCGCCGGGGAGCTGACCTCGCTGCTGCGCCACCTGATGGGCCTGGGCGACGGCAACCTTCCACTCGGCCTCGCTCTGCCTGGCGCTGGAAGGGGAGCCGTCGCCCGGGTCGCGGACGCCGCCGCACCTGCCCGGATCGTTGTTCCGGTCGCCTTCGCCTTGGCCCTCCCCCTGCTCGGGCTCCTGACTGTCGCTTGGACCTTCCCCCTCGGCTGCGCCGCTGCCGGCCCGCCACCTGGGCAACAGGTCGTAGTATTCCTCGGCGCTCAGGCCGCGGGGAATGTCGCGGTACTCGCCCTCGCCGGGCATCAGGCGCGATCCGGGCAGGGTGAAGCCGCCGTCGAGGAGCAGGGGGTTGACCGCCAGGTCGCAGGCCACGTTCCAGCGTTTCCGGTCCCGGCAGCCCCGGCGGGCGTGGTGGCCCAGCGCGTTATGGAGCACCTCATGGGCGACCACGCCCAGGAGTTCATCGCCGGGCAGGTTCCGCACGAAGCCGGGGTTGAGGAACAGCCTCCTGCCGTCGGTGGCCATCGTCTCCAGCGACCAGTCCACCTCCGGCGTCAGTCGCAGCGCCAGCGTGGCGAAAAAGGCGCTCCTGGCGTCCTTGCCCAGCACCAGCCTGCACCTCGCCTGGGCCAGGGCTTTCAAAGCGGCTTCCTGCGCCGATTGTCTTGCGGCCGCCTGTTCGAGGGCGGCGAACGGGTCGTCTCCGGTCACAAACGTGCTCCGGATGGAAAAAGCGTTGAAACGGAAAGCCCGCCGCGGTCGTGAGTGGGCGAGCCCCCTCGACCGCGGCGGGAACAGAAAGGTTGAGTCATCAACCGGCGGCGCCGGCCTCCTGCTCCGCGGGCTGGGCGCTGGCGAGCAGGATGGCGGCCGCGGCGGCCTGGTCGGCCTGATCGACGACGTCGTGGAGCATCCCCAGCCCGGTGTGCAGCAGGTCCTCGTAAAGGTTGACCTTCTGCCGCAGGTCGCGGGCCTGCTGCCGGCGGGTCTCCAGGGCCCGCTCGCCCAGCTCGCCGGACATGACGTCGGCGTGGATGGCCGACGCCTCGCAGCGGACCTCGGCGACGATGGCGTCCTGGATGGCGCGGACCGCCTCGGCGTCCATGCGGTGGCGCAGCAGGTAGACCGACGACTTGCCCTGGTGGGCCGCCTGCTCGACCGCCCTGGACACCGCCAGCCACTCGTCGAGGCGGTGCCCCGGCAGCCAGTACAGCGCGCCGCCGGGACGCAGGCGGGTGCCGCCGAGGCCCTCGACGACGTTCACCAGGCAGGCGCTCACCTGGCCGGCGTGCAGCAGGCTCTGCTGCCGGCGGAAGGCGTCCAGCACGTCCGGGCAGCGCGTGTGCGGCGGCTGGAAGTCGATGCTCACGGCACCGTTGGCCACGCCGCCGTGGCACCCGTTGCCGGAACCGTTGCCGTTGGTCAGGATGCGGGCCAGCAGCTCCTGGTTGTAGGCGTTGCTCGTCTCGCCGCGCTCCTCGCGGACGACCACGAAGCCCTCGCGCTTGTTCAAGGGGCGGATCAGCATGCGCGGGCCGGCGAAGACCTCGCACAGGGCCTCGCGGAGGCAGGCGCTGGCCTGGCGCGGCTCGGGCGTCATGCCTTCCAGGGCCAGCGGGACGAGGCCGTCGTGCAGGGCCTCCCGCGTGGTCCACTCGGCCAGAGACCAGAAGACCACGCCGCCGCCCACGTCGAGGGTGTTCTCGACCATCGTTGTTTGCTCCTGTGAAGTGGATTGTTGAAGAGGACAGGGCGGAAGTGCCTCTCCCCCGTCCCGGCAGGGAAGAAAGTGCGAGGAAACTACGGGGTGGCGAACAGGCCGCGTTGCCGCGCCTTCGCCAGCCAGGTCTGCGCCGCCGGCAAGGCGACCATCCTGGGGTTGATGGCCAGGGCATCGCGCATGGCCAGGACGCCGAACTCGTCGGGCAGGCGCGTGGCATACTGCACGAAGTTGCCCAGGGCGGCCTGGTCGCCCTTGCGGCACCTCTCGACCAGGGCGCCCACCAGGGCGTAGAGCACGGCCGGCTCGCGCGGCACCGGGGCCTGGGTCGGCTTGCTGAGCACCTGGTCGATGTCGGGCAGGTCCTTGCAGATGCGGACGAAGCCGACGAACTCGGCGGACGGCCCCTCGCCCACGCAGCCGGACACCACCGGATGCAGGAGGTCGGCGGGGGTGTGGCCCAGCACCTGCGAGACGAACTCCCAACTCCTGGGGGTGGGGAAGCTCCGCTGGTTGCTGGCGGCGTCGAACTGGAACAGCAGCGCGGGCCGGTAGCGCAGGAAGGAACGCACCTCGGCGGCCACGTCCGCCTGCACGGCCCACTCCTGCCAGTCGTCGTGCGAGACCTCGAGGTCCAGGTGGACGAAGCGGTTGAGCAGCGGGCTGATGAGCCGGTGCGCGCCGGCGCGGTCCTCCTGGCGGTTGCTGGCCGCGACGACGGCCCAGCCCTCGGGCAGCTGATACTCACCGACTCGACGGTCGAGCGTCAGCTGCAGGCAGGCGGCCTGCACCAGGGGCGGCGCCTGGGCCAGCTCG
>JAXMAU010000042.1:0-60046 GCA_046350215.1 Gemmataceae bacterium | reverse complement strand
GCTTCCCCAGCGCCCTGGGCGAGGACGACATCCGGCTGCTCAACTACCAGTACAACCCGGTCGACAACTTCCTCCGCGACCCCGAGCGCGTCGGCTCGCGGGCCAACCCGTCGGCCCCGGTCACCTCGCCCTACGTGGCGATGGGCGCGGTGCCGTACACCTATCCCGACCACAACAACTTCTACCTCGCCCAGATCGACCCGAATACTGGCGAGGTGCTCGTCCCGTCGTTCCACCGCGAGTACCTGTTCGGTCGCCTCGACGACACCAATATCGCGAACTGGACCGACCCGAAGGGCAAATACAAGACGTTGCGCCCCACCAATGCGGCGCATCCGCAGTTCCCCAAACCGTTCGGCCGCAATGGCGATGTCAAGAACCTGGTCGGCGCCCCCGGCGGGCCGGACAGCATCTGGATCGACGTCGGCGCGCCGGTGCTGACCGCCGCCGACGGCCGCAAGTACAAGATGCTGGTCGCCCCGCTCATCCTCGACCTCGACGGCCGCGCCAACCTGAACGTGATCGGCAACCTGATGGGCGCCAGCCAGGACCCGCGCAGCAACCAGGGGTGGGGACCGTGGGAGATCAACCCGGCCTACGTCCTCACCGCCGACGCCACCGAGTGGAAGAACATCTTCAACGGCGTTGGCACCACTCCGGAGGGCTACAAACAAGTGCCCGGCCGATACGACATGGGCACCGCCGCGCCTGCCGTCCAGGGACCGCCGATCACCGGCACCCGCTCGCCGCGGGCCTGGTCGCAGGTCGACTACGACGGCAAGAAGACCGACGGCAGCGCGTCAAGCCCGTTCGTGCTGCCCAGGGCTGGCCAGCCGGGGTCATACTTCGCCTTCCCCACCTTCGCTACCCTCGGCTACGACAACGGCGGGACGGCCGAGAACCCCAACCACGCCTCGCTCTACAACCCGTTCCGCCCCACGGGGCCGAACCGTCTGCTCGGACTGGATGGGCTGGCCCGCATCCTGATGGCGACCGGCTCGACGGATGCGATGAGCAAGAGCGAACTGGTCGACCTGCTGCCGAAGAACCTGGGCGCCGCCAATAGCCAGCAGCGCCGCAACCTGATGACCACCCTCAGCGCCGACCTCGACCGGCCCGCTGGCCTGCCGTACATCTGGGATCCGGCCGGCAGCAACAACCCGGCCGACGCCGCCGGCGCACCCGGCACCCGCTATCAGCTGCGGCAGCCGGACCCGATGAAGGCCGAGTTCAACCTCGCCGGCAACGCGCCGATCCCGTTCCCGGCGCACACCAACCTCGGCACCAAGCCGCCGATGAGCGAGTACAACTTCGCCAACTGGGGCGCCGTCCCGGCGGCGCTGGGCCGGGTCGACCTCGACCGCGGCCTCACGGCCTACGCGAGCAACCCCGGCCAGGCGCTCGCCGACCGTCAGAAGTTCGCCCAGGACGTCTTTGACGTGCTGCGGCGCGTCACCGGCGCCATGGACCCCCCGGTCGCTGCCGCCCCTCCCTACGGGGCCAACTCGGCCGAATACCGCGCCCTCCGCAAGCTCGCCCAGATTGCCGTCAACATCGTCGATTACATCGACGAGGACGACATCATCACCGCCTTCCGCTGGTACTCGGCCGGCCCCACCAACGAGTGGGTCTTCGGCACCGAGCTGCCGCGCCTGGTCATCAACGAGACGTATGTCCAGTACGACAACGCACAAGGTTCGCTGGTCGACGTCAACGCGGGTAACCCTGCACTTGGCAAGAAGGCCGACTCGACGAAGAACTACAACGTCAACGTCTGGGTCGAGCTGATGAACCCGCTGCCGGAAAAGGACGTCGACAACACCACGTCCAACCCGCCGCACCACCTCGCCCTCTTGCAGGACCCCACCAAGGTGATTTACCGCGTGGTGCTGGCCAAGCCGGACCTGAACAGCACCGACCCGGCCAAGATGGTCCTCCGCGACCCGGCCAACACCACCGGCGATCCGGAGTACAACAACGGCGGTAACACGCGGGTGTACAAGACGCTGGCGGACTGGGGCCAGGCGGCCGGCAAGCCGCTGCAGGTCACCCCGCTGCCCGACGCCAATCGCTTCAGCAGCACCCCCGGCGGGGCGACCGGGTTCTACGTCCTCGGCCCGCAGACCACCTACGAGAACGCCACCTGCGACCCCGGCTTCACCACCACCTTCAACTCGCCCGATATGTCCTATGGACTGCTGGTGAGTGACCAGGAAAACGCCTCGAATAAGGTCGACCCGAAGCCGACGGTGCTACTGCAGCGGCTGGCCGACCCGGGCCGCGCGTACAATAACGACCCGACCAACCTCGCCGCCTACAACCCGTACATCACCGTCGACTTCGTCGACATCCAGGAGTACGCCGACGGCCGGCTGTCCGACGGCACCGGCCCGCGGAACGGGGCGAACGCGCCGACGGTGATGACCGATCGGCAGACGGTCGGACGCAAGCAGCCGTACCACGGGTTCACCGGCGCCCGTATTGCCCAGGATCCGACCTACCCGCCGGCCACCCCGCCGGTCACCCAGCCAAAAAACACCTTCTACCGGCAGAACTGCAAGGCCCCGGACCAGGCCACGCTCGACGCGGCCCCCACCGACCCCACGCTCACCCTGCCGTTCGACTGGCTGGTTCACCTGGACCGCACGCCGATCAGCGCCGTCGAGATGCTGCATGTGTCGCAATACGCCCCGCACGAGCTGACGCAGCGGTTCATCTACGGCCCTGGTGGACCTGGCGTGACCGCCAACCAGCAAGTGGCGCCGTGGTTCGACCCGACCACGCGACTGTACCGCTTCTTCGAGTTCACCACCTGCAACGTCCGCGGCTCCGGCGTCCGCCCGATGGCCGGCGGCCGGTTCCCCGGCAAGATCAACCTCAACGCGGTGTGGAACTACGAGACGTTCCGCGCCCTGTGCGACCCGCAGCCGGGCAACCTGTTCTTCTCCCCGACGCCGCCGGTGTACAGCAACGTCGACTCGCTCTTCAACAGCGTGCTCGACAGTCGCAGCCCGGCCAGTCGCGCCGCCGGCAAGCCGGTCATCCAGCCGACCCACCCGGCCTTCGGCGGATCGGCGTTCGACAAACCGTTCTGGTCGCTGGCGCTGGGCCAGGCGGACGGCCCGGACAACCTCTCCGGCAGTCCGCGCGGGCTGGACAACACGCTGCTGCGGAACCACCCGAGCATCCCCGGCCAGCTATTGCTCGACGTCGGCGCCAGCACCGACCCGGCCTACCGGCGCAAGGAGTTGCTGACCAAGATCTTCAACCATGTGACCACCCGCAGCAACGTGTTCGCGGTGTGGCTGACGGTCGGCTTCTTCGAGGTCGTCAAACAGCCCCCCGGCGGACTGCCGGAGCTGGGTGACGAGATGGGCAAATCGGAGAATCGGCAGGTCCGTTACCGCATGTTCTCCCTGGTCGACCGCACCCACCTGAAGGTGTTCGAGAACAGCCTGACCGGCGCGGTGTCCCCCGGCCCGAACCAGCCGGTGGCGCTCAACTGGAGTGGTGGCACCACCGGGAAGGTGAAGGATGACAAGCGAACCGACCGCGAGTGGGACATCCCCAGCGGCACCATCCTCGTGGTCGAGCCGAACGACCCGTACAACGAGGAGACGGTCGTCGTGCAGCGCGACGCCAGCGGCAACCTGACCGCCACCTTCCAGCGGGCCCACGCGAAGGACGTGAAGGTGATCTGCCGGGGTAACCCGGGGCCGTGGAAGGGCTACGACGTCCGCAAGGATGGGGATGTCGTCCCCTACTTCACCCTGCTCGAGTAATCCGGCGGTCGCTCGCGGGTCTCGCCACGGGCCGGGGAGTCACGCGACTTGCCGGCCCGTGGCATTCGGTTTGCGGATAACGAAAAAAGCGTCTCTTCTCATCACTCGTTCATCGATGAGAAGCGATACTTGTCCATCACCCTGGGGTTGGATGGACGTCCATCGCTTCAAAATGCCGCTGGCGGGGAAACGGGAGCAGCCAGAGTCCGCCCTGCTCCCGGCGCGTGGAAAGTGGCCGTGGTATGTGTGATCTCCATCTGGTAACCGACACGCTGACGTTGCTGGTGCTGGGTTTGCTGCTCGGTGTGACCGGCCTGGCCGGGCTGCTCGGGAGCTTCGTCACGATCAAACCGCGCTGGCTGCTGGCCCTGGCCGGCAGCGGCGTGATGGCGGCGGGCGGGGCGGCGGCGTTCGCGGCCGACGGGCCTCGGTATCTGTGGCTGCCGCTGCTGCTGACCAGCGTCCTGCTGTTCGGCGGCGCGGTCCTGCGCTGCGAGCCGGCGATGGCGGCCTTCGACCGGGTGTGGGGGCTGCTGTGGACCCCGCGCTACCTGGCCGCCGTCCTGCTGGTGGGCGGCACCTGTCTGACCGCCGCGCAGATGTACCAGCTGGAGAAGAACGACGCCGCTGTCGACAACTCGTTCGCCGCCGGCGGGTTTGACCTGCTGGCCCAGATCCCCGAGCTGCGGCCGTGTCCGTCGGCGACGGCCTTCACCGACGCCGGCCACCCCGTCCCGCTCTGGGAGCCTGCCCGCGCCAGCGGCAACGCCGACTTCCAGCAGGCCGAGCAGGCGTTCTTGCATCAGGCGTACAATCTGCACCTGTTACAGACGATGCCCCCGAAGTCCGACTGCAACTGTCACGGTTGGGTGTTCACCGGCGGCCGCTGCTGGGTCCGGGGCACCGCCGTCGAGACCATCCTGCACGACAACCGCTACCAGGTGGTGTCGCAGCCGGTGCCGGGCGACCTGGCGGTCTTCCGCGACGAGCAGGGGCAGGTGATGCACACCGCCCTGGTGCGGCTGGTTCGCGACGACGGCGTGGTGCTGCTCGAAAGCAAGTGGGGCATCCTCGGCTGCTACCTGCACACCGCATCGATGCACGCCTACGGCCAATTCGCCTGCACCTACCACCGCACGCGCCGTGGCGGCCATCTGCTCCGCGGCAACTACCCCGCGAAGTCTCTCCAGGGGGTCTGAACCGCGCTCGCATCCACCAGGCGGCCGCGCTCGTTCCGGGCAGCGGCCGCCTGTCTTATTTCGCTTCATCCTGACGCAGAATCGAGCGTTTGCGCCTCCAGGAAATCGCCATTGCCGGCGCGGCCGACCGCCTGCGGCCCGGTGGCGAGGACAATCGGCTCCGGCCTGCGCATTCCCCCCGTTTGTGGCTCCGGACCGGGAAAAGAGGGGTGGTCCGACCGGAATTCGCGGTTTTTCCCGGTGATCCACCCCGATTTCACCGCCAGGAGCGATTGACATTCTGCGGACACCTTTCTAGCTTCCCACTAATCAGGCAACCGTAACTGTTCTATCCCCAACGTTTCCCGCGAGGAACTCATGGCAAAACAGAAGTCGTCCGAGCCGGCCAAGGCGATGCCCAAGACCTCCGTCTACAAGACGCTGGCCGAGAAGACCGGGCTGGAGCCGAAGCAGGTGGCGTCGGTGTTCGAGGCGCTCGAGGGGCTGATCAAGACCGAGCTGAGCAAGAAAGGCCCCGGCGAGTTCTCCATCCCCGGCCTGATCAAGCTGAAGCTGATCAAGAAGCCGGCCACCAAGGCGGGCAAGAAGCCGAACCCGTTCAAGCCGGGCGAGATGATGGAAGTCAAGGCGAAGCCGGCCTCGGTGAAGGTCAAGCCGGTCGTGCTGAAGGGCCTCAAGGACATGAACAAGTAACGCCCGGCGCGCCCGCCGGCCGCGTCGCCCGCCGAGGGGACCGTCGCATCGTCCCGGCCCGCCGAGAGGCCCGATGCCGCGGCCCCCTCGCGTCGTCTCCCTCCCTCCCTGCCGCCAGTCCGGCGGCCCACCCGCGCATCGAGGATCTGCATCGTGAACCGCCGCCATCTGCTCTCCGTCGCCCTTCTGCTGGGCACTGCCGTCGTCGCCGCCGCCGCCGACCAGCCAATCCGCGTCATCCTGATCGACGGCCAGAACAACCACAACTGGCGGGCCACCACGCCGGTGCTGAAAAAGCAGCTGGAGGCGGCCAAACGGTTCAAGGTCGACGTGTCCAGCCACCTGAAGGCCGGCGACAAGCCCGCGCGGTCGACACCGTCCCGTTCCCGCCCGACCTGGGTAAGTACGACGTGCTGGTCACCAACTACAACGGCGCCTCGTGGCCGAAGGAGTTCAACGCCCAGCTCGACGAGCGGCTCAAGGACGGCAAGATCGCCCTCGTCGTCGTGCATGCGGCGAACAATGCGTTCACCGGCTGGAAAGAGTACAATGAGATGATCGGCATGGGCTGGCGCGGCAACAACTTTGGCGCCCGGCTCACCGTCGATGACGGCGGCAAGACGGTTCGCCTGCCGGCCGGCAAAGGCCCCGGCGCCGGCCACGGTCCCAAGCATGCGTTCAAGATGACCGTGCGCGACGCTGAGCATCCGGTCACCCGCGGCATGCCGACCGAGTGGATGCACACCGCCGACGAGCTGTACCACGGCATGCGGGGGCCGATCAAGAATGTGCATGTGCTGGCGACTGCGTATTCCGAGAAGCGGACCGGCGGCACCGGCGAGCACGAGCCGATCCTGTGGACGGTGATGTACGGCAAGGGCCGCGTCTTCCACACCACGCTCGGCCACGACCTCGACGGCATCCGCTGCGTCGGCTTCCTTGGCTCGTTCCAGCGGGGCACCGAGTGGGCGGCCACCGGCAAGGTGACGCTGCCGCTGCCGGAGCAGTTCCCGACCGCCGACAAGGCCAGCTCGATCCCGGCTGGCAAGGGGCGGTGACCGCGGCCGCCAGGTCGGAACGGGCGTGGCCGCCGGGCACAGGCCGGGGCGGACACGCCCGCAGCGTTCTCAGCCGCGGAACGGAGGATGGCAGGTGGCACGCAAGCGACGCGACGACTTCGACAGCCCGGAACCCGCTGGCGACGAGGCGGCTCCCCTCGCCTCCCCCGCTGAGCCGCGGCTCGATCTGGAGATCGCGACCCCGCCGCCGACCGCGACGGTGGTGCCGGCGGCCTCACTCGCTCCGCTGGAGGATCGCATCCGCCGGCTGGAGGACACCATCACCCAGCTGCAGGCGCTCGACGGGCTGGAGGAACGGATCGCCGACCGGCTGCAGAGCGTGCAGCGCGACCCGCCGCCCGCGCCACCGGCCGCCTCGCCGGTGCTCGACACCGCCCGCGCCCTGATGAACGTCAGCCGGGTGATGCTTCCCGCCGATCCATCGCCGGCCGCCGCGCCGCGGCCTGCCGGCCCGGCCCGCGAGTGGCTGCTGCAAAACGTGGTGGCCGAGCTGCGGGCGATGTACTTCATGCACGTCGACCCGCGCTACCGGATGTCGCTGGTCGGCCGCGTGGTGCCGCCGATCCTGCTGGTCGCCTTCTTCCTGAGCGGCTACTGGGTGCCGCTGACCACCTGCGGACTCGGCGGGCTGCTCGGTCCGTTCGTCACCAAGCCGATCGATCTGGCGCTGTGCTACGCCCTGTTCAAGATTCTCAGCTTCGAGGCGCGGCGGTTCCGCGAGACCGCGCCCGACCTGCCGCCCAACCTGCGATTGTGAGAGGCGAATGCGCGACATGACCCGTCTTGGCGTGAACATCGACCACGTCGCCACCATCCGGCAGGCGCGCCGCGGCGTCGAGCCGGACCCGGTGGCCGCCGCCGTGCTCGCCATCCTCGGCGGCGCCGACGGCATCACCATTCACCTGCGCGAAGACCGCCGGCACATTCAGGACCGCGACCTGCAGCTGCTTCGGCCGGTGGTGACACACCGGCTCAACCTGGAGATGGCGACGGTCGACGCGATCGTCGAGCTGGCCTGCGCGGTGCGGCCCGACGAGGCAACGCTGGTGCCCGAGCGGCGCGAGGAGCTGACCACCGAGGGCGGCCTCGACGTGGTGCGGCACGAGGCGGCCGTCCGCCGCGCCGTCGACCGGCTGCATGCCGCCGGCATCGAGGTATCGCTGTTCATCGACCCGGAGCCGGGCCAGGTCGCCATGAGCCAGCGGCTAGGCGTCGAGGCAGTCGAGCTGCAGACGGCGTCGTACTCGGAGGCGCGCGGCGCGGCGGCGGTGGCGGCCGAGCTGGACAAGCTGACACGGGCGGCGAAGCAGGCCGGAGAGCTGGGGCTGCACGTCCATGTCGGCCACGGGCTGAACTACCACAACGTCGGCCCGATCGCCGCCATCCCCGAGGTGGAGGAGCTGAACATCGGCCACAGCATCGTCAGCCGCGCCGTCCTGATCGGCCTGGAGCGGGCCGTCCGCGACATGAAGGAGGCAATCCGCCTCGGCCGCTGCCGGGCAGAGCAGCCGATAACTCCGTCTCAAGCCCGCACCTGCGTTGTGGCAAGGTCTCCCGACCTTGCCACGGTTGGGGACCGCAGGTCTCCTCCGGGTGAATGCGGGAGACCTTCGGTCGGCCGGAGTGTCCCGGTCAGGAGACCGGGCCACAACGTGCGAGCGTCGCCCCAAGCGCGACGTCGCGGGTACGGTGACCCCTCGGGGCACTGACGTGCTCCCGCTCGCCTCGCAAGCCTGACACGCGACGCTTGCGCCGGGCGGCTGTCCGGGCAGCCACGGTTGGGGACCGCAGGTTTCCTCTGCGGCGTGCGGAAGACCTGCGGTCGGCCCCGTGGCCGCGCCAGTCGCCGCCATCAAACGACGGCAGGGAGGGCCATCCCTCCCCGCCGACTCTTTTCAACTCTTCTCTTTCTTCTCTTCTTCCCTCTGTGCCCCTCTGCGTCCTCTGTGGTGAGTTCTTCTCACACGAGGCTTTCGAGCAGGTACTTGAGTTTGCGGACCTCCGGCTCCATCGGGAACGGGGCGTCGGGGATGTCGCGGATGTCGACCGACAGCGTTCGTTCGTAGTGGCAGCGGCTGAGCTGGGAAATGATGCGGCCGTACTCCACCTCGCCCTGGCCGATGCGAACCTGGAACTGGTTCGGGCCGCGGCCGGTGTCGCGCAGGTGGGTGTGGCGGACGAACGGGAACACCTCGTCGTAGTTCTTCCCCTGGTGCGGGCCGGCGGTGTAGTGGCTCGGATCGAGCGTCAGCCCGAGGCCGGGCACCTTCTCGCACAACGCCACCGCCTGTTCAGGCGTGCCGGTGTGCGTGCCGGTCAGGGTGGCGACGGTGAAGAGAATGCCCTCGCCGTCGGCGATGCGGCAAAGTTTGGTCAACCGCTTCACCTCGGCGTCGAGCGGCACCGTGGTAGCCGCCGGCTTGATGGTGACGAGCGGCACCGCTGTCACTCGCGCCAGCCGGCAGATGGCGTGAAACTGCTTGTGGTAGTCGTCCTCGGACGGGGCGTCGATGTCCACCGAGAAGGCGGACGGAATCAGCCCTGGTCCGTAGCGCAACCGGGACGCCGCCGCCGGGATGTCGGCCACCACCTGCGACGGGGTGAGCTGCCGGCCGTGCTCGTGGATGGCCACGTCGCACTTGCTGAAATGCAGCCCGGCGATGATCCGCAGCGCCTCCTCGAGCGGGTGGCGCCCAAAGCACAAGGTCGAACAGGCAACGAACACGGCTCCCTCCGTTCCGTGAGCTGACTTCCTGCCGGCCCAAACCCCACACTCCGACCAGCGAGGGCCGTGGTATAGCGTCCCTGCCTGAAGGAGAAAAGAGCAATTTGAACCACGAAGACCACAAAGAGTACAAAGAGAAGAGATTAAGGTGGAAAAGCAGGAGCGACGGCGGCAGGTGGGAAACGCGCCGCCGTCGCCGTGGCGTCCATCGTCAGTTCTTTTCCGTTCCTGTCTTCTCCGGTTTTCCCTCTGTGCCCCTCTGGGTCCTCTGTGGTGAGTTCTTCAGCAGCTCGACGGCGCGGTCCAGCTGGGCGTCGACGCCGCGGGCCAGGTCGTCGGGGTGGTTCTCGACCAGCACGTCGGGCACCACGCCCTCCTTCTCCATGTTCACGCCGCGCGTGGTGTACACGCCGATCTGCGGCAGTCGCAGCTGCGATCCGTCGATCAGCCGCACCGCCGTCGTGCCGATCACGAAGCCGCCGGTCGGCTCGCCCACCAGCTTGCCCAGCCCGAGGGTGCGAAAGGCGTTCGGGAAGATCTCGGCGTCGCTGAACGAGCGGTTGTTGATCAGCAGGACCAGCGGCCGGGTCCACTTGCGGTCGGACGAGCGCAGCACCAGCCCCTGTCCGCCGTGGCGATTGCGGAAGATGGTGTGCTCGCGGCTGCCCAGGTAGTTGAGCACCTGGTCGTGGGTGAATCCGCCGCCGTTGAACCGCACGTCGAGAACAATCGCCTCCTTGTCGAAGTTGTCGGAGTAAAGCGCGCGGACGAAACGATCCAGGCCGTCCTCGTTCATGCTCGGGATGTGGATGTAACCGAGCTTGCCGCCCGACAGCTCAGCGACGCGCGCGGCGTTGCGAGCTACCCAGCGATCGTACATCAGCTCGCCCAGGCTCGGCGTCTTCTGCCCGGCGGTTTGCCCGCGGGCCATGCCGGTCACCTCCACCCGCCGCCGCGTCGCCTTCGCATCGGCCGGGTTGTCGGTCACCGTCAGCGCGACCGGCTCACCCACCTTGCCGTTGAGCAGCTGCGCCAGGTTGGTCGATGCCGTCAGCGCGACGTCGTCGATGGCGGTGACCACGTCGCCGGGCCGCAGGGCGATCCCCTTGCGGTCGGCGGTGCCGCGCTTGACCACTTCTCGGATCTTCAACCCCTTGCCGCGATACGCTTCATCCCACAGGAGGCCCAGCTCGGCCGTCTCCTCCTCCGGCCCGCTCGTCGTCCCCTGCACACCCAGGTGCGAGGCGTTCAGCTCGCCGAGCATCAGGTAGAGCAAGGCGTACAGGTCCTCCTTCATCGCGACATGGCGCAGCAGGGGGCGATAGCGCTGGCGCACCGCGTCCCAGTTGTGGCCGTGGAACTTCTCATCGTAGAAGTGGTCGGCGAGGAACCGCCAGGTCTGCTCGAACATCTCGGTGAACTGCTCGTCCTGCCGCACCGTCAGCCGCACCTTGAACGGCACGGTGGCGAGGTTCGAGCTGCCGGCCTTCGGCTCGCCGCCGGCGGTGTTGCACAGCCGGACGGTGCCCTGGCCGTCGAGGAAGTAGAGCACCTCCATGCTGCCGCCCAGCGCCGTTCGCCGTTTCGACCAGTGCAGTTGACGAGGCGCCACGCCGCCGGTCGTCAGCCGCGTCAGCTGCCCGCCGCTGGCGCTGCCGACCCACAGGTCGCGGGTGGTGCCGTCGCGATAGGCTACCTTGCTGCCGTCGGGCGAGATGGCGGCCTCCTCCACCAGCCCGCGAAGCACCGGCTGCACTCGCAGGTGGATGTCGTCCCAGTCGATCGTCACCGGCGCCTTGGCGGTCATGCCGAAACTGGAGCGAGTCGGCGTCGGGGTGGCAGTGGAGGCGGCCGGTTTCTCCAGCTCCATCACATGCAGCCGGGCGTCGGCGCGGCGGTCGCTCAGGAACGCCAGCTTCTTGCCGTCGCCGCTCCAGGTGACGCCGCCGTTGTAGGTCGCGTAGCGGGTGATGTTGCGGATCGGGTCGGCCGCCGTCGCCCCGCCGGCCGGGACGATGTACAGCTCGCTGGCGAACGACCCATCGCGGCGGGCGAACACCACCCAGCGCGAGTCGGGCGACCACTCGTAATCGAACACCTGCACTTCGCTCACCAGCACCCGTGCGTCCTTGCCGTCGGGCGCCATCGTCCACAGCCGGCCGCCGCGAATGAACGCGACCCGCTTGCCGTCGGGCGAGAAGCTGACGCCCGACTCCGCCTCGCGGGTGGCGGTCAGCTGCGTCACCTTGAAGCGGTGCGCGTCGACGAACTTCGGGTGTTCGGGATCGTTCGGCTGCAACAGGTACACGTCCTCGTGACCGCCACGGTCGGACAGGAACAGCACCTTCTCGCCATCGGGCGACCAGGCGGCGCCGTGGTCGTTCGACGGGCCGTCGGTCAGCTGCTGCACACGGGCATCGCTGCCGACCTTCTGGCGGAACAGTTTGCCCTGGACCGCGAAGATCATGTGCTTCTCGTCGGGCGACAGGGTGAACTCGGTGGCGCCGCGGGTGAACGTCGTCACCCGGTCGTTGTTCGCCTTGTCGTCGGCGTGGACCTCGATCGCCAGCTTGCGCGGCGTGCCGCCGTCGTGGGCGGAGACGACGTACAGGTCGGCGCCGCACTCGTAGACGATGGTCGAGCCGTCGCGGCTGAGGCGGGCGCGGCGCACGCCGTCATCGGTGTGGTTCGTGATCGGCGTCGCCTTTGTCCCGGCCGGCGCGTTCGCTGGCAGGCGGAACAGGTTGGCCGGGCCATTCTGCTCGCTGACGAAAGTGAGCGTGGCGCCGTCGGCGGACCACATCGGCGAGTGGTCCTGGCCGTTGAACGAGGTGATGCGGCGATGGCCGGTGCCGTCGGCGTTGCACACCCAGATGTCATCGTTCGACGAGCCGCGGTAGCCCTTGCGATACCACGCGCCGGGGCCGCGGACGTAGGCCAGCCGGTCGCCCGACGGTGCGAACGTCCCCTCCTTGGCCTCCGTCACCAGCCGCCGCTCCGCCCCGCCGCCGACCGGCACGGTGTACAGCCCGTAGTTGGTGGGGAACGTCGCGTCACGGGACGAGGCGAACAGGACGTGTTTGCCGTCGGGCGTCCAGCCACACGCCATGTCGGCGGCCGAGTCGAACGTCAACCGGCGGCCGGCCGCCACGGGTGGACACGACCGAACACGTCATAGCTGCCGTGCCGGTTGGAGCTGAACGCCAGCATCGTTCCGTCGGGGCTGAACACCGGGTTGAGGTCGAGCGCCGCGTCGTCACCGGCCGGGCGACTCCGCCGGCCGTTTCCACGGTGTAGATATCTCCCAGGTAGCTGAACGCCACCAACCGTCCGTCGGGCGAGACGTCGGGGGTGCGGGCGAACCGGGCCAGCTCCGGCCCGGCCGGCGGGGCGACCAGGAAAGCGAGGAGCAACGGGCCGAATGGCGAGAAGGTGGGTAACATCGACGAGAATCCTGACGAGGAAGGCGGAGCGGGGGCACGAAGAAGACGACGGACGCGCGCGGGATTGACACCTCGGCGCTCCACCATAAATCTGGCGACCGGCGAATGCAAAACAAACGCCGGGCGAAGCGCGGCGAGGTGCGTCCGATCTATCGATTATACCGGCGGTGCGGTGTCTGGTCGCTGGCCGTCCCGGCACGGATAATAACGCCGGGGGCGTCATCGACCGGACACGGGATGCTGGAGGTACTCGTCATGCTTCGCACCGGCCTGCGGCTGCTGTTCGCCGCCCTCGTGCTGATGGCGGTCGGCTGGCTCACCCTGGTGTGGCCGGTGTTCGAGGTGATCCGCGTTACGGCGGTCGGCTGCCTGACCCTCGGGATGCTGCTGCTGATCGTCGACTACGTCCGCACCCCCGACCCGATCGACGGCTGACATGCGGCTGCTTGACCTGACGCTCGACTCGATCGCGGACAACCTGGCGCTCGACGAGGCGCTGCTGCTGGAGGCGGAGGAGGCATCCAGCGGCCCACTGCTGCGGCTGTGGGAGTGGCCGCACCTGGCCGTCGTCCTCGGCTCCGGCTGCAAGGTGGCGGAGGACGTCGACCGCGCGGTGTGCGCTGCCGACGGGGTGCCGGTGCTGCGGCGGAGCAGCGGCGGCGGGACAGTGCTGCTCGGCGCCGGCTGCCTGTGCTTCACCGTGGTCCTGCCGTACACGCTCGACGAGGCGCTCACCGAGATCCGTCCGTCGTACCACTGGATTCTGGAACGGGTACTGACGGCGTTAGCGCTGCCCGGCACGGCGATCGATGGGATCAGCGATCTGACGCGCGACGGCCGCAAGTTCTCCGGCAACGCCCAGCAGCGGAAGCGGCATCACCTGCTGCATCACGGCACGCTGCTGTATGCGTTCGACTTGCCGCAGGCCGGCCGATATCTGCGGATGCCGGTGCGCCAGCCGGAGTACCGGGCGCATCGTCCGCACGATGCGTTCATCCGCAACCTCGACGTGTCGCGCGCGTGGCTGGTCGATCGCCTCCGCGCCGCCTGGGCGGTCGACGCGGAGGAAACCCGCTGGCCCGCCGACCGGGTGCGGACGCTGGCGGCGGAGAAGTACAGCCAGCGCGAGTGGAACGAGCGGCGGTAACCGCTCTCACTCGGCCGCCGCGGTCCCCTTCGGCGCGGCGGCGAGCACCTCCTCGATCTGCCGCACGCTCCCCGACAGCGACGTTGCCGCCATCTGCCAGTTGGTGTGTCGCTCACCCGCCGGTAGTTGGCGGCGAAGAACTCCGCCGTTCGCCGTAGCTTCGACAGCTTGCCGCGAGCGCGGTGCAGTACCTCCGCCGCGTCGCCGCGCTGCCGCGCCGGCTCGGTGGCGCGGATGCAGTCGAACAGCGTTCGCGGCACGTCGAGGAGTTCCTCGTCCTCCTGGATCTCCTCGGCGTGCTTGAGGAAGGTGCGAACCATCCACAGGTGGGCGAACAGCACGTCGAGCCGGTCGACCGCCTCCTCGCGCGTCATGCTGGCCCTCCCACGGCAGCCGGCGGCGGCGCCGACTCGCCCAGTTCCTTGGAGTACAGCACCAGGGCGGCGCCGAACCCGACGGCGACGATGCCCAGCCACAGCGTCCAGTGCGGCGCCAGCAGACCGAAGTGCAGCGGCTCGCCCGGCCGCGGATGCCAGAACACGCTCACCAGCGTGTTGATGACCGGCGCCAGCCCGAAGATGAGCGGGGCGATGTACAGCTTGTACGTCGCCGGCGGCCGACCCGCCTCCTTCGCCGACTGGATGGCCGCCTTGGTCGCGAAGATGACGCAGATGGCGCCGATCGCGCCCGCCGCCCCGGCCAGCCCGGCGAACGTCAGCCCGGTCACCGAGTTCCAGCTGCTGTCCTCCGGCCGGCGTCAGGTACAGGTACACCGCCGGGTAGACAACGCCGATCAGGAAGTAAGCAATACCCACACAAAGGATCGCCAACAGGCGGCTCGCTGGTTTGCCGCCCAGCTCGCTGCCGCCGTAGAAGATGATCGGCACATAAGTGCCCCACGACAGCCCGGCCAGGGCGACGAACAGCAGCCACGGGTTGGCGCCGGTCAGGCCCGACACGATGGTGTGCCCGAGCGACGGCTGAACGGCGTGCGTCGCGATCGCCGCGGCGCCGTCTCGGCCAGTTCCTTGGAATACAGCACCAGCCCGGCGCCCAGCCCGACCAGCACGATGCCCAGCCACAGCAGCGGGTTGGGCAGGTGCAAGGCGAAGTGCAGCGGCTGCCCCTTCTTCGGGTGCCAGACAGTGCTCACCAGCGTGTTGATGATCGGCGCCACGCCGAAGATGAGCGGCGCGATGTACAGCTTGTAGGCGTTCGGGTCGGCCAGTTCGTGTGCCTCGGCCTCGGCGCGGGCCGCCTTGGTCGCGAAGATCACGCAGATGGCGCCGATCGCCCCCGCCGCCCCGGCCAGGCTGGAGAACAGCAGCCCGGTGCCGCTCCGCTCCGGCCGATCGCTCGCCGGCAGCCGCAGCAGGTACACCAGCGGATAGACGACGCCGATCAGGAAGTAGGCAACGCCTACACAAAGGATCGCCAATAGTCGACTTGCCGGCTTGCCGCCCAGCTCGCTGCCGCCGTAGAAGATGAGCGGTACGTAGGTGCCCCACGACAGCCCGGCCAGCGCAACGTAGATCAGCCACATATTACGATGCATCGTCGGTCTTTCCCTCCCGATCCGGTCATTCTCGCCGCAGCGCCGGCACCAGCGGCGCCCGTAGCGTCGCCATCACCGCCGCCGCCCCAGCCGCCAGCGCCACCGCCAGCACCCCGGCGAACAGCGCCGCCAGGTGGCCCCACGGCACCCGTCCCGCACCCGACACCAGCTGCGGAGTGATCGACAGCAGCGCTGCCGTCGCCCCCACCGCCAGCCCGACCGCCAGCAGAAACGCATTCTCCGCCAGCACCAGCCAGCCGAGCGTCGACCGGCGATAACCCATCGCGCGCAAGAGCGCCAGCTCGGCGCGTCGCTCCCACACCGCCCGCAGCAGCACCACCGCCAGCCCGAGCGAGCCGAGCACCAGTCCCAGCCCGCCCAGCGCCTGGAACGTCGTCAGGTACGTATTTTCCACCGCCAGGTACGCCTCGATCCGCGCCGTCGTGTCGGTCGCCTGGAAGCCGCGATCGGCCAGCGCTGCTTCCAGCAATCGGGCAACGTCACGCGCGCGGCCGGGCGGCGGGGCGATCAGGAATGTGTTGTACCCTTCGTGACCGGGATAGAGCTTGAGGAACTGCTCCTCGCTCACCAGCAGGCTCGACTGAAACACGCTGTCGTGCAGCAGTCCGGCGACCAGCAGCGGTTGCTCGGCGCCGCGCTCGTCGGGCACCTGGAGCGTCTTGCCGAGTCCGCTTTTGAGCATCCACGCCACCGTGTTCGCCTCGCCGAACGCCGGCGGCGGACCCTTCTCCCGGAGCAGGATGCGCCACGGATTCGCCTTCTCGTCGGCAGTGGCGGCCAGGGTGGCGTCGAACACAAATCCGCCGCGGTCGATGAGCGAGCGCGGCACGCCGAGCACGCGCGGCCGCTGCGGCTGGTACAGGTTCAGGCAGCTGGCGTCGTCGCCGGCCCGCGCTCGCAGGGCGACGATGGTCGTCTCTTCCAGCAGCTGCCGCGCCGCGTCGATCTCGGCGGCCGACCGTTTCCCGCGCAGTGTCGCCAGCAGTTCGGCCCGGCCCTGCGGAGAATTCAGATCGCGAATAACGGAAAGATCTGACTCGCCGACCAGCGCGAACCCGCCGTCCGGCCCCGCCGGGTCGCCGTCGCCGGCGCGGACATGCCGACGGAACGACTCGACTGCCACCAGCAGGAACGCCGCCGCCGCCAGCAGCCCGACGGTGAGCATGCTTCGCAGCGGGTGGCGGGCGGCGTTACGGACCCCCAGCCGGGCCACCGCCAGGGTGCCGTGTCCGCCGATCCGCCTGCGGTGCGTCCGCCGCATCCACACCAGCAAGCCGAGTAGTCCCGCCGTCAGGAACAGCGCCCCGGAGCCGAAAAACGTGCCCGCCTGCGCCTCGTGGCCGGGGACGTGCGGCCCGACCAGCAGCAGCACCGCCCCGGCGAGCACGCAGCCGATCGCCGTTATCGCCTGCCATCGCGCCGGCGATGGGCCGCCCGGCTCACCCTCGCCGACGGTCTGTCCCGCCAGCAGCGCCCGCGGCGGCACTCGCGCCATGCCGCGCACCACCCACGCCACCGTCAACAGGCTCACCGCCAGCGTCGCGCCGGCCCCGGCGAGCAGGCTGGTCGCCGTCGCGTGCGGCGCCAGGAACGACCGCAGTGTACCCCCCGGCCACAGCGCCGCCAGCAGCCACAGCAGCAGCCGCGAGTACGCCAGTGCCAGCCCCGTGCCCACGGCAACGCCGACGACGCTCAGCAGCAGCCCCTCGCTGACCAGCAGCCCGGTCACCGCCCGCCGCGTGAACCCCGTGGCGAACAACACTCCCAGCTGGCGGGCGCGGCGATCGAGGTTCAGCCGGAACAGCAGACCGACCAGCAGCAGCGCCGCCGCGATCAGGAAGAAGCTGAAGCCGAGGAACAGCAGGCCGAACGGGGTGCCGCCGCGGCTCGCCGCCAGCGCCGTCGTCTTGACCTCGTCGAATGCCAACCCGCCGTCCGCCGGCTTTAGCTCGGCCAGCAGCGCCGCCTCGAACCGCTTCGCCGCGTCGTCCATCGCCTCGGCCGTGACGGCGCCGCTCGTCGGCAGCGCCAGCCGCAGCGACGTCAGCGCGCCGAACCGGCTCGCCCACAGCCGCCGCCCGGTCGCCAGCGTGACGTACCCCTTCGGCGTCGCCCGGTAGCCTTTCCAGTAAGTATCGCCATACTCGCGGCCGATGTTCTTTTCCCATTCCGGATCGTCGAACGGTAGCTCCCAGGCGCCGAGGTCTTCCTTGTCGGTGATGCCGGGGAACTCGGGCGTCAGGCCGGGGTCGGCGGCGGCACCGGCCAGCGGCAGCCAGCCGGCCAGCCGCAGCGTCGTGCGCCGGTCCGGCGTCGGCCCGTGGCTCTCCGGCGGCTTGTACCGCAGCGTCACCTCACCGCCGGCGGCCGGCCGGTTCGTCGCCGGCCAGTCGTGGTCAACCAGCACGATCTGGTCATCGGTCAGTTTGGCCGTGCCCGGCGGCAGGAACGGCCCGAGCGGCGGCTGCGCGGCCGGGGCGAGCGCCGCCACCACGCCCGCCACCCGCCGGCCGGCGGCCTCGATCCGCGCCAGGTAGACCAGCGTCGCCGCTGTCCGCAGCCCCGCCGCCGTCGCCGCCCGATCGGCCGCCGCCACCACCGCCGGCGACAGCAACAGCTGCCGGCTCTCCAGCGAGAGGTACGGGTGAAGCCGCAGGTAGTACGATCGGAAGTCGTCGACAGTGCGGACGCGGCGGCTGGCCGGCCGCATGCCCTCCTCGATCACCCAGGCGTAGCGCGGCAGGTCGCGGCCGCGCAGCCGCGTCGACAGCCACTCCGAGTAACTCAGCCGGCCGTTGTGGTCGATGGTGTCGTAGCGGCGGACCAGCTCGGCGGCGCGGCTCGCCGGAGATCGGAGCACCAGCCCCCAGTCCGCCAGCGTCAACCGCTCGTGAAGGGCGATCTCCAGCCGATCGCTGGCGCCGGCGGCGAGGATGGCGTTGATCTGGCCGGGCAGGCCAAGCTGATCCTGCAACCGTCGCAGGGCGACGATCACGTTGCGCGCCGGGGTCAGCTCCGGCCGCAGGTTGAACCGGCCGGCGAACCCGTCGTCGGGCAGCACCTCGGCGACCACCACCGGCCAGTCGATCAGCGCGGCGTCCTTGGTGCCGAGCGCTGCCTCGCGCGGCACGTCGGTGGGCTTCGACAGCCGCAGCGTGATCCGGCCGCCCGGCTGCACTCCCAGCTCGTCGGCGACCGTTCGGCTCACCCACACCGCCGGCTCGCTGTCCTCCGGCGCGTTGCTGAAGCCGGGGGGCGACGGCCGCGGCGCGAAGAACGACGCCCCCACGCCCAGGACGGTGACGCCGCGGGCATAGGTCGCTCGCTCGCCCGTGCCGGCGACGGCGGTCGCCTGTAGCAGCACGGCCGGGCTGACGCGGGCAGCGTCGGCCTGTCCCACCTCGCCGGCCAGCGCCTCGTGAAAGAACCGCGGCGCCACCAGCGCCTGGTCGACCCACCCCAGCCGCCGCAGCGCCTCGTCGCGCAGGCTGCCCTGCAGCGCGTCGCCGACCAGCAGCGCGCCGGTCAGCACGGCGGTGCCGACGGCCACCCCGAGCAGCACCGGCAGATTGCCGCGCCCGTGGAACCGCAGAGTACGCCAGAGCAGGTGCGCGAAGGTCATGAGCGCTCGGGGGAGGACACCAGCGTGCCGTCGAGCATCTCCAGCACGCGGGGGAAGGTTCGGGCCAGCTCGCCGCTGTGGGTGACGGCGACGAGGATGCTGTTCTCCTCCCCGGCCAGTTCGAGTAACAGGTTACCCACTGCCTGGGCGGCGTGCCGGTCCAGGTTGCCGGTCGGCTCGTCGGCGAGCACCAGCCCCGGCCGGTGGACCAGCGCCCGCGCCACCGCCACGCGCTGGCGCTCGCCGCCGGACAGCTCCGCCGGTCGGTGGTCCAGCCGCCCGCCCAGCCCGACCCGGTCGAGCAGGCGCAGCGCCCGGTCGCGGACCGCCGCCGCCGGGTCGCGGCCGACCAGCGTCGGCACCAGCACGTTTTCCAGCACGTCGCATTGCGGCAGCAGGTGGTGGTCCTGGAACACGAAGCCGATGCGGCGGTTGCGGAACGTCGCCAGTTCGCGCTCCGGCAGGGTGAACGGGTTGGTGCCGTCCAGCTCGACGGTGCCGGTCGTCGGTGTGTCCAGGGTGCCGAGGATGGTCAGCAGCGTGCTCTTGCCCGAGCCGGACGGTCCCATCACCGCCACCGCCTGCCCCCGGTCGAGCGTCAGGTCGACGCCGCGCAGCACCGGCAGCGGGCCGGACCGGGTCGGGTAGTCCTTGCTGAGCTTGCTCACGCGCAACGCCATCTCGCCCTCACCCCGCGAACAGCCCGAGCACGCCCAGCCCGTAAAAAGTGTACTCGACGTCGAAGCCGTCGTCCCACAGCCCGCCGCGGAACCCGCCTTCGTCCCGCTCCAGCGCCAGCGCGTATCCCTTCGCCTCGGGCGCGTCGATGCGGTCGCCGGCGCCCAGCTCGACCAGCGTCCACGACGCGGTGAAGGTGGACAGCAGGTCGGCCAGCGGCACCCGGCCGTTGGCGCGGAAGCCGCCCTCGGCCGACGGCATCTCGGCCAGGAAGTCGATCACCCCTTGCCGCATCTCCGGCAGCCGGGCGAAAACGTCGGGGTCGGCAAGCTGCAGCAGCCCCACGCCGGCGGCGGTCGGATTGGTGCCGCTCCGCCGCATCGGCTTGATCTCGACGAACCCGCCGTCGTCGCGTCGCCGCGACAGCACGAACTGCACCGCCGCGTCAGCTTGTGGCAGATCGCGGCCGAGCAGCTGGTAACACAGGGCGACCAGGAAGCTGTGATAGGTGCTGCCGGAGACAGCGCCCGGCCCCCTGGCGTAGCCGCCATCGGGGGTACGGAAGCTCTCCAGCGTGGCGGCGACGCGCTCGGGCCAGTCGGCCGGGCTGTCGGCGAGCACGTCCGCCGCCGGCCGCCTGGACGAGCAGGCAGGAGTAGAGCAGCGAGAAAGTCGACGACCGCGGCGGCCGCCGCAGGCTGACGCAGGAAGGCAGCCGCCGGCTCGACCACCTCCGGCCCCAGTTCGCCGAGCACCGCCAGCCGCGCAGGGCGAATCCGGTGTAATACAGATCCGATTCGCCCTCACGGCCGGAGAATCCGCCGTCGGCGTCTTGCGCCGCACGCAGGTAGTCGCGGAGCGCGGCGACGAGCCGCCGGCAAACGGGCGACCCCATCAGCCAGGCGAGCCGTCAGGCGGGCGAGATACGGCAGCGCAGTCATGCTCCGGTCCGGTCTGCGGGTGGGCGACCGGAGCATTGTAGCAGCATCGAGCGGAACCGTCGCGACGATGCGGCTGCACCCGCGGGAGGCAGCGCGGCCTCCCCTCATTTGCCGATCGTTTGGTTGTCGACCAAGGCCGGCCGCCCGTCACGGTCGGTGCCATGCCCACACGAGCGTGGGCATGATTGCGGTTCGCCCTACTCGCCGGGGCCGGCCGGTGGAACGCTGCATGCCCACGCGAGCGTGGGCATGGCACCCAATGCGTCAGTGGACCGCTTCTGGGTGCCATGCCCACGGCTCTGCGTGGGCATGTGATGCGGGGACACGTTCACCGCCGGGGCCAGCCGGGCACCGGGCGGGAGGCCGTACCGCGGCCTCCCTTCATTTGACGATCCTTTTCGTCGACCACGACGGGCCGTCGGCGTCACGCGAACTGCTGCCACTTCTGCTTCATCAGTTGCAGCCCCTTGGTGTACACCTCCTCGGCGGCCGGGAACAGGTCGCGCCACACCCGCGTGGCGGCGGCCAGGTCCGGCAGCGCCCGGCCGAACGCCTCGATCGTCAGCCAGCCGTCGTAGCCCACCTTGCGCAGAGCGCGGAACGTCTCGTCCCAGTGGACCTGGCCGGTGCCGGGCGTGCCGCGGTCGTTCTCGCTGATGTGGACGTGGACGAACGATCCGGCGATGCTCTCGATCACCGGGCCGGCCGCCTTCTCCTCGATGTGGGCGTGGAAGGTGTCGTACATCATGCGGCAGTGCGGGTGGTTGACGCGCTTGACCATCGCCTGCATGTCGGCGGCGGTGGTCAGCAGGTAGCACTCGAAGCGGTTCAGGTACTCCATCGCCAGCATGACGTTGTGCTTCTGGGCGTGCTCGGCCGCGGCGCGAAGCACGTCGGCGGCGCGGGCCTTCTCGTCCTCGGTCGGGGCAGTGCCGCTGAACGCGCCGAGCGCCGAGTGGTACGGGCCGCACAGGTTCTCGCCGCCGAAGGCAGCACACCACTCGATCGCCTGCTTGATGTGGTCCAGCCCGGCCTGCCGCACCTTCGGGTCGGGGCTGATCGGGTTGTTCTGCTCGTTGCACACGGTGACGGCGGTGGCGCGCAGGCCGAGGTTCTTGATCTCCTTGCCGACGCGCTGGTAGTGGGCGACGTCGCCGCCGAACAGCGGCAGCTCGACGCCGTCGAAGCCGGTCTGCTTCAGCTTCGCCATCAGCGGGAAGTGTTCTTCGGTGACGTGGGCGGTCCAGAGCAGCAAATTCATGCCGGTGAGCATTGCGAACGGCTCCTGAAAGGGCGGCCCGACGACCGGGGAGAGGGCGTCGGGCCGATGAGAGAAATTCCGGATCGGGTTATGCCTGCTTCACGTCGACCCACTTGCCGGATTTGGCCGAGTCGAGGATGGAGTCGAGGACCAGCTGAGTACGGTAGGCGTCGCGGAAGTCGGGCATCGCCGGCTTGCCCTTGCCCAGCCCGTCGAGGAAGTCGGCGACGTGGTGGACGAAGCTGTGTTCATAGCCGATCTGCAAGCCCGGCACCCACCAGTGACCCATGTACGGGTGATCGCCGTCGGTGACGTGGATCGACCGCCAGCCGCGGACGATGCCCTGGTCGCGGTGGTCGAAGTATTGCAGCCGGTGCAGATCGTGCAAGTCCCACTTGATCGACGCATTCTCGCCGTTGATCTCGAAGGTGTACAGCGCCTTGTGTCCGCGGGCGTAGCGGGTCGACTCGAACAGCCCGAGCGAGCCGTTGCCGAAGCGGCACATGAACGTGCAGGCGTCGTCGATGCCGACCTTTTCCACCTTGCCGGTGAGGTTATGCTTCCGCTCCTTGATGAACGTCTCGGTCATGGCGGACAGGTCAGCGATGCCGCCGTTGAGCCACAGGGCGGTGTCGATGCAGTGGGCGAGCAGGTCGCCGCTGACGCCGCTGCCGGCGGCAGCCAGGTCGAGCCGCCACAGTGCGGCGCCGCCTTGCGGCAGATCGGCGGAGATGGTCCAGTCCTGCAGGAAGTTGGCGCGATAGTGGAAGATCTTGCCGAGCCGGCCCTCGTCGATCAGCTGCTTGGCGAGCGTGACGGCGGGCACCCGGCGGTAGTTGTACCACACCATGTTGGGCACGCCGGCCTTTTCCACCGCCTCGACCATCTTCAGCCCCTCGGGGCCGTTCATGGCGAGCGGCTTTTCGCACAGGATCATCTTGCCGGCGGCGGCGGCGGCCAGGGCGATCTCGGCGTGGGTGTTGTTCGGCGTGCAGATGTCGATCGCGTCGATGTCCTTGCGCGCGATCAGCTTGCGCCAGTCGGTTTCGGTCGACTCGTAGCCCCAGGTGTCGGCGAACGCCTTGACCTTGGCGGCGTCGCGGGCGCAGGCGGCCTTGAGGACGGGGGTGTACGGCAGGTCGAAGAAGTGGCTGACCTTGCGGTAGCCGTTGGAGTGCGCCCGGCCCATGAAGCCGTAGCCGATCATGCCGATGTTCAGGGGCTTTGCCATGTCGAACGTCCTTCCCTCGCGGGTGAACAGTGAGACAAACTTAATAGGCAATTACTCAATTTGCACGCCGTCGCCGGTGCGGTCGGGCGAACAGTTCCGGCAGCGCCAGCTTGAACCCCGGCAGGACGTCGCCGCCGTCGAGCGATCCAGTCTTGCCGATCCGCTTGCAGACGTCGGGGGAGGTGTACGCCGCCGCCGTCTGCCGCGGCGGGTCGATGATCCACACCATCCGGGTGCCGGCGAGGAAATACTCTTTCAGTTTGCGGGCCATTTCGGCCTCCGTCTTCCGGGGGCCACACACCTCGACGACGAGGTCCGGTACTACCGTGCCGATCTCCTCGTCGGGGATTGCTCGGTCCTCGAACCGCTCCCAGCAGACATCCGATGCGTCGGGGATGCGAACCAGCCCCGGAGCCAGCCGATACGGCATGTTGGCGGCCAGTGCGATGCCGCATTCGGTTCGGCAAGCGTATTCAGTCAGCGCGGCACCCACCTGTGCCGCAATTACCGAGGTGAGGAACGTTGATCCCTTGTGGATCAGCACACCGTCCACCAGTTCACACAACCACCGTTCTGGCAGGGTGCGTACTGCGAGCACGTCCTGTTCGGTGGCCGTCCCCGGCGCTGGGCGGCAGCGGACGCGGTCCAGCGCGACGCCGCCGAGACGGTCGATCAGCTCGGCCAGCGTTTCCGGTGCGGTGTCGGTGGTCATCGCTCCCTCCACGGGGGAGATTCCGTCGGCCTTGCTCCAAACGAGTAAGGCCTTACTCGTTCTTGCGCCCGGTCAACAAGTAGTAGGCACTGGCCACCAGGGCGGCGACCAGCACCCCCAGCAGGATCATCCCCACGAACGGGATGCCCATCGTCGTCCTCCCGACAGGGCGCCGCGGCGCCCTGCCTCGTAATCCCTTACTCGTCCTTGCGGCCGGTCATCAGGTAGTAGCCGAGAGCGAGCAGCCCGGCGGCCACTACCCCGAGGATGATCAGCTCGGGCACCCCGAGGTTCCATTCCGGCGCCGCCATGGTCGCCCTCCTGCCGGCTCAGCCAGCGTACTTGCGCCGCAGCGCGTCGAGGAACGTCTTGCTCTGCGCCGTCACCTCCCAGGCGTTCGGCCAGAAGCACAGGTCGACGCACCACCAGTCGTTCGGCACGCCCGCCTGGTTGAGCGCCGGCATCAGCTGATCGAAGTTCAGCTTGCCGGTGCCGAACGGGTTGTGCGTGCTGGTGTTGTGCTCGTTGAGCGAACCGTCGGAGTCGATCAGGTGGACGTGAGTGATCTTCCCCTTGAGCTTCTCCAGCAGCTCCAGCTCGCCGCCCGGCAGCGTCTCCTTCGCCCCCGGCTGGTTAGCGCCGACCACCGCCACCATGTGCGCATGGCAGGTGTCGTAAAGCACGCCGAAATTGCTGTTGCCCATGCCGCGGACGCCATCGACGATCTGCACAATCTCCGACGGCTTGTTGTAGAGGAAGCCCGGCTCGAACTCGAAGCAGACGTTCATCCCGAAGTCGGCGGCGATCTTGCTCGCCTTGTCCCACACCTTGATGATGCGGTCCATCGCCACCTTCGGGTCGAGGTCCTTGCCGGTGGTCTGGAAGAAGTCGGGCGGCTCGACCGAGTCGACGCGGATCGTCTTCACGCCCAGGTCGCCGCCGAACGCGGCGAACCCGAGAAACGCCGCGAGGTAGGGCACCGGGTTCTCGTCGAGGATCGACGGCCCCGGCCGCTTGAAGCCCCACAGGTCGATCGCCATGCCGGACAGTTCCAGCCCGTGGTCGGCGATCTGCTTGCGCAGCGCGACGCGCGACGCGCGCGTCGGGTGCGACACCGGCGTCGGGTGGACGCCGAAGCTGCCTAGCTCGACGCCGTCATAGCCCAGGTGCTGCAGCTTGTGCAGGATCTCGTGGAAATCGGTGGTCGGCTTCTCCTGGTTGAAGATGTACGCCCAGGTGCCGATCGACAGTTTCTTCGCCATGTGCCTGAAGCCCTCGCGGGGTGAGTGTCGGGGTTACTTCTTCGCCTTCTTGTAGTCGCCGATGGCCGGGGCGCCGGGGTTCACCTCCGGCCCGAAGTAGCGCAGGGTGACGAGCGGCTCGCTGCCGGTGTTCTGGAAGGTGACGCCGGCGGTCGCCGCCTCGTGAGTAACGAAATACTCGTCCTCGGTCAGCTCGCCGAAGCGGATCATCGCCGGCGTCTGCAGAGCGTGCTTGCCGATTCGGCCGGCGCCCTGCACGGCGATCAGCCCGTAGGCGCCCTTGTCCTGGATCGTCACGGTGGCGCCCGGCTTGACCGTCAGCTCCTTGGCGGTGAACAGCTGCTCGCCGTCGATCTTGCCGTAGACGATCCAGCGGTCGACGTGGTCGCCGTCGTCCCCACCCGACGCCACGATCGGTTCGAGGTAGTGGCTATCCTTGAAGCTCGGGTTGACGTTCTTGTCCCAGTCGAGCTGGTCGACGATGAACTGCAGGTCCTTGTGCTTGTCGCGCGGCATGTCCTTGACCAGCAGGCTCCACGGCACCGCCCGGCCCTCGACCATCGACTGGTACATGCCGAAGACGTCGGAACCCCACTGCGGCTCGTAGGTGACGAGCGAGCCGGGAGCGTGCAGCACGCACGGCGGCACCAGCCAGCCGGTGCCCGGCTGCAGCTTGTACGCCTTGCTGTAGTTGAGGATGCCGTTGTCGCCCTGGTTCCACCGCTCCAGGCAACGATAGATGTCGTCCTTGGTGGTGCCCGGCTCCAGGCCGAAGAAGGTGTAGGGGAAGTTGTTGCCGGTGGCGTTCAGCTGGGGCGGGAAGTAGTACGACTCCGGCTTGCCCTCCTGGCCGACCTTGGCCGCCTGCTCCTTGCTCTGGTGCATGTGGTGCGGGATCGGGCCGAGGTTGTCGAAGAACTTGCTGTACACCGGCCACTTGCCGTACTTGTTCCAGATGTCCGGACCGACGATGCGCTCGCCGAACTCCTCGACCGCCTTGGACAGCGTGAACGCCTTGCGGTTGTTGTGGACGATGTAGCTGAGGCCCTCGTCGATCTCGCGGTTCTCGTTGGCCGCCGGGGTGGTGGAGCCGAACCAGCGCTCGTCGATGCCGCCGCGGTGGGCGCCGTAGGCGTAGATGTCCTCGGGCGCCAGCTTGATCCGCCGGCCGGGCATCAGGAACGAGCGCGGCACCCAGGTCGGTGCCAGCCGGATGATCCCCTCGGATGCGTCCAGCACCTTGCGAACCTGTTCGGTCGTGACCTTGGTGTCTCGCGGGATGACCAGCCGGTTCTTCGCGGCTGCGGTTTTCTTCGCCATTGCCTGTTCCACTCCGGGTTCGGAGGAAGAGAGATTGGGTAGATGCGAGGTATGTGGCGTATTCAAGGCGGGCCGGCCGCCGCCGGCAAGGAGAAAACAGCCTGGCGGCGGTCACTCCACCTCGAAAATGCACTCGATCTCGACGGCGATGTTGCCTGGTAAGGCGACCATGCCGACGGCGCTGCGGGCGCCGACCCCGTTCTCCTCGCCAAACACCTCGGCCATGAGGTCGGAGAAACCGTTGATGACCCTGGGGTGATCGAGGAAGTCGGGCGTGCTGTTGACCAGCCCGAGCGTCTTCACCAGCCGCTTCACCTTGTCGAGCGAACCGAGCTGATCGCGGACGCTGGCGAGGATGTTCAGGCCGACGGCGCGGGCCGAGCGAACGCCCTGCTCGACCGTCAGGTCGGCGCCGCATCGGCCGGTGACGGGGCTGCCGTCGTCGAGCTTGGCGGGACCGTGGCCGGAGATGAACAGCAGGTTGCCGGTACGGACGGCGATCTTGTAGCGGGCCATCGGCCGCGGCGGCGGCGGCAGCGTCAGGTTCAGCGCTTTCAGACGGGCTTCGGGGGAAGTGGCCATCGTTCGTCTCCGGGTGTCAGATGCGGTCGGTTCCGATGGCGTTGTTATCGAGGATCGCGGGGCGAAATCAAGCGGCCGGATGGGGTCCGGACCGAGGCGGTAAATGCGCGACCCGTCACGACCAGACAAACGGGCGAGGATGGGCGAGCCGACGGGGTCCTCCTGGCGGCGGTTGCGGCGGCGCCGCCGGCATCTTCGGGACAGGGGTTAAAGTCGGCCCGCCGTCGGGGCCGATTCCAACGCTGAGAGTGTCACGCCAGCCCGATATGAATCGACCCACCGAGCAGACAAGCTGGCACGGTCAGGGGGAGTGCAGGGATGAGCGATACCCGCGACTTGCTGCTGAAGATCAGCGCCCTGCGTCAGCGGCTGGAACAGGCGCAGGGACTGGTCGACGAGGCCCGCTCCGCTGCCGCCGCCCTGCTCGACAGCCCGGCCCCGCTCGCCGGCACGACGTCCGTTGAGACGGTTCTCGTTCAGGCCAGCGATCATGACCTGGCGTTCGACGCCGCCGTCCGCCCGTTTACCGCCGCGCCCGAGGAACCGAAGCCGCGCCAGCTGTCGGCCCGCGCCCGCCGCGTGCTGGAGCGCGGCCGCGAGCTGCTCATCCACCTGCGCGGCATGGCTGACCACTTCACCCCGCACTCCGACGACGCGCCGGCGCCGCTGCAGCACCTGTACCGCGACACGGTGGCGCTGATCGACACCACCCTGCGGACGGTCGCCCTGCTGCCCGACTCGACGGCCACGCAGATGCAGCTGTGCCGCGGGCTGGAGGTGGCCCTCGAAGAAGTCGCCGACCGGCTGCATGTTCTCGTCGCCGGCAGTACCAGCCGTCAGCGGGAAACCGGCCAGGTGGAACGCCTGGCGGCGCTGCTGCAGGCGATCGACGAGGGCCAGGCGTGCGACCACGACGCCCTGCTCGGGCTGGTCGACGAGGTGATGGCCGAGGTGCGCGAGTGTGAGCCGCTGCGGTTCCTGCACGCCGACCCGGCCGACAAGCCGCGCTTCGTCGCCTGCCACAGCCTGACGGTGGCTCGCGTCGTCGCCCGCGTCGTCCGCCACGCCGGCGAGCTGCGCGACCGGCCGCACGACGCCGTGCTGGCGGCCCTGCTGCACGACGTCGGCATGCTCGGCATGCCCGACGATCTGCTGACCCAGGCCGCCGACCTGTTGCCGGAGCAGCGCCGCTTTCTGGAGGCGCATCCGGTGGTCGGTGCCCAGCTGGTCGGCGGGCTGTTCGCCGACGCCGCCTGGCTGCCGGAGGCGATCGTCGCCCATCACGAGCGGCTCGACGGCACCGGCTACCCCGACGGCTTGCAGGGCAACCGCATCCGCCCGCTCGCCCGGCTGCTGGCGGTGTGCGACGTTTACGCCGCCTTCTGCGGCCACCGGCCGCACCGCCAGGCGCGGCCGACGCGGACGGCGCTCGCCGATACGCTGTTACTCGCCGACCAGGGCAGCCTGGATCGCGACTACGCCGAGTGCTGCTGGCGCTGTCGTTCTACCCGGTCGGGTCGGTGGTGGAGATGGCCCACGGCGAGGTCGGAGTGGTGGTCGCCACTCCGGGTGCGCGCGGCGACCTGCAGAACCCGGCCCGGCCGGTGGTGGCGCTGCTGACCGACAGCCACGGGCCCGCCCTGCCGCGGCCGCGCCACGTTGATCTGGCCGAGGCCGACCAGCACAGCATTGTCCGCCTGTTGACGTCGGACGAGCGCCAGGAGCTGCTCGGCCGCCGCTTCCCGCAGTGGGCCGCCTGATCGGCCCGCTCGTCTTCCCCCGCCGCACACGCCGCCGACCGTCCCGGTCGGCCGGTCCGCTGCGTTTCCGCCGCGCCCGTTTCGGCCCCGCAGGAGACTCCGTATGGGCATGCCCTCCGGCTACCTGCCGGCGACCCGGCATCCGTGGCCGTGCCTGCTGTTCGTGATGCCGCTGGTGGTGGCTTACGAGGCGGGTGTGTTCCTGCTCGGCGGGCCGAACCCGGAGACGATCCGCAACGGCGCCGACCACTGGCTCCGCTGCGCCCTGGGGGTGGTCGGCGTGCGCTTCTTCTGGGTGCCGCCGACGCTGCTGCTGCTGGTGTTCCTGGTGTGGACCTACCAGCGCTGGCAGGACCGGCCGGGCGGGCTGGTCGAGGTGATGAGCGGGATGGTGCTGGAGAGCGTCGGTTTCGCCCTGGGGTTGTGGACGCTCAGCCGAATCCTCGCCCCACTGCTGCTGCAGGCGGGCATCGAGCTGAGTGTCACCGCCGCCGTCGAGCCGCCGACCCTGAGCGCCACCGAGCCGGCGCTGCGGCAGGTGGTGACTTACCTGGGGGCGGGGATCTACGAGGAGGCGGTGTTCCGGCTGGTGCTGTTCACCGCCCTGATCGCCGTGCTGCGTTTCCTCGACCTGTCGTCCTCGGCGTCGGGGGTGGTGGCGGCGGTGACGTCGGCGGTGATTTTTTCGGCGGCACACCACGTCGGCCCGTATGGGCAGGCGTACTCGAACTATCTGTTCCTGTTCCGCGTCCTGGCCGGGCTGTACTTCGCAGTGCTGTACCAGAGCCGCGGCTTCGGCATCGCCGTGGGCACACACGCCTGTTACAACGTGATGGTGAGCGTGGCGTAGGGTGCCTCGCCAGGTCACGGCTTGCGCTTGAGGCGCGATTCCAGAACGAAGGTCAGCCGGTGGTTGGACAGCACCTCGGCGACCACTCGCTCCATGTAGTTGCGCAGGATTTCGGTCGGGCCGAGGCCGCCCATCAGCGCGCGGATCTCCCTGTCCAGCTTCGGCCGCTCGGCGGTGAAATCCTTGTCGGTGATGGCGGCCGCCTTGTCCAGCAGCGCCTTGGCCTTCTCGCGGACCCGCTCCTCGGCGGCGGTGTCCAGCCCGGCGACCAGCCAGCCGACCTCCTCGGCGAGATCGTCGCGGAGCTTCTGCCAGTCGGCACCGCGGACTTTTCGGGTCTGACTAATCCCGTTTACCATGTTCTCGATCGGGTCGGGAAACTCGGGGAGCGTGGCCAGGTAGCCGGCCACCTGCCGGGCGGTCAGACTGTGCAGGAACGCCGGCGCCGCCTTGCGGGCCGCCGGGGTGATCTCCACATCGTCGATGTCCGGGTTCTCCTTCTCGCGCAGCTTCTCCAGGTCGGCCGACAGCTTGAGCACCTTCTCCTCGTCGTCGACCAGCAGGGCGGACCGCAAGTTGGTCAGGGTGGTGCTGAACTCCTCGGACACCTTCACCAGCTTCCGCGGCGGAGCTTCCTGCATTGTCTTCGGCGCCTCCGCCTGCAGGCGCACCATCTGCGACCTGCGCAGCTGCAGAGCGATGACGACGTTCAGCAAGGTGACGTCGGCCTGCACGTCGGCGATGTTGGCGAAATCGACCTTGGGTTTCGCCTTGCCCTTGTCCGCCGGGGTCTTGTCGGTCTTACCCTTGTCGGTTTTCGGCTTGTCGACCTTCTTCGGGGGCGGCTTCGGCTTGGTGTCGGGGCGCGCCTGCCGCGCGTCGGCGGCGGACAGCAGCACCAGCGTGAGCGTCAGGGCCAGCAGCCCCATCAGGCGGGTCGGTCGCATCGCAGTGCCTCGCGTAACCGGGTCGGTCGGGCCATCCACGCCTACCATCCTAACCGCGGTCCCGGCGGCGACAAGGCGCCAGGTGGCGGTTACTTCCCGTCGCGCATCAGCCGGCCGAACGTCTCCAGTTTGGAGAAGTCGTGCTGCCAGGTCGTGTACATGAAGCCGTTGACCCCTTCGAGGCCGGCGACGGAGGCGGTGCGGCGGCGGAAGTCGCCGGTGTCGCCGTCGTAGAACCCGGCGATCACCTGCCGGTGGCCGCGCTCGGCGAAGAACTTCAGGCTGTCCGCCGTCTTGTGGCCGTTCCAGTTGGCGATCCCCATATCGCGCGGCAGACCTTCCCACGACCCCTTCAGTGTGCCGTTGACCAGGTAGTAGCGATCGACGGCGTTGTGGTGCGGGTCGAACATGTCGGACCAGACGATCAGGCGTGCTTTCGGGTTGATCGAGCGGACGATGCGGGCACAGCGCGTCACGTTGTCGGCGAGCAGGGCGCCGGGCGTCTTGCCGGTGTCCTGGCACGCCTTGCACCAGTTGGCGACGCGGATCTCGTCGTGCGAGAAGAACCATGTCTTCGGCGCCAGGTGTTTCTGAATCAGCTCGGCCTGTCGCGTCAGCAGTTCGTACACGCGCGGTTCGGACAGGCAGCACATCACCTGAAAGCTGTGCGTTTTCACCGGGTGATACCAGCTCACGCGCAGCACGTCGCCGTCCTTGATCCGCGAGTCGGCGGTCAGCCGGATGTCCGGCCCGGCGTGGTCGAAGCCGTACTCGCCGGCCCACGGCGTCATGCCCAGCTTGGGATCGCGGACCGGCTCGAAATCCTTGCCCTCGGTGTACACCGTCGTGCCGTCGGCGCTGGTGACGGTCAATGGACAGCCGGGGCGGCGGAGGATGTTAGTCAGTCCGAGTTGTTCGAGCTTCAGGTCGTCCACCCAGATGGTGCCGCTGCGGCCGTCCCAGATGCCGGCGTAGAGGTTGATCTCGGTTTCGTCGAGGGAGTTGAAGACAATAGAGACCTCTTTCCATTCCTCCGTCGGCTTCCGTTCGCCCTCCTCGAACGACAGGGTGCGGCCGGTGCCGCCGAGTGCGAGCAGCTTGAAGTTGCCGCTCGGCTGCAGCTCCTTCGTCTTCACCCAGGCCGAGAACCGATAGGCGGTGTGCGGCCGCACCTTGCGCTGGGTGAGCCGGCAGTTGGTGCCCTCGCCGGGCGCGGAAGTTTTCCATCCGGCAGGCCACCCGGCCGCCGTGGACGACGGTGCGATCGGCGAAGGTCTTTGCCCGGCTCGTCCTGGTAGCTGAAGCCGACGAATCGATCGCCGCGGGTCTGTTCGAGCGTGCCGTTAACCAGCGCCGTTGGCGGATCGGCGGCCAGTCGGGCGACGCCGCCGTGAACGACGAACCGCGCGTCCTTGACCGGCAGCCCTTCGGCCAGGTTGGCGTCGTGCGCCAGCAGACCGGACGAGTAGCCGATCGGGAACACGGCCGGGATGACCTCGATGCCGGCCTTGTCGGCGGCGGCGCGCACGCGGGCCAGGTGCTTGAAGTAGTGGGCGGGGACGCGGTCGAGGATGTTCAGCTTGTAGTCGGCCAGCACCATGCCGTTGTAACCGGCCTTACCCGCCCGCTCGATCAGCCGGACCAGCGCATCGGCCTGGTCCGCGACCTGCAGGTTCGTCATGGCGTAGAACCAGCGGTCCTGAAACGCCGGGGCGGGCCGCTCGGCGGCCGGGACGGGGGTGACGGCGAGGCCGACGGCGGCGGCGAGCAGCAGGCGGGGAAACATCGGTCAGTCTCGCGACTGGGGGGTGGCGTTGGGAGTGGCGGGGTTGGGGGGGGCAGGGTCGGCTTTCTTCAGGACGCGGACCGCCTGCTGGAACTGCTCGCCGGCCGGGCCGGGCAGCTTGGCCAGTTCCTCGTGCGCTTGCTCGATGTTCCGCTTGAATAACGTCAGGTCGTTCACCTCGCAGGACAGCTCGACCCACCCGTCGGCCGGCAGGGGCGCGGCCGGTTCGGTTTCGAGGACGTCCGTCAGGCCCATCTGCTCGAAGCTCCGCTCGCAGGCGTCCGACGGGGCGAGCACGGCGAAGCGGTTGGCGCCGCGGTGGTCGGCCATCATCTGGAGTTTGAGCAGGGTGCCGATGAACGTGCTGTCCATGTAGGTGCAGTCGCGGAGGTCGACGCGGACGGCGATTCCACAGGCGAAGCAGTGCTCGGCCTGCCGGCGGAGCGACATGCCCTGTGTCATCGTCCCCCGCCCGGCGACGCGAAACGTGACGGTTCCGGTGTTCTGGATGTAGCGGATGGTCCCCTGGGATCCCGCCATAGAGTCTACTCCGGTCGGATGGACAGTCGCACGAGTCCTGAGCGACCGATGTCTTCACGCTACCGCGCTCTCCGGTAAGATGCAACCGTTCGCCATCACTCGTTTCAGCCCCTGAGGAGCGGCACCATGACGACCACGCCGGTCGGGTCAGCGGATCTGGGGGTGGAACTGGACGGGCCGGTGGTGCGGCTGACCCTGCGGCGGCCCGAGAAGCGAAACGCTCTGTCGCAGCGGCTGCTGGCCGATCTCGACCGCGCGCTGGACGCGGTGGCGGCCGACACATCGGCGCGGGTGGTGGTGCTGACCGGGGCCGGGCCGGTGTTCTGCGCCGGGCACGACCTGGCGGAGATGGTTGGCCACGACGAGATGGCGTATCGCGACCTGTTCACGCTCTGTTCGCGAGTGATGCAGAAGCTCCGCCGGCTGCCGCAGCCGACGATCGCCCGCGTCCAGGGGCCGGCGACGGCGGCCGGCTGTCAGCTGGTGGCGGCCTGTGACCTGGCGGTGGCGGTCGATTCCGCCACCTTCGCGACACCGGGGGTGCGGATCGGCCTGTTCTGCACCACGCCGATGGTGCCGCTGGTCCGCACGGTGGCACCGCGGCAGGCGATGGAGATGCTGCTCACCGGCCGGCCGGTGCCGGCGGCGGAGGCGCTGGCGTGGGGGCTGGTCAACCGGGTAGTGCCGGCCGATCGACTCGACGAGGCGGTGGCAGAGATGGTCGCGCCGATCGTCGCCAGCAGTCCGCTGACGGTGCGGCTGGGCAAGCAGGCGTTCTACGCCACGCTGCCGCTCGACGAGGCGGCCGCCTACGCCGCAGCGACCGAGGTGATGACCGACAATGCCCTGCGGCACGACGCGCAGGAGGGGATGGCGGCGTTCCTGCAAAAGCGAGCACCGCGCTGGACCGGCGCGTGAGATTCCGCTCGACAACCGCGCGGCAGCCGTCATCATGAATAAGACCGACCGCAACGCTGTCTGTCCGTGAATGACGTCCCGATGCCCGGCCGATCCGAGGTAGTTCATGTCCCGCCGAAACGCGCTGCTCTCCTTCACCCTCCTCGTCCCGTTCCTCACCACGATCGGCCACGCCGCACGACCCGCCCAGCTGCCGAACGAGGCGGTCGAGGCGCGGCTGCGGCGCGATGTGACGTTTCTCGCATCGCCTGAATGCGAGGGCCGCGGGCCGACCACGAAGGGGATCGACCGCGCCGCCGGCTACCTCGCCGCCGAGTTCGGCCGCATCGGTCTGAAGCCGGCCGGCAAGGACGGCTACTTCCAGCCGTTCGCCCTCGCCGGCGGGGTCGCTCGCCTGAGTCTCACCGGCCCTGACGGCAAGGCGCTCGATCTGAAACCGGGCGCCGACTACCTGGCGCTGGGCAACGACGGCGCCGGCCAGGCGGACGCTGGCGTGGTGTTCGTCGGTTACGGGGTGACCACGAAGGAGCCGGCCTACGACGACTATGCCGGCGTCGATGTGGCCGGCAAGGTGGTGGTGATCGTCCGCGACACGCCGCGGGCGACCGCCAAGGACCGGCCGAAGGAGTTCGCCGCCGCCGCGCCGATCGCCGCCAAGCTGGCGGTGGCCAAGAAGCGAGGCGCCGCTGCCGTCCTGTTCGTCAACGACGCCGACACCGCCAGCGCGGACGACGTGCCGCTCGATTACACCTACGTCAGCGTCGGCCGTGGCGCCCGTGTGCCCGCGGTCAGCGTTCGCCGCGCGGTGATCGATCGCCTGCTGCCGGCCGGGACGACGCTGGCCGCCATCGAGAAGGAGATCGACCGCACCCTCAAGCCGGCCAGCCGCGCGCTGACCGGGTGGACGGCGAAGCTGCACGTCGAGCGGAAGACCGACGCCGTCGCGCTCAAGAACGTCGTCGGCGTGCTGGAGGGGAACGGCCCGCTGGCGAACGAGACGGTGGTCGTCGGCGCTCACTACGATCACCTGGGCTACGGCGGGCCGAGCAGTCTGGCGCCGGGCAAGAAGCGGGCGATCCACCACGGCGCCGACGACAACGCCTCCGGCACCACGGCGATGCTGGAGCTGGCGCGGCAGTTCGCGGCGATGCCGCAGCGGCAGGGGCGGCGGCTGGTGTTCGTCGCCTTCAGCGGCGAGGAGCTGGGGCTGTTCGGCTCGGCGCACTACTGCAAGAATCCGCCGTTCCCGCTCAAGGACACCGCCGCCATGTACAACCTCGACATGGTCGGCCGGCTGCGCAAGGACGACAAGACCGGACAACTCCGCCTGCTCACTGAGGGCCACGGCACCGCCGCCCCGTTCAAGGAGCTGATCGACAACCAGGCGAAGAAGCGCGGTTTCACCCTGTCGTCGAAGGCGTCCGGGTTCGGCCCGAGCGATCACGCCTCGTTCGCCGGCAAGAAGGTGCCGGTGTTGTTCGTCTGGACCGGCGTTCACCCCGACTACCACCGGCCGACCGACACCGCCGACAAGATCAACCTCGACGGCATGCGCCGCATCGTCGAGATGAGCGAGGAGATTGTCACCAGCCTGACGCAGATGCCGAAACCGGCGTTCATCGAGGTGAAGGGCGAGCCGACCGGCCGGCCGAGCAGCGGCCCGCGGCTGGGCATCCGCCCCGGCTACGGCGGGGACGCCGAGGGCGTGGAGGTCGAGGGCGTGGTCGCCGGCGGGGCCGCTGACCGGGGCGGCGTCAAGGAGGGCGATCGCGTCGTCGGCATCGCCGGCAAGCCGGTCAAGAACCTCAACACCTACATGCAGGCGATGGCGGTCCAGAAGGCCGGCACCACCATCGACGTCGACGTCATCCGCAAGGGGACCAAGGTCTCGCTCAAGGTGAAGCTGGATTAGCGACGAGCGGCCGACTTGCCCATCGAATCCGGCGGTCAGTCCCACTGTTTCAGGTCGTCGAGGAACGTCAGCACGTCGTTCTTGCGCTTCTCGAACACCGCGAACAGCGCCAGGATGGCGGTGCCGAGGACGATGCCGGCCGCCCACCACAGCCAGGTGTGGGCGCGGTCGACCGCCGCGTACCAGATCATGCTCAGTACGTCGAGCAGCAGGAAGCCGAGGCCGAGGAACAAAAACGCCCGGATGCGGAAGAGCATGCCGACCAGGATGCCGGCCACGCACAGCGCCGCCAGCAGCACCGGCAGCCACGCCGAGTTGCCCAGCCCGGCGATGAACAGGTCGGCCGTCGACGCGACGTAGATCAACGTCACCCCCAGGTAACGGAGCGTTTCGGCGAGGCGGGCGTCCAGTTCGTCGCGGTGCAGGTACTCGGCCAGGAGAACGATGACGGCGAGCGGAATCAGCCACGCCTGCGGGTGGACCAGGAAGCCGACACCGACGTGCGCCAGCACCGCCCAGAACCCGACGTTGGCCGCGACCGCCGCCACGATCGCCCACCACGTCGACCGCCGCGACAGGGCGACAAACAGGTACAGCATCGAGGTGATGAACCACACCAGCGAGTAGACATCGAACCGCATCGGCACCCGCTGGAGCGACTCCAGCAGCGGCAGCAGACCCGGCGCGTGCCCCTCGGCGTAGGCGAGCAGCGCATGCGGTGGGCGCGCCCAGAACGCCAGCACCGGCACCAGCGGCAGGAGGATGCCGGTCTTGTTGAGCGGGCCGGCCAGCACCCGTATGCCCTGGCGGTCGAACCACTCGCCCAGTCCGACGCCGACGAACGCGGCGAACAGCACCAGGAACGTCCAGTAGCGGGCGAGCAACCCGCTGAACAGTTCCGGCACGTTCAGCCGCAGGTGGATGAACAGCAGGAAGAGCAGCAGCTCGGCCAGGTAGACGTAGCCGGTGCGGCCGCGCTCCGACAGGGCGAGCGGGTCGTGGTCCGGTCGCACCGCCAGGCGAACGAGCAGGGCCATCAGCGCGGCGATGGCGACGCCCACGGCAAGGATCGCCTCGCCGCTCAGCGGGGTACGCTTCAGGGCGGGCGCAAAGGCCGGAATCATCATGCCAAGGAGGGTCAGCAGCACCACGCCGGCGACCCCGGTCACCACCAGCGCCTGCCGCCGTCCCGCCGGCCAGCGTGGCATCAGTTCCAGACCCAGCCCGCCCGCCAGCGTCAGCCCGCCGAACAACCACGCCGTCCGTTCGAGCCACGCCGCCGGGCGTGCGGGGATCGCCCACGCCAGCAGGCCGAGCAGCCGCCGGCATCAGCCCGAGTGCGATCAGCCGCATCGTCTCCGCCCACAGCGACGGCGCTACCCGGCCGAGCCGCCGCCGTCGCCCCGAGCAGCAGGACCGCCGTCGCCGGCCCCGCTAGCCGTTCTACCAGCGGCAGATCGTGTACCGCCGCGACCGCCCCCAGCACCAGCCGCCACCCCGCCGAACACGCTGCGCCGGCATCAGCCAGGCCCACACCGCATCGGGCACCACCGGATGCGCCAGCTGAACCGCGTGGGTTCGGCGGCCTGATGCCGGTAGAGTACGCTCCACACGAGCGCCGTCAGGCTGGCGAGGGTCACCTGCGTTGCCAGTGCGCCAGCGGGCCGATCCACACCAGCTGCCGGCCGGTGGGGAGCAAGCTGCCGATCGCCAGCCCAAGTGTCCCCAGGCCGAGCAGGTACAGGCACGGCAAACCATAATCGGTCCGCCCTCCCCACACGGCCACCGCCGTGCCAGTCCGATCGCCAAGCGCCGCCGTCGCCCACCCGATGACGCCCAGTTCGCCAAACGGTGACGCCGTCGCCAGCGTCCGGGAGGTTATCGCGACGGGTACGACGAAGAGGAACAGGGCGAGGCGCCACCACGGTGCTGGGCGGGTACGGCAGGGCCAGCCAGTTCGCCGCCGGCCCGCGCGCGGGTCGGTGAACCGAACGGCGGACCAGAACGCCGCCGACAGCCGCCAGCCCGAACGGGATCGCCAGGTAATTCGCCATCGGCCACGGGCGCCGCTGGATACCTGACCAGCCGGGCGAGCCGCGGGCAGGTCGAGCAGGAGCAGCGCCAGGGTGAACAGCAGTCCCGACAGCGTGACGAACCCGCCCCGGCGATACCACCCCGCCACCGCCCCGGCGACCAAGCCGCCGCCGCCAGCCGCGGCGACTGCCGCCTCGCCGACGAACGACCGGCGAAAAGGCATGCCCCACGCATCGCCGCCACTACCACCTGCACCACGATCAGGACGACCGCCCAGCCGCGGACGCGCCGCGCCGGGAACAGCCGCGCCCACTGGTGCGGCGTCAGCGGCAAGAAGCTACCCGCCAGCACGAACAGCAGCCCGAGCAGCGACCACACCGCCGCCAGCACCGGCAAGGGGTCGTCCGCGCCATGATCTCGCCGACACAGCACAGGAGGATACCCGCCGTCAGCCCGGCAAAACCGATCACGTCGATCCGCCGTCGCGCGCTCGCACCGTCGCGTGCCACCACGCCGTTGCGGCGGAGAGCACCAGCGCCAGCGCGGCGACGCCACAGCCGGGCAGGCCGAGCGGTCCGCCGCCTGCCGCCCGCACCGTCAGCAGCAGCCGCGGTGCCAGGACGAGCATCGTCACGAAAACGACGGCCAGCCCCAGCCACGCCGCGACCGACAACAACCCGTCCTCGCCCACGCCGCCGGCCCGGCCATCCACCCCGCCCCGCCGACGGCAAGGACGGCCGAGGCCAGGAAAGCGGCCAGCAAGGGGGTGTTCGGGAGGAACGCAACGCCCGCCTGTTTCAATCCGAGCAGGAACCGCCGAACACGCTGACGCCGGCAAGCACTTGGCCCTGCCAGCGCAGCCGGGGGACCGTTCGGACACCGCCGACCCGACGAGGGCGACGATGACCAGCACCACCGGCCCCAGGCTGGCGGCCAGCGTTCCCATGCGCGCGTAGACCGACGTCGCCAGTGGACCGGGCAGCACCACGCCCTCGAACCCCTGCCCGACCAGGATGGCGGTCATCAGCAGGACGATCACCGCCACGACGCCGAGCAGACCGACGAGCGGATCGCCGACCGGCGCGCCGACCAGTCGCATCGTCGTCGCGACCCGGTCGAGCCGCTCCCGGCCCCACAGCTGGCCGAGCCGAGCAGGAAGGTGACGGCCAGGCTCCAGCCGCAGGGCGGTCGCGGTCGCCAGGTCGTTCGCGTGTGTCGTCGCCTCCAGAGCGGTGGTGACGCCCAGGAGCATCAGGCAGAACAGCGCGCCCCGTCGCCGCGGCAGTTCGCCTCGCGTGCCGGGCCCGAGCAGCATCCCGACCGGGCGCGACTGCCGCCTACCGCCAGCCACAGCCACGCCCCCTTCGGCATAAGCGCACCGCCTGGGCCGCGATTCCGGCGACGCCCCACTCCGCCGCCACCCCGAGCCACGCTCCCCAGCCGCCAGCAGGAGCAAGCCGAGGACACCGAAGCCGATGGTGATCTCGTCGATACCGGGTGTAAACGCGGTGAACACGCGCTCCCAGCCCGGCCGGCCCGCCAGCGCCTTGCGCCCGCCCCCCCACGCAGCCGCCAGCGCCGCCAGCGCGACGCCATACGCCTGCACCTGTGGCAATTCGCCCACCCAGTCGCGCCCGCGGCCGGCCGCCGTGACCCCGGCCACCACCGCCAGCGTCACCCCGGTCTGAAACGCGGTGAACCACCACGGGTCACGCCGCCACACCGCCGGCACCAGCACCGCCGCCGACAGCAGCGTCAATGTTCCAGTAAGGTGATACTCGTAAAGCGGCCGAGGTGCCGTCAGGGCGAACCCGACCGCCAGCAAACCCGCGAGCAGGCCGGCGGCGCCGCTGGCGTGGGGCGTGCGTCGAGAGGTTCCGCCAGGCACACGCCACCTGAATCGCCGCGAGAACAGCGCGCCTCGGCCGCGCCGCCACTCCCCACCACCCGGCCGGCCCGGCAGCGTCGCGCAAGCGCCCACAGGCTGCCGAGCACCGTCACCGCCCCCGCCGCCTGCGGGAAGTACCTCGCCCGGCCGCCGCACCGACAGCAGCAGGAACGCCGCCGCCGCCGTGGACGACGGCCGCCGTCGCCGGATGCGCCATCCCGCCGTTCGTCGCCAGCATCGCGCCACCCCGGCGACGCCCAGCGAAACGCCGTCGATCGCCCACGCTGCCGCCTCGCCGCGCCGTTGCAGCCACCACCCCGGCAGGTGTAAAAACAATGCGGCGACAACCAGCACCACGGCCTCGGGCGCCGACACCAGCGCCGCGACCAGCCGCCGCTGACCCGGCAGCCGCGATCCGGCCCGACATGCCCCGTCGCCAGGTGATAGCCGATCAGTCCGCCGGCAACGAGCGCGCCGTCCCGGTGCCGAGCAGCCACGGCACGCGGAACAGCGCCCGGCCGACGTCAGCAGCAGTCCGGCGAGCAGCAGGCGCGATGACACCCGCCCGCGCCGGCCACGCCAAGCGCCGACCCGACGAGCATGAACCCGCATCCGCCCAGCAGGGAGCCGCTGTCCCGCCGGCGATAGCCAGACGGTTCGTCTTCCTCCAGACGCTCCGACAGCAGCAGCCCGAACAGGCACGCCGGGACGCCCAGCAGCACGACCGGGACGGCCAGGTCATGTAACAACTCCGCCACCGGCCCGCCGTGCGTCAGCAGGTAGCCGAGCGACGCCAGGACGGCGAAGGTGCTGGCACCCAGGAAGGTGAGCATTGCCTGCGCCTGCATCCCGCTCACCCGCACCGTCCGTGTGCCGTAGCCGCTCAGCCCGCCGACCACCGCCAGCGCTGCCGCGACGGCACAGCCGACGCTGGTCCCGGCCAGCAGCGACAACGCGCCGGCCGCCAGTGGGCCGAGCAGCTGCAGCGCCGGCGGAGCCACCACCCCGGCCGCCAGCAGCCAGCGACGGTCGACCGGGCCGGGCAGGATGTCGGTGCCGATCAGGTCGCCGGCGCTCCAGCGAACGAGTAAGACGAAACTCGTCACCGCCAGCAGTCCGACCAGTACGTCGACCGCCACCCCGAACGGTGCATTGCCGCGCGCGGCGGGGTCGGCGAGGATGAGCAGGTTGAGCGGGACGAGCAGCAGCGAGATGAGCAGCAGCCCGCGGCTGGTCGCCGCCAGCTTCCAGTGATGCAGTGTGTACTCGCCGGCGGCGAACAGGGCGCCGGTGAGGGCGGTGAACAGCAGGAACGGGAAGTACGGGATCGCCTGCAGCGTCTGCCACAGCGTCAGCACGAGGGCGATCGAGCAGCCGACGATGAGCAGCCCGCCGACCAGCTCGCCCCACAGGATGTTGCGCGCCTCCATGAACCCTGACAGCATCTCGCCCAGCGAACGCCGCGGCGGCGCTGGAGGAGGAGGCGGGGCGGGTGCCGGCGCCGCCGGCTCGTCGGACGCCAGGACCGGCGGCAGCGGCATCGGCTCGACGGGGATGACATCGAGGATTTCGTCGCTGACGTGCAGCGGCGTGTGGACGGCGGGACTGATCCGCACTGCCTCGGCGGCCGGCATGACGGGTGGCGACGGAATCGGCGGGGGCGCAGCCGGGCGCGGCGTCGCCGGCTCGCCGAGCAGCTGCCGCCGCCGCGCCCGCAGCAGGGCGATCACCTGCTCGCCGGTGGCGGCGTCGATCTCCTCGCGTTCGGCCAGCCCGCGGACCTGGGCGATCGACCCGTTCAGCTCGGTCAGTTCCCGGGCCGTTCGGCCGCCGGTGCTGAGGCGGCAGACGGGGCACACCGTCGCAGTCGGCCGCAACGGCTCGCCGCACCCGGCGCAGCGCTCGGTGTGGCGCAGCGCCCCCTGGTGGTCCACGGACGCAGCGCCGCTCAACAGGCGGAAGAGGGCCGCCAGCATCGCCCAGATGCCGTGTCCGACCAGCGTGACGATGCCCAGGACGAACAGGAGAAGCAGCAGCTCCATGTCCCCGCCCCCGTGACTCGCGTTCTCGGCCTGCGCGTGGGTGTACCCGGAAGGGCGCGGCAGACAAACGCGCGGCGACGGGCAGCGATCACTCGCCGCGCACCGCCCTCGCGTTCGGAACTGCCGCACCTTCTCAGTAAGCCCCAGGGGCGGTCGGTTGTCACGCGCCGATCGCACGGATTTTGCCGATCAGGCAAACCGGAGGGCCGGACGTATCAGCGGCGCGGCTTATCCGCTGGCGCAAAGGTGAAGATGCCTTTCCCGTCCGGCGTCTGGGTGAGCAGGTACACCTCGCCGCGCTCGTCCTCGCCGAAGCTGTACACCGGGAACCCGCCGGTGCGCAGGCGATGATTCGCCATGACGCGCTTCTTCTCGGCGTCGTAGCGCAGCGCCCAGACGTGGCCGGAGACATAGTCGGCGTACAGGTACAACCCCTGCAGCGCCGGCACGCGCGCACCGCGATAGACGTGGCCGCCGGTGATCGACTTGCCGACGTCGTGGTGATACTCCCAGATCGGGTCGATCATGCCGGGGTTCGGCCCGACGCCGTCGTTGCCGAACGGGTGCAGTCCCCTCGCGCGGCCGCCAGCCGTAGTTGCCTCCCTTTTCGATCCGGTTAATCTCTTCCCACAGGTTCTGGCCGACGTCCGCCGCCCACAGCTGCCCGGTCGTGCGGTCGAACGCCATCCGCCAGACATTGCGCAGGCCGTAGGCCCACACCTCGGGGCGAGCGCCCTTGGTGTCGACGAACGGGTTGTCCTTCGGCACGCCGTAGCGCTTGCCATCGTCCCGGCGGTCGACGTCGATCCGCAGAATCTTCCCCAGAAGAGACCCGAGATTCTGAGCGTTGTTGAACGGATCGTTGGCGCTGCCGCCGTCGCCAACGGCGAGGTAGAGTTGACCGTCCGGCCCGAACGCGATCGTCCCGCCGTTGTGGTTCCAGAACGGTTTGGGCAGTTCGAGTAGCACCTCCTCCGACGCCGGGTCGGCGCGGTCGGGGTCGTCCTTGCTGACCTTGAAGCGCGAGACGACGTTGGTCAGCTTGTGCTTGCGCGAGGTGTAGTAGACGAACAGTTCGCCGTTCTTGCGATAGTTCGGGTGAAACGCCAGCCCGAGAAACCCCTCCTCGTTCTCGCTGTCCGAGTAGCGGACCCGGTCGCGCAGATCGAGAAAGACCTTCGACTCCTTCGCCGCCGCGCCGTTCGGGAAGACGTGAACAACACCCTGCTGCGTCGGCACGAATACGCGATTACTGCCATCGCCGGCATGTGTCAGCAGGATGGGCCGAAACGGCGTCGGCTTGCCGGCGTCGTCGACCGGCTTCCACCCCTTCCATTTCACATCCGCAAACGCCGGAGCGATCTCGATCGGCAGCGGCGACTCATCCACCTTGACGGTGGGGACGGCGTACACGACGCCGGGCAGGAAGTCGACTACCAGCAGGGATTTGCCGCTTGGGGCCAAACGCATGCTCACGATTGATTGAAACCCGGAAGCGAGCAGGGTTGGCTTCTCGCCCGGCCGTGGAACCACGTACAAGTCACCTTGATTGCCAAGGTAGCGGCGTCCGTGGTGATCCTCGGCGATGCACCCAACCTTCTCCAACCGGATTACCTCCGGGGTTACTTTTCCATCGCTCAGTCGTAGCCGATGCACGGCACCTGACCGGGCGTCCATGAGATCGAGATGAGATTCGCTGGCGGCGAAGAGCCGCGGGATCACCTGCACTTGCGGCTCTTTGCGGGTATCAAACACCGGCCGCACCTGCTTCTTCGGGGTGACAACTAACACCTGGAACCACCGAGGTGGGCCGGAACCGGCGTCCATGCCGCTGACATAAAGCGTACCCTTATTATCCCCGACGATATCCCCGAGATGGAGCGGATGCTCGGCCCTGGCCAGGTCCACATACACGGATTTCTTCCCATCCGGTGCGATCTGCCAGATTCGCGAGGAATCCGTCACATAGAGATGGGAGCCAATCGCCACGATCCCGAACGGTTTTGCCAACCCTGTGGCGACGACTACGCCCTTCCCGTCAACAAGGGCGAGAACCATTCCGCCGTCCTGTTCTCCCCGTTTCCCCGCCACGGTGACATAAAGGTACTTCTCGCCGAACGCCACTGCTATCGGCCGGTCCAGCCCCCAGATGACGGGCTTCAGCGGTTCCTTCGACCCGACGACCCTCGGTCCGGGCGGGTCGGCGGCGAGCAGCAGTGGAAGCACCAGCAGCGCAGAGATGAGCATGAGCGGCGAACTCCTCGAAACGGGGAGACGGGATCGCTGCTGTTCTATGGCCGTCAACGATGGGCGGCACGACCAGTCGCTTGCGCGAGTGGCTGTTCAAGGCTGTGCCAACGCCTGCGCCGCCGCGTCTGCGCCGACGAGCGGGGCCTGACACGCGAAGTTCTCGCAGACGTAAGTGGTTACTCGTCCGTCGACCGCCTGGCGGCCGGCGAGCAGCGGCAGGAGATCCTCGCGCACCGGGCCGGCGGGTGGGCGCAGCGCCACCACTTTGTTCGGGCGAAACGTCGCGTAAAGGGCGGACAGGACGCGACGAGTCTCGGCGTCTGCCGGGTCGCCGACGATGGCGAACTCCTGCACCGGCCCGAGGTAGAAGTCCAGCGCCAGCAGCATCTGCGCCGTCGCGAACGGCCGCTCGTCCATCAGCTCGGCGTAGAGCTTCAGCGTCGTCTCGGCCCGGTCCTGCAGGTCGGGGCGGCCGGTCAGTTTCACCAGCCGCAGCAGCGCCGTCACCGCCACGCTGTTCGCCGCCGGCGTGGCGTTGTCGTGCGGGTCCTTGCCGCGGGCAATCAGCGCCTCGTGGTTGCGGCCGGTGTAGAAGAATCCGCCCTCCACCGGATCCCAGAACTCGTCGATCATCACCGTGGCCAGCCGCAGCGCCTCGTCGATCCAGCGCGGCTCGAACGTCGCCGCGTAGAGTGCCACCAGCCCTTCGAGCAGGTAGGCATGGTCTTCCAGATAGCCGTTCAGCTTCGGCGCGTGGCCGGGCGAGCAGGTGCGCAGCAGGCGGCCCTCCGGCGTGCGCATCCGCGTCAGCAGGAAGTCCGCCGCTCGCGCCGCCCGCTCGGCGTACTCGGGCCGCCCCACCACCGCCGCGGCGGTCGCCAGCGCGGTGATCATCAGGCCGTTCCACGCCGTCAGCGTCTTGTCGTCCAGCCCCGGCCGCACCCGCCGCTCGCGCACGGCCAACAGCTTCGCCCGGCCCGCCGCCAGCGTTGCGCGCAGCTCGGCCTCCGTTGTGCCGCACCGCGCGGCCAGCTCGGCGAACGACTGCGTCCGGTGCAGAATGTTCTTCGGCACGCCGGGATGGTGCGGGTCGGCCCAGTTCCCCTTCGGCGAAACCCCGTAGCAGGCGTTGAACAGCGTCGCATCCGCACCGAGCGCCGCCTCGATCTCCTCCGCCCGCCAGACGTAGAACTTGCCTTCTTCCCCCTCGCTGTCGGCGTCAAGCGTGCTGTAGAACGGCCCGTCGGGGCTGGTCATCTCGCGGCGCACCCACTCCAGCGTCTGTTCCACCGTCTCGCGGTACGCCGCCTCCCCGGTCGCCTGGTACGCCTCCAGGTAGGCGACAGTGAGTAAGGCGTTATCGTAAAGCATCTTCTCGAAGTGCGGGGCGAGCCAGCGGGCGTCGGTGCTGTAGCGGGCGAACCCGCCGCCGAGGTGGTCCCAGATGCCGCCCAGCGCCATCCGGTCGAGCGTGTGCCGGGCCATGTTCGTCGCCTCGGCGTCGCCGAAGCGCCGTCCCAGCCGCAGCAGGAGCCGCAGGTCCATCGGGTGCGGGAACTTGGGCGCCTGACCGAATCCGCCGTGGACCGGGTCATAGGCGCGGGCGAGATACTGGCCGGCGTTTCGCAGCAGGTCGTCGCTCAGCGCGCCGGGGCCGGCCGGCAGCTGGCCGAGCTTCTGCAGCTGGTCGGTCACGTCGTCGGCCGCCCGGTCGATGTCGTCGCGGCGCGTGCGCCACGCCTCGGCGAGCGTCTGCAGGATGCGGCGGAACCCCGGCCGGCCGTAACGGTCCTCCGGCGGGAAGTAGGTGCCGCCGGTGAACGGCCGCAGCTCGGGGGTCAGGAACACCGACATCGGCCAGCCGCCCTGGCCACTGATCATCTGCACCGACGCCATGTAGATCTGGTCGAGGTCCGGGCGCTCCTCGCGGTCCACCTTGATGCTGACGAAGTGATCGTTGAGCAGCTGCGCGATCGCCTCGTTCTCGAAGCTCTCGTGCTCCATGACGTGACACCAGTGGCACGCCGAGTAGCCGATCGACAGAAAGATCGGCCGGTCGAGGTCGCGGGCACGGCGCAGCGCCTCCGGCCCCCACGGATACCAGTCGACTGGATTGTGGGCGTGCTGGCGGAGATACGGGCTGGACTCCGCGGCGAGCCGGTTGGTGAAGCGGTGCGCGGTCATCGGTGAAGTCCTGCGCGGGGTGAGGCGACAGCTTAGCGGGCCTTGTCCCACACCGGCTGGAACACCTCCTCCTTCTGGCGGCGCTCGTTCAGGGCGCGCGTCAGCGGGAGCATGGCCCGGCAATACTCGCGGAAGGCGGCAGTCAGGTCCTGTTTCTGGAGCAGGGCGTCACCGGCGGCCAGGTGTTCCTGGTACAGGTTCCAGTCCGGCTCCCACCGCTTCTCGTCGGCCCGCTGGCGGAGGGTCTTCAATGCCCGCACGTACTTGTCCAGCAAAGGCCGTTCCACGGCGCACGGCCGGCTGCGATGCGGTTCCGGCGTCGGCCGGTCGTCGTCCTCGTTCGGCTCGCGGGTCTGCTCGTGGTGATAGTGGACGAAGAAGCCAATCAGCCCGGCGACGACGGCGCCCAGCGCGAGGATGAACGGCACGGTCGCCAGGGTGGCCAGCTGCGCCCGGGCGAGCAGGGTGGCGCCGACCGCCAGCGTCGTTCCGCCGAGCAGGCTCCACACCCACCAGGGGATACGCGCCAGCAGCGGCCGGCGGCGGGGTGCCAGGTTGGCCGTCGTCCCGACGGATCCGCTGTTGACGCGAACGATGATGACGGTGGTGTTATCCGGCCCGCCGCGCATGTTCGCCAGGTCGACCAGGAAGCGGCACGCCTCGGCCGGCGGCAACACCGACGCGATGGCGCCGATCTCCGGGTCGCTGACCTGGCCGGATAACCCGTCGCTGCACAGCAGGAAGACGTCGCCCGGCTCGACCGGGTACGGGCCTTCGATGTCCACCTGGACGAGCGGTTCGGGGCCGAGGCAGCGGTGAATCACGTTGGACGGGATGTCCTCGACCTCGTCCGGGTCGATGTGCTGCAGCCGGGCATACTCCCACACCAGGCTGTGGTCGTAGCTGAGTTGATCGATGACGCCCTTGCGGATGCGATAGCAGCGGCTGTCGCCGACGTGGCCGATCCAGGCGCCGTCGGCGCGGAGGACGAGGGCGGTGGAGGTGGTGCCCATCCCCTCGAACTCGCGGTTCTGCTGGCCGCAGGCGTGAATGGTGGCGTTGGCCTCGACGAAGGCGCGGCGGATGGCGGTGGCGGCCCCCTGGGGGGTGTACTTCTGGTAGATGTGCGGGATGACCTGGGCGGCCTGCTCGCTGGCCTTCTCGCCGACCGCGTGGGCGCCCATGCCGTCGGCGACCAGGAACAGGTGGCCGCGCTGCAGCCAGCCGTCCGGGTCGCTGGCCAGCTGGACCGCCAGGTTGTCCTGGTTATGGCTGCGGCGCACGCCGACGTCGGTCAGGCAGGCATGCTCGATCTGGTCGAAGCGGATCACCCGAATTACCCACCCCGCTAAGAACGCCGGCGTTGTGTGGTCGTCGCAGGCGCCCCGTTTGGCCGGTTCCCGTTGGTTCTATGGTACTGCGCTCGCGCTCGCTTGCACAGCGGCGGTCGTCCGGTTTAGCCCGCCCGGACCGGGCTTGACCGGGGGGCGGGTGCCGGTTCTGCCGTCCCCCTCGGACGGATGCCGAAAAGGGGACGGAGTCATGAAGCGGTCTGCCTGCCTGGTCGTCGCGGTGCTGCTCGCCATCGGTTCGGCCGGCTGCGTCACGCGCCGTTACGTGATCACCTCCGACCCGCCCGGCGCCGTCGTATATCGCAACGGTCAGCCGATCGGGGCCACCCCGGTCGAGGAACCGTTCATTTATTACGGCAAATACCACTTCCGGCTGGTCAAGGACGGCTACCAGCCGCTCGACGTCGAGCCGGAGCTGGTGGCCCCGTGGTATCAGTGGCCCGGCGTGGACCTGCTGACCGAAACCATCGTGCCTTATCCGTTCCGCGATGTCCAGATGTTGCACTTCCAGCTGCAGCCGGTGCAGCAGGTGCGTCACGACGACATCCGCGGCCGCGCCGAGCAGCTGCGCCAGCGGGGCATGCAGATCCAGACGCCGCCGGGCACGGAGAACGCGCCGCGGGCCGTGCCGCCGGGCGCCGTGGCTCCGCCGCCGGGCGCCCTGCTTCCCCCTTCTACCATCGTCCCGGCGCCGCCGCCCGGACAGATTCTGCCGGCCCCGGCGACGGCGCCGCCGCGCTCGGCGCCTGCCGTCACTCCTTCGTCGCCGGTCGGACCGTCCTGAGCACCGTCCGGAACTCCTGCTCCCAGTATTCACGCCGGTTCCAGCGGCACTCGCACCACACCGCCAGTACCCCTTGCGGCTGATTGGCGACCGCCAGTACCGCGAACCGCTCGTTGTCGGCGTCGAGCACCAGCCGCAACCGCTGCACCTCGCCGTGATAGCTGCCGACGTCCTTGCCCGGTAGCGGCTTGCCGGTCTTGCGGTCGGCCACCGGCTCCATCTTGAAGCCCGGATGCAGCTCGACGTGTTTCTTGCGGAAGTGCTCCTCCGCCGCCTTGACGGCGTCCTTCAAGCTGGCCGCCTTCGGTAGCACCGCCACCAGCACCTCGGCCGCCTTGCCGGATAGCTCCACCACCCTGGCCCGTCCAGTTTCCTGGTCGAGCGTCGGCTCGAAGCCGCGGAGGAACAGTTCGGCCGCCGCGTCGGCGTCCTTGGCGTTCGGCTCCTTCTTCCACACTTCCTTGATGAAATCGAGCTGATACGGCACGCCGGTGCCGGCGAACCGCTCGCTCTCGCGCGGCGTCGGCTTCCACCCCTCGCGCTCGTTGTACAGCTTGAACCGCTCCCGCAGCGCCTCGAAGTGCTCGGCCAGCTCGTCGTAATAATCTTCCGGCCCCCACAGGACCAGCCAGTAAGCGTACCCCTGGCGGGAGAGCATGGTGCAGGTGCCGCGCACCGGCACATCGCCGGTGTCGCTGGCGCTGAACGGCATGACGATGGCCGGCTCGCCGCTCAGCTCGCCGGTGCGCCCGCCGCTATCCCCCAGGAGCGGGTTTTCGTACTCCAGCCGCGGGAAGAAGGCGCGCAGCCGCTTCAGCCCGAGGTCGAGCAGCTCGCCATCGGTCAGCGCGCGGGTGTTGAAGTCGCGGTAGAACAGCGCCATGTGCCCCTTCGGCTTCTGCCGGGTCATGACGACGTTGGCCCGCACCCGGTCGAGCAGGTCGCGATCGTCGCGCCAGCCGCTGGAGCGGGGGACGCTCAGGCTGAAGTTGGCCTTCGCCTTCAAACCGCGCGCGCTGGACTCCTCGCCTTCGGAAAGGGCGGCGATGTGGTCCTTGAAATAGTACCCGGCGGCCGCCACCCCGCCGGCGATGACCAGGAAGACGAACAGCACCTTGATCCAGCCGCGCTGCTTGCGGCGCTTCCGGCGGCTGACCGGTACCACCACCGGCGCGTCGTCGAACGCCAGGTCGGACGGCGGTGCGGCGACCGGCGGGACGTAGGCGACGGGCGCCGCGACCGGCACCGCTGGTGCGGGGGCTGGCGGCGGCATCCGGGCCGGGGCACCGGCACGGGGCGGCGGTGGCGGCGGCGGTGGCGCCTTGGGAGGCGGGGGCGGCAACTTCTTCGACGACCGCGGCCCCGGCGGAGGCGGCGGCACCGGCGGCCGCGGCCGTTCGGCCGTCGGCTGGCGAAACTGATACGCGGTGCCGCACCGGGGGCACACGAGCCGGGTCGCTCCCCGAACCGCCTCGGGCGGGAACACCTGGGAGCAGGCCGGGTTCGGACACGGGAAACCGTTGGACATGGCGATTCGCTCGCTGGCGGCGCGGGGCGGACCGAGGATGGGCGTCTGCTGTGCAGTGTAGCGAATCGCTCGCGCCGGTGGGAACGGTTTCCCTGCCGGCATCGCCGTCTTCCGCCCCTGTCTGTTATAACAGCGTCATGTCCTGCACAGCCTTTCACTATCCGACCAGCGACCCACCCGCCGCGACCGCCCTTCGCCTGCTGCCGGACCCGTTCCGCCGGTGGTTCACCGAGCGGTTCGGCCAGCCGACAGCGGTGCAGCGGTTGAGCTGGGCGGCGCTGACGCAGGCGCCGCACGTCCTCCTCAGCGCGCCGACCGGGACCGGCAAGACGCTCGCTGCCTTCACTCCGATCCTGGCCGACCTGCTGACCCGACCCGTCGCCGACGGCTGGGCCGACACCCCCCTGCGCGCCCTCTACGTCGCCCCGCTCAAGGCGCGCTGGTCAACGACGCCGCGCGAAGTCTGGAGGCATCGTCGCGACCTGGCCGCCCATGTCGCGGCAGACGCTTCTCTCCCACGCCTGGCGGTGCGGACCGGCGACACCTCGCCGGCGGATCGCCGCCTGCTTCGCGACGACCCGCCCGATGTGCTGCTGACGACGCCAGAGAGCCTGGCGGTGCTGCTCAGCCTCGGCACCAGCTCCGTCCTGTTCGCCAACCTCCGCTGGGTGGTGGTGGACGAGGTGCATGCGCTGGTCGGCAACAAACGCGGCGCCGACCTGGCGGTGTGTCTGGAACGACTCGCTCGCCTGGCCGGCGCCGAGCCGCGGCGGGTCGGCCTGTCGGCCACCGCCACCCCGCTCGACATCGCCGCGCGCTGGCTGGTCGGGACGGATCGCCCCTGCACCGTCGTCCGCGCCCCGGAAACGCCGCCGCCGCTGCTCACGCTCGAACCGCTCCCGGACGACATGACGTTCCTGGCCGCGCTGGCCGATCGGCTCGTCCCGGAGCTGCCGAAGCACCGCGCCGTGCTGGTGTTCACCAATACCCGCGGGCTGGCCGAGCGGCTGGCCTGGGTGCTGCGCCGCCGACTGCCCGCCTGGGACGACCGGATCGCCGTGCATCACTCCGCCCTGGCGCCGCAGCGCCGCCGCGCCGTCGAGGAGGCGTTCAAGCACGGCGAGTTGCGGGTCGTGGTGTCGAGTACCAGCCTGGAACTGGGCATCGACATCGGCACCGTCGACCTGGCGGTGCTCGTCCACCCGCCGGGCGACGTGATCCGATTGCTGCAACGAGTCGGCCGCGCCGGTCACGAGCCGAACGGCCGGCGCCGCGGCCTGGTGCTGGCGGCGAACGGCGGCGAACTGCTGGAGGCGACGGTCACGGCGGCGTCCGGGCGAGCCGGCCAGTGCGAGCCGTTGCAGCTGCCGGCGGCGCCGCTCGACGTTTTGTGTCAGCAGATCCTCGGCATGTGCGCCGCCCGCTCGTGGCCGGCCGACGAGCTGTTCGAGCTGGTGCGCCGTGCCGCCCCGTATGCGGAGCTGACGCGAGCCGACTTCGACGACTGTCTCGCCTACTTGCGCGGCGTCGATCAACACGGCGAGCCGTGGCTGCCGGCGCGGCTGATCGAGGACGGCGACTGCTGGCGGATCGCCAGCGCCGCTACCGCTCGCCTGCTGCGCCGCAACCTGGGGTCGATCCTGGCCGAGCCGACGGTGGCGGTGCAGCTGCTCTCCACCGCGGCGACCGGCGACCCGCTCGACGATAGTATGGTGTCATTCGCGATCGGTGAAGTAGATGAATCGTTCGCCGATCAGCTGCAGCCGGGTGACCGCTTCCTGCTCGACGGCCGCTGCCTGGAGTTTCGCCGGCGCGAGCACGACGACGTGTTCGTCGAGCAGCTGGTCGGCCGGCCGCGGGTGCCGACGTGGACGGGCGACGGCTGGCCGCTGTCGCCGGAGCTGGCTCGCCGGCTGTACGTCCTTCGCCTGCAGGCCGCCGAGGCGCTGCGCGACGGGCCGGCGGCGCTGGCTGCGCTGTTCCGCGACGACTACCAGCTCACCCCGGCGGCGGTCGCCAGCCTGGCCGACTACTTCGAGCGCCAGGAGTCGATCAGCGAGATTCCCGATGTGCATACGCTGTTGATCGAGGAAGTCCGTGTCGACGCCGGGGCGGAATACTACCTGCACACCCCGCTCAACCGGCCCGGCAACGACGCCCTCGCCCGCGTGCTGGCGGCGCGACTGGCGAAGGAGGTCGGCCGATCGGCGATGTCCACGGTCGCCGACCTGGGGCTGACGATCCGCCTGCGCACCCCGCTCCCCGACGTCGCCGCCGCGGTGCGGACGCTGCTGCGCGCCGACGGGTTCGCCGCCGAGCTGGCCGACGCCCTGGCCGGCAGCGACGTGGTGCGATCGCGTTTCGGCCGCGTCGCCCGCACGGGGCTGATGGTGCTCCGCAACCCGCTCGGCCGGCGCCGGCGGGTCGGCGGCATCGACTGGCCGCAGCGGCAGCTGTTCGAGCAGGTCCGTGGGCACGACCCGGACTTCGTCCTGCTGCGGCAGGCGCTGAACGAGGTGCGCCGCGAGCTGTGCGACGAGGCGGCGGCGCTCGCCTTCGTGACCTTGTTGCCGCGGCTGACGGTGGTGTGCCGGCGCCTGACCCGGCCGTCGCCGTTCGCCCAGCGCTGGACCCAGGTGGAGGAGGGCATCGCCGACCGGCCGCGCTCTCCCACCGAGGCGCTGGCGCAACTGCACGCCGAACTGACCGGAGGCGCCGCCGATGCGGGTGCTGGGTGAGTGGCTGCTGACGCCGCAGCGGGCCGCCGTCCACCTGCCGACGGCCACCGCGGTGGTCGCCGACCTGCACCTGGGCTACGGCGGGGTGCGCCAGCGCGGCGGCGAGGCGGTTCCCGACGGCGCGCTGGCTCAAACGCTCGGCCCGTTACGCGATCTGTTTACGGCCCAATCCATCCGCCGGCTGGTGATCGCTGGCGACCTGTTCGAGGACGGCCGGGTACGCGGCGAAGAGCTGGCGGCTGAGCTGTCCGCCTGGCTGGCCGACTGCGGCGTCGAACTGGCTGTCGTTCCCGGCAATCATGACCGCGGCTTGCCCGGCGGCGGACTGCCGGTGTGCCCCGACGGTGTGCGGCTGGGCGACTGGCTGGTCGTCCACGGCGACGGCGCGCGGCCAGCGGGGCCGGTGGTCCAGGGGCACGAACACCCGTGGCTCCGCTGGCGGGCCGGCGTCGAGGGGCCGTGTTTTCTCGTCGCGGCCGATCACCTGGTGCTGCCCGCCTATTCGACCGACGCCGCCGGCGTGAACGTGCTGACCACCGGCCGCTGGGCACGCTACCGATGCATCGCCATCGCCGGTGACCGGCTGCTCGACTTCGGGGAAGTAGTCGCCCTTCGCCGGCGGAGGTAGCGGAAAACGACCGGGGCGGCCGCTCGCGTCGAGCCGACCGCCCCGGTTCGAGTAACCCGATACTCCGATCACGGCGTTCGCTGGGCGTACTGCAGGCTGTTGTCGAACGCCCGCAGCGCCTGGTAGACGGCGCGGTAGGCGGCGTCGTCATTGGGGCCGGCCGGAGCGAACAGCAGCCCCTCCTTGGTCATCTGCGCAACCAACTCAGCCACCGACCGGCCCTTGGCCGACCAGGTGTTGTTGAAGTAGTTGGCCACGCGCGGATCGGACAGCGACTTGATCGATCCGGACAGCTGGTTGAGGAAACGCCGCGCCTCGACGTACTGGGCCGGGTCGAGGTCGTTGGCGGCCTCCGCCAGCTTGTCGTTGAGCGACTTGAAGTCGCCGCGGATGTCCTTCATCACCGCCTCGGGGACCGGCTCCTTGTCCTTGAGGGTGGCAACGGCCAGCTGCAGGTTGCGCGTCAGCCGCTTGCGCGACTCATCGAACATCGGGTCCTGCAACGCTCCCGGCCAGGGCAGCTTGCCGCCGTCCTTGAGCATGCCGACCCCGGAGGTCGAGGTGCCGCCGGTCAGGTTGACGTTCTTCAGCACGTCCTCATCGAGCGGGACGTTGGCGCCCTGGTTCAGCCGGCCGGACGCCTGGATGTTCCGGAGCAGGGTGTTCAGCGCGCGGCCGGAAGCGATGTCGACGTCGGTGGCGAAGCGGCGGGCCGTATCCAGGTCGGTCGCCATCTGCCGGTCGAGCATCTTGGTGGCGGTCGGCCGCATCGACTCGTACCACGCCTCGAACTCAACGCGGCGGCGCGCCGTTTCCAGGTTCTTTTGCAGGAACTCCTCGCGCTGCATCTGCGCCTGGGTGATGTCCTTCCAGTACTGCCCCTGCGACCGCTGCAGGCTGGCCATCCCCTCCAGGGCGGCCCCGTAGCCGATACCGGGGCCGGCGGCGCCCAGCCCAAAGCCCCCTATGCCCCACCACGGGAAGCCACCCAGGCCGCCGAAGGGGACACCCCCTAATGCAGCACCCCCGGCCAGGTTGCTGCCGAGCGAGCCGGTGCCGCCCATGTACGGGTTCGTCGAGGGGGCCGTGGACAGGGTGTACGGGTTGCTGCCGCCGGTGCCGGGGTTGGCCGGCGCGACGGTCGCTCGCGGAGCCGACGCGGGCGGCGGAGGCGGGTTGTCGAACCCGTAGCCCCAGCCGGAGCCGAGAGACGATCGGCCGAGCACGCTGACGTTGGACCCGAGCCGCGTGCCGCCGCCCACTTCCGTGGCGACCGCCGGGCCAGCCACGACAGGGGCAGCCACGGCCGGCGCGGCCGGAGGGTTGGCCGGGGGTGGGGTGGGCGCGGGACGATCATTTTGCTGTGCAGCTGCCTGGCTGCCCGCCAGGGCGACCGCCGCCGCCAGGGCGGCGGACCATCGCAATATACCGGACATGGCCACTCTCCCGATGGGTTGGTGTTTCGTGGCGCCTCGCACGACCGCGATATGCCAGGGGCGGTCAGGAGGCGAAGATGCCCTGATTCTCATTTTAATGCGGTTTTCCGGCGAGACGCAAGAAAAAGCCGCGGTTCGACCTGCGTTCCGCTCAAGCCGCCAGGTGTCCTCGCTGCCGCCCGCCCGGTCTGTGTACCCCGACCGGCTTACCGCCGGGCAGAAACAAGGGTCGTTCTTGCTGGCGAATGTGCCGCGGGCCGAGCCGAACCGGCGGGTGGGCAAGACATTCCGCCCGGTCGGCACGTTTTTTTTCTGCGACAGCAGCCGTAGTGGATGTGTAGAATAGGGGTGGATCAGGGCGGTCGGCAAACGGACCCACCGCCACAGGTTCCCCGGGACGGTTAACCCGTTCGGGACGCTGGATCCACAGAATGCTTCTCGGCGCACACGCTTCCGACCACTTTCTCAACAATGGGAGTGGACGAGAAAGTTGTGGTGGAGATACATTTTCTGGCGTGCCTCCTTTGGGGGCGTGCGTATACTTGGTTTGAGAGAAGGTCGAATTCCTTGTCAGCAGCTCACGGGCGGCACGGGACGCGGCCCTCACCGCACCTGTTCCGGTGAGGCAGCGCCTGAACCCAGTACCCTACCAGCCAGCCCGGGGTAGTCATGGCGGCTCAGAGTCGTTCGCAACCCTGCACCGTCGGCCCCCCGTCCTCCATCGCCCCCTCGCGGGGTGAGGGGCCTGGACGGTTCCGGCGGTAATGTTGTTTCGCTGACTGCAAGGAGTCGGACGTACCGACAGGACGGAAGCCAATGGCCACCAGACGTTCCACCCGGCGAACCGAGCGGTCCCACCCCGCCGACGCACCCTTGCACGTCGAGACTCCCCACGACGTCGCTCCCGACGAGGATACCTCGGCCCGCCGAATGGGCCGCGGCGACGACCTCGACGCGGATCTCGACACGGACTCGGACGTGCCGGAAGACGAGCTGCCGATGCTCGTCGACGACATGCCGCCCGGCGAGAGCGAGGGCGAGGAGGACGAAGCGGCGGCGCCGGACGACGCCCTCGGCCTCTATCTGCGCCAGATGGGCGCCATCCCACTGCTCAGCCGCGACCAGGAGCTGACGCTGGCCAAGCAGCTGGAGATGCGCCGCCGGCGCTACCGGCACGCGGCGCTGTCGTCGTGGCGCACCCTGAACCGCGTGGTCGAAACCTTCGACCGGGTGCAGAACGGCCAGCTTGCCCTCGATCCGACCATCGACGTGGTCAACACCCTCGGGCTGACGCGCGAGAACATCCTCAAGCGGATTCCTCCCCACGTCCGCACCCTGCGCCACGTTCTCAAGCAGGCCGACGAGGAGTTTCGCTCGCTGCTCAAGGCGACCAGCCACAGCGCACGCACGCGGCTGCGCCGCGAGCTGTGGCGGAAAATGTCCAAGGCCCGCCGGCTCGCCGAGGAGCTGTCGCCGCGGATCGACCTGCTCGACATCTGGACCGATGAGCTGGGCGACCAGTGCCGGCAGATGACCGAGCTGTCGGTGCAGGCCGAGATGGGCGGTAACTCCGCCGCCGACCGCGAGCGTCGGACCAAGGCGCACAAGCAGCTGCGCGACCTGGTGTTCGAGGCCCGCTGCCAGCCGGATGAGCTGCCGCGGCTGATGCACATCCTGGAAACCCGTCGCCGGCTGTACCAGAAGGCGCGGCGCGACCTGGCCGAGGGCAACCTGCGGCTGGTGGTGTCGATCGCCAAGCGCTATCGTAGCCGTGGCCTGCCGTTCTCCGACCTGATTCAGGAGGGCAACCGCGGGCTGATGCGGGCGGTGGACAAGTACGAGTGGCGGCTGAAGTTCAAGTTCGGCACCTACGCGACGTGGTGGATCCGGCAGGGCATTACCCGTGCCCTGGCCGATCACGCGCGGACGATTCGCGTCCCGTGCCACCAGGTCGGCACCCTGGCGCGCGTCGAGCGCGTCCGCGGCGAGCTGTCGGTGCAGCAGGGCCGCGAGCCGACGGTGGAGGAGATCGCCGCAGTCCTCGGCGTGACGGCCGAGGAGACGCAATCGCTGCGTGTCGTCGCCCGTCATCCGGTCAGCTTGCACGAGCCGCTCGGCGGCGACGGCGAGCGGGCGCTGGAGGACTTCCTCGACGATCCCGACGCCACCAACCCCGGCAAGGCGGTCGACCAGCACCTGCTCCGCGAGCGCATCGCCGAGGTGCTGCGTTCACTCACTCCGCGCGAACGCGAGGTGATCGAGCTGCGCTTCGGCCTCCGTGACGGCCAGCCGCGGACGCTCGAAGAGGTGGCGCGGGCGTATGGCATTACTCGCGAGCGAATCCGCCAGATCGAGGCGCGCGGGCTGCTCAAGCTGCGTCAGCCACTGCGCAGCCAGCGGCTGGCCGAGTTCGCCGAAACCGAGTAAGCGCGACTGACACCGGATCGACGCCATCCACACGCCTGGCGGCGGTCGGCCTCGGGGCGATAGCGGGAGAAACCGCTCGCCGGGGGCCGACGTGCTTGCTACGCTGGTGGGTGGCGTTGATCGTTTTCGTCCCCGGCCGGGCCGGGGGAAGCCGGGGCCAGCCCATGATCCGTTTCCCGTGTGAGTGCGGCCGCCAGGTGCAGGCGCGTGACGAGGACGTCGGCCGGAAGGCGCGCTGTCCGCAGTGTGGCCGGATCATGCTGGTGCCCGACGAGGCGGAGTTACGCCGGATCAGGCAGGCCGCACCGGACGACGACGAACCGGACGAACGCGATGAGCGCTTCCGCGAGGCGGACGACGACGACGCGCCCCGTCGTCGCCGGCGAGGCCGGCCCGCGGCGGACGAAACGACGAGCGGCAAGGCGACGGCGGCGCTGGTCCTGGGTATCTTCTCGCTCTGCCTGCCGGTGGTGCCGGCCATTCCGGCGATCATCCTCGGCGCCCTGGCACTGCGCGACATCGGCCGCAGCCGTGGCGAGGTCGGGGGGCGTGGGTTGGCGATCGGCGGGATCGTCACCGCCTGCTGCAGCTTCGTCCTGCTCGGTCCGGTGGTGATGGCGGTCGGCATCCTGCTGCCGGCGGTCCAGAAGGTCCGCGGCGCGGCGGCACGGATGAAGGACTCCAACAACCTGAAGCAGCTCGCCATCGCGATGCACAACTTCAACGACGTCCACGGCCGGCTGCCGCAGGCGGCGGCGTTCCAGACCCGCGACGGCAAGCCAGGGCTGAGCTGGCGAGTCGCCCTGCTGCCGTATGTCGAACAGCAGGCGCTGTATCAACAGTTCAAGCTGGACGAGGCGTGGGACAGCCCGCACAACCGGGCGCTGCTGGGCCGCATCCCGCCGGTGTACCTGCGGCCCGACCAGCCCAACGACGGCTCGGGGATGACCTATTACCAGGTGTTCACCGGGCCGGGCACCCTGTTCGACCCGGCGGCGCCGGCGCCGGCCGGCCCTGCCGGTCCCGGTAAGCCGTTACTCGGATTGCGACTACCGGCCGATGTCCCCGACGGGATGTCCAACACCATTCTGATCGCCACCGCGCGCAACCTGGTGCCGTGGACCAGGCCGGACGACCTGCGTTACGCCCCGGGCGACATGCTGCCGCCGCTGGGTGGGCACCTGCCGGCCGGCTTCAACGTGGCATTCGCCGACGGGTCGGTGCGGTTGGTGCCGCAGAACACCCCGGACCCCGTCCTCCGCGCGGCGATCACCCGCAATGGCAACGAGGCGGTGAACCTGCCCTGACGCGCCGCCGCCCGCACCGGACGCGGCGCGGGCGGGCGCTTCCCCTCTCTGCGGCGGTTACTCGCTCTCCCGGGCGGCGGGAGCCTGCATCTTGCCGAGGTCGTGTTCCATCTCCTCGCGGAGAATGCGCGCCTTCTCCAGGGCGTTGGCCTCGTCCACGCCGTCGGCAGTGACGGTGGGGACCGGCTGCGGTTTCATCTGTACCGGCGGCGGCTTCTGGTCCTCGCGGACCCAGGGCGAGGGCAGACAGCCGGCCAGCGCCAGGGCGGCCGGGACGAGCAGTATTCCGATCCGCTTCATCGCATTTCCTCCCTGAGGGGTGACCGGCCTTCACTCCGAACCGGCTCGATGCGGCCCTCCGACCAGATCCTCGGCGGCAGCGCTCCTCCGCCGGACGCCTTGCGGAGTGCCTTGCCGGCGTCGGGCAGGGCAGCCCCGCTGCCGGCCGCGTCTGGCTCCATCGCCATCGACTTGACGCCGAGCAGCTGATTGGACTGTTCCTGGTAGACCTTCCAGGCCAGCTCGTCGAGCCGGCCGGCCTCCTCCGCCAGCGCCGGGTTGTTCGTTTCGTGGGCGATGTCACGCAGGCGATCGCAGACGGCCAGGCGGCGCAGGTAGCCCTTCATGAGCCGTTCCTGCTCGGCGGCGCGGTCAGCGACGGAGGAGGGTCGGTCGGCCGCCTCCTTCTCCTTGTCGCCATCCTTCGCCTTCGCCTTCGCCGGCGGTCTGCTGCGGGTGGCGAACAGCCCGCCGAACAGCCCCGGGTCGGCCTTCTCGGCCGCCTTGTCCGGCGGCGCCTGGGCCGCCGCCAGCGCCGTCAGCAGTCCCATCGACAGGGCTGCCAGACGTGCCGCGCGTACAATGCGCATGTCCCCCTCCCCCTGATCCGGAACGACCCTCCCCCGGACCGGCAGCTCCCCACTTCTGCCTGCCCCGGAGCGATCGAATAGCGTACCGTCGTGTGCGGTTCGTGAGGGCGGCGGATATGCCAGACCGGGCGGGCCGTGTCCAGACGAATTTTCGCGGCGGGGGAAATGGCCTCACGTCTCACCGGAGGTGCGGCCGTCGGCGTCGGGCGTTCGCCACTGCCACCCGCTCATGGCGCGGAGCCGTGCGTCGTCGGTCAGGTTGAACTGGAGCGGGGTGACGGTGATGTAGCCGTCGGCCAGGGCAGGGACGTCGGAGTCGGGGTGCGGGTCGGGGCAGGCGAAGTCGGGGCCGCTCCAGAAGTACACCCGGCCGCGCGGGTCGGTCCGCCGGTCGAACGCCTCGACGTAGGGCGCCAGGTTCTGCGACACGGTCTTGACCCCGCGGATCGGTCCGCGATCGAGGCTGGGGATGTTGACGTTGAACAGCGCGCCGGCCGGCGGCTGGTGGGCGAGCAGCTGGGCGATCACGCCGCGCGCCAGCGCCGCCCCGCGCGGGAAGTCGAGCGGCTTCACTTTGCGGTATTCGAGTGAGCAGGCGATGCTGGTGACGCGG
>JAXMAU010000041.1:0-60124 GCA_046350215.1 Gemmataceae bacterium | reverse complement strand
GATTGATGTGACCGTTATTCCCTCCCAGGGGTTTTTCCCCAGGGTTGACACCCTGGGCTATTGGCTGCCGCCCCTTCGGGGCTTTGAAGATGGTTATCAGGTAAGACCTTACTCATGATGGGTGTTCCCATGCGCACCTTCGCCGTTGTCGTCGCGCTCCTCCTGGCTGCCCCGTTGTCCGCCGGGTCGGGCAACCGGCTGACGTATCTCGACGGGAGCGATGTCTACCATCCGCACCGGAGCTTCCCGCGGCTGGTGACGCCGGCGTGGGTGGGCGAAAAAGACGTCGAGGCGGTGGTCATCCTCGGCATCGACGACATGCGCGGGGTGCAGCCGTGGGAGAACTACCTGCGGCCGGTCCTCGAACGGCTCAAGAAGATCGACGGCCGGGCGCCGGTCAGCATCATGACCTGCCAGATCGACCCGGCCGAGCCGCACCTGCAGCGGTGGCTGAAGGAAGGGGTGAGCCTGGAGACGCACACCATCGACCACCCGTGCCCGCTGCTCGGCCGCGGCGGACTGGAGACGGCGCGGTCGACCTTTGATCGCTGCGTCGACCTGCTGCACCGCGTGCCGAACAACCGGCCGGTGGCGTTCCGCACTCCCTGCTGCGATTCGCAGAACACCCCCAGCCCGCGCTTCTTCGCCGAGATTTTCAACCGCGTCACTCCCGGCGGCAACCACCTGGCGATCGACACGTCGGTGTTCAACGTGCCCACCGCCAACGACCCGGAGGTGCCGCGCGAGTGGGTGATGGAGTCGACCGGCCGCGAGCGGTTCCGCAAGTACCTGCCGTCGGCCTCGCCGTTCGGCAACTTCATCGAGGACTACCCCTATCCCTACGTCATCAACCGGCGGTGCTGGGAGTTCCCATGCGCCACGCCGAGCGACTGGCAGGGGCAGCACCGCCACGGTGTGGCCAGCCCGCTCACCCTCGCCGACATGAAGGCGTCGCTCGACATCGCCGTCCGCAAGCAGGGCGTTTTCTGCCTCGTCTTCCACCCCTACGGCTGGATGTCGCCGGCGCAGGTGGTCGCCCTGATCGACCACGCCGTCGCTCGCTACGGGCCGAAGGTCAAGTTCCTCACCTTCCGCGAGGCACACGAACGGCTCGTCAAGAACCTGCTCGCCGGACAGCCGCTGCGGTCGGCCGACGGCGGCGACAACGGCGTGCGCCTGCTCGATCTCGACGGCGACGGGTTCATGGACGTGGTCATCGGCAATGACTGGCTGAGGCAGACGCGCCGCTGGCAGCCGCGGACCGGCACCTGGGCGGTCAGCGACTTCCCCGCCGCGATCGTGACCGGCAGCAAGGACGCCGGCGCGCGCTTCGGAGTGCTGCACGCGGATGGCCGCGCATCGCTGCTGACCGATACAGTATGGGGTTACTCGGAGAAAGGCTGGGAGCGGCAGGCCGACGGACGCGCCGGGCTGGAGGTCGACGGCATGCCGGTGAACGTGGTCGAGGCCGGCCGGGATCGCGGCGTGCGGTTGCGCGACCTCGACGGCGACGGCGTGTGTGAACTGCTCGTCGGTAACGAGCGGCACAACGCGGCATTTGCCTGGACCGGGAATGGCTGGCGGCGGCTGCCGTTTGCCCTGCCGGACGGCGCACGGCTGGCGGACGCCGCCGGCCGCGACGCCGGGCTGCGGCTTCGTCGATCTCGATGAGGATGGCGTGGCGGACGTCCTGTTCTCGAACGACGCCGGGTTCGGGAGTGTACCTGTTCGACAACGCGAAAACGGGGTGGAAGCGCGGCGGGTGAGCCGCAGCGCCGCGGCCAGACGGGCGAACTGCCCGCCATCGTCCGCACCGGGACAGACAACGGCTTCTGGGGTCCATTCCCGACAGCTGTGGTGGCAGAACGAGGGCACCGCGCTTGCTGCCGGGGCTGGTCGAACGGCGGTCATTCAACGACCTGCTCCGCGACGTCAAGCCGCGGCCGCGCTCGACCGAAGCGGCGGCGCGCCTCACGCCGCGACCCGGTTTTCAGGTCGAGCAGGTGGCGGCCGAGCCGCTGGTGATGGACCCGATCACCTTCGCCTGGGGAGCGGACGGCCGGCTGTGGGTGGTCGAGATGGGCGACTATCCGCTCGGCATCGACGGCAAGGGTAAGCCCGGGCGGCCGCGTCGTGGTGCTGGAAGACACCAATGGCGATGGCAAATATGACAAACGCACCGTGTTCCTCGACAACCTCGGCTTTCCGACCGGCGTGCTGCCGTGGCGAAAGGGGGTGCTGGTGACGTGCGCGCCCGACATCCTCTACGCCGAGGACGTCGACGGCGACGGCAAGGCCGATCGGCGTGTCACCCTCTACACCGGGTTCAAGGAGGGCAACCAGCAGCACCGCGTCAACAGCCTGGTGTGGGGGCTGGACAACTGGATTCACGTCGCCAACGGCGACAGCGGCGGGGCGATCCGCTCGCTCAAGACCGGCAAGACGCTGACCTTCAGCGGCCGTGATCTGCGCATACGCCCGGACACCGGCAAGCTTGACGCCCAGACCGGCCAGACGCAGTACGGCCGCAGCCGCGACGACCACGGCAACTGGTTCGGCGGGAATAATAGCGTACCGATGTGGCACTTCGTCCTCGCCGATCACTACGTTCGCCGCAACCCGCACTACGCGCGCCGGCGGTCCGCGTCGAGGTGCCGGCGATTCCCGGCGCGCCCCCGGTGTTCGCGCGCAGCCGGCTGCTGCCGCGCTTCAACGACCCCGGCGCCGCCGGCCGGTTTACCTCGGCGTGCAGCCCGATCGTCTACCGCGACGACCTGTTCGGGCCGGCGTTCTCCAGCAGCCTGTTCGTGGCGAGCCGGTCCACAACCTCGTACACCGCGAGGTGATCTCGGCCGACGGGGTGACGTTCACCAGCCGGCGCGGTCGACGAGTCCGCCAGCGAGTTCCTCGCCTCGACCGACCACTGGTTCCGGCCGACGACGGTGCAGACCGGCCCGGACGGCGCCGTCTGGGTGGCCGACATGTACCGCTGTCATCGAGCACCCGGAGGGATTCCGCTGGCGACACAGAAGCGGCTCGACCTCCGCGCCCGGGCACGACCTGGGACGGATCTACCGCGTCTTCCTGGTCGGTCGTCGCCGCGCCCTTCCGCGGCTGGATCGGCTCGACCCCCGCCGGCCTGGCCACCGCGCTCGACAGCCCGTCCGGCTGGCAGCGCTGCCGACACCGCACATGATGCTTCTCTGGAAAAAGACCCAGCGGCGATCCCGCATGTCGAAAAACAGCTGCGGATCGCCGCGGGCGCTGACGCGGTTGCAGGGCGCTGTGCGTGCTCGACGGGCTGGCGGGGCTGACGCCGGTGCAGCTGACGGCGGCGTGGCCGACATCGACGCCGGCGTGCGCAAGCAGGCGGTGCGGCTGTGCGAGGGCCGCCGGTTGCCGGGCGACGACCGGCTGGCCGCAGTTCGCGCGGGGGACGACGAGTCGGCGCTGGTGCGGCTGCAGCTGGCGTGTTCGCTCGGCGAGTGGGCCGACGCGGCGCCGGGCGCGCGGTTGCTTCGTCGTGACCTGTCCGATCGCTTCCTCCATGCGGCGGCGATGACGTCGCTCACCCCGGCCAACCTGCCCGACGTGGTCGCCGGTGCCATGGAGGGGGCGTCGCCATCTGCCGCGCTGATCGAACCGCTGATGCGGCAGGCAGCGGCGATGAACGTGCCGGCCGCCGTCGCCACGTTGCTCGACCGCGCCGCCGACCAGCCGCAGGTCCTCGCCGCGTTCCTCGACGGGCTGGCCGCCCGCGGCTCCTCGCTGGCGACGCTCGGCAAATCGGCCGACCCGAAACTGTCGGCCTCCCTCCGCCGGGTGGAGGCGACGATCGCCAAGGCCCGCGCGCGCGCTGACGGACGACGGCCGGCCCGCCGACTCTCGCATTGCCGATATCGCGTTACTCGGTAGAGAGCCGGCGCGGCTCGACGCCGATCGGCAGACGGTGGCGCGACTGCTGGAGCCGACGGCCGAGCCGCGGGTGCAGGCGACGGCGGTGGCGGGCGCGGGCGCGGATGGGCGGCGAGGCGGTGCCGCTGCTGCTGGCCGGGTGGAAGGGGCACGCGCCGGCGCTGCGATCGCAGATCCTCGAAGTATTGTTGCAGCGCGCCGGCTGGACCCCGGCGGTGCTGGCGGCGATCGAGACGAAGGCGGTGCTCCCGCTGGAAATCGACTCCGCGCGACGGCAGCAGCTGCTGAGTCACCGCGACCGCGCCGTCCGCGCGCGGGCCGAGAAGGCGTTCGCCGGCGCCGTTGCCCCCGACCGGCAGAAGGTGATCGACGGCTATCATCCCGCGACGAGGGCCGTCGGTGACGTCGTGCGCGGACAGGCGGTGTTCGTCAAGGTGTGTGCCACCTGTCACAAGCTCGGCGATCTCGGCCAGGAGGTCGGCCCCGACCTCGCCGGGCTGGCCGACAAGTCGGCCGAGTACATGCTTATTGCCATCCTCGATCCGAACCGGGCGGTGGAGGCCCGCTACCTGTCGTACCAGGCAGAGACGGTCGACGGCCGGGTGTTCACCGGCATCCTGACCGCCGAGACCGGCAGCGGCATCACCCTGGTCGGCACCGACGGCAAGCCGGTGACGATCCTGCGCCGCAACCTGGAGCGGCTGGCCGGCAGCGGCAAGTCGCTCATGCCGGAGGGGATCGAGAAGGACGTCTCGCCCGAGGCGATGGCTGACCTGCTCGCGTTCCTGCGCTCGAAACAGCGGACCACTCCTCCCAAGACGCTGGCGGGCAACCGCCCGGAGCCGGTGCGGCCGGACCGCGACGGGGTGCTGCACCTGACCGCCAGGAACGCCGAGGTTCATGGCCCGAGCCTGATCTTCGAGGCGAAGTACGGCAATTTGGGATTCTGGTCCGCGCCGGCCGACCGGGCGGTGTGGACCGTCGAGGTGCCGCGCGGCGGGAAGTTTCAGGTGTGGCTCGATCACGCCTGCGATCCGGCCAATGCCGGCAACACGTTCGTCCTCGAAGCCGACGCGGTGCTGCTGCGTGGCAAGGTCGAAAGCACCGGCACCTGGGACGACTACCGGCAGAAGAGCGTCGGCACTCTGACACTCCCCGCCGGCAGCCACCGGCTGACGATGCGGCCCGACGGTGCCTTGCGGGGGGCGATGATCGACCTCCGCTCGCTTCGGCTGGTGCCGGTCAAACCCTGATCGCGGGTGCCCTGGCCAACGGCGGCCGGGGCGGAGGCTCTCACCTCCGCCCCGGCGGCGCTGGTTACCAGCAGTAGGGACGGCGGAGGCAGCCGTACCGGAAGCCGTGGTAGTGAGGCCGGTGGCAGCACCCGTGCCGGTGCCAGCTGCTGACGCGATACCCGGCCGCCCAGCCGCTCCGACCGTAGCCGCGGTAGGCGGCGGCGTACAGGCTGCAGCGGTATCCGCACCGGGCGGCGACCAGGGACTTGCCGCCGCTCGCCGTCCGGGCCGCCGTCACGCTCGCTGCGTTCGCCGGGACCATCGAGCCAGCCACCACCACCACCACCAGGGCCAGGATCATGCTCTTCATCGTGTCATCTCCATTGCTCAGAGGTCAGGGTTGAGGTTGGGTTGCTTTCCAACTCGCTCTGACCTGACCAGCGGGAGTCAGCGACGACAGGGGAAGAGAAAAAACGGAAAATGTCTCCGTCAGGCGTATTCCGCGTGACGATGCCGCGCTTCATCGGTGTCCGAACGAAGAAAGGCCCCGGTGCCGAAGCGCCGGGGCCTGGAGGGATCACACTCGCCACGCGGGCACTTACCGCAGTGCCCGGCGGATCTCGAACGGCACCGCCGGCAGCACACCGAGCGACTGCGACTTGCCGCCGGCCGCGCCGCCACCGGGTTTCTTCACCCATGCCGGGTACGCCTCGACGATCAGGTTGCCGCGCATCCCCGGCCGCACCTTGTCGGAGTCGGCCTCGATCTGCAGCACCGCGATGTCCTTGGCGAACGCCGAGTTCTTCAGCGAGATGCCCTCCGGCGGATCGCTCAGGATCACCTGAATCCGCTCGCCGGCGCCGGCGCGCGGGATCTGGAAGCGGACCAGCGCGGTGCCGCCCGGCAGGATCTTGATCGGCCCGCGGTCGACCAGCCGGGCCGGGAACCGGGCCATCGCCCGGCCGCTCACCGTCACCATCATGTCGTGGACCGGCACCAGGTGGTGATAGGCGAATGCCTGCATCATGTCTTCCGCCGGCGTCGCCAGCCGCGTCACCATTGCCTGTCCGCACATCGCCTTGCCCTCGATCGCCAGGTTGATCGGCTTCTCGCGGGCAGTCGCCGGCACGTCGAGCGTCAGGCGCACTTCCTCCTGGTTGGCCGGGATCTTGTTGCTGCCGGTCAGCTTAAAATCGACCGGGAGATACTTCAGGCCCAGGTTGATCTCGCCGGCGAAACCGTCCTTGCGCACCGCCACCACGGTGATCGGCACGGTCGATCCCGGCCGGGCGTTGATGCTGCACGGCGTCACGCGCAGCTCGAAGTCCGGCCGCGGCGCACTCACCCGCAGCCGGTAGGCGTGCGCCGAGCTGCCGTGGCGGCGGGTGTCCGCGATATGCACGAAATAAACGCCCTCGGCAGGCAACGTCACCTTCAGGTACGAGTCGGCGTGATGGGTGTTCAGCCCCTGCCCCTTGTCCGGCTGGTCGTCGTTGAAGCCGATCACCTTGCCCTTGGCGTCGGTGATCTTGATCGCCGAGTCGAGCGGTGAATCGAGCCGGCGAGCCGCCACCTCGGCGATGATCGTCTCGCCGGCACGGCCCTGGAACTGGAACACGTCCGTGTCGCCCGGCTGGTCGATCCGGCCGTTGATGATCACCGGCAAGGTGATCTTCTGCGCCGTCGCCAGGCTATTGTTCGACTCCTGCTCGGTGATCTCCGGCAGGTTCGTCACGGCGAATGGCATCCGGTTTGACTGGAAGCCGCGGCTGGTCACCGACAGCTGGATCACTCCCGGCTTCATGTCCGCCGGCTCCAGCGCCAGGCTGGTCTGCGGCAGGTTCCACCCCTCCAGGGTGACGGTGGTTTTGGTTTTCGCCGGCCCGCCGAGCGGGAACACGCCGGTGATGAACGGCAGCTCGCCGGCCTCGATGCGGTAGACGAAGTCCTCCCGACCGCGGTAAATCGAGTCGCGGATCTCCAGCACATACTCGCCGTCCTTCGCCACCTTGTAGAAGAGGACCGGGTCGGGGTGGTGCCGGTAGTCGTCACAGAACGCCACCTCGTTGCCGCTGGCGTCATAGAGCGACATGGCCGCCTGGAACCAGCCAGGCACCGCATCGGCCAGGTACGGGATGAGCGCCCGGGCGCGGGCGACAAACACCAGCTGTTGCCCCTTGGTGGCGGTGAAGTGATAGCGGTCCACCTCGCCGGGCATGATCTGGCTGTTGAGCACCGTCGGCAGGGTGACAGTGGTGTCGGTGATGACCTGATATTCCTTGCGCGGCTTGGCGAACCGGGCGGTTCCCTGGCGGATCGGCCCTTCCGGATCCAGGTACTCCTTCTTCTGGGTAACCTCGGGCAGCGTGCCGATTTCGAACACCACCGGGTTGGACAGGCCGGTATTCGCTGCCAGGCGGATTTCCCGCGACCCCGCCGCCGCCTTCTCGTCGATCGTCACCTCGACCGTCACCACCTCGGCCAGCGCCGGCGTCGGCCGATTCTCGGCCTCGGCCAGCTTTTCGCGGATGTCGTCGATCTCCTTGCGGTCGGCGTCGGTCTTCTTCTCCTTCTTCTCCAGATCCTCCATCTTCATGCGTAGCGCATTGGCCTGGCCCATGGTGATCGGCTTGGTCTGGCCGAGCACCTTGGCCGTCACGCCTTCGCCGGAGACGCGAACGCCGGTGGCGCCGTCGAAGAACTGGCCGCCGAGCTGCAACTTGAACGTGCTCCCCTGCTTGCCGCCGGCGGGGTAGACGTAGCCGACATGGGGGGAGGCCGGTTGCGACCACGCCAGCGGCGCAAGCGCCAGCAGCGCCGCGGCCGGCAGAAGCCGCCGCCACAGGGACAGGTTCATGACACCCTCGTACTAGAGTGGTTTCGATGTTGGTTTGGCAAGCGGCAGGTTATGGCAAGGTCTCCCGCACGCTCCGGAGGAGACCTTTGGTCCCCCGGAGTGGCAAGGTCAGGAGACCTTGCCACAACAGCCAGCCCCGGAGGAGACCTGCGGTCTGCCGCCGTGGGCCGGTCAGGAGACCGGCCCACAACAAGACATCCTCGTTCTGACAGGCCCGATGCGGAAAGGGAGCCGCCCGACGACCCGGTTCGCCGGGCGGCGCCGCCTCACATGATCTCCTTCAGCCGCCCGCCGCTCTTCTCCTCGTCGTCCTTGCTCGGCGTGACGCGGACCACCAGCCCCTGCGGGTGTGGCAGCTTGCCTTCCGGGTCGATGCCGAGCAGCTCGTACATGCTGCCAATCAGGTCGCCCGGATAGACTGGCCGGTTCTTGACGTTTTCCGCCTTGGCGTCGGACGAGCCGAGGACCTGCCCGCCCTTGAACCCGCCGCCGCCGATGACCGCCGAGAACACGTTGCCGAAGTGGTGCCGGCCGCCATTCCACGGCGGTGTCCAGTCCACCTTCGGGGTACGGCCGAACTCGCCGCAGCACCAGACGATGGTGCTGTCGAGCAGCCCGCGGTCAGCCAGGTCCTTGAACAGCGTGCCCAGGCCCTTGTCCAGCTGCGGCACCAGCCGCCGCATCGACGCGAAATGTTCGCGGTGCGTGTCCCAGCCGCCGAAGTTGATGGTGATGTACGGCACGCCGCGCTCAACCAGTCGCCGGGCCATCAGGCACGACTGGCCGAAGGTGCTGCGGCCGTAGCTGGTGCGCAGCTCGGTTTTCTCCTGGTTGAGATCGAACAGCTTGCCGGCGTCGCCCAGGATCATGTCATACGCCTGGTCGTCCGACTTGGTGAGCGCCTGCATGGTCGGGCTGCCCTTGACCACGCTCGACAGGGTGCTCAGCTTGTTCATCAGGTCGCGGCGGTCCTGCTGCTGCCCCTCGGTGAGAGCGCCGACAACACCCTCGACGACGAAGCGCGAGCCGTTGGGGTCGCCGCCGGTGGCGAACGGTTTGTAGCGGCTGCCGAGGAAGCCCGCTTCGGAGAACCGTCCTTGCGGCTGCGTCAGGACGATGTACGGCGGCACCAGGCCGCGCTTGGCGGCGTTGTCCTTGCCCTTGAACAGCGAGATGACTGCGCCGAGGCTGGGGTGGACCACCCGATCGTTCGGGTTGCGGCCGGTCTGCACCAGGTAGGCGGCCGTCTCATGGCCGTTGTTCCCGTGCGTCATGCTGCGGATCATGGTGAACTTGTCGGCCACCTTGGCCATTTCCGGCATCAGTTCGCCGATGGTGATGCCGGTCACATTGGTCTTCAGCGGGGTGGCGAGCGGGCCGGTGTAATCCTGGCCGGCGCCGGGCTTGGGGTCGAAGGTGTCGACGTGGCTGGGGCCGCCCCACAGCCAGATCTGAATAACCGCCTTCGCCTTGCCGGTCGGCACGCTGCCAGCCTTCTGGGCCAGCAGGTAGGGGCTGAAGAACAGCCCGGTGCCGCCAAGCAGCCCCTGGCGCAGCACGTCGCGCCTTGTAAACGTCGGTTCGGTGTTCATCGTTGGCCCTCGGTTCAAAGTCATCCGCAATGCTGGTTCCAATCAGTGCCGGCAGAGAAAGTCCGAGCTGTTGATCAGCGCCCACGCCAGGTCGACCCCCGGCCGGCGGCCCCACATGCCCGTCTGGGCGTAGGACGATGCGGTGCCCATCTCGTCCTCGCTGGGCAGCCGCGACAGGATGGTCAGGTACAACTCCTCCACCAGCTGTTCGGGCTTGGGGTTGGCCGCCAGCAGGCTCCGCAGCTTCGGCCCCTCTTCGAGCTTCTTGGCGATGTGCGACGAGTTGAGCATGTGCAACCGCTGGCCGGCGGTGAAGTTGTTGTTTCGCTCCGACTCCAGCCCGCTGTCGCGGGGCGGACGGCCGAACAGTTCGAGGAACGGGCTGGTGATGCTGGCGTCCGCCAGGGTGATCGAGCGGTACGTCTCGGGGATGTAGGTAAACGGCTCCGGGATTGGGCTGAAATACTTCTCCGTCGTCCCGGTGATCTGGCAGATGGCGTCGATGATCACCTCGGCCTCCAGGCGGCGCACCGGGTAGGAGGCGAACAGGGCCGCCGCCTCGGGGTGGGTGCTGGCCGGAATCGCCGACAGCTGGTACGTCCGCGAGTTGAGGATCAGCCGGAAGAACTGCTTCATGTCGTACTTGACGGCGACCAGCTCTTTTTCCAGGTGAGCGAGCAGCTCCGGATGACTCGGCGGGTTGTTCGGGCGGATGTCGTCCGGCTCGTGGATGATGCCGCGGCCGACCAGCCACGACCAGGCGCGGTTGGCGATGTTGCGGTTGAACCACGGGTTGCTCGGCGTGATCAGCCAGTCGGCGAACACCAGCCGCGGGTCGATGCCGCTCAGGTTCGCCGGTTTGGTGCCGTCGGGGAACACCGCCTCTTCTACCTTGATCGGCTTCTGCGGGTCGTGGAGGACGACTTCCTCCTTCCACTCGATCGTTTTCTTGTAGCTCAGCTGGGAGAAGAACGGCGTCATGCCGTCCCATTTCTCTTTCGGGAACCCTTCCGGCCGCACGCCCATGAACGTCAGCGCCACCGCCTGCGCCATGTTGACCGGGGCCCGGCCCTGGATCGCCCGGTAGAAATTGACCGGCGGATCGCGGAAGTTGCTGCCGCTGGAGGTGAGCAGGGTGCGGGCGAACTGGTCGAACGGCATGTTGTCGCGGATCGCGGTGCGGAGCCACTTGTGGTACGCCTGGACGGCATTGGGCCACAGGTTGATCGGGAACTCCGATTTCACCCGCAGCAGGTCACACCACCGCATCGACCAGTAATCGGCGTAATCGTTCCGCTCCAGGAGTTGGTCGATCAGCTTCGATCGCTTGTCCGGGCTTTTGTCGGCGAGGAACGCCCGCGCCTCGGCCGCGGTCGGGATCGTCCCGGTCAGGTCGAGGTAGACACGGCGGAGGAACGCGGCGTCGGAGCACAGCGCCGCCGGGGTGATGCCCTTCTCCTTCAGCTTGCCGAACACCAGCTCGTCGATGCGTGTCGACCCTTCCTGCGGCGGAGCGGTTCGGGACGGTGCCGCCGATTGGTAGATGTCGCGGGTCGCTTTTTCGAGGGCTGCGTCGGCGCTCAGCGTGGCCGGTGACGCGACCGGGGCGAACGACTGCGGACGATACCCCCCCTTGCCCTCCTCGTTCAGCCGTTCGCCGAACGCCTTGTCGGCCAACCGCTGCTTCGCTGCCTCGTCGTTGTCGGGGCGCGTGCCGAAGAGGGCGTCGAGGCTGAACCGCGACAGGAAGCCGCCCGAACCGTCGGCGTCGGGCCGCGACGCCATCGCCAGAACCGTGCCGATCAGCCCCAGGAACAGCACCAGGATGACGGCGATGGCGAGCAGGTGGCGCGACTTGCGATGCGAGGCGCGCAGGTAGGTGTGGGAGACGAGCACCGGACCGGAGGCCGCCACCGCGGGCGCGGCGACCGGCTGGGCCGGGGCAGGCGGCGGAGCATGCGCCGCGGTCCGCGGCGGCGGGGGAGGGGTCGGATGCGCCGGGTTCGCCAGCCGCACCCGTTGCCCACAGTGGCCGCACTGCACCTGGCTCGCCCCCGGACTCGGCGGCAACGGGGAGTGACAGCGAGGACACATGCGGAGTGCTGCACCCATCGAACACTCTCTCCTTCATTCTGGAAGCGCTCTGGAGGCAGGAGAAGCGAACGGCCGGGAGTTCCGGGGGCGCACGGTCCGGTCGGAACCTGACGATGCACCCGCGTGGCGCGCTCCCCGGAACGCTTCGATCCCGATCGTGTGGCAGGTCGGCGCGTTACTGGTTACCGAAAAGTGTGCAAAAGGTGCGCCAGGTCCGGTATGCCATTTTTCCAGGCAAACGGCGCCTATCGAGGGCCAGAAAACGGCACGAGGTGTGCGGAATCCGCACACCTCGCAGGACGCAGCCGCACATCTGGGCGGGGGACGGAGGAGGTCAGCGCGCGGCCGCGGGTCGGCTGTCGGGCGTGCCAGGGACGGTCGGCCTCGGAGCGGTGCAGGTGACCCTCGACCCAGCTGAGGGCGGCGTCGATCGCCTCGACGTTGACCACCAGCAGGTCGCCCGAGCGCAGGTCGTGGAACGCGGCGGCGATCGCCTCGCGCTCGGACGGCGCTTCGCTCACCGTGGCCAGCCGCTTCCCGCCCGCCATCCCTTTTCGCAGGATGCCGACCAGCTCGCCGTCAGCCCGGTCCGGGTTGCCGTGGTCGCGGAACAGATGCATGCGGTCGAAGCCGTCGCCGAGCAGTGCTCCCATCTCCTCGACATCGCTGTCGCGCCGGTTGCCGGGGCAGAAGACGATCGACCGCCGTTCGGCGGGGAACGCCGCCAGCGCGCCGATCAGGGCGGCCAGGGCCGACGGGTTGTGGGCGTAATCGACGATCACCGTGGCCCCGCCATTGCGGTAGACGTTGAACCGCCCCGGCAGCTGCCGTCCGTCGCCAGCGAACGTCTCCGCCGCCAGCCGCATCGCCGGGTTCGGCACCCGCAGCGACCAGCCGGCCGCCACCGCCGCCAGCACGTTCTCCACCTCGAACGCCACCTTGCCGCCGTGAGTCAGCGGCACGTCGGTCAGCGCGATCAGCGTCTCCTCGCGGTGGCCCTCGGCCAGCACGACGGCCCCATTGCGGACGAAGACCGCCCGGCCGCCCGCGTTTCGGTGGCTCGCCAGGACCGGGATCGCCTCGTCGCGGGCGAAGTACACCACCGCGCCGGGACACGCCGACGCCATCTCGGCGACCAGCGGGTCGGCGGCGTTCAGAACGGCGGCGCCGGTCGGTGCGACCGCCTCCACCACGACGCACTTCACCCGCGCCAGCTCGGGCAACGTCTCGACGCCGCGCGAGCCGAAGTGGTCGCCCGTGCCGAGGTTGGTCACGACGGCCACGTCGCAGCGGTCGAACCCGAGGCCGCGGCGAAGGATGCCGCCGCGGGCCGTCTCCAGCACCGCCGCTTCGACGCGCGGGTTGAGCAGCACGCGCGGGCGCTGCGCGGTCCGCTGCAGTCGCGGCTGTCGATCCGCCGGCCGCCGGGCTGGGGGAACGCGCCGGCCGTCGCCCGGTCGTAAATGTACACCCCGTCGGTACAGGTCATGCCGACCACCTTGCCGGTGGCGCGGAGCATCTGGGCGATCAGCCGGGTGGTCGTCGTCTTGCCGTTCACCCCGGTGACCGCGGCCACCGGGATACGGCCGGCCTGGCCGGCCGGGGAACAGCAGGTCGACGATCGCCTCGCCGACCGGCCGCGGTTTGCCGGCCGACGGCTGCAAATGCATCCGCAGCCCCGGCCCGGCGTTCACCTCGACGACTCCTCCTCGCTGCTTCTCCAGCGGCTGGCTGATGTCAGACACCACGATGTCGACGCCGGCGATGTCCAGCCCGATCACGCGGGCGGCATCGACGGGCTGCGGGCGGCCACGTCGGGATGGACGTCGTCGGTGACGTCGGTGGCAGTGCCGCCGGTGCTCAGGTTGGCGTTGCGGCGGATCAGCACGCGCTCGCCGGCCGCCGGCACCGCGTCGGGCGTGTACCCCTGCTCCTCCAGCACCGCCAGCGCGACGGCGTCGAGCTTGAGGTAGCTGAGAACGGTGGCGTGCCCGTCGCTGCGGCGCGGATCCTTGTTCACCTCGTCCATCAGCTGGCGCACGCTCGACCGGCCGTCGCCGATCACCTGCCCCGGCTCGCGACGGGCGGCGGCGATCAGCCGATCCCCGACCACCAGCAGGCGGTAATCGTCTCCGGGGATGAACGTCTCGACAATCACCTCGTCGCCCTTACCGGCCTGGCGGGCCGCTTCATACGCCCGCATCACCTGTTCGCGCGTGGTCAGGTTGGTGGCGACGCCGCGGCCGTGGTTGCCGAACTGCGGCTTGACCACCACCGGCACCCCGATCTCCTGCGCCGCCTCCCAGGCGTCGGCGGCGTCCTTCGCCGGCCGGCCGTCGGGGACCGGCACGCCAATCGAGCGGAGCAGGCTGCGCGTCAGCTCCTTGTCCTGGGCGATCGCCTCGGCGATGGCGCCGGTGCGGTCGGTTTCGGCGGTCAGGATGCGGCGAACGCGGGCGCCGTGGCCGAGCTGGACCAGGCTGCCGTCATTGAGCCGCGCCACCGGGATGTTGCGCTCGCGAGCGGCACGGACGATGGCGCCGGTGCTCGGGCCGAGGCGAACGTCCTGGGCCAGATCACACAGCCGCCGCATCGCCCCCTCGGCGTCGTAGGCAGCGCCGGTCAGCGTGGCCTGCAGCATCTCGCGCGCGGCTTCCAGACAGGCGCGGACGAGCGGCTCCTCCTCGAACTCGACGACGACGCGGTAGAACGTCGGCGGCTCGACGGCGCGGGCCACGCCAAACGCCACGTCGCTGCCGGCGCGCAGCTGCAACAAGAGCGTCAGGTGCTGCAGCAGGTGGGCGAGGCTGGTGCCCTGCTCCAGCCGGTGCGAGAACGCCTCGCCGACGCCGTGCGGGTCGAGCCGGGCGAGCAGCGCCGTCAACCGCGTGCCGAAGCCGGGGATGGCACTGGTCGGCTGCGTTTCGAGGCCGTCCAGCACCAGCTCGACCTCGACCGCCGGGAACTGGCACCAGTGATTGCCGCCGCGCATGACCCAGATGTCGCGAAACTCCATTCCTCTCTCCTTCTCACCCCGACGTGTGCGCCTGTCCGAAAAGCGACTTCCCCCGTCCCCGACCGACACACGACGGCGGGCGAGCGGGGGAAGGGATAGTGTCGAGCGATCAGCGGACGTCGACGGCCCGCGCGGGCAGGGTCGAGCGCACCCGGCTGAGGTCGATCTCGCGGATGCCGGCGACCAGCAACTGGCGGAAGTAGTCGGCGCCGTCGGTCGGCATTTCGGGCTGGATCACCAGCAGTTCGCCGGGCCGGACGTTGGCCAGCGCCACCTCGATGGCGTTCAGGTTGCCGCGGACGTCGACGACCTCGCGGGTGCGGCCGCCCTTTTGCACGCCCTGGCGGATGAGGGCGAAGATGTCGCCTTCCTTGCGGCCGCGCAGCTCGGTGTCCTCGTAGATCACCACCCGGTCGTAGTTCATGCCGAGCAGCTCGCCCTGGCGGATGATCACGTCGTCGGTGCGGTCGCCAGGGACGGCGTAGACCACCGAGCGGACGCGATGCGGGAAGTGCGGCAGCACTTCGAGGAACGACTCCAGCGCCGAGATGTTGTGCGCGTAGTCGAGGATGACGGTGGCGCCGCGGAAGTCGAACAGGTTGAATCGGCACGGCACCTGGTCGATCGACGAGCCGAACGTCTCCAGCCCGCCGCGGATCTCCTCGAACGGGATGCCGACCGCCCACGCCGCGGCGGCCGCCGCCAGCGCATTCTCGACATTGAACCCGACCTTGCCGCCGTGCGTCAGCGGCACCTGCGTCAGCGCCACCAGCGGCGACTCCCACTCGCCTTCGGCCAGGATGATCCAGCCGTCGCGGTCGAACACCGCCCGCTTGCCCTCGCCGCGGTGCTTGACGATCACCGGGTTCTTGGCGTCGCGGGCGAAGAAGATCACCCCGCCGCGCGAGTGCTGGGCCATATCGGCGACGAGGGCGTCGGCGGCGTTGAGCACGGCAGCGCCTTCGGGGAGCACCACGTCGACGATCGTCCGCTTGACCTTGGCGACCTGTTCGGGCGTGTGAATGTCGCTCAGGCCGAGATGATCACCCTTGCCAATGTTGGTGACCACAGCGACATGACAGCGATCGAACCCCAGCCCGGCGCGGAGGACACCGCCGCGCGCCGTCTCCAGCACCGCCGCCTGCACCTCGGGGTGCTGCAGCACCGCGATGGCGCTCTTCGGACCGCTGCAGTCGCCTTCCTCGATCAAACGACTGCCAACGTAGATCCCCTCCGAGCACGCCATCCCGACCGGCTTGTGAACTCGACCGAGGAGGTGGGCGATCAGCCGGGTGGTGGTCGTCTTGCCGTTGGTGCCGGTGATGGCGACGACGGGGACGCGGCCGTTCTCGCCCTCGGGGAAGAGGCTGCCGATGATGGCATCGGCGATCGGGTGCGGATCGCCGGAAATGAACGGCATGAACTCGGCCAGGTCCGGCTCGGCCTGCACCCCGAGGACGGCGCCGTGCTCCTCGAGCGGCAGGGCGGCCGATTCGGTCACCACCTCGACGGCAGCGATGTCGAGGCCGACCACCCGCACCGCCTCGGCGAGCCGGTGAGCGAACTCGTCATGCACCGGCACCGGCCCCTCGAAGCCGCCGTCCGGCTTCCGCCGCAGCGCCATCGCCACCCGCCCGCCGACGACGAGGAACCGATGCGTCACGCCGTGCGGCAGCCGTTCGACCAGCACCGGGTCGCCGTCGGCGGCGTCCTCGTAGGCGGCGACGACCTGCTCACGGGTTTGCAGGGCGGTCCACTCCGCCTTCACCGTGCGTCCGTAGCGCGGCCGCAGTGAAACCGGCAGCCCGATCTCCTGCGCCGCCGCCCACGCCTCGTCAGCGGAGTTCGCCACCTCGCCCGCCGACACCGGCACGCCGATCGCCTGGTGCAGCCGGCGGACCAGCAGGTTGTCGCGAGCGATCGATTCGGCGGTGGCGCTGGTGCGATCGGTCCGCCCCCCCTGGACCCGGTGCAGGCGGGCGCCGTGACCGAGCTGGAGCAGGCCGTCGTTGAGGTAGCGAACGGGGATGCGGCGCTTGCGCGCGGCCCGGCGTAGCGCCAGTGTTTCCGCCTTCGGCGTGACCTGTCGAGCCAGCTGCCGCAGTTTCTCGACCTCGCCCGCCACGTCGAACGGTTGATCGTGGATGGCGGCGAGGGTGAGCTGGAAGGCGGTGTCGAGGGCGGCGCGGGCCAGCTCCTCGTAGTCGTACTCGATGGCGACCTTGTACACGCCCTCGGTTTCCGACTCGCGGGCGCGGCCGAAGCCGACGTCACAGCCGGCCAGGCACTGCAGCTCCAGGGTGATGTGTTCGAGGATGTGCGCCTGGTAGGTGCCCCGCCGCAGCCGCTCGAAGAACCCGCCGCGCTCGCCGACGCTGCAGTGGTGCTCGATCATGGTCGGCAGCCACGCCTTCAGCCGCTCGTTGTAGCCAGGCAGTTCGTCGGAGGGCGAGTCCTTGAACGGCCCGAGGTCGATCCACGCCTCCAACACCGGGAAGTTCGCCCAGATGTTCGGGCCGCGTAACGCAAGCACTTTCTGCAACTGCATATAGGTTCTCTCGATCGATCCGACTCACCTGATACCCGAGGGCGTTCGCGACGGGAGCCGTCTGATATAGACGAACGACCCGCCCGAATCGGACGGGACAAGCCCGCTCCGCCCTTGGCGGAAAGGCACACCGGACGAGTGCGGGAGGGGGAGGAGAGAGGGCCCCACCCCGGCAGGTGTCCTCCCGGATCAGGAGGTGTGCCGTTACCCGTCGTGCGACGGCCGAGAACGGGATGCGGCGGCGATGGATGACTTGCGCCGCTTCCGTCTCGATCGTATCAGCCCGCGCTACACGCTTCCTTCTCCGTGGACGACGGCCCGCAAGCCGCGTCGTGCGAACTGCCGCCGATCCACCTCTGGGTAACGGTCGGTTTTCCTATACTATCCAAATCGCATCGGGGGGGAATCACTTTTTGTCGATTCGCCTCCCGAGGCGGGAGGAGAGGCGAGTGAACCAACCGTTACAGAACCCCACGGCCCCGCCGCCGGGCTGGTCCGCGGCGTCGGCGCATCTGCAAGCGGGCGAGGCGGTGCTGGCGTGGGTCGAGATCGACCTCGACGAGCGGCTGCACTACGCCCGCGGTCTGGTCCTGCTCACCGACCGGCGGCTGCTGGCGGCGTCGACCGGGAGCGACGGCGCGGTGACGTGGCAGGTGTGGCCGCTGACCGCCGACGTCGACCTGCGCGCCGAGGAGCACGGCGGCACCGGCACACTGGAGCTTGTCGACCCGTCACGCCAGGTCGCGCACTGGCGGTACACGGCCGGCCAGGCGCAGGCGGTGCGGCGGCTGGTGCGGCGGCTGGCGGTCTACCGAACCGAAACCGACGGCGCCGCCGCGCCGACCGACGGCACCTGCCCCAGCTGCGGCGGTCCGGTCGCCGCGGCCGACGGCGCCTGCCCCACCTGCGCCGCCGGCGCCGCCCCCGCGTCCGTCTCCTCCCTCGTCCGCCTCGCCGGCTTCTCGCGCCCCCACCTGCGGCTCACCCTGCTCGGCTTCGCGCTGACGACAGCCAGCACCGCCGCCGGGCTGATCCCGCCCTACCTGACGATGCCGCTGCTCGACCGCGTGCTGATCCCCTACCAGAACGGCCAGGCGGCGAACTTCGCGCTGGTGCCGTGGTATCTGGGCGGGCTGGCTGCCGCGGCGGTGCTCGCCTTCTTCCTCGACTGGGCGCGGCTGTACACCCTGTCGCGGGCGAGCGAGCGGATCAGCGGCGAGCTGCGCGCCCGCACCTACGCCCACCTGCAGCGGCTGTCGCTCGAATTCTTCGGCGGCAAGCGGACCGGCGACCTGATGGCGCGGATCAGCAGCGACACCGAGCGGCTGTGCAACTTCCTGTCGCTCAGCCTGGTCGACTTCGGCACCGACCTGCTGATGATCGCCATGACCGCCACCATCCTGCTCAGCCTCGACGTGCCGCTGGCGCTGGCCGCCCTGTGCCCGTTCCCGGTGATCGTCTTTCTCGTCTACCGAGTGCGCGGCCGGCTGCTGAGCGGCTACCGGCAGGCGGCGGCGGCGTGGGGGCTGATGACCAGCGTGCTGGCCGACGCCATCCCCGGCATCCGGGTGGTCAAGGCGTTCGCCCAGGAGCAGCGCGAGATCGAGCGGTTCAACCACAGCAACGATCGCGTCTTCGCCGCCAACGATCGGCTCAACCGGGTGTGGTCGCGCTTCAGCCCGCTGGTCACGCTGCTGACCGCGGTCGGCCTGCTGGTGGTGTGGGGGTTCGCCTCGTGGCGGGTGTCGCAGGGGCTGCTGACGGTCGGCGTGCTGACCGCGTTTCTGGCGTACATCGCTCGGTTCTACACGCGCATCGAGTCGATGATCCGCATGGCGTCGTCGGTGCAGCGGGCGGCGGCCAGCTCGCAGCGGATATTCGAGATCCTCGATCGTCCGCAGAGTGTGCCCGAGCCAGTGCGGCCGGTGCCGCCGGGGCGGCTGACCGGCCGGATCGAGCTGCGCGGCGTGCGCTTCCGCTATGGCTCGCGCGAGGTGCTGCACGGCCTCGACCTGACCATCGAGCCGGGCGAGATGATCGGCCTGGTCGGCCCGAGCGGCGCCGGCAAGACCACGCTCATCAACCTGATCTGCCGGTTCTACGACGTCGCCGAGGGCGCCATCCTGGTCGACGGCGTCGACATCCGCTCGTTCCCGATCGAGGCGTACCGCAAGAACATCGGCATCGTGCTGCAGGACGCCTTCCAGTTCGATGGCACGATCGCCGACAACATCGCCTACGGCCGGCCGGCGGCGACGCGCGACGAGGTGGTGGCGGCAGCGCGGGCGGCGCGGGCGCACGACTTCATCCTGCGCCTGCCGAACGGGTATGACTCGGTGGTCGGCGAGCGCGGCCAGTCGCTCTCGGGCGGCGAGCGGCAGCGCATCTCGATCGCCCGCGCTCTGCTCACCGATCCGCGCCTGCTGATTCTCGACGAGGCGACCTCGTCGGTCGACACCGAGACGGAGCGTGAGATCCAGGCGGCGCTGGACAACCTGGTCCGCGGCCGGACCACCATCGCCATCGCCCACCGGCTGAGCACGCTGCGGCGGGCCGACCGGATCGTGGTGGTCGACGGCGGGCGGATCGTCGAGGTGGGCAGACACGAGGCACTGATCGCCGCCGAGGGGACCTACGCCCGCCTGCACCGCGCTCAGCTGGAGGTGTTCACCGGATGACCGTACCGCCAACGAACGGACCCGTCGCGCATCCGACCGACAACGGCGCCGCCCCCGGCTGGCGGCTGGAGCACGACCCGTTCGGCCGACTGGTGCTGACCGATGCGGCTGGCCGGCGGCACGTCGGCGCCCACGCCGTTCGCGCGTTCCCGCTGTCGTCGCCGGATCACGGCGTGGCAATCGTCGATGCCCGCGGCCGCGAGCTGGTGTGGATCGACGACCTGGCGGCGCTGCCGTCGCCGCTGCGGCAGCAGGTCGAGGCCGATCTGGCGCGGCACCAGTTCGTGCCGGTGGTCGAGCGCGTGCTGTCGATCTCGACCGCGGTCGAGCCGTCGGAATGGCGCGTCGAAACCGATCGCGGGCCGACCCGCTTCCTGCTCAAGAACGAGGACGACGTTCACCCGCTCGGCGACCACACGGCGCTGGTCACCGACGCGCACGGCATCCGCTACCTGATCCCCGACGTGCGCCGGCTCGACCCGCACAGCCGGCGGCTGATCGAGCGGTTCCTGTGATCCGCCGTCAGCTGAAGTTCACCACGCCGCCGAACCGCTCGCGCAGCGCCTCCTGGGCATCGTCGCTCAGCTCGGCGTCGCGCAGGTAGAGGTATTCCAGCTTGCCCAGGTGCGCCGACAGCGTCAGCGCCTCGGCGCCGGATGAGCCGATCCGGTTGCCACTCAGCTCCAGGTGCGTCAGCCCGGACAGGTGCGGCGACGCCGCCAGGGCGGACAGGCCAGACTGGCCAATGTCGTTGGACACGAGCGACAGTCGCGTCAGGTTGGCGCAGACCGGCGAGGCGACCAGCGCCCTCAGCCCGGCGTCGCCGATGCCATTGCGGTCGAGCTGCAACTCGGTGAGCTTCGTCAGGTGCGGCGACTTGGCCAGCGCCGCGGCGCCGGTCGGGCCGATCTCGTTGGAGTCGAGGTCGAGGACGGTCAGGCCGCGCAAATGCGGGCAATTGCTGATCACCTTCGCCGCCTCGGCGTCGAGGCCGTTGGTCGCCAGCACCAGCCGGGTGAGCGAGCCGAGCCGCGGGGCGGTGAGGATGTGCCGCAACCCCTCCGGTCCCAGCTCATTCTCCTTCAGGCTCAGCTCCTTGAGCCTGTGCAGCAACACCGACTTGCCCAGCGCCCGCGCGCCGGCCAGCCCCATGCCGCTGCCGTCCAGCTCCAGCGTCTCCAGCTGCGTCAGGTGTGGCGACGCCGCCAGCACCGCCACGCCGTCGGGGCCGAGCTGGTTGCCGCCCAACTCCAGCTTGCGCAGTTCCGCAAAGTTGGGGGACTCCGCCAGGGAGCGGACCGCCGCTTCGTCGAGGTCGCACGACCGCATCGCCAGCGACCGCAGCCCGGTCAGGGTGGTCGACTCGGCCAGCGCGCGGACGGCGTCGGCGCCGAGCGTGTTGTAGCTGATATCCAGATGACGGAGACCAGTCAGAGTGGACGCCGACGCGATCGCCTCGACTTCCTCGACGGTGAGCTGGATCGACGCCAGCTTGAGCGTCGCGATCTGCTCCATCCCCGGCAGCGCGACGATGGCGGGGATGTCGGGGTCGTAGTCGACGAAATCGTTGCCGACCATGCGCGTGGTGTTGAACTCCAGCGTGGTCAGGCCGGGAGCGGCGCCGAACAGCCGGTCGACCTTCTCGGGGAGGATGCCGGCGCGATCGACGAGCACCTGGGTGATGATGCCGTGCTCCATCCACAGCATCGGGAAGAAGGTGCCGGCGATCTCCGGCTGCAGCCCGAGCGCTGATAGCCCCTTGAACCACGTCTTGCCGTGCTTCGTCAGCAGCTCCGACCAGCGGGCGTCCGGCTCCTCGCGGCGCGGGTCGGTCGGCGACAGCGGCTCCAGCTCGGCGTCGAGACGGATGAACTCGCCGCGCGGATCGCCGCGGCCTTCCAGCCACTCGGCCAGCTCCAGGCGCAGCTCGACGTTGTCCGGGTCCATCGCCACGCGGCGAAACCACTCGCGCTCTTCCGCCGACGCCTGTCCGCCGCCGCCGAACAGCATCGCTTTCAGTCGAGCGAACAGACCGGGTTTCGCCGCCGCCTTCTTCGCCGGCTTCGCCTTGCGCTTCGGCGGCGGCGCCGGCTCGTCGGCCTCGAAGCTCGGCTCCGATTCGACCGCGGCAGCCGGCTCGAAGTCCTCGACGAAGTCGAGCGTTTCGGCCGGCTCGGCGGCAGGCAAGGCGGGTGCCACGGGCCGCGCCAGCGGCGGCGCGGCGGCCGGCGTTGCCATCCCCGGCACCCCGGCGAGGTCGGCAGTCAGCACGAAGGTGAGCGAACAGGCCGGACATTGCACCTTCCGCCCGACGGCGTGGTCGGGCAGGCCGAGCGAGCGGTTGCACTCCGGACAGCGGAGACGAATGGCCATCAGTCAACCCCGCAGAAAGACACGAGCCGCCGGACCTCCGCGCCAGGATCGCCCGATCGGCGTCGATCTTTCGATCCTACGCCACCATCTGACCTCTGACAAGCGTGGTAAGATGGGTAATTTCGCCGGAGGCTCGCGCGTCATGCGGCGAGTACCCCCTTGTCCGAACGCCGGCCCTCGCCCCACAATAGGCGGAGAGGCAGGGCGGCACAGGCGGAGGGTGCGGCATGACGACTCCCGGGGCGACGCGACAGCGAACGGGCGGCATCCTCCTGCATCCGACGTCCCTGGCCGGACCGTTCGGCATCGGCGACGTGGGACCGGCCGCGCACACCTGGGTCGACACGCTGGCGGCGGCCGGTCAGGCGTGGTGGCAGGTGCTGCCGCTCGGGCCGACCGGCTACGGCAACTCGCCCTACCAGAGCTTCTCGGCGTTCGCCGGCAATCCGCTGCTGATCAGTCCCGAGCTGCTGGCCCGCGACGGGCTGCTCACCGCCGCCGAGCTGTCGGCCGCCGAGGCGCCCGAGGGACAGGTCGACTTCGACCGCGTGGCGGTGGTCAAGGCCGAGCTGATCGGCCGCGCCCGGTAGCGGTTCGCCGCGCGGCGCCGGTGGCACTGCGCGAGGCGTTCGACGCCTTCGGCGATCGCGCGGTCTGGCTCGACGATTACGCACTGTTCATGGCGCGCTGAAGGCAAGCGCACGGCGGAGTCGCCTGGTGGGAGTGGCCGGCCGACTATCGGCGAGCGCCGCCCCGACGCGTGGCGGCGGGCGCGGCGGGAGCTGGCCGACGCGATCGCCGCTGCAACGGTTCACCCAGTTCGTGTTCTTCCGCCAGTGGGACGAACTGCACGCCCACGCCGCCGCGCAGGGCGTCCAGATCGTCGGCGACCTGCCGATCTACGTCGCCGAGGACTCGGCCGACGTGCGGGCCAACGGCCCCTGTTTCAGCTGGACGCCGCCGGCGGCCGCGTGTGGTCGCCGGCGTGCCGCCGGACTACTTCAGCGCCACCGGCCAGTTGTGGGGCAACCCGATCTACGACTGGGCCGAGCACGCGCGAACCGGCTACGCCTGGTGGGTCGACCGGCTGCGTCAAGCGTTGCGGACCGTCGACCTGATCCGGCTCGATCACTTCCGCGGAATGGAGCGTATTACGAGATCCCGGCGGCGCACCGACGGCGGAGGGCGGTCGGTGGGTGCCGGGCCGGGTGCCGGCCTGTCGCCGCGCTGCGGTCGGCGGCCGGGCGGACTGCCGCTGATCGCCGAGGATCTGGGGTTCATCACGCCGGGCGTCGAGGCGCGCGCCAGTTCGACCTGCCCGGCATGCGCATCCTGCAGTTCGCCTTCGGCGCGCCGTCGAGGAACGCTTTTACCGCATGGTTATGACCACAACACCGTGGTCTACACCGGCACGCACGACAACGACACGCTGGCCGGCTGGCTGGCCGGACTGACCGCGAACGAGCGCGCGTTCCTGCGCCGCTACGTCCCGCCGACTGGACGACGGCCCGGTCTGGGACCTGATCCGCACCGCCTGGGCGTCCACCGCCGATCACGCCGTGGTGCCGTTTCAGGATCTGCTGGCGCTCGGCACCGAGGGCGCGGATGAACCATCCGGGCATCGGCGAGGGCAACTGGAGCTGGCGGATGCCCGCGGATGCCGCGGCAGCCGTGGGATCGACTGGGCGAACTGACCGGACACCTACCGGCGAAGCGGAACGCCGTTTGCACCCCCGGGCTGAATCGATCAGCCGCAAGCGCCAACGAAGGACGAGGCCCCATGCTGGACAACGATCCACTGTGGTACAAGGACGCCATCATCTACGAGCTGCACGTCCGCGTTTCACGACAGCACCGGATCCGGCACCGGCGACTTCAAGGGGTTGACCCAGAAGCTCGACTATCTGCAGGACCTCGGCATCACCACCATCTGGCTGCTGCCGTTCTACCGTCGCCGCGGCGACGACGGCTACGACATCGCCGACTACAGCGATATCCACCCGCTCTACGGGCAAGCTGGCCGATTTTCAGAGTTCCTCAACGCCGCCCACGAGCTGCCTACGCGTGATCACCGAGTTGGTCATCAACCACACCTCCGACCAACCCGTGGTTGCCGTACGCCCGCAAGGCGGCCCGGCAGCGTCGACGCGACTTCTACGTCTGGAGCGACACGCCGACGAAGTACGAGCGCGGATCATCTTCAAGGACTTCGGGGTTTCCAACTGGGCGTGGGACCCGGTCGCCAAATCGAACTACTGGCACCGCTTTTATTCCCACCAACCGGACCTCAATTATGACAACCCGGCGGTGTGGAACGCCATCTTCCCGGTGTGCGACTGCTGGCGATGGGCGTCGACGGCATGCGGCTGGACGCCGTCCCCTACCTGTACGAGCGCGAGAACTCCAACTGCGAGAACCTGCCGGAGACGCACGGCTTCCTCAAGGCGATGCGCAAGCATGTCGACGACAAGTTCGCCAACCGCATGCTGCTCGCCGAGGCGAACCAGTGGCCGGAAGACTCGGTCGCCTACTTCGGCCAGGGCGACGAGTGCCACATGGCGTTCCACTTCCCGGTGATGCCGCGGCTGTTCATGGCCATCCACATGGAGGACCGCTTCCCGATCCTCGACATCATGGCGCAGACGCCGCGCATCCCGGACAACTGCCAGTGGGGCATGTTTCTCCGCAACCACGACGAACTGACGCTGGAGATGGTGACCGACGAGGAGCGCGACTACATGTACCGCGCCTACGCCGCCGACCCGCGGGCGCGGATCAACCTCGGCATCCGCCACCGGCTGGCGCCGCTGCTCGGCAACGACCGGCGGCGGATCGAGCTGATGAACGGCCTGCTGTTCTCGCTGCCGGGCACTCCGGTGCTGTACTACGGCGACGAGATCGGCATGGGCGACAACATCTACCTCGGCGACCGCAATGGCGTGCGTACGCCGATGCAGTGGACGGCCGACCGCAACGCCGGCTTCTCCCGCGCCAACCCGCAGAGGCTCTACCTGCCGGTCATCATCGACCCGGAGTATCACTACGAGGCGGTCAACGTCGAGGCGCAGCAGAACAACCCGAACTCGCTGCTCTGGTGGATGAAACGGCTGATTGCGCTGCGCAAGCGCTACAAGGCGTTCGGCCGCGGTACGCTGGAGTTCCTGCTACCGAGCAACCGCAAGGTGCTGGCGTTCCTCCGCCGCTACCAGGACGAGACGATCCTGGTCGTCGCCAACCTGTCGCGGTTCGTGCAACAGACCGAGCTGGACCTGTCGGCGTTCGACGGCATGGTGCCGGTCGAGATGTTCGGCCAGACGGCGTTCCCGCGGCTGGGCAAGCAGCCGTACACGATCACTCTGGCGGGACACGCCTTCTACTGGATTGCGCTGACGCCAGCGCCGGTGCGCGACACGACAGGTCATGCCCGGTCCACCTGGCAGGTGCCCACCGTGCGCGTCGGCGGCGGGTGGCAGGACGTGCTCCGCAAGCACGCGCCGGAGCGGCTGGAACCGCTGCTGCCGGCGTACATTCGCCGCCAGCCGTGGTACACCGGCGGACACCGCGCCATCACCGGGTTGACCATCCGCGACCAGATCCCGTTCCGCTACGGCGATGCCCAGGCATTCGTGCTGATCCTGCTGGTGGAGTACAACGATGGCCCGCGCGACACGTTCGTGCTGCCGATCGCCTTCGCACCGACCGAGGCGGCGGTACGACTACAGGAGGGGCACGCGCACGCAGCGATCGTTCGCGTCGAGGGCAAGCAGGAGGGCGTGGTGTTCGACGCCCTGCACGATGCGCGGTTCTGCGAAGCCGCTGATCGAGGCGGTTCGCACCGGCCGGCTGTTCCCGCTCACCGGCGGCGATATCGTCACCGCGGCGTTCGCCCCGGACCGGCTGGTGCGCGGCGCCGATAACCCCTTACCGGCTCCCTCCACCGCGAGACCGAGAACCGCACCTCGGTGGTGTTCCCCGACCGGCTGATCCTGAAATCGTTTCGCGTGGTCGAGGAAGGGATCAACCCCGATCTGGAGGTCCGGCGCCACCTGTCCGTGGTGGCGACGTTCCGGCAAGTGCCGGCGATCCTCGGCGCGGTCGAGTACCGGCCGCGCCTGGCCGAGCAAGGCGGTGACGCTCGCCGTCGTTCACGAGTATGTCCACAACGAAGGTACGGCCTGGCAGGTGACGCTCGACGAGCTGAGCCGGTTCATCGAGCCGCGTGCTGGTGTTGCCGGCGTCGGAGCAGCCACCGGCGCGCACGGGTCCGCTGCTCGACCTGGCGTTTCAGGACGTGCCGCCACGGGTGCAGGAACAGGTCGGCCGCTACCTGGAGTTCGCCCGTCTGCTCGGCCAGCGGACCGGCGAACTGCACCTGGCTCTGGCAACGCCGACCGACGTCCCGGCGTTCGCCCCGGAGGGGTTCTCGACCCTGTATCGCCGCTCGCTGTACCAGTCGATGCGGAACCTGAGCCGCCGCTGCTTCGAGCGGCTCCGCGAGGCAGTCGTCGACCTGCCCGAAACGATCCGCGGCGAGGCCGGCCGGCTGCTGGCCTACGAGGACGATCTGCTGCATCGGTTCGGGATGATCGTCGGTTTCAAGACGCGGGCGCGGCGCATCCGCATTCACGGCCATCTGAGCTTGCCGCAGGTGCTGTACACCGGCAAGGACTTCGCGTTCATCAACTTCGAGGGCGACCCGGTGCGGTCGATCAACGAGCGGCGGGCGAAGCGCTGCCCGTTGCGCGACGTGATCAGCATGCTCCGGTCGTTCTACACCGTCGCCGCCAGTGCCCTGCTGGACGACGGCAACGCCCCCGGCTTCGTCCGCGCCGAGGATCGCGCCGCCCTGGCGCCGTGGGTGAAGACCTGGTTCAGCGCCGTCGCCGCCGTCTATCTGAAGGCGTACCTGGGCGTAACCGCCGCCGCCGATTTCTACCCGTCGGCGTTCGACGAGCTGAAGCTGCTGTTCGAGCTGTTCTATCTGGAAGAAGTGGTGGCCGAGCTGGATCACGCCATCCGCTTCGACAGCGGCCCGGTGAGCGTGCCGCTGGAGAGCCTGCTCGACCAGCTGGTGCCGCCGGCCTGAGTGATGGCCGCCGCCCAGCGGCGCGCCCCCGACTGCCCAGCGCGGTGCAGCCGGGTGCGCGGCCGCGCGCGCCCCTATCACCGTCCCCAGCGCACGGCCGGCGAGTGTGCGCGGTACGGCACTTGCACCCCGTTTGATGCGATCGGACGGAGGCGCCGCTGGAGCCGGCGCCCGCGCCGCCGGTTGCCGTTCACCGCTTCGATTCCCCCTTCAAGGAGATTCGCGATGGTTGACACCATCAATCGCACCAGCAGTTATCAGCCGACTTCCGCCGAGGCTCACCAGCACAGCGAAGGCATGGTCGCCCGGACGATCGAGCAGCAGACCGCCAAGCTGCCGTCGGACACCTTCCTGTGGGCCGCCGTCGGCTCGATCGGCGTGTCGCTCTGCCTGCAGCTGGCCGGCAAAAAGGAAGAGAGCCTGTTCGTCGGCCAGTGGGTCGCCCCGTTCCTGCTTCTCGGGGTGTACAACAAGATCGTCAAGGTCGCCGGGTCCGACCGGGCACACGCCTCCTGACGCTGGTGTGGCCGGCACTCGCCCCGCCGAGTCTCGAACCGAGGCACGGCGGGGTTGTCCTTGCGCCGGACGCCGAATCAGGCTTTCCGTGCGATGTGCAGGGTGTTCAGACAGGTCAGCTCGCTCTCGGCACAGTTGAGCAACGAGTCGGGATGATCGGCGTCGATGAGTCGGTCGAACGTCGCCCGTGCGGTCGCGCCCAGGTGAGTGCGGACCAGACCGGACAGGAACTGCAAATGGTGCGTCAAGAACGCCCGCACCTCGGGGGAGAACGGCGCCAGTCGGTCGGCGCTGACGGTGCGCTTCTGCGCATCGACCAGCCCGCTGCGGGCGATCTGCCGCCGCAGCCACCGGCTCGGGGACAGCCGGGCGGCGTGGCCAAACCGCTGCCGACAGCCGGCCAGCACCGCCCGCTGCAGTGTCACCTCCAGGTCGACCGGCCACGGTAACAGGACGTGGTGGTATTCGTCCGTCTCCAGCACCACCACCAGCCCGCCCCGCCGCGTCACGCGCCGCATCTCGCGGAGCAGGCCCACCGCGTCGTCGAGGCTGATCAGGCTCTGGGCGCAAAACGCCAGGTCGAACGTGTCGTCGGCAAACGGCAGGCGGTAGACATCGGCACGGGCGAAATGGACCGAGGCCGCCGTCACTTGCCGCCGCGCCCGCTCCAGGTAGCCGTCGAGCAGGTCGGCGCCCACCACGAGGCCGTCCGGGCCAGCGCGGCCCGCGAGGAACGCCGTGTAAAACCCGTCGCCACAGGCCAGGTCAAGAACACGCCCGCCTGGCGCGAGGGGTAACTCCTCGATACAGTGGCGGATCTCCGGCGCGAACGCGCGATGGAACGCCACCAGCTGCGGGTCGTATTCCGGGGTGGCGCGGTCCGAACGAGGAGCGGCGGGCGACGCGAGGGTGGACATGGGCAACTCCGGCGCGGGCGGCAGGATTGATGCAACTGCTGTTCCGCCAGCCGAGGGATCGCCTGATGGGATTCCCGCTGCGTAGCGCCAGCCATCACCCCGTCCCCTCATCGGAGCCGTGTACCCGACGAATGACGACGGACGTGGCACTCTTTTCGCTGCATTGGGCGTATGGGTCGCCCGACGCCTGGAGCGACGAGGTGCGCCAACCGCCACGGACCAGGCGCCACCTTCCCATGTCCCCTTTCGACTTCGCATTCTGGAGGTCTTCCATGGTGTCAGTACAGGTTCCTCTCGCACCCGCCCGCTCCGCGTCGACCGGCAGCGCGCCGGCGATCAACGTCGGGCAGAGTGAACGCCTATTCTCCGCCGCCGGCGGTGTTCTGCTGTCGCTGGCCGGTCTCCGCCGCGCCGATCCTCTCGGTCTGGCGATCGCCGCCGCCGGCGCTGCCCTCGTCTACCGCGGTTTCACCGGCCACTGCTCGGTGTACCAGGCGCTGAACGTCAGCACCGCCGAGCCGCGCGGCAAGGCAACCGCCGTCCCGGCCGGCCGCGGCGCCAAGGTGTCCCAGTCGATCACCATCGACCGGCCGCCGCATGAACTCTATGCCGCCTGGCGCAAGTTCGAGCAGCTGCCGCGATTCATGACCCATCTGGTGTCGGTGAAGGAAGACGGGCGGCGGTCGCACTGGGTGGCACGCGGGCCGGTCGGCACGAGCGTCGAATGGGACGCCGAGATCATCAACGAGGATCGCAACCGGCTGATCGCCTGGCGGTCGTTGCCCGGTTCCCAGGTGGACACCGCCGGATCGGTCCACTTCACTCCGGCGTCGGCCGGTCGCGGCACGGTGGTCAAGGTGGAGCTGAAGTACGATCCGCCGGGCGGCCGGATCGGTAGCGCCATCGCCTGGCTGGTCGGCGAGGACGCCTGCAAACAGGTGGCGGAGGATCTGCAGCGGTTCAAACAGCAGATGGAGGCCGGCCAGGTTGCCGCTACCGCCGGCTCGTCGCGCGGCTAGCGCGGAACCCACGGCGCCGGACCCTGGCCCGATGGTTGTTGAGGAAGCGGCGGCCGGACAACGAGTACCGGCCGCCGCCGACGGACTGGTTAACGACTCGTTTTCAGATCCTTATACAACTCGAAGGCCTGCTTGCCGTCAGCCCGTCGTGAACGACGGCATGGACAGCGCGGATCATCGCCACCGGCGCCTCGGCCTGGAACACGTTTCGTCCCATGTCGACGCCGGCCGCCCCCTGGTCGATCGCCTCGTAGGCCATCTGCAGCGCTTCCAGTTCGGGCAGCTTCTTGCCGCCAGCGATGACGATCGGCACCGGGCACGACGCCGTCACCTTCTCGAACCCCGGCGTGCAGTAGTACGTCTTGACGACGTGCGCCCCGTTCTCGGCGCAGACGCGCGACGCCATGCTCAGATAGCGCGCGTCGCGGGTCAGTTCCTTGCCAACCGCCGTCACCCCGAGGATCGGGATGCCGTATTCGCTCCCCTGGTCGACGATGTTCGTCAGGTTGCGGATGGTTACCCCTTCGAACTTGCTGCCAATCGCCACCATCACCGCCAGCAGCGAGGCATTCAGCCGCACGCACTCCTTGATGTCGAGGATGCACTCATCGTTCAGGTCGGTGAGCACGGTGGTGCCGGCCGACGCCCGCAGCGAGATCGGCTTGCCGCTCGCCGCCGGGACGATCTGCCGCAGCGCGCCGCGGGTACACATCAGGCAGTCGGCGTGCGGGATGAGCGGGACGATGGTCAGGTCCATCCGCTCCAGTCCGGCGGTCGGCCCCATGATGTAGCCGTGGTCGAACGCCAGCATCACCGTCCGCCCGCTCGCCGGGTTGAACACCCGCGCCAGCCGGTCCTTCATTCCCCAGTCGAGGTTGCCGGCGCCCTTGAGAAAGAACCCGTCGGTCTTCTGCGGAATGCCGATCCCGTAGTCCTTCGCATCCTGGTTGCCGCCCACTTCCGCCATTGCCATCCCCCTCAGTAAGTTCTTACTGTCGTAAAGGTGTTGTCATTGGGCCATGCCCTCCTCCCAGTGTGTAAACCCTGGGAGGAAAGCGCCACCGGCCAACGGCCTAACACCTACGTCGGCCCCAGTGTCAACCGACGAGTGCCGAAGCTCTCTTCCCCCTTCTTTCTTTCTCTCTCCTCTTCTTCCCTCTGTGTTCCTCTGTGTCCTCTGTGGTGAGTCTTCTTATGCCACGGCGTCGCGGAAGCCGGCGAACAGCAGCGTCATCGAGGTGGCGCCGGGGTCGACCTGGCCGACGGTGCGGGCGCCGAGGTTGCGTGCCCGACCGAAGCGCGCCTGCATGCCGCGCGTGGCCTCTGCTCCCTGCGCCGCTGCATCGGCCGCCGCCGCCAGCGCCCGGTCGACCGACTCGCCTCGTTCGGCGCTGTCGCGCAGTGCCTGCACCGCCGGCACGAGGGCGTCGACCAGCGTTTTGTCGCCCGGTTTGGCCTGGGTCTGCGCCCGCAACCGGGCCGTCCCGCTCTCGAACAGGGACGCCAACTGGCTGGCGTCGGCCTGCTCCAGCCCGCCGGCGGCGTCGGCCATGCCGAGGAACAGCGACCCGAACAGCGGCGACGTCGATCCGCCGTCGACCGACATCACCGCCCACCCGACCGCCTCCAGCAGCGGCGCCATTCCGGCCGGCGGCGTCTGCACCGTCTCCAGAATCGTCGCGGCGACCTTGCGCATGGTGGCGCCGTGGTCGCCGTCGCCGGTGGCGGCGTCGAGCCGCGACAACAGGTCGTGGTTGTCGCGCAGCCGGGCCGCCCCCTCGCGGAGCATGCGGACCAGCCCATCGTGCGTCAGCGTGGCTGCCATGTCGGGAACCTCGTTAGCGGACGGTGAGCGCCGGGGTGTCGCACGGCGCCTGCCACAGCCGGATCAGCTCGTCGTCCATGCGCGCGGCGAACAGCTGGAAGCCGGCCATTTCCTGAACCGTCAGGTATTCACCGACCAGCGGCGCCACCGGCGTCAGCCCGCGCTCGGTCAGGAAGCGGTGAACGGCACGGTAGACGATGTACTGCTCCATCAGCGTGGTGCCGCCGGACCCATTGACGATCGTCAATATCCGCTCTCCACTCTGAGCGTCGATCGCCGCCAGCAGTCGGTCGAGCATCAGTCGGGCCGTCTCGTCGGCACGGAGCAACTTGGAAGGTCCAGTGCCGGCCTCGCCGTGCTGGCCCATGCCGATCTCCATCTCGTCGTCAGCCAGGTCGAAGATCGCCTGGCCGGTGGCCGGATGGGTCGCCGTCTTCATCGCCACCGCCAGCGTGGCCATGCCGGTGTTGAACCGCTCGGCCAGGGCGCACACGGCGTCGAGGCTCATCCCCGCCTCGGCGGCGGCGCCGACAATCTTGTACAGCGGCACGCAGCCGACCAGCCCGCGCCGGTCAGTGGCGGGAGCATCGGCGCCGGGAGCGATATCCTCGTGGGTGAGGATCGACCGCACATTCAGCCCCTGCTTGCGCGCCATGTCCAGGGCGATGTTGCTGCTCATCACGTCGCCGGCGTGGTTGAGCACCACCAGCAGCACCCCGGCCGGCCGGTTCATCAGCTTGAGCGTCTCGAACACCCGCGGCGCCGACGGGGCGGCAAAGATATCGCCGACCACGCTGGCGTCGAGCATCCCCTCGCCGACGAACCCGCTCAGGGCCGGCTCATGCCCGGCGCCGCCAAGCGTCACGATCGCCACCTTGTCGGCCGGCTTGGGCCGGGCGCGGAGGACCACCCGGCCATCCTGCAACTTCACCTTGTCGGCGTGAGCCAGGGCGAACCCCTCCAGCAGTTCGGTGGCGAGGTCGGCCGGGTCGTTGATGAACTTCTTCATGACCATTGGCAAGGCACTCCCAATCGGGTTCCGGTGCTCAGAACTTTACCTTGGGATTGGTGAACCGCAGGCCGGCGTTGTCGTGGAACGTGCCGTACTCGGTGACGATGGCGCCATGCGGCCCGGCGACCATGAAGTGCTTGGCGGTGGCCCGCTTCAGGTGGTCGACCTCGCCCTCCTTCACCTGATTCCACGCCCGCACGGTGATGAAATCCTTCTGGCTGACCGGCAGCTCGACCGGGCAGGCGGCCTCGGACGGAGTGCCCTCGCCGAACGTGCAAATCCAGCCGTGCCGCACCTGCCACGCTTCGCGCTTGGGAGCGACGTCGCCGGCCTGCACATGAGCGTGCTCGACGATCATCTGGCCGGGCAGCAGGAAGATCTCGTGGCCGAACACGTTGGTCGCCTTGTCGTTGTACCAGAAGATGCCGGCCATGCCGACGTGGGCGAAGTCGCCCAGGTTGAAATCGGCGACCCACATGTTCTTGCGCAGGTTCTCCGGGATCGGGTAGTGATACCGCTTCATCATCGCGAAGTAGGCTTCCTTCGCCTTGTCCTGATCGAACTTGCCGCCAGTGTAGAAGTCCTCATTCTTCACGGTCGTCCCCCCCTTGTGATCCGCCCCCGCCGCCACGCCGCCTGCCAGCAGACCGGCGAGTAACGGCATACCCACTTTAATCAGCTCCCGCCGGTCGGGATTGTCGAAGTCGCGCATGGTTGGAACCTTTCTTCGCTGGTGCGGCAGGTTGCGCCGCCGTTTGGATCAGTCTTCCACCACGATGCGGAAGCCGACGTTGTACACCTTCTGCCACGCCGGGTACGCCTGGCGGAACGCCGACCGGGCGTGCTTGGGCCGATCGTACCACGAACCGCCGCGGACGGCTTTCTTCACCATCGACGACTCGTCGCGGTCTTCCCGGGCCGGGTCGTAGGGATACGGCCGGTAGGTGCTGCGGGTCCACTCGGCGGCGTTACCGTGCAGGTCCTTCAGCCCCCACGGGTTCGCCTGGTAGTGGCCCACCGGGGCCAGGTGGATCACTCCGTCGTCGTACCGCTCGTCCTTGGGCACGAAGTCCCAGTGTTTGTCCGGGTTGGAGATTGGCTGGGGGTCGACGCCCTGCACCGCCAGTTTCTTGAGCGAACGATCGCCCAGGTTGGCGAAGCGCGAGAAGTCAGTGTTCACGTCGCCGTAGGCCAGCGACGTGGCGGTGCCGCCACGGCACGCCCACTCCCACTGGGCCTCGGTGGGCAACGTCACCTTTTTGCCGGTTTTGGCCGACAGCCAGCGGCAATAGGCCATCGCGTCGTTCCAGGTCACGCGGATGACTGGCAGGTTTGGCTCGTCCATCAGGTAGCCGGGCTTCACCTGGTCCTTGTAGTGCATGTCGTAGTAGCCGTTGCGGTGTTTGGGATCGAACCGTTGGTACTGAGCGAGCGACACTTCCATCGTCCCCATCCAGTACGGCCGATCGATTCGCACCTGCGCAGTCGGGTACTCGTCCGGATAGCCGTCGACGTCGCCCATCGCGAACTGGCCGGCCGGGACGCGGCGCAACTCGATCGACTGGCCATCGCCCAGGTCGAGGAGCAACTTGCTCTCGCCCAACTCCCGCTGCATGGCCGCCGCCTTCTCGGCGGAGAACGGCCAGTTGTTGACCTTCACCGCCGCCGGCCGCGCCGCTTCGGGCGGCGGCTGGACGAACTTCTCGGTCCGCTGGTACGGATTGACCACCTCCTCGATATCCTCGTCGATGTCGGCATACAGCCGCTGCATCTCGCGCCGCCGCTTCTCGAAGTCGGCAGGGATGCGACCGACCTCGGCCCAGGTACCGTGCGCCGGGACGTTCAGGTCGATCCAGGTGATAAGGCGGTCCCACGCCTCGCGGTCGAGCTTGACGTTGTGGTGGCCCTTGTTCAGCATCTGCACCAGGTCGCTGGTGTCGGCGTGGAACTCCAGCGGGGTGAGGGTGTGGTAATCGCCCTCGGGGCCATTGCGGCGGACAAACGGGTGCAGCTCGATGTACGACCGGGGGAACGCCCCACCAAGCGAGGTGTTGGTTCGCGTGGTGTCGTCCAGGCGCGGCCGCCCCTCCTGGCCGTTGTGACAGCCAATGCAGTACTTGTCGAGCACTGGCTGCACCTCGCGGAGAAAGCTAAACCCACGCTTGGGGCCGTACCACGCCGCCGGTTTGGCCGGCGGGTGCAACATCGCCTCGGTTCGGCGCAGGCCAATCGAGGCGTTCTGGTTCTCGTGGCATCCCAGGCAAGAGACGTGCTCGCCCGGCATGCCGACCAGCCAGCTGCGCATCTGCTGCACCGCCTTGCCCTCGGCGTCGAGCGGTTGCACCGACACCGGGGTGTTGGCGGGGATCTCGAACTGGGCCGAGCCGTCGTCGTGGACCGGCACGGTGCCAATCAGCCGGCGGATGTCCCACGGCCCCTCGATACCGACGGAGTAGTGGCCGCCCATGTTGCGGTAACTGTACTCGTACTGGAACAGCCGCAACGACTTGACCGTGCCGCGCGGCACGCCCGGTAGCCCGCGGCCGGTGTAGACATCTCGGATCGCCACCGTGGCCGTCTTCTGGCCCGGCTTGATCTTGCTGGGGATCGTCGGCGGCACCGGCGTCTTGCGAATGGGCACCGGCTCCAGCAGCGCCTGACCCGGCTCCTCGCGGAGCAGCACCAGGTTGTCGAACGCATCGGCCAGGTAGATGCCCCAGTTCGACTCCGGGCGCGGCTTGCAGGCGACCAGGAAGAACTTGTCGCTCAGCGGCACCGGATGCAGGAACTTGGGCCACGACCCATCGACCAGCGTGTCCTTGATGATCGCCTCGACTGGCTTGCCACGCGCCGAGATTCGCTGCATCGCCCCACTGTTGGACTGGCGGCCACGGGTCACGTCGAACAATACCAGTTCGCCCATCCGCGGCACCCCGTGGTGGCCGGACACGATGCCGGTGAACTGCCGCGGGTTGCCGGGAATCGGCTTGGCATAGAACACGCCGTTGGGCCAGTAGCTGTTGCTGCCGTAATATTCCGCCTGATTCGTCCCATCGGGGTTCATCGTCATCAGCACGCGGCTGAAGTAGTGGGCCGAATCGGTATACTCCCAGCGCAGGTACATCACCCGCCCGTCCGGCATCATCGTCGGATACCAGTCGTGGTCCTGCTCGAAGCACAGCCGGCGGACGTTCTTGCGGTCGGGGCTGAGTAAGTGCAGATTGGCAACGTGATCGGCCCCACCCACGCACGGCACGCCGAGGAAGGTGGAGTTGCAGTCGAAGATGATCCCACCGTCGGGCAGGTAGATGCCGTTGTAGCTGTCGATATCCGGGTGGTCTCCGGGCGTCACCTGCGTGACCTTACTGCCGTCGACGCCCATCTCGAATACCTGCCAGCGCCGGTTGGCACCGATCGACGAGAACAGCAGCTTGCCGGCATCGAAGTGCAGCTGCAGGTCGCCCACATACCACGGCTGGGCCGGGCGGTAAACCGTGGTCAGCTTCGTCGGATTCTTCACGTCCAGCGAAGCGACCTCGTTTTCAATCCGCGGGTCGACGCTGGTGTTGCCCTGCCAGTTCTGCGGCAGGCCCAGCTTGCCCGCCTCGCGCTTGACCAGCAGGATGCGGTCGAAGTTGATTTGCGGGTTGTCGCGCACCAGCGCGTTGCGGCGCAGGTCCTCGTAGGTCTGCAGATAGCGACTGGCGGCGCGGTCGTCCTTCTGCTTGATCGCCTTCTCGAACGTGGCCACGCCGTCGGCCAGTTCCTCGACCTGTTTGAGATACTTCGCGCCGTTGGGGTAACTGTCGGGATAGGTCTTGACCAGCCACTCGATCGCCAGGCGCAGGGCGACGAAGTCCAGCCCCTTCGCCGCCGTCGACGCCCCCTGCAACGCCTGCACCCGCGCCGACGCCGCCGCGAATGCGGCCAGCCACGCCGGGTCACTGGCCGGGGCAGCGTCACGAACCAGTCGATCTAGCTGGCCCCGCTCTGGCTGTGGGTCTTTCAACTGGGCCAGCAGTCGGCCAATCGCTTTTCGCTCTGCGTCGGCGCCGTCGGCGTGGCTGAACCAGGCGACGTTGCCAGGGAAGTAGCGGCTAAACCGGCTGGCCTCGTCCGGGTACTCGCGCCGGACGGTCTCCATCACCGACAACGGCGACGGTCCGATGGAGTAATACAGTTTGCAGTTGCGCGGCCGCGCGTTCACCTTGACGAGCAAATGATTGACGCCCGCCTTCAGATCGAGGGCCAATTCATCACTGCCAGGCCGGATGCCACGCCGCGCGGCGGGGGGTGTTGCCAGTTTCTTGCCGTTGAGCCAGGCGACGCTATTGCCTTCACAGGACAGGGCGACGCGCAGCGTCATCGCCCGTGGGCTGTCAATGGTGCGGTAGAGGTAAGTCGTCGACCGATCGGCCACGGGAACCTGGACCAGCTCACCGTCGCGCCAGGTCTGTTCGGTCCACACGGGCGAGCCGTCGGCGGTCGTGGCATCAAGACGCACGCCCTTCTCGGGCGAACGCGGCTCGCGCGGCGAGCGGTTCGCTACCGGCCCGGTGGTGTACCACGGGGATTGCGTTGGCAAAGTGGCGCGGTGCCGGTGCAGCGCCTCGCGGTTGCGGAGCATCTCGGCAGCCCAGTCGCGGCCTCGACCGTTGTCTCCGCCCCACCCGGCCGCCAGCTCCCAGGCCGTCAGCCCGACGACCAGCAAGACACCCAGCAGAACCCGGTAATGGACCCGTCTCATGGCCTGTCCCCCTCACTCTGGGAGCGGCAAGTCCCGCGCGGGGACGAACCCCTGGCGGTGCGAAATAATGCGAACTCGGGACACCAGTAGCGCGCCGACGGCCGGCAGGTCGGACGCGCGCAGGCGGTCCGCCGGACCCGTCGTCCAGACCCCGGCGATCGGATACCCGTGCCGGTCGAGCACCGCCGCCGCGACGCAGTGAATCCCACCCAGTTGCTCGCCACGGTCCACGGCGTAGCCCTGTGTGCGGACGGCGTCCAGCTCGCGCCGGAACGCCTCGGGCGTGGTGATGGTGCGATCGTTGAAGCACGTGAACTCGATGCGATCGACCGCCGCCTCGCGCTCGCGCTCCGGTAGCGCGGCGAGCATCGCCTTGGCCGGCGCGGCGGTGTGCAGCGGCAGCCGGGCGCCGCGGTCCACGGAAAACTTGAACGGATGAGCGCCCAGCACCTGATCCAGCACGACGAACGCCTCGTCGGCCAGCGTACCGATCAGCACCGTCTCGCGGAGCGTGTCGCGCAGGCCGCGAAGCACGTCGATGGCGGTCGCCATCAGGTCGCGATCGGCCAGCGCCCGGATGCCCAGCGCCAGCAGCTTGCGGCTCAGCCGCAGCGCCTTGGTCTCCTCGTTGCGAAGCAGGTAGCCGTATTCCAGCAACGTGCGAGTAACGCGAAACACGCTGGTCTTGGAGAAGCCGAGGCGGGCCGCCAGCTCACTCTGCGACAGCCCGTCGCGGTGGTCCTGAAGCAGCTCCAGAATGCGCAGCCCGCGCTCCAGGTTCGGCACACTGTAGCGCGTGTCGGCGCTCACGGTGCGCCCCGTCAGCTTCCCCACGAGCGGCCTCCCCGACTGATTCACCAGTGAAACGGTGTTTCACTGACCAATCTAGTTTCGGATCCTGAGAGCGACAAGGGGAAAAATCCCCCGCGCCGCCGCGCGGTCAGAGCGACGACACGAATTCGATCAGTGCGGCCAGGTCGGTGGCGCTCAGGTCGGCGGCGCCGCCGTGCTTGTGGGTGGTGAACAGGTCGCGGAGCGTCGCCGCCCGTCCGTCGTGCAGGTACGGAGCGGTCCGCCACACCTCGATCAGCGTCGGCGTGTCGATCGGCTTGCCGCGATCGGGGCCGGTGCCGGTGTGCAGGTCGTACTGGTGCAGGTTGGTGTACAGCGGGGCCGGGTGGCAGGTGGCGCAGCCGGCGGTGGTGAAAACGTGGCGCCCCTTCTTCGCCAGCGGACTCAGCTCACCGCGAACGAGCGCCGGACTGGGCACCGGCTTCATCGCCTTCAGGTAGGCGACGACGTCGGTCACGTCCCGGTCGGCGGGAGTGGTGAACTGAATCACCTGGAACCCGCTGCGAACCGCGTGCGCGACTCCCTCGCGAGCGGCCAGGCTCATCATCGGCGGGGTGTCGGCGGCGAGGAGCATGTTGCGGGTGTTCTTCGGGTTGCCGACGCCATCGTTGAGCAGGTCCCAGTTGAATCCGTCGGCTCGCCCGTCGGGATGGCACGAGGCGCAGCTTTGCCAGTGCTGGAAGCACTTCTCGGCGTTGTTGAACAGCATCTCGCCTCGCCGCGCGGCGGAGAGCGGCCGGTCGGCGGCCAGCGGGATCGATTGCGGCCGCGCCGGGCCGACGGCCTTCAGGTCGACCACCGCCAGGCTGTCGGAGAAGTGCTCCGCGGCGTACACCCGATCGCCGACGATGGCCAGCCCGCGCGGCCCGTTGCCGGACAATCGCACGCGGCGGCGCAGCCCGCTGAGGAACTCCAGATCATTCGGCACATCGGCAGCGGACGCGGTCGAGTCGGTGACCTTCTCCCCGCCGGCGGCCCGCGCCAGGCGATCGTGCAGTCCCGGCAGGTCGATTACTTCGACCTCATGCGTGCCGGCCAGCGCGACGCACAACGTCTTGCCGTCGGCCGAGCAGGCGATCCCCCACGGGTTGGCGGCACCGAGGTCCACGTTGTCGAGTAAGAACGTATTCACTCGTTTGGCGGCGGTGACGTCGACGACGGTGACGGCGTTGGTACACATCCAGCCGCGTTCGAGCTGGGTGGTCGGCAACTGGTAGTGGGCCAGGATGTGCGTCAGGTAGGCGTAGCGCCCGTCAGGCGACAGGCACAGGCCGCGGAGGGCAGTCGACCCGTTCGGCAGCAGGATGGCGGTGGCCCGGAAGGTGTCGGTGTCGAGCACCGTCACCTCGGCGGCCACGGTGGCGACGTCGGCCCGGCCGGTGGGCAGGTGGTTGAGGACGATCAGCCGTTTGCCGTCCGCCGTCAGCGCCACCGCCACCGGCTCGCGGATGACCGGCACCCGGCGGACCTCCCGGTTCGCCGCCAGGTCGACGACCGACAGATCGTTGTTGAAGCGGTTGGCGACGTAGGCCCGGCGGCCGTCGCGGCTGACCGCGAGCGCCGTCGGCGTGTGCCCGACCGGCACGCCGGCCGCCACCGTGCCACGGTCGACGTCGACCGCGCAGACGGCACCCTCGGGAGCGGCGGTAGTAACGAGTAATCGCTTACCGCTTCCATCCCAGGTAAGCCCCCCGGCCGGGTGGGGCAGGTCGATCCGCCGGCTCACCTTGCCCGTGGCCAGGTCGACGACGAACAGCCGCGGGGCGTTCGCACAGGTGACGAACAGCCGCCGCCCGTCGCCGTCGACAGCCAGGGCCACCGGGCCAAGGTCGTCCGCCGCATCCGCCGCGGGCGCAGCCTGGACCCGTTCCGGCATCGGCCCCCGTTCCGACCGCACGAGCAGCAGCCCGCCGACCAGGAGGACCGGGATGGCGACCCGCAACGTGCCGCGAACCGACGACGAAACCCGCCACGGCGTCCACATGAGCTAACTCCGGAGAGGAGGCACGGACCGGCAGCGGGGGCAACCGTTGCTCCCGTCTCGGCGGACGGTCTCCGGGAAGCCGAAAGCGTGGACCTGCAACGAGGGAGGCGGCAACTGGCCGGGTGGGTGGGACCGGCGAAACGTCCTGGCAGGGTTGGGATCGTCAGGGCGGTGGCGGCCTCTCGTGCCCCGTCCGACGCCTTCGACTTCCCGGGGGTAGTTGTATGCCGTCCGCCGCCGGAGTGCAACCGGAGGTGCCGGCGGACGGGCGAGACAGCGCGCCTCTGCCGACATACAACGACGCCAGGGATCGGGCCGGCGCGGCACAGGGACCGGGCCAGGCCGCCGCTCCCGACCACCCACCCGCCAGCCACCCCATGCCTGACGATCTGTCCGTTCACCACCAGCCGCTCGGCACCCTCGACGCACGGCCCACGCGCCCGGAGGAATGGGCGCGCTTCCGCCTCACCGACGCGCAGGTGCGGCACTACCACGAACACGGCTACGTCGCCGGCGTCCGCGTGCTGAGCGACGCGCAGGTGGACCGGCTGCGCGAGGAACTGAGCGGGCTGTTCAATCCAGCGCACCCCGGTAACGAGCTGTTCCACGAGTTCCACACCAACGAGTCGGCCGACCCGGCGCGAGTGCTGTTCCACGCCCTCGGCGCGTGGCGTATCACGCCGGGGTTCCACGACATCCTGTGGCAGCCGGGGTTCACCGTGCCGGCGTCGCAGCTGCTCGGCGGGCCGGTACGGTTCTGGCACGACCAGCTGTTCTGCAAACCGGCGAAACACGGCGGAGTGGTCGCCTGGCACCAGGACTACTCGTACTGGACGCGGACCACGCCGATGGCGCACCTGACCTGCTGGATCGGGCTGGACGACGCCGCTCGCGACAACGGCTGTGTGCAGTACATCCCCGGCAGCCACCGCTGGACGCTGCTGCCGATCACCGGGCTGGCCGGCGACATGGAGGCGATCCGCCAGGTGCTAACGCCGGAGCAGTACGAGCAGTTCCAGCATCCGGTGGCGATCGAGCTGAAGAAGGGCGAGGCGACGTTCCACCACCCCTTGCTCGTCCACGGCTCGTTCGCCAACAGCACCGACCGGCCGCGGCGAGCGACGGTGATCAACGCATTCCGCGACGGTGTGGTGTCCGACGCCGACCAGCCTCTGTTGAAGGGGGTGCCGGTGATCCCGCGCGGCGAGCGGATGGGTGGGCCGTTCTTCCCGCTGCTGTTCGACCCGGCGGCCGCTGGCATCTGATCGGATTCGGGAAAGAGAGGGCATTTGTCGTGGGCAGTGTTATCGTCCCACCCCATCACCGGTTCTGGGGTGGCATGGTCACGGCTCTGCGTGGCCATGTAGTGCGGGTGTCTCTCCTCTCGACGGGGCCGGTCGAAGTAACGCCGCATGCCCACGCAAGCGTGGGCATGGCACCAAGCACCTGGCGGGCCGTTCTTCCCACTGCTATTCGATCCGGCGGCCGCTGGCATCTGACCGGCGAGGGCAGGCTGCAATAAACTGATCCTCGACTCCGGTGACCGATGCGCGACCCGGCATGACTGGACCGGACAGGGGGGAACGATGATCGACTTGAAGCAGATCGGCGCGGCGGTGGAACAGGGCGATCGCGACGCCACGAAGCGGCTGACGCAGCAGGCGATCGACGCCGGCCATCCGCCGCAGCAGGTGCTCGACGCGATGGTGGCGGCGATGGACGTGGTCGGCCGGCAGTTCCAGCAGCACGAGATCTTCGTGCCGGAGATGCTGATCGCCGCCCGCGCCATGAAGGAGGGGTTGAGCCTGCTCGAACCGCTGCTGGTGAAGGCGGGCTACCGGCCGATTGCGAAGGCGGTCATCGGCACTGTGGAGGGTGATCTGCACGACATTGGCAAGAACCTGGTGGCGATGATGTGGCGCAGCGCCAGCATCGAGGTGATCGACCTGGGCGCCAACGTATCGCCGCAAAAGTTCGTCGACGCCGCGCGTGAGCACCAGCCGCAACTGGTCGGTCTGTCGGCGCTGCTGACCACCACCATGCCGGCAATGAAACGCACGATCGAGGCGTTCCGCGCCGCCGGGCTGGCACCGCAGATCATCGTCGGCGGGGCGCCGGTCACTCAGAAGTTCGCCGACGAGATCGGCGCCAGCGGCTACGCGGCCGACGCTGCCAGCGCCGTCGAGGTGGCGCGGGCCATGATCGCCGGCTGAGGCGAAAGGAAGGTGCGGCATGACCGGGCGAGAGCGGCTGCTGGCGTTTCTGGATGGCAAGCCGGTCGACGGCCTGCCGCTGATGCCGATTACCATGATGTTCGCCGGCGACACCGCCGGGGTGGCGTACCGGCGCTACGCCACCGACCACCGGGCACTGGTCGAGGCGGAGCGCGGACCGCGGCCGAGTATGACTTCGACCACGTCTCGTGCATCTCCGACCCGGCCCGTGAGGCGGCCGACTGCGGCGCCACCGTGGCCTACTTCGACGACCAACCGCCGGCGCTGGACGAGAACCAGGCGCGGCTCGCGGACAAGGACGACCTGAAAAAGCTCTCGATCCCCGATCCGCTCGGCGGCGGCCGCATGCACGACCGGGTGCGCGGGGTGGCACTGCTGCGCGAACGCTGTCCCGACCGGCTGGTCGAGGGATGGATCGAGGGGCCGTGCGCCGAGGGCGCCGACCTGCGCGGCATCAATACGCTCATGCTCGACTTCTACGACGACCCGGCGTTCGTCCGCGAGCTGTTCGAGTTCGTGGTGGCGATGGAACTGCGGTTCGCCGAGGCGCAGGTGAAGGCCGGGGCCGACCTGATCGGCATCGGCGACGCCGCGGCATCGCTGATCGGGCCGCGCTTCTACAAGGAGTTCGTCTGGCCCTACGAGAAGCGGATGGTAGATGGCGTGCATGCGCTCGGCGCGCGAGTGCGGCTGCACATCTGCGGCGACACCCGGTTCGCGCTGGAGGGGATGGGTAAGCTCGGATGCGACATTGTTGATCTGGATTATCCGTCTCCACTCGACGCGGCCCGCCGGGCGATGGGGCCGGACCAGGTGTTGCTCGGCAACCTCGACCCGGTGCGAACGCTCCGCGACGGCACGCCCGAGTCGGTGACGGCGGCGATTCGTGAATGCCACCGGCAGGCCGGGCCGCGCTGTCTCGTCGCCGCCGGCTGCGAGGTGCCGCGCGGCACCCCGCCGGAGAACCTGCGCGCCCTCACCCGCTACGCCCGTTCGACCAAACCCTGACCCCGCCGGAGCCGTGATGAACCCCCGCGAGCGCGTGTTGTGTGCCCTGGACCACCGGCAGCCCGATCGCCTGCCGATCGACCTGGGCGGCACGCGCCAGTCCGGCATCGCCGCGTCGGCCTACCACGCGCTGAAGCGCCACCTGGGGATCGCCTCACCGACGCAGGTGTTCGACCTGTATCAGATGCTCGCCGAGGTGGAACGGCCGGTGATGGAGCGGTTCGGCGCCGACGTCGTCGGGCTATACCGGCCGGAGGTGGCGTTCGGCATCCGCAACGAGGGCTGGAAGCCGTGGCAGCTGTTCGACGGCACACCCGTCGAGGTGCCGGGCGCCTTTCAGCCGCGCACCGACCCCGACGGCAGCCTGGTGCTCTACCGCGGGGACGAGCGCATCGCCCAGATGCCGAAGGGCGGGTTCTACTTCGACCGGCTGGAGAAATACCCCGGCGCCGCCCACGTCGATCTGGCGACATTCCAGCCGCCGCTGCTGTCCGCCGAGACGTGCGCCCACTACCGCGCCCAGTCGAAGGCGCTGGCGGAGAACACCGACTTCGCCATCGTCGCCCCGCTCGGCCCGCCCTACGAGCTGTTTTACGGCCTGGGAACCGGCGACTTCGAGGCGTGGATGATTACCCTCGCCACCGAGCCGGACTACGTCCACGCCCTGTACGAGCGGCTGGTCGACGCCTGGATCGCCAACCTCGAGCGCTTCACCGAGGCGGTCGACAACCGCGTCGACGTGTTGCAGATCTGCGACGACTTCGGCATGCAAACGTCGCTGTTTCTGTCGGTGCCGATGTTTCGCCGGTTGGTGCTGCCGCACTACCAGCGCGGGATCCGCTGGATCAAACAGCACACGCGCATGAAGGTGATGCTGCACAGCGACGGCGCCATCTTCCCGCTGCTGCCGGCGTTGATCGAAATGGGTATTGACATACTCAATCCGGTGCAGACGAGCGCCGCGGGCATGGACCCGGTGCGGCTGAAGACGGAGTTCGGCGACCGGCTGGTGTTCTGGGGGGCGTCGCTCGACTGCCAGAAAACGCTGCCCTACGGCACGGCCGACGAGGTGGCGGCGGAGGTACGCCAGCACGTCGCCACGTTTGCGCCGGGCGGCGGTTACGTGTTCGCGTCGGTCCACAACATCCAGGCCGGCGTACCGCCCGAAAACATCGTCGCCATGTTCGACGCCGCCCGATCGGCGGGCTGAGACGCTCAGGTGCCCGCCGGCGGAGCCAGCCGGCGTAGCCGGGTGGCCCAGGTGAGCGGCGGAGGACGAGATGCGGCTCCACCTGATCGCGCCAGAATCGCGCCCGTTGCTCCGCCGGCACCTTCTTGAGCGCCTGGCCGAGCAGATCGATGGCCCGGTCCTCGTGCCGCCGGACCTGCGCCGACGGGACGGCGCGGCAGGCGCTCTCGACTTCCTCCAGCCGGCGAGCGATGCGGCGTGGATACACGCCAGGTTACACAGCAGCGTCGGCGTCGGCCGGCCGTGCCGCAGCGCCGCCTCAGCGTCCTCCTGCGCCTCCTTCAGCTTGCCGCTCATCGCCCGGATGTGGCCCCGGCCGCACAGGGCATCGGCGTGGTCGGGGTGTTCCTTCAGCACCGCCTCGAAGTCGGCCAGCGCCAGCGGCAGCGCCTGCGACTGCAGGTAGGCCCAGCCGCGATAGCTGAGCAGGTCCGGGTCGTCCTCCCGCTGCAGCGCGCGGGTGTAGGCCAGCGCCGCCGGGGCGTATTCGCGCAGGGCGGTGTGGATCAGCCCGCGGGCGCGGTAGACCGCCACCGTCGGCTCGCCGCCAGCCTCCAGGTAGGCGTCGAGCGCCTGGCCAGCCTCCGCCTGCCGGCCCAGCGCCAGGTACGCCTCCGCCTGCTGGCGAAACGCCGGCGGGTAGTTCTCGACCGCGGCCAGCGCGGCGGCGTACTCCGCCGGCGCCTCCTCCGGCCGGCCGGCCTGGTATTTGAGATACCCTAACTCGACATGGGCGGCGGCCAGCTACCGCGCCTTGCTTTTACCGGCGTGGCGGATCGCCTGCTCGAAGTCGGCCCGCGCCGCCTCCTTGTTTCCCTGCTGGGCGGCGACCTGCGCTCGTGTAGTACAGTCGCCCGTCGGTCGGCTGGATGGCGATGGCGGTCCAGCTCGGCCCGCGCCGCCGGCAGGTCGCTCAGCTGCCGGTACACCTGCGCCAGGTTGGTGTGCGCCTGGTAGCCGCCGGTCGGCTGGCAGGCGATCGCCGCTTTCAACTCGTCGCGCGCCTCCGCCCACTGCTTGCGGACGATGGCGAGCCGGCTGCGGTTGAGGTGAACCAGGTGGCGCATGGTTGGGCTGGCGGCCTGGCGCAAGGCGGTGGTCAGGTCGCTGTCGGCCCCGGCGAGACTGTTCAGCTCGATGCGTGCCGAGGCGCGCAGCACGCGCGGCCAGAAGTATTCCGGCCGCTGGCTGACGCAGGTGCTCAGCCAGGCGTCGGCCTGTGCCCACCGGCGTTCCTTGAGGTGACACAGCCCGAGCAGGTAGTGCGGCCAGAAATACCCCGGCTGGCGGCGCAGAGCCTCCTCGCATCCCGCCACCGCGCGGTCGGTCTGCCCGCGGCGATACGCCTCCAGGGCGAGCAGAAAATCGTCCAGCGCCGTCGTCGATGGCTCGCGGTCGGCCTGCGCCCGTTCGGTCTTCGCAGCCGCCTCGTCCCCCTGTGCGGCGAGCAGGTTGGCGCGTTCGACGGTCCACGACCGCGGCAGCGGCATCCGCTGGCCGTCCGCCAGTGCTCGTGCCCGGTCGAGCAGGTCGGCGGCCAGGCGCAGGCCGCGTGCGCGGTCGGCCTCAGGCTGACTCGTCGCGGCAGTGCGTTCGGTTTGCGCCCAGACCAGGAGCACCTCGAAGCAGGCCAGCGCGGTGTCGCGCCGCTGCGCATCGGACGCGAAATGACGGACGAAGGGCGCCAAGGCGTCCTTCGCCGCGCTCGCCGGACGGCCGGGATCGAGGCCGAACGGGGTCAGCGCGGCGGCGGCGAGGGTGCGGACGGCGGTCCGGTTGGCGGCCTCCTCGCTGGCGACCACGCCGAGATGATGGAACAGCACATCGTCGCGCTGCTGCCCGAGACGAGCCACCTGTTCCTGCAGCTGTCGCCGTGCCTGCTCCTCCTTGCCCCTCGCCTCCTGCCGGCGGCGCAGCGCCTGCAGCTCGTCGCGCACCGCCGTGAGGCGCTCCTCGACCTGGGTGCGAAGGGCGTCGTCGGCCGGGTCCTGGGCGGCGGCCAGCGCGGTCACCGCTCGCTCCAGCGCTCCCTCGGCGCGGACGAACGCCTCGATCGCCGCGGCGTCGCGGCCGGCGACCAGCGCCAGTCGGGCGGCCGACTCGGCCTCCTGGCCCTCGGCGAACAGGGCGGTCGTTTGCCGCGTCCGCTGCACCTGTTGCGTCAGCAACCGCGACTGGCCGTCCTGGTACAGACCGTAAAACCAGCCGCCGACGATCGCCAGCACCACCGCCAGGGTGACGACAGCAAACAGCGCCGCCGTGGTCGGCCGGCGCCGTGCCCACTTGATCGCCCACTCCACCCGGCTGACCGGGCGGGCGGAGATCGGCTCGTCGGTCAGGAAGCGGCCGAGGTCGTCCGCCAGCGCCGCCGCCGACGCATACCGGGCCTGCGGCTCCTTGCGGAGACATTTCAAACAGATCGTTTCGAGATCCGCGTCGATCTTCGGGTTGAGCTGCCGCGGCGCAACCGGCTCCTCGGAGATCACCTGCAAGATGGTGTCATAGGGGGTGGCCGCCCTGAACGGTGGACGGCCGGTCAGACACTCGTAGAGGATCGCTCCCAGCGCATAGACGTCCGCCAGCGGGCCGATGTCCTTCTTGCCCTCGGCCTGCTCCGGCGCCATGTAGCTGGGCGTCCCCATGATCGCCCCGGTGTGCGTCTGGCCGACGTCGTCGAGCTTCTTCGCCAGGCCGAAGTCGGTGATCTTGGGGATAAACTGGTTCAGGGTGGCCGCGGAACTGGCAGCAGCGGGATCGGCCGGCGCGGCTCCGGAGAGGACGGACGAGTGTCCGCCGCCAGATGCCAGCAGCACGTTCGCCGGCTTCAGGTCCCGGTGGATCACGTTGGCCTGGTGGGCGGCGAACATGGCGTCGGCCAGCGCCCGGACCAGCCGGGCGGCGTCGGTGTCGGCCAGCGGGGTGCCCTTGAGCCGCCGGTCGAGGCTGCCGCCGGGGCAGTATTCGAGCGAGAAGAACGGCTGCCCGTCGTGCTCGCCGATCTCGTAGACGGCGACGATGTTCGGGTGCTGCAGCCGGGCGATCGCCTCGGCCTCGACGCGAAAGCGGGCCAGCTCGCCCTTCGCCGGCATGCCCGCCGGCGAGGATCATCTTGGAGCGCACACAGCCGGATCCAGACCGACCTGGCGGGCCTTGTATACCACGCCCATGCCGCCACGGCCGAGGGTGCCGATATCTCGTACCCCGGCGGGCTGACCGGCGCCGGCGGGGTCCGCGCTTGCGGTCGAGGAGATACGCTCCCCGGCAGGTCCACCGCGTCGACGGTCCGGTCCAGACACTTTCACGCCGACGTGCGAGATGGTGCCGAACAGGTCGGCGGCCTCGGGGGCGGTTGGGTGGCGGCGGATCGAAGCAGCGTGAGAGAGGGTCGCTGGCCCCGGCCGGCTTGGCCGCGTGTGACCGTTGGCTGGGTTCGGGACCGATGGCGCGGGGAACGACACGGTATGCGCACGTTCTCACCCTCGGCCGCGCCGGCTCCACGGCGGCGACCATCGCCTTGAGGGTTGGGCGGCTGCTCGATCAGCGGCCGCAACTGGTCGGCCACCTCCGGCTGATCCGGGCCATCTCCTCCGGCCGGGAAGGTCCTTCCCCCGGTCGTAGGCGTCTTCCTGCAACGATAGGTTGTCAGCAACCGGATGGATTCATGACCGCTGCCTGGGCCGGGTAAGCGATTCGATTTCCCCTCCTGTCATTATGCCGCTTTCGCGGCGGACCGGAAGCAGATCCCGGTCGGAATCTGGTGACGGCGCAAGAGACGGCCGTCCGTGCCGGTTGTGCGGGCGCATCCCGGACGGGCCTCCGCCGAAACCACCGCCGACGTGACGTGGAGGAATGTCCTCGCAGCGGGTGGAAATCTGACATGTCGGCTCCTTCGGTTTCGTGCGTTCATGCGTACGGACACGCCGGTCGTACCACCGCCCCGAGGCGTCATGCGCCACCGCGCCCGCAAGTCCTGGCACCGCCTGACCCTGGAGCCGCTCGAAGCGCGGGACGCTGCTCGCCGTCGGACTGGACGTGCCGGGCGCGTTCGCCAGTGCGGCGGACGTGAGCGCATGTCCGCCCCGGTCACGCCCATCGACGCCAGCGGGGCTGCTCGTTCCGTGATACCGCCGACCTGCTGGCGAGTCCAGGCGTGGCGTCGCGGCAGCCTGGCGCGCCGGCGCCGACCGAGTGGTTCCGCCTCGTCGTCGATCAGCCCGGCACACTCACCGCCGACCTGCAACCCGGCCTCCCCGCGGTCGGCCGGTGGCTCACCCTGACCGACGCCGCCGGCACCGATCACCTGCGCGACGTCGGAAGGATCTCGAAGAATCCTGCTGGGCGGGCGGATCGTCCAGCACGTCGGGCCAGGCACCTACTACCTCGCCCGCCACGGCTCCGGCCGGCGCGGCCTCCGACGCTGCGTACCGAGCTGGCACCGGCGTCGTCGCCGCTCGATCCGGTGGCCACCGGCAAGACCCGCAGCGCTGGCGTCGGGCGGACTTCAACCGCGACGGGCATCGACCTCGTCACCGCCAACGCCGGCGACGACACCCTGACCAGTGCTGCTCGGCCGCGGCGACGGCACGTTTCGGCCCGCCATCACGCTCTCGACCGGCGGCGGGCTGGACGAGGACCAGCCGGATCGTGCTCGCGGTCGCCGATCTCGACCGCGACGCGATGCTCGATCTTGTGTGTGCCAACGCCTTTTCCGCGCAGCCATCGGCGTGTTCCACGGTATCGGCGACGGTACTTCGCCTGCCGGGACCGCCTTTCGATGGATGGCGAGCCGTCGGCGGTTGCGGCGGAAGACGTCGACGGGGACGATCGGCCCGACCTCATCGCCACCGATCGCAGCGGGTCCACCGTGGTGGTGTGGCCGGAACGGCCGGCGGGTTCGTCGCCGACGAACCCCTTGCCGTTGGCTTCGAGCCCGGTGGCAGGCGCTCGCCGACGTCCTCGGCGACGGCCACCTCGACCTGATCGTCGCGTCCTACCAGGACGCGCGCGGGTGACGATCCTGCCGGGCGCCGGCCACGGCCAGTTCGGCGCCGCGACGATTTACACGGTGGGCGACGGCCCGACCGCGCTGGCGGTGGCCGACGTGAACGGCGACGGCCGGCCCGACGTGCTGACGGCCAACCGGGTGGGCAACTCGGTGGCGAATGTGTCCTGCGCCGGCCACCGGCGGGCTGGACGTGTTGCCGCCGTTGGCCGCCGGACTGCAGCCGGTGGCGCTGGCGGTCGGCGACGTCACCGGCGACAAGGTGCCCGACCTGGCGGTGGCGACCGCCAGCGACACGCTGCAGCTGTTCCTCGGCGTCGGCAACGGCACTGCGTATCAGCAGGAACATGCGCCCGGGGCGGCTCAAACGGCGGTCACCCTCGTCGACCTGACCGGCGATGCCAACTCGACCTCGCCGCGGCGATCGGTCGGCCAATCAGCTCGCCCTGCTGTTCGGTAACGGCGACGGCAGCTTCCTGGGCCCGCGAGCGGTTTGTCCGTCGGCCCCGAGCCGGTGGGGGTGGCGATCGACGACTTCGACCTCGACGGCCGGGCGCGACGTGGTCACCGCCAACGTCCCTCGGCCGACACCCTCGACGCTGCTCCTCGGCAATGGCGACGGCACGTTCCAGCCGCAGCGGCAGGCGGCGGCTGGCGTCCGCCCGGTGGCGGTGGCGACCGGCGACTTCAACCGCGACAGGCGGCCCGACCTGGTGTCCGCCAACCGCCTCGGCGACGCCAGCGGCACCCTCACCGGGTCCTGCTCGGCAATGGCGCGCTGGCGGCTTCCTGCCGGTCGGCGAATACCCAGTGGGGAGCGAAACGGTCGCCGTCCTCGCCGCCGACCTGGACCGCGACGGCATCCTCGATCTCGTCGCCGCCAACCGTGGCGACGATACCCTGTCGATTCTTCTCGGCAAGGGCGACGGCACGTTCAACAGCCCGCTCACCCTGCCCACCGGACGGAACCCCTACGCGGTCGTCGCCGCCGATGTCGACGGCGACGGCCTGGTCGACCTGGCCGCCGCCAACCGCCGCTCGAACACGGTCAGCGTGTACCACGGTCGCGGCAACGGGCTGTTTGAAAGCCGCCAGGACTTCGCGGTCGCCCCGCTGCCGGTGGCGCTGGCGGTCGGCGACCTGAACCGCGACGGGCGGGTGGACCTCGTCACCGCCAACCAGGCCAACACGGTCACCCTGCTGCGCGGGCTGCCCGGCGGCGGGTTCGAGCGGAGACTTCCCGACCTCGACGTGGGCAGCCAGCCGATAGGCGTGCTGATCGCCGATTTCGACGGCGACCGGCTCCTGGACGTGATGACGGTGGACAGCGGCGGCGGGACGGTCACTGTCCTCCGCGGCAACGGCGACGGCACGTTCCAGACGCGGTTCGCCGTCCCGGTCGGCCAGGGGCCGGCGTTCCTGGCGGCCGACGACCTCAACGGCGACGGCCGGCTCGACGTGGTGACGCCCAACGCGCGCGAGTCCACCATCGGCGTGCTGCTCGGCCCGTTCACCGACGCGACGACCGTCACCCCGGCCACACCGCTGCGCGAAACCGCGGTCCCCACCACCCCCTTCCTCCGCGACTTCAACGGCGACGGCCGGCTGGACAGCGTGATCCTCGACCGCACCGGGCAGATCCTCTATCGCCAGGGGCGGCCCGAAGACGACCTGCCGCTCGGTCCGTACCAGGTGCTCAACCCCGGCCGGCCGGCGCGCGACCTCGTCCCCGTTCGTACCGGCGACGGCTGGACCATTGCCGCCCTCGACGCCGGCACTGCCTGCACTGTCACCCTGTATCGTGCGCCGAAGGACGGACAGCTGGCACCGCCGGCGGACCTCTTTTCCCTCGATGTGCTCGCCCTGCGGATCACCGCCGGCGACCTCAGCGGCACCGGCCGCGACAGCCTGATTCTGTCGCACCCGCTCGCCGCCGAGGTGTCGATCGCGCTACCTGGCCGTGCCACTGCCTCGTTCCAGGAACCGCGATTCCACTCGACCGGCGCGAACCCGACCGAGGTGACGCTCGCCGATCTCGACGGCGATCACGACCTCGACGTGCTGGTCAACGCCACGGCATCCGGCGACCTGACCGTGCTCGACAATGACCCCAACCAGCATTTCGACACCGTTCGCCGGTTCCGGTCGGGGACCGCCGCCTACGGACTGGAGCGCGGGCAGGTGGAATCGCTGCAACAGCCGGTGGCTGTCCTTGCCGATGACTTCCTCCCAGGCGGCGGCACCGACGTTTTGGTGCTCCACCAGGGATTGCACGCGCTGGTCACACTGGTGAACAACGGCCGCGGCGGACTGCTCAACCCCCAGGTCGATAACCTCTCCCCCACCACGGTGAAGGACGCCCTGCTCGACGCCCCGGGGCCGATGGTCGCCGGCGACTTAAACGGCGACCATTGGCTGGATCTGGCTGTTCTCGACCGAGGGCGCGGCCAGGTACTCATCTATCTCGGCCGCGGCGACGGAACTCCATTCGACTACTTCGTTGTTGCCGGGATCGATGACAATCGGGTCCCCCCTGCGCTGGACAACCCACTAGGCCTGACAGCCTATCCCAACCCAACCACCGGCCGCGTCGATCTGGTCGTCGGGAACGCTGCCGGCGACATCCTGTGGATGGCCGGCCGCGGCGACGGCAAGTTCGATCCGCCTCCGCCGTTCACCGGCGACCGCACCAGCCTGTCGGTCGTCGTCAGTGGCGGTAGACCGACCGTGGTGGTGGCCAACCAGCAGGCGAACCGGATGACGGTGCAAACGCCCTCCGCCGGCGGAAATCGCTACCTGATCGCCTCGGCGCTGCCGACTCCGCCCACTCTTCTGAAGGCGGTCGGCGCGGTGACCACGGCGCAGCTGGACGGTTACGGGGCGCTCGAGCGGATCGTGGTCGGCACCGGCAGCAACAACGTGGTCGTCTACGGGCGGAACGGGGCGGTCGCTTTCCCGGTCGGTACCCGGCCGGTGGCCGTCACCGTCGCCGACCTGAACGCCGACAACGTGCCCGATCTGGTGGTCACGAATCAGGGGTCGAATAACGTCTCCGTCCTGTTCGGCGGGCTGACCGCGAGCGGGGGGTGGACGGCGGTGTTCACCAATCCCGTGCCGTCGGGCGGATTCGGCCCGCTCGGCACGATCGTGCAGGACACCGACCGCGACGGACGGCCGGACCTGGTCATCACCAACAGCGCCAGCGCGGCCGGCAGCCAGACCGGCAGCGTGACAGTGGTCCCCGCGGCGGGCCTCGGCTTTTTCCGCCCGGTGTCGGTCAGCATCCCGCTCCCGTCCACCCCGACGGGGCCGTTTCCGTCTGGCACGACGACGGTCACACCCGACACGAACGGCCGGCTGATCGGCCTCGACCTGTCGTCGATGACGTCGCTCGGCGTGGTGTACCAGGGGTCGGCGGCGGTGAGCGCGGTCGGCGGTGCCGGCGGGCGGGTGGTGGTGGTGCTGGCGAACGGCCGGGTCGACCTGCTGCAGCCGACCGACCAGGGCACGTTCAGCGTCGCCGGCGAGCTGGTCGGGCTGAATGGGCTGCCGTCCGACCCGAGCGCGCTGGCGGTGCTCGAAACCGAATCCGGATTCCAGGTGCTGGTGACCGCCAGCGGGTCGGACCAGCTGTTCGTGTTCGAGCTGCCCTCCGCCGAGGGCGCCGGCAACCCCGGCGGCCCCGGCGAGGTGGCCGTCGTCGCCGAGACGTCTTCCCTGGACGGCGAATCGCTGGTGGTGGTCGTCACCCTGCTGGCCGGCGGGCTGGCGGAGGGGAACTACCTGGCGTCCGTGGTCGCGCCGGGGGAGGACGATGCGCCCACCATCCCGATCGCCGCCGAGGCGGTGGAGGGGACGGAGCAGGCGGCGGAGGCGGCCGGCGCTTCCGAGGCCGCCGCGGTCGGCCCCGAGGCGCCGGCGCCGGAGGTTCAGCTCGGCCCGCCGGTCGAGGAAGACCCCTTCGCCCCCGGTCCGCCGTCGGCCGTCGAGGAGGACGAGGCGTCGGCGCCAGCCGCCGATGAGGCCGAAGACAGGGTGGATGCCCGTGACGAGGCTGCTCCGCCGCTGGCCGTCACCGGCAGCGAGACGCCAGCGGCAGACGCCGACCTGGCGGTATCCCCGGCGCCGGCGGATGTGGCAACGCCGCTGCCCGGCGCCGGGTCCGAGGCGGACGTCTTGCCAGCGCTGACCGCCGTCGCGCTGGGGTGGGCCGCGGGGTCCGTCGTCGCTGATCGACAGCCGGATGAAAAGATTGTGAAGAGTTCGCTTGATCCGAGGCCCCGCTTGCGGCAGCATGGGTAGAGAGCCGCCTGCACATCCGGTGCGTCCGCGATCCGCTTCCTCTCCCGAAGGGGCCGGTGAATGACTTTTGCCGCCATCGACCTGCAGGCGTTCCATCTGGACGACCTGACTGACCGCCTCGTCCTTGCCGATCTGCTCGAAGACACCGGGGCCGACGTCGCGGCCCATCTGCTGCGAACCCTCGACCCGCTGCTGGTGCCGCTGCTCGCCGGCCGCCGCGCCCTGCGCGACCGGGGCGGAGTCGAGCCGGAGTGTCTGCGCATTCACCAGGACGGCCACTGGTACTGGTGCTTCTTTCGGCCCGTTGACGTGCGTGGTCGGCGTGGTTACTCGTGCGACCTGCAGCTCGAATTGATCCGCCGCGCCAAGGGCCAGAGCGAGTGGTTCAGCACGCTGCTCCACCTGGGCAGCCGGCCCGGCTCGCCCCACCACTATCCGCTCACCGCGCTATCGCAATGCCTCGACCTGCCGCGGCACGAGGCACGCACCGTCCGCTCCACCGGCGAAATCATTTTTCTGGATCTGTTACATCCCGATCACGACGAGTGACGCCGCTCACGGCCCCGGCCGGCCGGGGCGGTCGAGGCCGATCAGGCGCTGGCGGAGGCGGGCCAGCTGTTCGGGGTTCGCTTTCGCCCGTTCCAGCGCCCGATCGGCCGTTTCCGCCGCCTGGGCGGGCTGGCCGGCGTCCTGGTACGCCTCCGCGAGCGTGGCGAGGACGTCGGCGTTCTCGAACTGGCACAGCCGTGCCGCCCGGCGAGCGAACGAGACCCCTTCCTCCGCCTTCCCCTGCCGCAAGCGCCTGGCTGAGACTCTGCAGCCCGCCCAGATGGCCGGGGTCGATGAGGATGACCCGGCCGAAACTTCGCCTCGGCGTCGGGCCAGCGGCCCAGGCCGGACAGGGCCAGCCCCCAGCGGAACTGAATCTCGGCGGTAAACGGGTAACGCTCGTCGGCGCGGCGAAACGCCTCGTCGGCACTGGCGTGATCGCCGTCGAGGTACGCCAACCAGCCGAGCATGTTGTCGCCGTAGGCGTCGTCGGGGTCGCAGCGTGCGACGGCCTGCAGGTGCTCCGTCGCCCTGTCGCGCTGGCCGAGGATGGCCAGCACTGTTCCCAGTTTCCCGTGGGCGGAGGCGTGCTTCGGGTTGACCGCCAGCACTCGTTCCAGCGCCTCGACCGCCTGGGGGAACTGGCGTGCCGTGTACGCCGTTTGCGCCTCGCGCAGCCCGCGATCGAGGGACGACTGCAGCGTGATCAACTCCTGCAAGGCCGTGCGAACGCGCGGCGTCGGACTCAGGCGCAGCGCCTCGCGCGCGGCGCCGAGCGCGGGGATCAGCCGGTGTGCCGCGCGCAGCCGATCGGCCTCGGCTAGCCAGTGGTCCTCCAGCGACTTCGTTAGCCGGGCCGCGGCGGTGCGGCTGGCGTCGTCAGACTGGGTGCGGTGGTAGCCGAGCAGCACCTCGTCGCGCGCCTCCGGATAGACGGCGATCCGGTGCAGGTGTGGGCGGACCGGGAACAGGTAGCGTTCGTCGCCGCGATGGAACTTCACCGCTCCCCGGTTGTGCCGCGGCATGTGACAGGCGACGCACTCCCCCCGTACCGCGGCCGGCAACTTCGGCTGTTCGCGACACTCCGCCGGCTGGTGACATTTCCGGCAGGCGCGATCGCCGGCCGCCTCGGCGCGGTGCGGGCTGTGGCAGGTGATGCAGGTGAGGGTGTCGGTCTTCTGGTAACACTTGCTCTGCCGCAGGTATTTCACCTGATCGGCGACATGGTCGTTCTCGACCCCCTCGGCCTTGAGCTTCTGAAACGCGCGGTCGAGCGGTTGACCGGGCCGGTGGGAGAACGGCCGTTCGCGGTGGCGGACGACGTTGCTGTGGCACTGGCCGCAGACGTCCATCAGCCGGTCGCGGTTCAGCGTACCAGGGTGGAGTATGGCCTTACTCGCCTGCTCGTCGGGGTGGGCACGGTGGTAGGCGACGTGCTCCTGGCCGGGGCCGTGACACTTCTCGCAGGTGACGCCGCGGATCATCGTCTCGCGCCGGTAGCGGTTCTCGCTGCCGGGGATGTGCTCGGCCCAGGTGGCGTGGCACTCGACGCAACGGGGCGTGGTGGTCCGCAACGAGTCCTGCTCCGGCGGGTTGTACGGCTGTTCGGCCCAGGCGTTGACCGGATGCAGCCAGCCCATCGGCAGCTCGAACAGCGCGTCGCCTTTCCAGGTGAAGTAGATCTCGTCGGCATTGCCGGCGGCGCCGTAGATCGCCCCAACCGGGAAGTCGCGGCGCCTCTCCCCGACCGGGGAGGTGCGGATCACCGCCTGCGCGCATCCCGTCCCTTCCCGCGTCATGCGAAACCGCAAATCGGGGTGATAGGAAGCGTAGGCCGCCCCCTCCGCGGTGTACCCCGGCGGCAAAGTCGTTTCCTGGGGCGTGCGAAAGGCGGCGGCGTGGCGCGTCTTGCTGAACTCGCTCAGCCGGTTGGCGTGGCACTCGGCGCACGCCTGCGGGCCGAGGTAGCCAGGGTTGGCGACGGCGAAGAGGGCGTCGAGGTCTTCCTCCGCGGCGTCCGTGGAGGGCGGCGCCGGCGGCCGGTGCGTCCACCACCAGCCGCCGACCGCGGTGGCGGCCATCAGGGCCACGATGGCCCCCACCGCCCACCAGCGGCGCGTGGGGCGGACGGGGGACGACGGGACGGCGGGGCCGGGGACCGGCAGCGGATCGACCATGATGCCTCTCCGGGCGAGATCGGCGTCGACGGATGAAAAGAGGAGTCCATCCGATTTTAGCAGACCCGGCCGGCACTGCCACGGCCGCCTGTCTTCCAAATGGTCGACGATTCGGCAATCGTCCGCTTCGGGCGTGCAATCGGCCGGCGACGGGGATAGAATAACAAGTCAAGCAATCCCACCGCCTGGGCCCAGATACCCACGCCGGTTTCGTGTGCTGACGAGTGGATGCCGGAGTCTCCCGGAGACCGGCGGAGCGACGTCCCTTCGCCGTACCGCCTCCACACCGACGCCTGATGCGAGCGCCAACCGGAGACCTAGCCATCACCCGCACCGACCATAACCGGACGGAAGCCGCCCTCCGCGAGAGCGAGGAGAAGTACCGCCGCATCGTCGAAACGGCGAACGAGGGGATCTGGACCCTCGACGCCGACGCCCGGGTGACGTTCGTCAACCGGCGGATGGGCGAATTGCTCGGCTACCACCCGGAGGAACTGCTCGGCCGCACCAAGTGGGAGTTCGTCGAGGAGCAGGACCAGCCGTTCGTCCGCGGCCTGTTCGAGCGGCGCCGCGCCGGCATCAGCGAACAGGTGGACGTCTGCTTCATCCACAAGGCCGGCCATCCGGTGTGGATGCTGATGGCGGCCCGGCCGGTGCTCGACGCCGACGGCCGCTTCGCCGGCTCGCTCGACATGTTCACCGACGTGACCGAGCGCCGCAAGGCGGAGCTGGCGCTGCTCGAGGCGGACCGGCGCAAGGATGAGTTCCTGGCGACGCTGGCGCATGAGCTGCGCAATCCGCTCGCCCCGATCCGCAACGCCGTCCAGCTGCTGCGCATGAAGGGGCCGCCTGACCCGGAGATGCAGTGGGCCAGGGACGTGATCGAGCGGCAAGTGGGGCAGATGGCCCGGCTGCTCGACGACCTGCTCGACGTCTCGCGCATCACTCGCAACAAGCTGGAGCTGCGCAAGGAGCGCGTCACCCTGGCCGACGCGGTGCAGAACGCCGTCGAGACCAGCCGCCCGCTGATGGAACGGAAGCGCCACCAGCTGACCGTCCACCTGCCGGCCGACGCGCTGGTGCTCGACGCCGACCTGGCGCGGCTGGCGCAGGTGTTCGCCAACCTGCTCAACAACGCCGCCAAGTACACCGACCGGGGCGGCCAGGTGTGGCTGACTGCCGAGCGGGCCAGCGGGGAGGTGGTGGTGCGGGTGAAGGACACCGGCATCGGCATCGCCGCCGACCACCTGCCGCGGGTGTTCACCATGTTCACCCAGGCCGATGCCGCGCTGGAACGGGCGGAGGGCGGTCTGGGCATTGGGTTGTCGCTGGTGAAGGGGCTGGTGGAGATGCACGGCGGCACCGTCGTGGCCCACAGCGCCGGCCCCGGCAAGGGCAGCGAGTTCATCGTCCGGCTGCCGCTGGCGGCTGTCGGCTCGCATCCGGCCGAAAGCGACAAAGGGGAGTCGAAAACGCTTCCACGCCTGCCGCGACGGCGCATCCTGGTGGTGGATGACAACCGCGACGCCGCCGACAGCCTGGCGGTGGTGATGCGGCTGCTCGGCCACGAAGTCCACGTCGCCTATGAAGGGGCCGCCGCGCTGGCCGCCGCTCGCCGCTTGCACCCCGACGTGGTGTTGCTCGACATCGGCTTGCCGCGGGTGAACGGCTACGAGGTGGCGCGCCAGCTGCGCGAGGAGCCGTGGGGCGAGCACGTCGCCCTGGTGGCCGTCACCGGCTGGGGTCAAGAAACGGACAAGCAGCGCGCCGCCGAGGTCGGTTTCGACCACCACCTGACCAAGCCGGTGGCGCCGCAGACGATCACCCAGCTGATGAAAACGCTTGACGCCGAGAGCGAGCGCGTGCGGCGTTAAACGCCGAGCAGATCGGTCAGGGCCAGGCCCGCAGTTGTGGCAAGGTCGGCTGTTGTGGCAAGGTCTCCCGACCATTGGTATCTACACATCGCTGCCATTCGGCGGGCGGGGATGGGGCAAGGCGATGCGAGCGAATTCGTAAAGCTCCTCGAGACGGTACTGCTCCAGCACGTCCAGCATGGCCAGCAGCAGGTGCAGCCCGGCCAGCAGCCCCGGCGCCGTGGCCTCCACCCCTCGCTTTAACTGCCGCCCGCTCAGCCGCATCAGGAACCTCCGGCACGCCCGCGCCGCCGGACCCTCCGCTGCCCCCAGTCGCCACACCGTCACGCACGCCATGCACCCCACCAGCAGCCGCCGGGTGATCGCCCCTGCCGTCTCCTGCTGCCACTCCTCCACCTCTAACCCGGCTGATTTCAACAATTTATGAAACGACTCGATCCGCCACCGCCAGTAATACCACTGGGCGATTACCTCAGCTGCCACTTCGCTGACATTGGTCAGCAGCCACCACTCCGCCAGCACCGCCCCGCGGGCGTCGCGCACCTGCGTGACGATCAGCCGCAGCGGCAGCGCTGTCCCGCGGACCCGCTGTTTCTTCCCGTCGGCCAGCCGCTCCCAGCCCGGCTCGCTCAACACCACGGCTGCCTCGGCGACGTGCTGCCACGCCTGCTGGCCGCGGACCTCGATCGCCCGCGGCGTGGCCGCGTCCAGCGCCCCGGCCAGATCCGCGGCGATGGCCGACAGCTTCCGCTTGCGGCCGTCGTGAGTGACGATGCGGTCGTCGCCGCGGGCCACGAACAGGTGTCCGGCGTCGGCCCAGGCACGCAGGTGCTGCACCGAGTCGCCCTCTCGGTCAATCACATGCACCAGCCGTTTGCAGACGCCCCAGCCGGCCGCCACCTGCATCGCCGGCAGCACCTGATCCAGGTGCGGCTGCGGTGGCTGTACCGCCGTGTCGGTCGTGGTGTGAACACCATCGGCGGCCCGTACGGCGACGTCCATGGGGGCAAGCGGGTGGCCGGCGGCGGCATCCACGAGCAAGGCGGTGGTCAGCTCGTAGCCGATGTCACGCGGCTGGGAGAGCTGGCACAGATCGCGTTTGCTGCGGTGGCCGTCGTAGTCGAGCTTGGACCAGTCATGCACCACCAGGGCGAACGGACTGGAGCTGGCGGCGGCCAGATCGCGGCCGGCCTGCTGGAGAGGCGCGGCCAGGTCCGGCAAGGTGATGCGGGGGTTGTGGAAGAAGCGCCAGGCCGCCTGGGTGGCGGCGAAGGCGGTGCCGGTGCTCGGCAGGCTGTGGATGCCGGCGGCGATGGCCTGCACCGTGTTCACATGCCCCTCGACCAGCTGCACATAGCGTCGCTGGAGCCGAATGTCTAACGGGGGTAGTAGAATCCCATCCAGACCATCCTACTCGAAGACGTGCGATGTGTAGATACCAATGGTCTCCTGACCTTGCCGCT
>JAXMAU010000040.1:0-62548 GCA_046350215.1 Gemmataceae bacterium | reverse complement strand
GCGTGATCCTGCTGACGGACGGGCAGCACAACTACGGCGCAGCGCCGGCGGCGGTGGCACGCGAGCTGGGGCAGCGGAAGGTACCAGTCTTCCCGGTGGCAATCGGCGCCGTCGAGGCGCCGCCGGACCTGGCCCTGGTGTCGGTCCGCGGCCCGGAGCACTCGGTGTTCAAGGACGTCGAGGCGGTGGTCGATGTGCGGTTCAAGATCGCCGGCATGCGCGAGGGCGACTTCGTCGTCGAGCTGTTCCGCGAGGGTAAGGAGCGCAAACTACTGGCGGCGCGGACGATCCACCACGCGGGCAAGGATCGGACCTATGGCGAATCGTTCCCGATCAAGTTCGAGGACGCCGGCACGCAGACGATCACCGCCGTCATCCGGCCGGCGGCGCCGGGGGGGCCGAAGGAGACGTCCCAGGACAACAACCGGCTGTCGACCACGGTGAGTGTGGCCGACGACCGGGCGAAGGTGTTGCTGGTCGACGGCGAGGCGCGCTGGGAGTACCACTATCTCGCCACGGCGCTGGTTCGCGATCGGCTGATCGACCTGCAGCGGGTGGTGTTCACCCAGCCGCGGCTGGACGAGCGGCTGACCGGCGACCAGGGCGAGAAGCTCGGGCTGCCGGCGCGGAAGTGGCCGGACGGCCCGGACGCCCTCGCCGACTTCCAGTGCGTCATCCTCGGCGACGTTGACCCGACCAACCTGCCGCTGGAACAGCGGCAGCGGCTGGAGCGCTACGTCGCCGACGCCGGCGGCACGCTCATTGTCGTGGCGGGGAAACGGTTCATGCCGCTGGCGTACCCGTCGACCGCGCCGACCGGCGACGCCGACCCGCTCCGCCGCCTGCTGCCGATCGAAGCGCCGCGAACGCTGGCGCCGCGGACCGGCTTCCCGCTCACCCTGACGGCGGCCGGGAGCGAGACGCGCTTCATGGAGCTGGCCGCCGACCGCGACGAGAACCGCCAGCTGTGGGCCGGCTATCCGCGGCCGTGGGGGTGGGCGATCGAGGGCCAGGCCAAGCCGGGCGCGACGCCGCTGGCTAGCTGGCTCGACACAGCGGATAACGCATTACCGGCTTCGGAGCGCGAGTCACGCCACGCCGTTGTGGTGCGGCAGAACTACGGCTTCGGCCGCGTGCTGTTCGTCGGCATCGACAGCACCTGGCGATGGCGGTTCAAGGTGGGCGACCTGTACCACCATCGCTTCTGGGGACAGGTGATCCGTTGGGCGGCGTCGGACAAGCCGCTGGTAGTCGGCAATACGTTCGTCCGCTTCGGCACGCCGCAGCCGGTGTACCGGCCCGGTGATGCGGTGGAGGTGGTCGCCCGGCTGGCCGACACTCTCGGCCCGCTGCGGCCCGACCTGCTGGCCGGCGCCCGCGTGCTGAAGCTGCCCGATCAGGCCGGCGGCGCCGAGCGGCCAGTGGCGCTGGCGCCGCTGGAGCGACGACCGGCCCAGCCGCGCGTGCTGGAGGCGCGGGTTCGCGACCTGCCGCCCGGCCGCTACGCCGTCGAGCTGGCGATTCCCGACCTGGCCGACCGGCTGCTGACCAGTCCGGACAAAGGCGGCAAACCGCTGCGGGCCGATTTCTCCGTCCTGCCGCCGGAGAGCAAGGAGACACTCGACCTGGAGGTGAACCGCCCCCTGCTCGACGACCTGGCCGCCGCCAGCGGTGGGAAGGTCTACACCCCGCTCGACGTGGGCGAACTGGAGCGTCTGCTGGTGAACCGGGGCATCCCGCACGTCGAACATCACGAACAGCGGTTGTGGCAGTGGTGGGGGTTCCTCGCCCTCGTGGTGGCGCTGCTGAGTGTGGAGTGGGCGCTGCGGAAGATGGCCGGGCTGCCGTGACAGCCCGAGATCGAGGAACAATTCTGGTCTTGACGCGGATTGGGTCGGACCCTATGGTTCCGCCCTCCAATCGTACTCGATCGATCAGGTGGCAGAAGAACCCGGCCCGATCCGCGGGAAACCGTCGGGGGTGATCGGCGCCGGCCCTGTCCTTGGCCACCCGTTCAAGGATGAACCCATGACCCGTCACGCGGACGTCAGGGGCCTGCCGGTTTGCGCAGGCCACTTTCCCCTCTGGCTGCTCGGCGGACTCGGGGCGCTCGCCCTGGTCTTGGCTGGCTGTGGCCACACCAGCCAGCACCGCGGCAAGGCCGAGGACGAGGCCGAGCTGAACCGCTACGACATCACCACCCTCGGCGACAAGACCACCGTCGGCAACGCCGACCCGATCCCGCTCGGCGGCGTCGGGCTGGTGGAGGGTTTGGAGGGGACCGGCGGCGACTGCAACCACGACAGTTATCGCACCATGCTCGCCGACAACCTGCGCAAGGCGCGCGAGGAGAACGTCAACGAGCTGCTGCGCTCGCCCAATCATGCGCTGGTGATCGTCGAGGCGCAAATGCCGCCCGGGGCGGCCAATGGCGAGCAGATCGACGTCGAGGTCAAGCTGCCGCCGGGCAGCAAGGTGACCAGCCTGCGCGGCGGCTACCTCCGCAAGTGCTTCCTGTTCAACTTCGACTTCGCCAAGAACCTGCGGCCTGACTACCAGGGCGGCCAGAACCTGCTGCTCGGCCACAAACTGGCAGTGGCCGAGGGGCCGATCCTGATCCCGCACGCCGACGGGGACGAGGCGGCGCTGGTCAAGCAGGGCCGCATCTGGAGCGGGGCCAAAACACTCCGTGACTACCCGCTGGCGCTGGTGATGAACGGCGACTCGCAGCGCGCGGCGTTCACCAGCCTGCTGGCCGACCGGATCAATTCGACGTTTCAGCCGACCGGGCTGCAGGGCCACCTCGACAGCCGGATCGCCCACACCAAGGACAACGTGTCGATCGCCCTGCGCGTGCCGTCGCAGTATCGCCACAACCTGCTCCGCTACCTGCGCGTGGTCCGGATGATCCCGATCAACGAGTCGGCCGACACCCCGCCGAAGGAAGGCGAGGACCGGCGCACCTATCGGCAAAAGGTGAGCGAGGATCTGCTCGACCCGTCGCGGACGGTGGTGGCGGCGCTGCGGCTGGAGGCGCTGGGGCCGAAGAGTATTCCGGTACTCAAGGACAAGGGCCTGAAGCATCCGCACCCGCTGGTTCGCTTCTGCAGCGCCGAGGCGCTGGCGTACCTCGGCAGCCCGGCGTGCGGCGAGGAGCTGCATGCAGCGGTGGTCAAGCAGCCGATGCTGCGCGCGTTCGGGCTGACCGCGCTGGCATCGCTCAACGAGGCGATCTGCCACCTGAAGCTGAAGGAGCTGATCGTCAGCGACCTGGACGACGAAACACGCTACGGCGCATTCCGCGCCCTGCGGACGCTCAATCCGAACGATCCGCTCGCCCGCGGTGAGCAGCTGAACGACTCGTTCTACGTCCACCGCGTCGCGCCCGACACCCGGCCGTTCGTCCACATCTCCACCACCAAGCGCGCCGAGGTGGTGATGTTCGGCCAGACGCCGCGGCTGAAACCGCCGTTCTCGTTCCTGGCCGGCGAGTTCGCCGTGACCGCCACCGAGGACGACACCCGTTGCACCGTCAGCCGGTTCCCGGTGAACAGCCCGCCGGCCCGCCGGCCGTGCTCGCTCGATCTCGACGAGGTACTCAAGGCGATGGCCGAGCTGGGCGCCCAGTACCCCGACGTGATCGCCCTGATGCAGCAGGCGAACACCTGCGACAGCCTCACCTGCCGCATCCGCGTCGACGCCCTGCCGCAGGCACCGACGGTACAGGAGCTGGTGCAGGCGGGCAAGGGGTCGGACGAGCTGCTGCTGGGGCACCAGGATCTCGGTGGCACGCCGACCCTGTACCAGGTCGGACTGCCGTCAGTGGACGGGAAGGCGAAGTGACGCGGCGCGGGGACGGACTGATCCGCCTCCCGCCGGCCGACTCGGAGTGTGCCTTCCGACGAGTGCGTCCCACCCGTCCGCCCGGTCGCGACCTGGGCGGACGGGGCGGGACGACGCAGCGAGAAGCAGTCCATGCTGAAGCGCCTCGAACTGGTCGGCTTCAAGTCGTTCGCCGACAAGACGCAGTTCGACTTCGCCGACGGCGTGACCGGCATCATCGGCCCCAACGGGTCGGGGAAGTCGAACGTCGTTGACGCCGTCCGCTGGGTGCTTGGCGAGCAGAGCGCCAAGAGTTTGCGCGGCGGGGAGATGACCGACGTCATCTTCAACGGCTCGGCGTCGCGGCGCAGCCTCGGCCTGGCCGAAGTCAGCATGGTGTTCGACAACCGCCGCCGCGCTCTCGCCACCGATGCCGACGAGGTACGGATTACCCGCCGCGTCTACCGCTCCGGCGAGGGCGAGTACCTGATCAACAACCACCCGTGCCGCCTAAAGGACATTAAAGACCTGTTTCTGGGGTCCGGTGCCGGCACCGACGCCTACTGCATCATCCAGCAGGGCCAGGTCGACATCCTGCTGCAGACCGCGCCGAAGGAGCGGCGGACCATCTTCGAGGAGGCCGCCGGCATCAGCCGGTTCAAGGCCAAGAAGACCGAAACACTCCGCCGCCTCGAACGGGTCGACGCCAACCTCACCCGTCTGCGCGACATTCTCGACGAGGTCGAGAAGCAGCTTCGCAGCGTCCGCCTGCAGGCCGCCAAGGCTCAGCGCTACCAGGAGTACACCGCCCGGCTCAAGGAGCTGCGCGTCGGCCTCAGTCTCCGCGAGTATCACGGCCTGGACGGCCGGCTGCAGGAGTCGTCTGCCCAGCTGGACACGTTGCGCGCCGCCGTGCAGCAGGAAACCGCCCAGGCCGACGACCAGCAGCGCGAGCTGGCGGCGGCGGAGGCGCGGCTGGCAACGCTGGAGGCGAATGTCCGCGAACAGGAGGCGATCCTGGCGCGGGCGCGGCAGCAGATCGCCGCCGAGCAGGCGCGGCTGGAGCACGGCCGCGCCGGCCGCGACGAGCTGGACCGCGAATTGACGCAGACCCGCCAGCGGCTCGCCGCCCTCACCGTCGGTCTGGGCGAGCTGGCGTCCGCCTGCGATCGCGCCGCCGGCGAGCTGCGCCAGGTCGAGGGCCAGTGTCAGACGCACCGCGATGAGGTCGATCGGCTCGAACGCGACCTGTCTGCCACCGACACCCATTTGCGTGACCTGAAGGAAGAGGCCGAGCGGCAAAAGGAGCTGCACCTCGAACAGATGCGCCAGGCCGGCCGGCTGCAGAACGACGCCGTCGGCTACAAGGCGCAGCTCGACAACCTGACCCGCGAGCGGAACCGGCTGCTGCTCCGCACCGAGCAGGCGGCCGAGAACCTGGCCTCGCTCGATGTCGAGCTGGAGGAGCTGACCTCCGCCGAGGAGGCGCTGCAAACCCGGCTCGGCACCGCGCGCGACCAGCAGACCACCCTCCGCGGCGAGCGCGAGCGGCTTGGTGTGCTGCGCGAGGACACGGTCAAGCGCGCCAGCGACCTCCGCGCCGAGCGGAGCGGACTGGTCAGCCGTATCGAGGTGCTGGAGCACCTGGAGCGCAGCCACGAGGGGTTGAGCACCGGCGCTCGCGAGGTACTGGCCCAGCTCGAAGCCGGCGACTCTGGCCCGTGGCGAACCGTCGTCGGCATCGTCGCCGAGCTGTTCACCGTCCGCCGCGAGTACGCCCCACTCATCGACCTGGCGCTGGGCGACCGCGCGCAGCGGTTCCTCGTCCGCGACCTCGACGAGCTGGCCGTCGCCCTCCGGCAGCGCGGGACACCGTTTTCCGGACGGGTCAGCTTTTTGCACATCGCGCCGAACGCTGCCCCGATCGCCCGCAACGGCGAGTCGACGACGGTGGTCAGCGGCCGGCCAGGGTGGGGAGCGGTCACGCCGGCCGTCCACCCCGGCGTGGTGGCGCATGCCGAACAGGTCGTCCGCTGCGACGATCCACGCTTCGCCGACCTGCCGGCGCGGCTGCTGGGCAACACCCTGATCGTCCGCGATCTGACGGCGGCGCGGGCGATCCACCGGCTCGGCGGCGGGTTCCGCTGCATCACCCTGGCCGGCGAGCTGGTCGAGGCCGACGGCACCGTCACCGTCGGCACGCACCACGCCGAGGCCGGCATCCTGTCGCGCAAGAGCGAGCTGCGCGAGTTGCGCGAGTGGCTGCGAAAGGTCGACGCCCGGCTGGTCGATCTCGACCGCGACGAGGACGACCTGCGCCAGTCGCTCGCTGGCGTCGATGCCCAGATCGAGCAGGCCGGTCAACAGGTGGAGGTGCTTGCCGAGCAGGTCAACGACATGCGCTGGCGAGTCGGCCAGCACCGCCAGCGCCGCCAGGGGCTGAGCGAGGAGGTCAGCGTCAGCCAGAGCGAGATCCACACCCTTGACGGCGACATCGACCGGCTGCACGCCAGCTGGCAGCGGGCGCTCGATCAGGCAGGCGAGGCGGAAGCGATCGTTGCCGCGGCGCGGCAACGGGTCGACGAGATCGAGCGCGAGATCCGCGACCGCGAAGCGCTGCGGACGCGGCAGCAGCAGGGCAGCGTGCAGGGACGGGTGCTGCTCGCCGGCAGCGAGGAACGGCTCGGCAGCCTGCGCCAGCGGCACGGCCAGCTGACTGCCGATCGCGACGCCCGCCGCGCCGATCACGACCGCGTCGGCGAACGGCTGGACACGCTCACCCGCCGCGCCACCGAAACCGATCTCGACCTGCTGCGCACCGCCGCCGCCGTCGCCCTCCGCTACGCCGAGAAGGAGCAGGCCGACCGGCTGCTGGCCGGCTGGCGAGGCGAGCAGGCGGCGCTGAAGGGGCAGCGGCAGGCGCTGGCCGATCACGTCCAGTCGAGTCGCAGTACCTGGCGGCAGCAGCAGGAGGAGCTGCACCGCCGCGAGCTGGCGGTGAACGACCTGCGGCACCTGCGCGAGTCGATCGCGGCGCGGCTCCGCGAGGACTACGCGCTCGACCTGGCCGCCCTGTACGCCCAGTTCGTCGCCGACGGCGAGCTACCGCTGCTGGAACAGCCGCTCACACCGATCGAGGTCGACGGCCGCGCCCTCGCCCCGGAAGACGAGATCGCCGAGCTGCGCCGCAAACTGAGCAAGCTGGGCAGCGTCAACCTCGAAGCGATCGACGAGTTACAGGAGCTGGAAAGGCGCGTCTCCGGCCTGCAGGTGCAGTTCGACGACCTGACCGCCTCGCAGCGGACGTTGCAGGAGATCATCGGCCGCATCAATACCGACAGCCGCCGGCTGTTCGGCGAGACGTTCGAGATGATCCGCACGCATTTTCAGGAGCTGTTCCGCAAGCTGTTCGGCGGCGGGATGGCCGACATCCTGCTGGAAGAGGGGGTGGACATCCTCGACAGCGGCATTGAAGTGGTGGCGCGTCCGCCCGGCAAGGAGCTGCGCAGCATCTCGCTGATGTCCGGCGGCGAGAAGACGATGACGGCGGTCGCCCTGCTGCTGGCGATCTTCCGCAGCAAGCCGAGTCCGTTCTGCATTCTCGACGAGGTCGACGCGGCGCTGGACGAGGCGAACGTCAACCGCTTCACCGCGGTGCTGCGCGACTTCCTCGATCGCTCACAGTTCATCATCATCACCCACCACAAGCGGACGATGGCCGCCGCCGACGTGCTGTACGGGGTGACGATGCAGGAGTCGGGCGTGTCGAGCCGCTTCTCGGTGCGCTTCGAGGACTGGCCCGACGACGAGGCGACCCCGCCGCAGGCGGCATGACGCCACCTGCGGCGATAGGCGATTACTCACGCCTTGATGATGTCGCGGACAGTGTGCCCGGCGGGGATCATTGGCAGCACATGCTCCTGATACGGCACCTGCACGTCAAGGACGAACGGTCCCTTGCTGTCGATCATCTCCACCAGCGCGTCGTCGATCTCGTCCTTGCGGCTGATCCGCCGGCTGCCGCAGCGGAACCCCTTGGCCAGCGCCACGAAGTCCGGGTAGGGCGCCTCGCCCATGCCGGCGCCCAGGTAGGTGTGCGCCCGGTTGCCCTCGAAGAAGCGATCCTCCCACTGCACCACCATGCCGAGGTGCTGGTTGTTCAGCAGCAGCACCTTCACCGGCAGGTTCTCGGTGTAGCAGCAGGCCAGTTCCTGAATATTCATGAGGAAGCTGCCGTCGCCGTCGATGTCGATCACCTTCTTGAGCGGATGCGCCGCCTGCGCGCCCATCGCCGACGGCAGACCGAAGCCCATCGACCCCAGCCCGCCGGACGTCACCCACGTCCGCGGCTGGTTGAACGGGAAGTACTGCGCCGCCCACATCTGGTGCTGGCCGACGCCGGTGGTAATGATCGTCTCGTCCTGCTTGCCACGGGCCTTCAGGATCTGCGACAACCGCTGGATGGCGTACTGCGGCAGGATGGCGTCGTCGCGGTCGGCGAACCGCAGTGGCTCGGTCTCGCGCCAGTGCTCGATCTGCCGCAGCCACGGCGCGTTTCGCCCGCTGGCCCCGTCCTTGAGCACCGGGTCGGCGTCGATCAGCCGGTTGAGGTCTTGCAGCGCCAGCCCGATGTCGCCGTGTAGCGGCAGATGCGCCACCTTGTTCTTGTTCAGCTCCGACGGGTCGATGTCGATGTGGACGATCTTGCCGTGCTTGGCGAACTCCGACACCTTGCCGGTCACCCGGTCGTCGAACCGCACTCCCAGCGCCAGTAACAGGTCGGCCTCGTTGACGGCGTAGTTGGAGTACACCGTGCCGTGCATGCCGAGCATGTGCAGCGACAGGTAGTGATCGGCCGGGAACCCGCCCAGCCCGAGCAGCGTCTGCGCCACCGGGATGCTCGTCTTCTCGGCGAACGCTCGCAGCGCTGCGCCGGCGTCGGCCGACACGATCCCGCCGCCGGCGTAGATGATCGGCTTCTGGCTCTGCCGGATCATCTCCAGCACTTTTTCCAGATCCTGCCGCGGCACCCGCCGCTCCGGCCGATAGCCGGGCAGGTTCATCGGCGGGTCCCAGTCCTGAACGACGATCTGCCGCACCTGCACATCTTTGGGCAGGTCGAGGATGATCGGGCCGGGGCGGCCGGTGGAAGCGATGTGAAACGCCTCCTTGACCACGCGGACGATGTCCTCGGTGCGGGTGACGAGGTAGTGGTGCTTGGTGATCGCCCGGCACACCTCGATGATCGGCGTTTCCTGAAAGGCGTCGGTGCCGATGACCGGGGTACCGACCTGGCCAGTGATGGCGATGATCGGCGTCGAGTCCATCTTGGCATCGGCCAGGCAGGTGACGAAGTTGGTGGCGCCGGGGCCGCTGGTGCTGAAGCACACGCCAACCTTGCCGGTGGTGCGCGAGTACCCCTGAGCGGCGAATCCGCCGCCCTGCTCATGCCGCGGCAGGATGGTGCGGAGCCGGTCGGAGACGCGCGTCAGCGCCTGGTGGATCGGCATGCTCGCACCGCCGGGATAGGCGAATACGACATCCACGCCGTGGTTGAGCAGACACTGGACGAGGATCTGCGCCCCGGACAGCGGGGTCGACGGCAGCGGATGTGGCACGGCCATGCGATCGGTCTCCAGACGAGCAGAGCCGCCAGGGTGGCGGCCTGCGGCACGGGCGAACAGGTGGCTCGATGTATAGACAGTATAGCGGACGCCGCCCGGTTGCCTACCGGAATTGGCGACCCGGCACGAGCAGCCGGGCGCGATTGTGCCGACGATTCCGCCCGATGACGGTCCGGGCGGTGCGACCCGAGAACCGCCGCCCCACGCGCCGGCAACTTCTCGCCCCTCCAATCAAGGTCGAGACATCGGGTTGGCGACCGCCGCCGAATGGGGCTGTACCACTCCGTCCGTGGAGGAGTAACGGACGCGGCGACCGCGTCTTTCCTGGGCCGGGGCAGGTTGTTCGTACATCCCACCCATCCGTAGAATGAATCTTGTGTCGTCGTAACCGTCGACGGCGGTACCACCGGACGAGCGGAGGTGCTCGTATAAGACAGAATCAAAGGGCCGATTAGACAGAAACGGATACTGTCGAAATCTAGTTCGGCGGCGGAGGCGCGGCGATGGGCGAGCGTCCCGACGACCCGGCGGACTGGCGGTTGCCCTCCGATGCCTTCGCGGCGCAGTTGGCTGCGGCCCGCCACACCCTGTTGGCTGCTCGGACGGATCCGTCAGCCGCCGTGGGGCCGTTTGAGCCGATCATCGAGGAGCTGAAGTACGACCTGGCGGCCCGAGGGGTCAAGCTGCCGCGGGTTCGGGCGCTCGGCCGGGAGCTGTTCGCCGAGTTGCGGGCCACAGCCGTGCCGGTGGCGATGGAAGTGCGGCACTATTGCTGGCACCTCCAGCACCTCGGCGAGCTATCCAGCCTGACGGACGTTCTGATGGTGACGGTCACTCGGTTCGACCACTACGCCCGGCACGTGCCCGAGCGGTGCGAGGTCTGCACCGAGTTCCTCGGCGACCTCCCGTTTCAGGGCCGCCCGGCGGTCGGGAAGCGCACTCGAGGAGTGGGCTTCGTCGGCGGGGCGGGTAGCCCAGACGCCGAATCATCCGCTGCAGCAGACCGGGGCCGCATGTTCGCTTCCGCGGGTTCATAGGTCCCTGCCCGGCCCCGGCAGGTGAGCGGCGTCGATCGGCGGCAATTCGGTGGCGATGTCCGCTGGGATACACAATACGAGGGGGACCACGATGAGCGAGGCCGGCTTGAAGACACTGTTGGTTCGGAACTTCGGATTCTGGATCGTCGCGGCCCTTGTGTACCCGATCGCCCACTGGATCCCCACCGCATCGGGTCAGCCGCCGCGGATCTTCGACGTGCTGGTCCCGATCCTTGTGCTGGGGCTGGGGTTGGCCTCGAATGCCGTACTCGGTGCGGCGTTCAGGAACGGCAGCCGGGACGCCGCAGACGCCGAACCAGCGTTGCACTGGACCGGCGGGGCGAAAGGCTCGTGACGTGTGTCTTCGGATGCCCCACGGGGCATGTCAGGACGATTCCGCCCGATGCCGCTCAATGCGGCGGAACGGGTTGCGGCGGTGCGACCGGGTCGGCCGGTGAACGATACCAGCGGTCGATGTGCTCGCTCTGGCGGCAGTGCGGGCAGTCGGGGTGCAGATACCACGCCGCACGCCGGACACTTCGCCGCGGCTGGCGAACAGGTCGAGCGTTGATGGCAGTGCTCGCACACCCAGAACGGCGGCTCGCGCGCGGCGGCGCCGTTCCGCAGCTCGGACAAGCCCAGGCGTCGTGCCGCGGCAGAGCGCCTCCATCATCAGCATCGCCCGCGCCTGGCCGAACGACACGAACGACCGCAGGCCGACGAATGCGGCGATCACCGCCAGCAGCCCGAGCACGGCGCCCCCTTCACCGCCCCCCGCCGCCGTGAGCGTGAACGCCAGGAGCAGGCAGGCAAAAAACCCGCCGCTGCCCAGGAGTAGCCCGACCATGCTGACAATCAGCAGGCTGCGCCACCGGCCCAGCCCGAACCAGAGCAACGACTGCAACACCTGCCCACCGTCGAGCGGGTAGACCGGCAGCATGTTGAAGACGAACAGGCCGATGTTGATGATCGACAGCGTTTTGACGAAGCGGTAGACGTCTGGGGACGACATCGGCCAGCCGTGTGTCGCACCCCAGTACCACACCGCGCCGAGTGGCAGGGTGAGCAGCAGGTTCACCAGCGGGCCGGCGGCGATGCTCCACAGGAACGCTCCGGGCCGGGCTGGCGGGGCGACGTAGGCGATCCCGCCGAGCGGCCACAGCACGATCTGGTTCGCCTGCCCGCCGACCGACCGGCACGCCAGACAGTGCCCGAACTCGTGCGCCAGCACGATCGCGAACAGGCTGACGTACTCGATCACCTTCCAGGCATTATTGCCGTACTCGTCGGGCCGCAAGCTGATCTGCCAGTAGGCGACCAGGAACCACGACCAGTGCAGGTACACCTCGATCCCGGCGACCTGAAACAACCGTAACGACCCGCGTCGGGTAGAATCCATGCCGCTCGATCCTCGCGTCGCTTCATCCCGTCCCTGTTCATGAGATAGCAGAACCGACCCGTTCCGGCAGGGACCCCGTCCATCATAGCCGGACCGGACGCGGCGTGACTGGCCCCGAGGCGGCGCCGGCGGTATACCATGCCGAAATCGATCCCTCCTCCCACGATGGCACACCCATGAAAATCACCCGCGTCGAGCCGATCCACCTCCGCCTGCCTGACGTCAACGAACGCTGCGACGGCAGCCAGGAAACGCTGGTCGTGAAGGTTCACACCGATGAAGGCATCGTCGGCGTTGGCGAGGTCGACTCGTCAGCGCACGTCGCCCGCGCCATCATCGATGCGCCGCTGTCGCACAAGATCTGCCGCGGTCTGGCCGAATGCGTGCTCGGCCAGGATCCGTTCGAGATCGACCGCCTGATCCACCGCATGGTCGAGGGCACCATCTTCTATGGCCGGCAGGGGGCGGTGATCCAGGCGATGAGCGGGGTCGAAATCGCCCTGTGGGACATCGTCGGCAAGGCGACCGGGCGGCCGGTGTACCAGCTGCTCGGCGGCGGATTCCGCACCACCTTTCGGGCCTACGCCTCGATCCTGTTCGGCGACACGCCGGACGAGACGCGACGGATCGGCGAGAAGCTGGCGGGCCAGGGGTTCAAGGCGGTCAAGTTCGGCTGGGGACCGATGGGGCAGAGCGAGGCGAGCGACATCGCCCACGTCCGCGCCGCCCGCGCCGGAGTGGGACCGGACGTCGAGCTGATGGTCGACGCCGGCCTGTGCTGGGACACCGCGACCGCGATCCGCCGCGCCGCCCAGTTCGAGCCGTTCAACCTGACCTGGCTGGAGGAACCGCTGCACCCGGACAACGTCGCCGGCTACGCCCGCCTGTCCGCCCGCGCACCGATGCGGATCGCCGCCGGCGAGGAAATCTGCGACATCAAGGAGTTTCAGACGATGATGGACACCGGCGGCATCGACGTGGTGCAGGTGGACGTCACGCGCGTCGGCGGGCTGGCTCGATCGAAGCGGATCGGCTGGGACTCGGTCGAGCGGCACCGGCTGTGCGTCAACCACAGCTACAAGACGGGCATCAACATCGCCGCGTCACTGCACTTCGTGGCGGCGTTGCCGAACACGCACTACTTCGAGTACTGCGTCGAGCAGGGGGCATTGCGGCAACAGCTGACCAGGCAGCGGTTTCCCGTCATCGACGGCGATATTCACGTCCCGACCAAACCCGGCCTCGGCATCGACCTGGATGACGAGGTTGTCGCCAGGTATCGGGTCGGCTGATCCCTGACGGAGCGCTTACCAGACGCGGGTGACGCCGTAGCGGTCGAAGATCACATCGGCACTGACGAGGGGGATCTGTTCGACCTGGCACTGGGCCACCAGCAGACGATCGAACGGGTCGCCGTGGTGCCGCGGCAACCCCGCTTGAGCGTCGGCGTAATCGATCGTGATCGGCAGAAGTCGGAGGCTGAGATCAGCGATCACCCGCTGCATCCAGTCGCGATAGGGCATTGTCAGGGGGAGTTTCCCCTGACCATACTTGATGGCGATTTCCCACACCGTCGCTGCACTCATCAGCAGCTCGTTGGCCGGATCCTGCAACGTCTTCGTGGCAGCGGTGCTAAGCCGCGAGGTGTTGTCCACCGCCCAGATAAGCGTGTGCGTATCGACCAGGAGCCTCACTCCATGTACTCCTTGAAGTCGTCAAGAGGGGCGTCGAAGTCCGGAGCCATCCCGAGGACAGTTCCCTTGAGGGTGCCCAGACGGCGTGGCGTCCGGTTGGGCTTCGGTTCACCAACCAGTTTCGCGACGACCTGCCCGGCCTGCGTGAGCACGACCTCCTCGCCCGGCTGCAACTGCGCAATGAGCTGGGGCAAGCGGGCCTGTGCTTCTTCGATGGTGACGGTTGTCATGTCATGTTACTCCGCGGGTCGACAAGGAAGTTCCTCCCGCTATTGTACCTGCCCTGGCGAGTAAATCTCGGCATGGGTCGGCTCCCATCTCCGTCTGCACCCGGACTCGACCAGACGCTACCGTCGCGGCCGCTACCGATCTTGAACAGCGGTCCCCGGTCGGTCATGCTGGTAGCTGGTGAGCAGGGTGGCTCACCCGGTCCTCGCCGGGGTGGTTCATGATCGCGTTCTCGTGCGTCCACTGTGGCAAACGCATGAAGGTCACGGAAGATGACGGGGCGAAGCGAGCGACCTGCTCCGCCTGCGGCCACTCCGTTCTCCTGCCGCCCGCCGACGCGGGAACGCGCACCTCCCGCGGCGACCAGCCCCCCGCCGGGAAGACGGCCTGGCAGGCGGGCCAGACCTCGGTCGCTCGCTCCCCCCGACGGGCGCCACCTCCGACGGACCTCTCCCCGGAGCCGATCCACGACCTGCCGACCCGCGTCGCCGGCTACGAGGAGCCAGGCGCCTCGCTGACCGCTCTCCTCGCACCGCCCCAGCAACCCGACGAGATCGGCCGGCTGGGGCCGTACCGCGTGCTGGAGGTGATCGGCGCCGGTGGCATGGGGGTGGTCTACAAGGCGCACGACCCGCACCTCGATCGGCTCGTGGCCCTCAAGGCGATCCTGCCGGCGTTCGCCAGCAACGTCACCGCCCGCGAGCGGTTTCAGCGCGAGGCGCGGACGGCTGCTCGATTGCAACACGACCGGATCGTCAGCGTCTACCAGGTGGGCGAGGACCGCGGCGTGCCGTTCCTGGCCATGCCGCTGCTGCGGGCGAGTCGCTCGAACGCTACCTTGCCGGCGGCCGCGCGCAGCGGTCGCCGAGATCGTGCGGATCGCGGAGGAAACCGCCGAGGGGCTGGCTGCCATCCACGAACATGGGCTGGTGCATCGCGACATCAAGCCGGCGAACCTCTTTCTGGAGGGGGCGGCGCGGCGGGTGAAGATCCTCGATTTTGGGCTGGCCCGCGCCGTCTCGGGCGACGCCCGGCTGACGGTCGATGGCACCATCGTCGGCTCGCCGGCGTTCATGGCCCCCGAACAGGCCGGCCGCAAGCCGGTCGACGCCCCGCCGACCTTTTCAGCCTCGGCGGAGTCCTGTATTACCTGGCGACCGGCGTGCCGGCGTTTCAGGGGGCGGAGGTGCTGGCGGTGCTGCTCGCCGTCGCCAGCAGTCAGCCGCCGCCACCCTGCGAGTGCCGGCCGGGGTTGCCGCGACCGCTCTGGACCTGGTCATGCACCTGCTCGCCAAGGAACCGGCCGACCGGCCGGCCTCGGCAACTGTCGTCCTCGATCAGTTGGGGCAGATCCGCGGCTCACTCTGACACGCGGCCCGCCGGTCATTCCCAGGCGGCCAACGGCGTCAGCTTGCCCGGCGCCTCGACCCCGAGCAGACGCTGCGATGGTCGCTGTCGTCACCCGCGAAGCCGGATCGCCAGCTTGCGTACCCCCTTGTTCTCCGCCTGCCCGGCGACGGTCGGCGAACCGGGGAGCGGTACGGCGTCCATCACCTCGAACGCGGCCGTCGCCGGCTGAAGCAGACGGACCGCCAGCGTCTTCCCCTGCCGCAGCGTCGCCCGCGGCCGTCGCTGTCCACCTCGATCGCCGCGCGGTGTGCAGGAACCACAACACCTCCTGCGGCCCGCTCAGGGCGATCTCGTCCTGCACCAGGACCCCGCCATCGGGCGTTAGGCGGAACCCGCGCTCGACCCGCTTCGCCTGCCGGTACGCCTTGGTCAGGTCAACGACGGCATACGGGTGCCGGTCGTCGCCGAACCGGGTGATGGCGCATTTCGCCGTCAACACCTGGTCCGGTTCCGCCGACGGGCCGATCACCAGGGTGTTGTGCCCCTCGGCGCGGTTGCGGTAGAACCGCCATCGTCCGCGCGACCGTCAAAGTAGCCCGCAGGTTGTAGTTGTCGCTGCCCAGGTCGATCGCCCAGCGCACCGCCGGCGCGGTCGAGGACGAAGCTGCCCAGGTCGGCCTGCGCGTGGTTGTACGACGGGCTGCCGCCCTTGAGCAGGAAGGTGGCGGCCGGCTCGGTCCACGACGGTTCGCAGCGACGCCACCTGGGGGCGTTCGGCCACAGCTTGCGCCGCGGACCGGGGTCGACCGGCGTCGCCGGCACCGGACGATACCACAGCACGTCCCAAACCGACGACCCCGCCGCCGCCAGCTGCATCATGCGCGGGGTGTCGAACCGCGTCCCCAGCCAGCGGAGCTGCGGCAGATTACGGATCTTGCCCTCGTGGACATCGGCGAAGCTGTAACTCTCGCCGGTCCGGGCCGGTCAGGTAGGGCACGAACAGGCCGGTGCGGTCGAACGGCGATCAGCTCAGCCAGAAGTCGGTGCCGAGCCCGACTCCAGCCGCGATCAGGTAGATGTTGTAGCTGGTGCCATAGACCCAGTAGCCGACCCCCTCCTTGTACGCTCCGTCGGGGTTGTACTCGGCCATCGCCAGCCGGATACTGGCCAGCGCCCCGCGAACCACCTGCCCGGCGATCTCGGGTTCCTCGTCGGCGATCGCCAGCGCGCCGCCGACCAGTCCGCCGTTGCACACCTGATTCCAGTTGTGCCGTGCCTTCGTCCAGCCCCCGTAGCCGCGGGGCGGCTTGCCGGCGTAGCACGCAGCGCCAGGCCGCAGCCCGTGCCGCAGCAGCCCGTCGCGCAGGGTCTGCCGCTGCTCGGGCGTCCAGCCGGCGTGGAACCAGTCGTAGCCGATGCCGACCGCCAGCGTCATCTCGGCGGTGTCGAGGAAGTGCGACGGATTCCAGTCCTTGAACTGGCACACCGCCTCCAGCTCCTTCCACGCCCTATCGCGATACTTTTTGTCTCCATCCAGCTGATAGAGCAAACCGAGCAGGCTGACGCGGTCAAGCACGCGCCGGCTAGTCGCCAGCAGCCGCTTGCCATCGGGGATCTCGTATTTCGACACCGGCTGATCGATCACCTTTTTCGCCTGGGCACGCAGCGCTTTGAGCAGGCGCGCCAGTTCAGCATCGGTCCTGGCCTGGTCGCGGAGGGCGGCGACGCGCTCTCCGGTCAGCAGGACGCGCGGGTGAGCCGGGCGAAGCGTTCGCAGCGGGTTCGCCGGCACGGCCGGCCGGTCCACGTCGGCGCTGGCGGCAGGGAGGACACCGAGAAGCACAGAGACGATGAGCGGCAAGTGGAGCATGGACGCACCTTCCCTCGGGGATTGGGGCGCACTGACGATTTGCGGACGAGGAAATCCTATGAGATCGGCACAGGCACGACCATCTCGTCTTCCTCAGCCGCCGTGCAGGCGCCGAGGCCAAACCGGGATAGAATAAGAGGTGGGAGTCGCATCTCGCCTCACTCAGACGGTATCGGTGGGATACCGGGGAGGGCACCATGCCAGAGTCGAACCTCACGTTGACGACCGAGGAACAACAGTTCCTGGCCGGGCTGCTCGACGTGGCGTTGAAGGACGCCAGGATCGAGGAACTCCGCACGCGCACGCTGTCGTATCGCGAGCACATCGTCCACAAGGAGGAGGTGATCGCCGGGCTGCTGAAAAAGCTCATGCCGGTACATAACTGAGCATCCGGCATCGGGCGACGCATCAGCGCACCGGGCGGCCGAGAGCAGACGCCGCCGCCCGGTGTGAGTCTCCTCGTCAGTCCTAGTGGGCGTTGCTGGGATCGGACCAGCGACCCCCTGCTTGTAAGGCAGGTGCTCTAACCACTGAGCTAAACGCCCGGCTCCCCTACTCTACCAGCCGCGCTGGCATCAGCACAGGGGGGAAACGGTTCCCGGCGGACGATGCATCGGCGCGCATCGTCCGCCGAATACCGTCTGTCACATCGTGAACGACGAGCCGCAGCCGCAGGTGCTCTTCGCCTGCGGATTCGACACGCTGAACCCGGAACGGTTCATCTCGTCGTGAAAGTCCACTCGCGCGCCCGAGATGTACAGCAGGCTCTTCTTGTCGATCACGACCGGAACGCCGTGCAGCTCGAACACCTCGTCCACCTTCTCCTTCACGTCGGGGTCGAGGTCCAGCTTGTGCTGGAACCCGCTGCACCCGCCGCCCACCACGCGCACCCGCAGGTACATCTTCGAGGTCGGCAGCGAACCGTTCGCCTGCCCCTCGCTGATGATCTCCTTTACCTTGCCGGCGGCCTTTTCGGTCAGCTCGATCGCCATCGTTCGTTACCCTTTCGCTCACCGGGACCCCAATCCGCCAGGCCCCTCGCCTCCCGGCCGCGAGGACGCCCGTATGCGTCTATCGGTTCAAACACACGTCGGAGGACACCTGCCGACGCATCGGATAATCGGGACTCATCTCCCGCAACTGCCGCACCACCCGAACCACCTCGCCTACTGCCTCGTCGACCTCGGCCTCCGTGGTGAACCGCCCCAGGCCGAAGCGCAGGCTCGCCAGCGCCCGCTCGTCGTCCACCCCCAGCGCCCGCAAGACATAGCTCGGCTCCGGGTTCGCCGAGGTACAGGCCGAACCGGAGCTGACCGCCAGGTTCCGCAACCCCATCAGCAGCGCCTCGCCGCGGACCCCGTCGAAGCTCAGGTTCAGATTGCCCGGCAGCCGCTCGGTCGGATGACCGTTGAGCGTCACCCCTTCCAGGGCTTCCATGATACCCCGCCGCAACCGCTCGCGCAGGGCGGTGAGGCGGACACGCTCGGCATCCACCTCCTCGCGACACAGCGCACACGCCTTGCCGAGACCGACAATGCCGGGGACGTTTAGCGTACCGCTGCGGATGCCGCGCTCGTGCCCGCCGCCGTCGAAAAGCGGTTCGAGCCGCACCGTCGGCTGCCGCCGCCGAACGTACAGCGCGCCCACCCCCTTCGGGCCGTACAGCTTGTGGCCGGACAGGCTGAGCAAATCGATCCCCAGCGCTTCCACGTCGAGCGGCAGTTTGCCGGCGGCCTGCGCGGCGTCGGTGTGGAACAGCACGCCGCGGCGCTTGCACACGGCGCCGATCTCCGCCAGCGGGTGAACGGTGCCGACCTCGTTGTTGGCCGCCATCACGCTGACCAGGATCGTCCGGTCCGTCAACGCCTGCTCGACCTGCCCGGCGGTCACCTGTCCGTATCGGTCGGTCGGCAGGAAGGTGACGTCGAACCCCTCGCGTTGCAGCCGGCGGCACGGGTCGAGCACGGCGTGGTGCTCGGTCTGCACGGTGACCAGGTGGTTACCGCGCGGACGATAGGCGAGCGCCGCGCCCTTGATGGCGAGGTTGTCGCTCTCCGTCGCCCCGCTGGTGAAGACGACCTCGCGCGGGCCGGCACCGATCAGGGCGGCGACCTGTTCACGAGCAGCGTTCACCGCCTCCTCGGCCCGCCGGCCGAAGGCGTGATGTCGGCTGGCCGGGTTGCCGTACTCCTCGCCGAAGTAGGGCAGCATCGCCTCGACGACGCGCGGATCGGTTCGGGTGGTGGCGTTGTTGTCGAGATAAATCATGCCGGGGCACCCCCGGTCTGCACGATGAGTGCCACTTCCATCCGCGACGACGGACAAACCCCATCGGGCGTCGGCGCCGTCAGGTCGGCCAGGCTGACCGACGCCAGCTCGGCACGAATCCGCCGGTTCAGCTCGGCCATCGCCCCCCGCACCGGACAGCGCAACTCCAGGCCACACGCATCTTCCCCGGCCTGCTGGTTGCAATCGGCGAGCGTGAACGGCTCTCCCAGCAGGGTCAGCAAGTCGTCGAGGAACAGGGTGTTCGCCGGCCGGGCCAGCACGTAGCCGCCATGAATGCCGCGCTGACTCCGCACCACCCCGTTGCGGCACAAGAGCTTCAGCACGTTGGCGGCGAATGCCGGTTTCAGTCCAAACCGCTCGGCAACCGCCCGCGCCGAGCTACCCTCCGGCCGGTGGTGCAAATAGGAAAGGATCAGCAGTGCGTAATCGACCTTGCGACTGAACAACGCCATCGAACGGCGGCCCGTGCGGATTCGTCTCGGCAGATCCAACCGATACTCCATTGTAACGGCGTATCCGTACTGGAACAGTCCTGTTTTATCCGAACCTGACACCCGGCGAGACTCGCGATGAAGTTCAGCGACCTGACGTTTCCCCAGTTACGGGCCGTACCACGCGATCGATCAGTGGTGCTGATGCCGATCGCGGCGTGCGAGCAGCACAGCCTGCACTTGCCGACGATCACCGACACCGTCCTCGTCACCGGGGTCGCCGATGGGGTGGAAGCCCGGCTGCCGAACGAGGTACTGCAGCTGCCGACCCTGTGGCTGGGCGCCAGTCACCATCACCTGCGCTATGGGGCCACCCTGTCCGCCTCGGTGGACACGCACATCGACGTCCTGTGCGACCTGGTCGTACCGCTGCTGGAGGACGGTTACGAGCGCGTGCTGATCCTCAACGGCCACGGCGGGAATATCGACACCATGCAAACGGCGTTGCGTCGATTGCAGCCGCAATGGAAGCACCGCATCCTCGGCGCCGCGTCGTACTGGGATCTGGCGGCGAAGGAGCTGGCGGGGCTGGCCGAGGGAGCGCGCAAACAGATGGGCCACGCCTGCGAGTTCGAGACGTCGATGATGCTGGCGCTGCGGCCCGACCTGGTGCGCCGCGACCAGATCCGCGACGACCCCGAGCGCGTCGACCCGACGCTGCGCGGCCTCTACCTGGCCGAGGACATGTTCCAGCGGACCGACCACGGCGCGGTCGGCTTCCCCGAGCTGGCGACCGCGGAGAAGGGGCGAATCTTCCTCAAAGCGGCGGTCGATCGCACCGTCGAGGTGGTCGGTTCGCTGCTCGCGCGCCCGTTACCGAAGTGACCCGGCGCCGGATCTCCCCTGGCACCGCGGCGAAAAGATGCTATAGGTGATAACTTGCTCGCCTAATGGTTATCACCATAGTAAGGATTGCGGTGTGTCGATCTGGCAGGGATACGGCTGGAAACCGTTCCGGGCGGACCTGATCGCCGGGCTGACGGTGGCGGCGGTGGCGGTGCCGCAGGCGATGGCCTATGCCCTGATCGCCGGCGTTGACCCGCGCTACGGCGTTTACACCGCCATCGTCATGACGGCGGTCGGCGCCGTGTTCAACTCGTCCGCCCACCTGATCAACGGTCCGACCAACGCCATCTCGCTGGTCGTCCTCAGCGCCATCGCCGGGTTGCAGGTCGGCGATGCCGACAAGGTCGAGGCCGTCTTCCTGCTCAGCGTCATCGTCGGCATCATCCAGATCGGGCTGTATCTGCTCAAGCTGGGCGACCTGACGCGCTACATCTCCGAGTCGGTCATTCTCGGCTTCATGCTCGGTGCTGGCGTGCTGATTGCGCTGAGCCAGGTGCCGAACCTGCTCGGGCTGACGTCGCAGGGCGATGGCCAGGACCATCTGCTGGTGCGGCTTGGGCTGACCGTCGTCTACGGCGGTCCGGCCAGCGGCGGAGCGCTACTCATCGGGCTGGGGACGACGTTCCTCGTGCTCGGCTTCCGCTGGGTGAGCACCCGGCTCCGCCTGCTCCTGCCCGACATGCTGCTGGCGCTGATCGTGGCGTCGGCGGTGGCGTACCTGATCGGCTGGCGCGAGGAGTGGCCGGCGTTCCCGGCGGCGCTGCCGTCGTTCCACCTGCCGCGCATCCAGTGGGTGTGGGTCCGCGGGTTATCCGGCAGCGCGCTGGCGCTGGCGGTGCTGGGGCTGCTGGAGGCGCTGGCCATCGCCAAGTCGCTGGCGTTCATCACCCGCCAGCCGCTCGACTACAACCGGCAATGCCTGGCGGAAGGGCTGGCGAACCTGAGCGGCGGGTTTTTCCAGTGCATCCCCGGCTCCGGCTCGCTCACCCGCTCGGCGATCAACTTCCAGGCCGGCGCGGCGACGCAGGTGTCCGGCCTGCTGTCGGCGGCGGCGGTGGCGCTGTGCGTCCTGCTTTTTGCCGACCTGGCTCGCTTTGTCCCCCGACCGGCGCTGGCCGGCATTCTGCTGGTGACGGCGTGGCGCCTGGTCGACCGCAAGCGCTTGCTTACTGCATGCAGGCGACCGTGTTCGATCGCAACATCGCGCTGGCGACGGCGGCGGTGGCGGTGTTTTTGAGCATCGAGTTCTCGGTGCTGATCGGCGTGTTCCTGTCGTTCTTCTTCTTCGTGCCGCGCGTCTCGCGGCTGCGCGTGACCGAGCTGGTGGTGAGCAAGGAGCGGGTCGTTCGCGAGCGCGGGCCGGGCGACGAGCGCTGCACCCGGCTGGCGATCCTGAGTCTCGAAGGCGAGCTGTTCTTCGGCACCGCGCCGGAGCTGGACGCCGTGCTGGCCGAGCTGGCGGGGCGGGTGGAACGCGGGGTGCGAGTGATCGTGCTGCGGCTGAAGCGGACGCGCAACCCCGACATGGTGTGCCTGGAGCGCATGCAGCATTTCTTGCACGACATGCAGGATCGCAAGGTGATCGTCCTGCTGTGCGGGGTTCGCCAGGACTTCGCCCAGCGCTCGACCGGCTCGGTTTCCACGACTGGCTGCCATCCGACCGCGTGTTCATGGAGGAGGAGGCCGGGCGAGCGCCGAACGGTGACGACACCATCCGGCTGGACGCCCCCCCGGCCCTGTCGTCGACGCTCCGCGCCGTCAAACGCGCCTACGAGATCCTCGGCGGCGACGTCTGCCCGAGCTGCCCGCGCAAACAGGACCTGCAGCTCGATCGCGGCTGGTACTACATGATCTGACCCGTCAGGACCGCACCAGCGGCGGCTCGCCGATACCCGGCCCGATGGCGCTTTCGACCCAGGCGGCGACGCGGAACAGCCCGCCTTCGCCGAGCGGCAGGCCGACCAGCTGCACGCCGAGCGGCAGGCCGGCGGGATCGAGCCTCACCGGCACCGAGACGACCGGCAGCCCGGTGTAGCTCCACGGCGAGTTGAACGCCGGACTACCCGTCGTCGTCGCGTCCGGCGCGGCGGTGGGTGTCGCCGGACACACCAGCGCGTCGCACCCGGCGAACGCCCGCGGCATCTCCGCCGTCAGATGTCGCTGATGCTCCTTGGTAAGCGCATACTCGGGCGCCGGCGTGGCGATCCCCTCCTCCAGCAGTGCGCGGATGTTCGGCGGGTAGTCGTCGGGGTGGCGGGCCAGCCGGTCGCGGTGGTACGCCGCCGCCTCGACCGCCATCACCATCCGGTGCCGCTCGATCACCTCCGCGAACGCCGCCGGCAGGGCGACGTCGCCGCCGTCGCCCGCGCGCGGTCAGGTCCTGACAGGTCGCGTCCATCATCGCTCGCGTCGGCTCATCGGCCAACCGGTCGAACAGCCCGCGCAATCGCCCCAGCACCGGCGGACGGTCGAGCGGCGCCGGCAGCAGCGCCGGACACCCCGCGTCGGCGATCGCCTGCATCATCACCGCCACGTCTGCCACCGTCCGCGCCATCGCACCGACGTGGTCCATCGACGCCGCCAGCGGCAGCACCTCCACTGGCGTCGACCAGCCCGTAGGTCGGCTTGCACGCCGGCACGCCGCAGTACGACGCCGGCCGCGTGATCGACCCGCCGGTCTGCGACGCCAGCGCCGCCAGGCACATGCCGGTCGCCACCGCCGCCGCCGACCCGCTCGACGACCCGCCCGGCGTGCGGTCGAGGTGCCACGGGTTGCGCGTCACCGGCGGGTCGAAGCTGGCGTAGGCGGTGGTCACCGTCTTGCCGACCAGGACGGCGCCGGCCTGCCGCAGCCGTGCCACCGCCGGGGCGTCGTGCCGGGCGTAACTGTGCTGCCACAGACGCGACCCGCACGCCGTCGGCCAGTCGAACACGTCGAAGATGTCCTTGACGCCGACCGGGATGCCGTGGAGCGGGCCGCGGTCGATCCCGCGATCCAGCTCGCGGTCGCGCTCGGCGGCGGTTTGGCGGGCGCCGTCACGGTCGACCAGTACCCAGGCGCGGACCTGAACCTCGAAGCGGTCGATCCGCTCGAGACACTGGTTGAGCAGGTCGACGCAGGACAGGCGACGGCTGCGGAGGGCGGCGGCGGCTTCGAGGAGAGTCGGCGGCATGTGGTGGCGGATCGGTGGTCCGGCGACACCGCTCACTGTACATTAAAAGTGCCCGTCGACCACCGGCACCGGGCGCCGGGAAGGGCGGGGCCGGGGGCGAGCTGATGGCGACGACGGTGAAGGTGGCGATTCTGGGCGGTTCGGGGTACACCGCCCTGGAGCTGGTGAAGATCCTGCTGCGGCATCCCAACGCACAGATCGTCGCGGTCACGTCGCGCCAGGAGGGCACGCCGCGGCTGGACGAGGTTCACCCGATCCTGGCCGGCCGCACCGACCTGAAGCTGGAGCCGTTCGACGTCGACCGGCTGCTGGCGAAGGGGGTGCAGTGTGCCTTCGGCTGTCTGCCGCACGGCGCCAGCATGAGCACCCTGGCTCGCCTGCTCGAGCGCGGCATGCGCGTCGTCGACCTGAGCGCCGACTACCGGCTCCGCGATCCCAACGTTTACGCGCAGTGGTATGGCGAGAGCCACGAGGACCTGGCGCATCTGGCGATGGCGGTGTACGGCCTGCCGGAAATCTACGGCGACGAGATCGCCGACGCCCAGCTGATCGCCAATCCCGGCTGTTACCCGCAGACCGCCATCCTCGGCCTGGCCCCTCTCGTCGCCGGCCGGCTGATCGACCCCGGCAGCATCCTCATCGACAGCAAGAGCGGAGTGTCCGGCGCCGGCCGCACTCCCAAGCTCAACACCCACTTCCCCGAGTGCAACGAGAGCGTCTCTGCCTACGCCGTCGGCTCACACCGGCACACACCGGAGATCGAGCAGACGTTGAGCGACATCCACGGCGAGCCGGTCGAGGTGATCTTCACTCCGCACCTGATCCCGATGGACCGCGGCATCTTCTCGACGATCTACGCCCGGCCGCGGCGCGGCGTATCGCAGGCCGAGCTGATGGAGCTGTATCGCTCCTACTACGCGAAAGCGCCATTCGTGCGGGTGGTCGAACACCTGCCGGCGACGAAGTACACGGTGGGGACGAACTACCTCGACCTGAGCGTGCGCGTGGTCCGCGATCGCGTCGTCGTGCTGGCGTGCGAGGACAACCTGATCCGCGGTGCCAGCGGGGTCGCGGTGCAGAACTTCAACCGCATGTACGGCTTCGACGAGCGGACCGCCCTGGTGTGAGCGCACCGACGCGAAAAAAGCGGTCTTGACACCGGCGAACGATACGCTATCACGCACGTCTTCCGTTGATTCGAGATGTGGGGGATAGTGCGTTCGACCTGCCGCGGGCAGGGAAGGGGGAGACTATGCGCGTCTTCGTCGTCGGGGCGTTGGCCCTGCTGGTGGGGATGATCACGGTGCAGGACTGCCACGCGCAGTTCATCACAACGAGCGGCAACGGGGCCACCCGGACCGGCACCGCCAACATGCGCGGCACGGTCGCACCGAGTACGGCGCTGGGCAGCGGATTCCGGCTCCGCGACCTGTTTCCGTCGCTGCGCGGGGCGGTGACCAATCGTAACCCGATCGGCTACTCGAACATTCCCGATCCCAGTTCGGCGGACTACTTCAAGGCGTTCGGGTACAGGAAGCTCTTTTGAACCGTAGCCGGATCGACCGCGGGGCGAACGTCGACCTTCGGCGTTCGCCCCGTCTGCACTTTTGTTGACAGCGGTGGCCGGTCAGCGCAGCACGATGGCGTGGTTACTCAGCCGTTCATAGCCGCCGGCGGTGATCAGGTAGTTGTGTTCGATGCGGATACCGCCGACGCCCGCGACATACAGGCCCGGTTCGAGCGTGACGACGTCGCCTTGCAGGACCGTCTCGCTGGCGTGGCGGACGAAGAACGGCGCCTCCGGGTGGGTCAGGCCGAGGCCGTGCCCGGCGTGGTGCGGGAAGGCGTCGGCCACGCCGGCCTTCTCGAACACCGCGCGGACGGCGCCGTAGACATTCAGGCACGACGCGCCGGGACGCAGCTCGCGCTCGCCGGCCGCCATCGCGGCACAGCACAGGTCGTACAGATGCCGCTGGTCGGCGGTTGGCTCGCGGTCGACCACCAGTGTGTTGGTGAAGTCGCAGCGATAGCCGTCAATCACGACGGAATAGTCGAGAATCAGCATGTCACCGGCCGCCAGCACGCGCCCGGTCGCCGGCCCGCCGCGCCGCTCCGGGCCGGGGCTGACGGCGAAATCGCCGTAGACGATCACCGCCCGGCCGGCTGTTTTCGTACATTCCGCCACGATGCCAGAGTAGACGTCCAGCTCGGTCATGCCGGCGTGGACGTGCGCTCGCGCCCACGCCTGACCGGCCTCGGCGGCGCGCACCGACTGGCGCAGCAGGGCCAGCTCGTCGTCGTCCTTCTGCCGGCGCAGCTCGGCGATCGCCTTCACCACGGCGGCGGCGCTGGGGTCGCCGGGCCGATCGTGAAACCGCAGCCCGCTGCCAGTCGGGTTGACGGCGTCGACGAGGGCCAGCTGGCGCGGTCCGCGGCCGGGGGACTGCCCGTCGTACCACGGCACCACCGTTCGCTCGTCGACGTGCGCCTTGGCGGCCAGTCCCTTCAGCCGGTCGTCGACGATCAGCCGCGTGTGCCCGTCCTGGCGCAGCACGAGGACGGCGCCGAACCCGGCGTTCAGGCTGATCGGGTCGACGTGAAAGCCGGTCAGGTAGGTGACGTGCAGCGGATCGGCCAGCCGCAGGTGGTCGCCATCGGTCCACGGTTGTAGCCGTTCCCACAGACGCGCCCGGCGCTGCCGGCATCCCTCGGCGGTGAGCATGGTGCAAGCTCCGCTCCGTCGCGCGCCGATACCCCGCTGACCGGCACCGGGACAACGTAGCCGGGGTGTGTCGTCGCGGCAATCGGCTTCATAAAATGGGGACGCGGTGGAGAGTGACCTGTTCGGAGGGGCGGACGGATGAACGGCAGGAACGAGTACGGGCCGAGCGCACTCGGCCAGGGGTTGTCGCGACTGCTGGTAGCGGTGCTGGTCGGCGCGCTGGCGATGGGGTTGTTCGCCGTCCGCGGCTGCCAGAAGGGGCCGTTCGGCCGGCGCCAGCTGGTCACCATGTCGACCGACCAGCAGCAGGCGCTCGGCGCCCAGGCGTTCGGCGAGGTGCTGCACAACGCCCGCGTGCTGGAAGGCGGGCCGGTGGTCGCCGATGTCGAGGAAGTGACCCGCCGACTGGTCCGCGCCACGCGCAACCCGGAGTTTTTGCGCCTCAGCCAGCTGCCCGAACGCCACTTCGACTGGGACGTCAAGGTGGTGGCGTCGAAGGAGGTCAACGCCTTCTGCCTGCCGGGCGGCAAAATGGTGGTCTACACCGCCATTCTGCCTGTCTGTCAGACCGATGCCGGCCTGGCGACGGTGATGGGCCACGAGATCGCTCACGCCCTCGCCCAGCACGGCGCCGAGCGGATGGCGCAGCAGCGGCTGGCGCAGATCGGCATGGCGGCGGCCAGCGGCACTCTCGGCGACATGAATCCGGCCGAGCGGGCGCGCCTGATGATGCTGCTGAACGCCGGGGCCAAGTTCGGCATTCTCAAGTACAGCCGGCAGCACGAGTCGGAGGCCGACCACGTCGGGCTGCTGCTGATGGCGACGGCGGGCTACAACCCCGAGGAGTCGGTCAAGTTCTGGGAGCGGATGAAGAAGCTCGGCGGCAAGGCGCCGGTCGAATTCCTGTCGACCCACCCCAGCCACGAGACACGCATCCGCGACCTGGTCAACTGGATGCCGCAGGCACTCAGCGTCTACCGGGCCAGCGAGATGGCCAGCTCGACGCACAAGCTGCACCTGCCGTGACGGTCACCCGCCGCTGGTGGCGGCCTTGATAATGAGAGTGGCGTAGCTGCCTCTCGGCAGGGCGAACTCCAGCGTCAGCTTGCTTCGCCCGGCGTGCAGGTCGTCGGCCGCAAAGGCGTGCTTCAGGCCGTCGATGGGTGCCAGGGCGGGACGCTCGCCGCGCGAGAAGAACAGCTCGCGCACGCCGCGCACCTGGAGGTCGCGGAGCGTCAGCCCGTCCTCGGCCAGCACCTCCTCGACCAGCGATAAGCGCGCATCGTCCGGCTCCGGCTTCCAGCGCGACGTCGGCAGCGGCAGCGTCAGGGCGGATAGCTCGGCGCCGCTGGCCGCGTCAACGGCGAACGGGAACGGCACCGGGCCGAGCCGCAACGTCACCGGGTAACGCTGCTCCGCCGGCAGCTTGCGTTCCAGCCAGCGAGCGAGCAGCCGATTCCACAGGTGGCTCTGATACGCCGAGAGATAGAGGCCGCGCAGATCGGGCCGCAGGCGGGCGACCGCTCCCTTGAAGTCGGCCGGATGAACGCGCAGGTAGTCGACCAGGCTGCGGGCGTGGCCGCGCGGCAACAGGTCCTTGCACCGCGCCCAGTCGCCCCAGTGGGCGTGCAGCGTCGCCTTCTCCCGCTTCTGCTCGGCGCGATCGTGCTCATACGGCGCCGCCAGGGCCAGCTTCAGCGCCTCCTCGAACTGGCCGCGGCAGAGCAGCCGGGCGATGAACTCATCGCCGGGGCCAGACACCGAGCCGAAGCGCTGGTCGTCGAAGTAGTTCGGAATCCCCTGCCCCGCCAGCGCCGCTAGCCGGCGCTCGATCGCTGGCTGACTCGCCAGGTCGAGGTCGCGCAGGATAATACGAAAGCGGTTACAGCGGATGTGCTCGGACTGGTACGGCGTGGCGACCTGGCCGAGATAGGTCAGCGTGATCCGCTGGTGCGTCAGGTTGCGCCGCGGGCCGCGGTGAATCGTCAGGTACTGAACGGTGTGGGCGTGACGATCCTTCAGCCCGCCATAGCTCAACCGGCGCAGGTCGATCTGCCAGCGGCGGCGGATGGCGGCGAGCGCGTCGGGCGTCGCCCAGCCGACCTTTTCCAGCCGGTAAAACGCGAACGGGCCTTCCGGCCCGGCGTCGAGGGTAGGAACCTCCTCGACCTGAAAATCATCGGGTGCTTGCTTGACCTTCATGCCGGGATTGTAGTCGGTGCGGCACGAAGCGAGAGGGGAGAAAAAAAGCGGGGCCGGGAGATGGGATCCTGAACCGTCGCCCAGTCAGTTCAGAACCAACACTACTCTCCCGGCCCCATCAGGGAAGAGGCGTTTGCCTCTCCATCTCCAGTATAGCAGTCAGTCGATTCCTGACAAGGTGTACTCATCAAAAAATCGGCATTCCTACGAGCCGGATGATCGCCGTTGCGGTCACAGTCGGATGACGACTTTCCCGAAGTGGCTGCCGGACTCCAGGTAACGGAAGGCGGCGACCGCCTCGTCGAACGGGAACACGCGGTCGACGATCGGCTGGAGCCGGTGTAACTCGATCGCCCGGTTCATCGCCTCGAACATGTCGCGCGAGCCGACGAAGATGCCGTTCACGCGCACTCCCCGCATCAGAATCGGCAGCGGGTTGACCTGCCCGTAGCCGGACAGCACACCGATCAGGGCAATGTGTCCGCCGGTGCGAACCGCCCGCAGCGATTGCGCCAGCGTGCCGGCGCCGCCGACCTCAATGATGTGGTCGACCCCACGGCCGGCGGTCAGCTGGCGCACCTGCTCGCCCCACTCCGGCATCGTCCGGTAGTTGATCCCTTCGTGTGCCCCCAGCTGTTTCACCCGCGTCAGCTTCTCGTCCGACGACGACGTGGCAATCACCCGCGCACCGGCCAGTCGAGCGAGTTGCAAGGCGAACAGTGACACCCCCCCCGTCCCCATGACCAGCACCGAGTCACCCGGCTTGACTCCGCCGGTCGCCACCAGGCCGTTCCAGGCGGTCACGGCGGCACACGGCAGCGTGGCGGCCTCCTCGTCGCTCAGGTGGGCCGGCACCGGCACCAGCGCATCCGCCGGCAAAGCGGCAAGTTGGCAGAGCAGCCCGTCGACCGCTCCGCCGAGAGCGGTCCGCGCCTTGGCGTCGTTCAGTTCGCCCTCGATCCAGCCGGTCATGAAGGCGGCGGCCACGCGCTGACCGACCTTCACGCGGCTGACGTCGGCGCCGACCGCGACCACCTCGCCCACCGCGTCCGAGAGCGGGATGCGCGGCAGGCTCATCTTCGGGTTGTACGCCCCCTTCACGACCAGCAGGTCGCGGTAGTTGAGCGCGGCAGCGCGGATCTTGACCACCGCCTCGCCGCGGCCCGGCTGGGGGTCCGGCCGGTCGACCCGGTGCAGCGCCTCCAGCCCGAATCCGCCGCGGATCTCGTATGCCTTCATCACCGCCTCCCTTCCCTCGTCCGAGAGACTGCGACCCGCCGGCACGTCAGGCCAGCAGGTCCGTCCGCACCCGGCCCGACCCACCGACCGGGACCGGCCGACCGACGCGGTCGTGGATTTCGGTGTGCGGATCGATGCCCAGAACGTGATAGAGCGTCGTTAGAATGTCCTTGGGCGAAACGGGCGTCTCCGCCACGTCGCCGGCGATCCGGTCGGACCGGCCGACGACCCGGCCGCGGGCGAACCCGCCGCCGGCGACGACGGCCGAGTAGACCCGCGACCAGTGGTCCCGTCCGCCGCCCTTGACCTTCTGCAGCGTCGGCGTGCGGCCGTGCTCGCTGACCACCACCACGGCGGTGTCGTCGAGCATCCCGCGCGCCTCCAGGTCGATTAGCAGCGCGGAGAAGGCGGCGTCGAACGCCGGCCCCAGCTCCTCGCGGAGGCGCGGGAAGTGGTGGACGTGGGTGTCCCAGCCGGTATTGAACAGGCCGTACTCGTCCCAGAACACCGTGACAAAGGTGCCGCCCGCTTCGAGCACCCGCCGGGCCGCCAGACACGACTGCCCGAACAGCGTCATCCCGTAGCGCTCGCGCAACGCCCGCGGCTCCCGCTGCACGTCGAGCGCCTGCCGCAGTCGGCCGGAGGTCAGGACCGACAGCGCCATCGCTTGTTGCCGGTCGAACACGCCCGATCCGCCGGTCGCGTCATGTCGGCGACGGACGGCGTCGAGTTGCTGAAGCAGCGACATCCGCGTCTGCATTCGGTCGAGCGTCAGGCCGTCGGCGGGGGTGCCCAACTCGAATCGGTCGGTCGGCAGGATGCCGAGGTACGGGTCGGCAATCAGGCGCGGCGGCACGCCTGGCGTGCCCGCGTCGCGTTCGACCTCGCGCGTCCCGCGGGCGTGAAACTCGGACCACACCGGGTCGTAGGCCGGGCCGAGAAACCCGCCGAACGGCCCCGATCGCGCCGGCCCGCGCTTTGACCCGAACGGGAACGGCAGCCCGAAGTTGCGCGGCACCGCCGGTGCCCGCGTGTCCTTTCGCTCCGCCAGGTGGTCGACCACCGAGCCGACAAACGGCCAGTGCCGGGCGTCGCGGGCGTTCGTCTCCAGCGGGATATCGGTGGTCGGCACGCTGGTGGTGGCGAAGGCCACGCCGTGAATCGGGTACGGGTGGGTGAGCGAGCGCTCGACGCACACTCGGTCGAGCAGCCGGGCCGTCCGCGGCAGGATCTCGCCGATCCGCACCCCTGGCAGGGCGGTGGCGATTGACCCCAGTTCGCCGCGAACCTCGACCGGGGCGGCTGGCTTGGGGTCGAATGTCTCGATCTGACTGGGCGACCCCCACAAGCACAGGAGGAGACATCGCTTCGCTCGGCCGAACGACGCCGGCTGCGCCGCGGCGGGAGATTCCGCCGGCCGGGCGAACGGCAGCGTGGCGGCGACGTGCAGCAGGTCGCGACGGCTCAGTCCGTCGCACAGCCGCCTGGGGGAGCCGAGGATGCGCAGCACCGGCGTCCTTTCGCTCTGGGACCGGGTGACCGGCGGAGAACGGCTCACGCCCACGCCCGGCGCAGGAACTCGACGAAGTTCTTCCAGAATATCCGCTCGATGTCGTCTCGCGAATAGCCGCGCTGGGAAAGCAGCGTGGTCAGCATTTGCAAATCCGCAATGGAGTCGAGGTCCATCGGCGTTTGCTCGGTTCCGTAGCCGCCGTCGAGGTCGGTGCCGATGCCGACGTGGCGGGCGTTGCCGGCCAGCTGGCAGACGTGGTCGATGTGGTCGCAGATCCGCTCGATCTTCAGGTTGAAGTCGGCCGGCTTGCTGCGCAGGTGCTTCCACCCCGGCACCATCATGATGGCGTCGAACGCCATGCCGAGCACCCCGCCGCGCTCGATCACGGCGCGGATCTGGTCGTCGGCGAACTGGCGGTTCCACGGCGCCAGCCGGCGGCAGTTCTGGTGACTGGCCCACAGCGGCCCCTGGTAGACGTCAAGCGCGTCCCAGAACGCCTCGTCGCACAGGTGGGTGACGTCGAGGATCACGCCCAGGCGGCTCATCTCGCGGAGCAGCTCCTTGCCCTCGGCCGGCAACGGACCGCTGGCATCGGTGCCGTGGGCGTAGCGGCCGGGGCCGTAGTGAGCGGGGCCGACCGCGCGCAGCCCCTGCTGGTAGCTCCGCTCCAGGTGCCGCACGGTGACAATCGAATCCGCCCCTTCCAGACTCAGGATGTAGCCGATCGGTAAAGTGTTGGCCTTTCGCCGCGACTCGCCGCCAGCCGCCAACCAGTCGTCCGCCGGCGGGGTGTCGAGCCAGAGCTGCAAATGGCGGTCGAGTTCGGCCCGGTCGCGAATCGGCACCATCTCGCCGGCCTCCTCCATCGCCCGATACCAGGCGAGCTGCCCCTGCGTCTGTGCCCACGCCTGTTCGGGGGAACTCCAGCCCGGCAGGCGGTGGAAGTACGGGGAGTAGCGGCCGATCTGGGTGGCGACGCACAGGCCGATGCGTCCCCGCCGCATCTCCGGCAAGCAGACGGTGTTGTTGCCGCGGTCGACCTTGTCCTTCATCCCCGCCTCCCAGCGGCGGATGCGCTCCAGCGGCCAGCGAAGGTCGCGGTTCCATTCCAGGGCGTTCATGCTCAGGTCGAGGTGGGCGTCGAACAGGAAGACGGGGTCGCTCATCGGGGTGATCCGCCGGACTGGGGGGGTGGGACGCGGGCGACGGTCGGTCGTGTGCAGTGCAGAATAGGGAAATCGCGACCGAGTAACAGCGGATCGGCGCGATGGCAGACTCTGCCGGACCGCACCGGCTTCGCACCGACGGCGCGTTGATGCAATTCTCTTGAACGAATCGTCAAGAATTCATTTGACGCCATTATCGGTCCTGTTATTCTAACCCCTACTTCGATCACTTCAATCATCACACGAACTACGGTTCGTTGGTGGGACGTTGTTGTCGGCGTGTGGACCTGCATTACCCCTCCCCGGTAAGGCGACTCGCACCTCTCAGGTGAGGCGGGCAGGTTTGCACCCCTGACAGCGGTTTCACCCACAACCAGAGCGGTCGGCGCCGAACCGAGCGTCGGAGGACGTCCAGCCGCGGTAGTTTCCAGGGAGGAGTTGCACCCTTGAGTAACCTCATCACCGCTCCCGCGAAAGAGGTCGCCGCCCAGGCTCCTCGCACCGCCTCGGTGTCGCGCGTGTCCGACGACACGATCAGCGACCTGACCGGGATGTTCAAGCTGCTCGCCGATCGCTCCCGCCTGAAGATCGTCCTGGCGCTGGCGGAACAGGGGCCGATGCACGTCACAGCCCTGTGCGAGATGCTGGGCCAGACCCAGCCGGCAGTCAGCCACCACCTGACGCTGATGCGGATGGTCGGGCTGGTCGGCTTCGACCGCAACGGCAAGCACAACTATTACTACCTGGCGTCCGACTACCTGCGCAACCTGCTCGAACAGTTCTTCGCCGACGCCGGGATGGACGAATCGTCGCTGCAGTTCGACGAGTTCTCGCTTACTTACGCGCGCCGGACCGACGACTGACGCATGGCCGCCCCGGACGCCGCGGCCGCCTCGCCCGGAGGGGCGCCGCGGCCGGAATTGGTCGCCCTCCTCGCCGACGCTCGCCGCGACCCATTCGACGACGGCCTCCGTCTGATCCTCGCCGACTGGCTCGACGACCACGGGACGCCGGCCGAGCGTGCTCGCGCCGAGTTCATCCGCTGCCAGGTCGAATACTGCCGCCGACCCGGATCCGATCCGCGTCATCCGGAATCGGTCCGCCGTGCCTACCGGCTTCAGGAGCAGAATGACGCCGACTGGCTGGGCAGCCTCCGCAACTGGTGCATCGCCTGGACGCATCACCGCGGGTTGCTCTCACTCACCGTGCGCTGCCCGAACCTGACCACCCGTTCGTTCGCCGCCCTGGCCGCCACGGAAGCGTGGGCGTGGGTCGAGGAGCTGGTCCTCCACGACACCGACCCCAACACCCTGGGTCGACTCCGCGACTCGCCGCTGGCGGCGACCATCTCGGCGCTGGGGTTCACCCCACTGGAGCAAGCGGGCCGCGGGCCGCTACAGGTGCTTGCGCGCACGCCGTGGCTGGGCAACCTGGTGCGGCTCGACCTGTCGAACCAGTCGGTCACTCCCCCTGGCCTGGCCCTCCTTCTCCAGTCGCCGCAGCTGCGTCAGCTGCGGGTGCTCAACCTCGCCGCCAACGGGCTGCAACCCGAGGCGGCCGACCCGCTGATGCTGTGCCAGGTGCGATTGCGCGAGTTGACCCTGTGGGGCAATCGTCTCGGCGACGAAGGGGTGGGCCGCCTGGCCGTGAGCGACGTCCTGCGCGAGCTGCGCAAGCTCGATCTGCGCGGCAACGAGGTTGGCGACGGAGGAGCGGTTGCGCTTGCCCGTTCGCAACGGCTGGCGTCGCTCCAGGAGCTGAATCTGGCGGACAACCGCATCGGTCCGCTCGGCGCCCTCGCACTCGCCAGATCCGCGTGGGCCGATCAGCTGACGAGCCTCACGCTCTGGGGCAACCCGATCGGTCCCGAGGCGACCGACCAGATCCGCGCCCGGCTCGGCTCGCGCGTCCACATCGTCTGATCCACGCCAACATCGCCGATGCGGAATCGCCGCGCGGCCGGTATCATGACTGTCGCTTGCGTGGCGGGTCGGGGGGAAGGGACACGGTCATGGCGGTGCGGCTGCGGTGCATCAACGGGCACGTCTGGGACGTCGACTCCGCCGTCACCACCACCGTCTGCCCGGTGTGCGGGACGTTCGAGCTGGAGATGCCGACACCGCCCTCGCTGCCGAGCGACCGGCCGGCGTTCCGCCTCGACGACACCACCGTCACCGACACCGCTCCGCCGTCGCTCGAACGGTACGAGATCCTCGAAGAGATCGGCCAGGGCGGCATGGGCGTGGTCTACAAGGCGCGGCACCGCGACACCGGCCAGCACGTCGCCGTCAAGCTGCTGCGCAAGGAGCGGTTTCACAACGCCGACCTGGTGAGCCGGTTCCGCCGCGAGGCGCTGGCGTCGCAGCGGCTGCAGCACCCGAGCATCGTCCGTGTGATCGAGGCCGAGCTGGAGGGCAACACGCCGTACCTGGCGCTGGAGTACGTGCCCGGCATCACCCTGCAGCGGCTGGTTGAGGAGGGCGGACCGCTGCCGTTGACGCAGGCGTGCGAGTTCATCCGCCAGGCGGCCGTCGGCCTGCAGCACGCCGCCGAGCAGCGCCTGGTCCACCGCGACGTCAAGCCGTCGAACCTGATGGTGGTGGCGCCGGCCGGGTTGCCGCTGCCGCCGCGGCCGGTGGTCAAGATCCTCGACATGGGCGTGGCGCGACTGGCGGCGCTGTCCGAGCAGGACGTATCGCTCACCACCCTGACCCGCGACGGTTCGGTGATCGGCACCCCCGATTACATCGCCCCGGAGCAGCTGGAAGACCCGCGGGCGGTCGACGTCCGCGCCGATCTATACAGCCTCGGCTGCACGTTCTACTTCCTGCTCACCGGACAGGTGCCGTTCCCCGGCGGGACGCTGATTCAGAAGCTCGACCGCCATCGCTGGCAGACGGCGCCGGCTGTGACGCAGGCGCGGCCCGACGTTCCGCCAGCGCTGGCGACGGTGGTGCGCCGGCTGATGGCGAAGCACCCCGACGACCGTTACCAGACGCCCGGCGAGCTGGTGGCGACGCTGGAAACGCTGCTTCGCACCGGCGACCTGCCCGGCGGGCACCAGGCTGTCCTGATCACTCCCGGTCGATTGCTCGCCGGCCACCCGACGGCCGTGGCAGCGCTCACATTCATGACCGACGGAACGACGCTGTTCAGCGGTGGGACCGACGGGTTCGTGCGCCAGTGGGACGTGCGCGAAGGGGTCGAGCTGCGCCGCCTCGGCGACGGTAAACACCGGGTCGGCGCCCTGGCGATCCTCGGCGGCACCGGGCACGTCCTGGCCGGACAGGGCGTGACCGTGCGCGGCTACGACCCGGCGACCGGCCGTGAGACGGTGCGGATGGCGGGCCACAACGACGTGGTACGCTGCCTGGCGGTGACGCCGGACGGCAAGCGGGTGCTGAGCGGCAGCGACGACCGAACGGTGCGGCTGTGGGACCTGGAGCGCGGCCGCGAGGTCTACCGCTTCACCCGTCACCGCGGCGGGGTGACCGGCGTGGCGGTGACGCCGGACGGGCGCCACGTCCTGTCGTGCGGGCACGACCAGTCGGTGCGGCTGTGGGAACTGAACGGCGGCCGCGAGGTGCGAACGTTCCCGGTGCCACGCGGCTCGGTGCTGTGCCTGGCCCTGTCGGCCGACGGCAGCGAGCTGTTCACCGGCCATTTCGACACGTCGCTGCGTCTGTGGGACGTCGCCACCGGCCGCGAGCTGCGGCGAGTCAACGGCCACCGGCAGATGGTGGGCAGCGTGGCGGTGCTGGCCGGCGGGCTGGCGGTGAGCGGCAGTCACGACCACACACTTCGCCTGTGGGACGCCGCCAGCGGCGCCGAGCTGGCCGCCGTGCCGGGCCACCCCGGCCCGATCGCCTGCGTCGCCGCCGCCCTGGACGGCCGGCAATTCGCCTCCGCCGGCACCGACGGTTCCCTCCGCCTGTGGCAGCTGCCGGGGTAAGAGCTTGGGGTTTCCCCAGCCTGCCCTTCTGGGGTATGATGCCCACCCTCCACGAATCCACGGACCGGCTCGAGCGAGGACGAAGCATGCGACGGATCGCGATCATCAACCAGAAGGGCGGCGTTGGCAAGACGACGACGGCGGTCAACCTGGCGGCGGCGCTGGCGGCAGCGGGGCAGCGGGTGTGCGTCATCGACCTCGACCCGCAGGCGCACGCCACCACCCACCTCGGCGGCGAACCGGACGGCAAGTCCGCCTCCATGTACGACGTTCTGGTCAATTCCCGCCCGCTCGCCGAGGTCCGCAAGCGCGTCGCCGACAACCTGTGGGTCGCCAGTTCCGACATCAACCTGGCCGCCGCCGAGGTCGAGCTGGCCGGCGTCGTCGGGCGCGAGGTGATCCTCCGCGACATGCTTTTGCAGGACGAGGGCCGCTTCGACTTCGTCTTCATGGACTGCGGCCCGTCGCTCGGCGTGCTGACGCTCAACGCCCTGGCCGCCGCCAGCGAGGTGTTCATCCCGCTTCAGCCGCACTTCCTCGCCCTGCACGGCATGGGCAAACTGCTCGAAACCACCGCCCTGGTCGCCAAGCGAATCAACCCGTCGCTCAAGGTGACCGGCATCGTGCTGTCGCTGTACGAGTCGAGCGCCCGGCTGACTCGCGAGGTGATCCAGGACCTGCACGACTACCTGGAGCGGTCGCGCAACACCAACGCGCCGTGGGCCAAGGCGCGGATCTTCGCCGCCCGCATTCGCCGCAACATCAAGCTGGCGGAGTGCCCCAGCTTCGGCCAGTCGATCTTCGATTACTCGCCGCACTGCCACGGCGCCGAGGACTACGCGGCGTTGGCCCGCGAGGTGCTCGGCGAGCCGGAGCCGACCACGCTGTCCGCCCGCGTCGAGCTGGACGAGCGCGGCGGAGTGTCGGTCATCTCGGTCGAGCCGGCGGCCGCCGCCGAGACGCTCCCGGCCGAGACGCCGGCGCTGCCGGGTTGACGCCGGGCCGTCCGGCCGCGAAGACTGAAAGGGTGGGCGACGCCGCACGGGGTGCCGCGGGGTCGCCTTTCTCTTTTTGAGGTCTTTCATGGGAAAAATATCGATCGCCTGTCCGCAGGAGACGGTCCCGGTCGACCGCAAGCGGATGCGCGAGGTGGTGCGCGCCGTCCTCGATGGCGAGGGCGTGGGCGAGGCGGAGATCAGCCTGGCGTTCGTCGATGACCCGACCATTCACCGGCTCAACAAGCAGTTCCTCCAGCACGACGAGCCGACCGACGTGCTCAGTTTCCCGCTCAGCGACGCCGGCAGCCGTAAACTGGCCGGCGAGCTGGTGATCGGCGCCGAGGTGGCCGCCCGGCAGGCCGCCGAACGCGGTCACGACGTGCAGGCCGAGCTGACCCTCTACGTCATCCACGGCCTCCTGCACCTGTGCGGCCACGACGACCACGACGACCGCGAAGCGGCGACGATGCGCGAGCGCGAGCGGCACTACCTGACGGCCCTCGGCCTGCCCGACATTTCCCCACGCGCCGACGAGTGACCGGTCATGACCACGGAGAAGGCGACCGCCCTCGTCCTGAAAACGACCGACTGGAGCGAAACCAGCCGCATCGCCACCCTGTGGACGCGCGAGCTGGGCAAGGTGCGGGCGCTGGCCAAGGGCGCGCGGCGGCTGCGGTCGAGCTTCGAAAACGCTCTTGACCTTTTGACCGTCTGCAGTATCGTCCTGCTCCGCAAATCATCGGGCAGTCTGGATCTGCTGACCGAGGCTCAGGTGGTCCGGCGGTTCCCACGGTTGCGGTCCGACCTGACCGCGCTGTACGCCGCCTACTACGTCGCCGACCTGCTCGGCGACTGGACGCAGGAGCTGGATCCGCATCCGCGACTGTTCGACGCGGCGGTGGCCACGCTGGCCGCCCTCGGCGGAGAGGATACCGGGTTGCGGGTGATGCGGTTCGAGACGACGCTACTGCACGAGCTGGGGTTTCGGCCGGCGCTGGAGCACTGCGCCGGCTGCCAGACGACGGGGTTGGCCGGCATGCGGCTGGCGTTTTCCCCGTCGGCGGGCGGCATCCTGTGCCCCGGCTGTCAGCGGACGCAGCGCGATCACTGGCCGGTGTCGGAGCCGGCGTATCGGCTGCTGCTCGGGCTGGAACGGGATGAGACGGCGGAGGTGTGGCCGGCGACGGCGCGGGCGGAGGTGCGGTTGCACCTGGGGAACCTGATCAGTAGTCTGCGCGGCCGGCCGCCGCGGATGTTGCCTTACCTGGGGAGTTGATGGACGTGAACACCACCTGGCAGACATGGAAGCGCCGTGGCACGGTCAAGCAGCTCCTGCTGGCCACCTTGCTGGCCGGCCTCACCGGCTGCGGCTGGGACCGGCTGAACTGGCTGCGCCCCGCGCCGCCGGCCGCCCCGGAGACCGAGACGTTCGTCCTCCGCGGCGACGGGATGGTCGAGGAGAAGGCGCCGCCAGCGGTCTCCGACCAGGTGGCCGGCAACATGGCCAACGCCCGCGAGTACTTCCGCCGCGAGGAGTACGACAAGGCAGAATCCATCTACTACCGAGTGGCGGACAACGACAAGAACGCGCCGTCGATGGTCCAGGAGGCGATGTACTATCGGGCCGAGTGCCTGCGGCTGCAGGGCGACTACTCGAAATCGGCCGACGTCTACTCGGCGCTGCTCGGCAAGTTTCCCAACTCGGTCTACCGCGAGCAGTGCGTACAGCACATGTACGACATCGCCAACTTCTGGCTCGACGACACTCGCGAGGAGATGCGCGAGGACCGCGAGCGCCGCGAGGGCAAGCGGACGGTCGTCTGGCCGCGCTTCGTCAGCTTCCACAAGTCGAAGCCGCTGCTCGACCGCGAGGGCCGGGCGATCGAGAAGCTGGAACAGGTGCGGCTGCACGACATCAACGGCCCGCTCGCCGACCAGGCGCTGTTCATGTGCGGCGTGATCAAGATGTACCACGAGGATTACCGCGACGCCGACCACTACTTCACGCAGATCAGCCTGCGCCACCCCGACAGCAAGCTGGCGCCGCGGGCGATCGAGTTGGCGATCTTCTGCAAGCACATGAGTACCGGCGGGTCCGACTACGACGGCCGCAAGACCGCCGAGGCGCGGCGGCTGATCCAGGTGGCGCTGAACAACTACCCGGAGCTGTCCGGCAAGAAGGACAAGCGCGAGTTCCTCGAGAAGCAACAGGTCAGCATTGACCTGCAACAGGCGGAAAAAGACTACAAGATGGCGGAGTTCTACCGCCGCACCGGCCACCCCGGCTCGGCTTACTTCTACTATCAGCTGGTTCGCCGCCGTTACCCGAACACCAAGTACGCCCGCATGGCCGAGGAGCGCTGGAACGAGCTGCGCGGCAGTCTCGACACCAAGGAGCTGCCGCCGGAGTCGCCGGCGCCGACCGCCACCACCGCGGCGCCCAAGCCGACCCCGCGGCGCGACCCGGACGCCGACCTCGGCGCGCCGGCCCCGCTGCCGCCCAACCCGGCCACGCTGCCGACGCCGACCCCGGTGCCCGGCAAGTGAGCCAGTGCCGCCTGAGGACCGGGTGAGGCGTCCGGATCGACCGGAGGACAGGAGAGTCTCCCATGTGTACGTCGCGAACACCTGCCGACCGCGCCCGCGCCGCCGCCGGTCCCCTGCTGCTGGTCGCCCTCGCCAGCTGCGCCCTGCTGCTGCCGGCCTGCACGTCCGACGGCCACTTCACCCTGGTCGGCTACAGCACCCGGCCCAACTACGACTGCCGCTACCGCACCATCCGGGTGCCGATCTTCCGCAACAAGGCGTTCTGGACCGTCACCCCGGTGCCAGGGATGGAGATGGACCTGACCCGCGCCGTCATCCGCCACGTCGAGGAGAAGACGCCGTACAAGGTGGTGCAGGACAACGCCGACACCGAGCTGAAGGGGACGATCGTCACGTTCACCAAGACGATCCTCAACTACACCCAGTTCAACACCGTCCGCGAGGCGCAGACGACCCTGGTGGTGGAATTGATCTGGCGAGATCTGCGCACGGGTGAGATCCTGTCCAAGGTGTCGCGCCGGCTGGGCGACCCGCTGGTCCGCGAGCCGCGCCAGCCGCTGCTGGCAACGCCCGACTCGCTGATGCCGCCGGGCAGCCGGCCGGTGGTAACCGCCACCCCGCTCGGCCAGACCTCCGGCGCCATCGGGGAGGGCGACGAGGACATCCTCGACCCGGTGACGAAGGCGAAGGCCAAGCCGGTCGTCGTCCGGTCGGTGGCCGAGTTCCGCCCCGAATTGGGTGAATCGATCACCACCGCGATGCAGAGGAACTACGACCGCCTGGCGGTGCAGATCGTCTCGGCAATGGAAACCGGCTGGTAGCGCGCATGCTCCCCGCTCCGCAATGGCACCTGGGCGACCGTGTGCTGGAACCGGGTAACCCGGTGCTGGTCATGGGCATCGTCAACGTCACGCCGGATAGCTTCTCGGATGGCGGGCGTCACGGCGACCCGGCGGCGGCGATTGCACACGGGCTGGAGCTGGCACGACAGGGAGCGCAGATTCTCGACATTGGCGGCGAGTCGTCGCGGCCGGGGTCGCAGCCGGTGTCGGTCGACGAGGAGCTGGCGCGGGTGCTGCCGGTGGTCCGCGGGCTGGCCGAACGGTGCGACGCCCTCTTGTCGGTCGACACCACCAAGGCCGAGGTCGCTGACCAGGCGCTGGCGGCCGGCGCCCACGTCGTCAACGACATCACCGCCCTGCGCGGCGACCCGGCGATGGCGGACGTGATCCGCGTCGCCGCGCCGGGGTGGTGCTGATGCACATGCAGGGCACGCCGGAGACGATGCAGCAGCAGCCAACCTACCAGGACGTCGTCGCCGAGGTGGCGGCGTTCCTCGAAGCGCGGTTGCAGGCGGCGGCCGATCTGGGTATAGCAGAGACCCGGGTCGTTCTCGATCCGGGAATTGGCTTTGGCAAAACGACGGAGCACAACCTGACGCTGGTGGCCCGGCTCGATCGGTTCACCCGACTGGGCCGGCCGGTGTGTCTGGGAGTGTCGCGCAAGGGGTTCCTGGGTCGGCTGCTCGGCCGCGCGGTGGACGAGCGCATGGCTGGGTCGCTGGCGGCGGCGTGCTACGCCATCGCCTGCCGGTCGGCCGGCATCCTGCGGGTTCACGACGTCGCCGCGACGCGCGACGCTTGCACCCTGTTCGCCGCCCTGGACGACCGGCGATGAGCGGCACGGCTCGACGGCACGGACGCAGGAGAACGCACGGTGCGCGATCGGTTGATGCAGCTGTATGACTCGGCGACGTCGCGGGACCTGGTGGAAATCGCCATCCTGGCCGTTGCCCTGTTCGTGCTGCTTCGGCTGCTCGGCAAGGCGCGCGGGGCGGGCATCGTCCGCGGACTGGGGCTGGTGGTGCTCGGGCTGTTCCTGGTCGCCCAGGTGGTGATCGCCAGCTTCGAGCTGAAGGTGCTCGGCCGCGTCCTCGACTACCTGCTCACCACCGTCACTCTCGCCTTGCTGGTCATCTTCCAGCCGGAGCTTCGCCGCGGACTGATGCTGCTCGGCCGTTACCGGCTGCTCCGCTACTTCACCCGCGCCGCCGACTACCCGATCTCCGACACGCTCGCCGATGCCGCCGAGGCGATGTCGCGCGACTGCGTCGGGGCGCTGATCGTCGTCGAACGCGAGATGACCCTCGCCCAGTTCGTCGAAACCGGGGTGACCCTCGACGCCGAGGTGTCCGCCAGTCTGCTGCGGACGATCTTCAGCAAGCGAAGCCCGCTGCATGACGGGGCGGTCATCATCTCGAACGGGCGCATCGCCGCCGCTGGCTGTCAGCTGCCGCTCGGCCAGCCGCCGGAGGGGATCAGCATTCACATGGGCATGCGGCATCGCTCGGCCCTGTGCATGAGCGAGGAAACCGACGCGGTCCTGCTGGTGGTCAGCGAGGAGACCGGCCGCATCTCGGTGGCGACCGTCGGCCGGCTGGAGCCGGTCCCGCGCGAGGCGCTGGCCGGGCGACTGGCGGCGCTGCTGCGCGTTCCCGCCCGGCAGCAGGCGCCGCCCCCGTCGCCGGCCCGCTCGGCGGCCTGACCGGCGTGGTCCGCTCCATGCACGACAGTTCCGTCCAGGTCGTGAAACGCGGAGAAGTGTCACTCGCGGCGTTCCCGTCCCATCTCCCGCAGTGGTCGTAGGGTGTCATGGTCGATCGACTGGTTTCCTGTCTGATGGCGGTCAGCCTGGCGCTGCTGATCTGGCTCTACACCCGCAGCCGGGACCACGAGACGCTGGACAACGTGACCGTCCCGGTGGAGGTGGTGCTGACCGCCCGCCAGGCAGAGGGGTACACGCTGGAGCTGACCGGCCAGCGGCAGGTCGGCGTGTCGTTCACCGGCGCGGTCCAGCGGATTCGCGAGCTGCAGATGATCCTGCAGCGCAAAGAGCTGCGCGTCGTCAAGACGGTCACGGTGCCGGACGAGCGGCTGACCGAGAGCCGGCTGACCGACGCCGTCACCATCGAGGGGAGCGACCTGAACGCCCCGCCCGGCGTGACGCCGATCGTCAAGGAGGGGCACAACCGGGTGACGTACACCCTGCACCGCCTGATCGAGCGGCGGCTGCCGGTGCGCTTCGACCACGTCCGCGAGACGCCGACCGGCCCCGTCCTGCTCGACCCGCCGACGGTGCTGGTCAAGGGACCGCAGGAGCTGCTCGACCGGATGTCGGTGATCCCGACCGAGCCGTCGGAGCTGCCCACGCGCCCGCTGCACTCGCCGCCCAACGTGGCCGCGATCGGCCGGGTGCCGGTGATGACCGAGCTGGAGGGACGGCCGATCAAGGTCAATCCGCCGCGCGTGGTGGTCCGCGTGCCCGGCCAGGCACGCAAGCTGTACGAACTGGCCGACGTGCCGGTCACCTTCCTGTGCCCGGCCAACTTCCCGCTGCGCCCCAAGTTCATCGACGAGCGCGCCGGCAAGGTGACGCTCAAGCTGTACGGGCCGATTCAGGACGAGCCGCCCAAGATTTACGCTTTCGTCGATCTGTCAAAGGGTAAATTCGTCTCCGGGCTGAACCACGAGCCGCTGCAGCTCCAGCTGCCGCGTGACTTCCAGCTGACCCAGGACGCGCCGCGGGTGATCGCCTTCGAGCTGCTGCCGGGCGACTTCGTCCCCGACGGCCTGGCGCCCCCATCCACCACACCGCCGCCGCCGGCCGGCAGCGAATAGCCCGGCGGGGCTGCGGTTTCCCTCTGGTCCACCCACCCTGCCGGCTGCTAGAATCATCTCAAAGCAAAGTCCCAGCCCCGCGCACCGCGTCCGTCTCCACCTCGATTCTCGGCCTCCCGCATCGCGAGGGTTCAGGTCGTGTGTGATCGGTGCGCCTGATCCGCCTGCCCCACCTTTTGAGTTCACCATGACCGCCGTGCCGAACTCCGCCGACCTGTCCTCCTGGTGCCGAACCCTCGCGGGGAAGGCTCGTACCGCTGCCGACCGCCTGGCGACGGCGAGCACCATCGCCAAGGACCGCTGGCTCACGCGCGCGGCGGATGCCCTGGTGAGCCGGAGCGATGAGTTGCTCGCCGCCAACGAACAGGACGTCGGCCGCGCCGCCGAGTTCGGCCTGAGCGGGGCGCAGGTCGACCGGCTTCGACTGACCCCCGACCGGCTCCGCAGCGCCGCCGACGGGCTGCGCCAGGTGGCCGCCCTGCCCGATCCGGTCGGCGTCGTCCGCGAGGGCTACACGCGGCCGAACGGGCTGCAGGTGGTCAAGGTTGGCGTGCCGCTCGGCGTGATCCTGTTCATCTACGAGTCGCGGCCGAACGTGACCGTCGATGCCGCCGCGCTGTGCGTCAAGAGCGGCAACGCGGTGGTCCTTCGCGGCGGCAAGGAAGCGATACACTCCAACCTGGCGCTGCACCGGCTGCTGACCGACTGCCTGGAGGCGGAAGGGCTGCCGGCCGACGCGGTGCAGCTGGTCTCCACCACCGACCGGGCGGCGGTCGGCCACCTGCTGCAGATGGACGACTTGATCGACGTGGTCATCCCGCGCGGCGGGGAGGAGCTGATCCGCCGCGTCGCCGGCGAGGCGCGGATGCCGGTGCTCAAACACTATAAAGGGATCTGCCATGTCTTTGTCGAACGCAGCGCGGCGCTCGACTCGGCCGAGCGGATCGTGGTGAACTCGAAGTGCCAGCGGCCGGGGGTGTGTAACGCCGCCGAGTGCCTGCTGGTCGACGCCGCGGTGGCGGAGGTGTTCCTGCCGCGCGTGGCGGCGACGCTGCTGGCCCGCGGCGTGGAGATGCGCGGCTGCCCGACCACCTGCCGGTTGGTGCCGCAGGCGCGGCCGGCGGCGGCCGACGACTACGACACCGAGTTCCTCGCCCTGGTGCTGGCGGTGCGCGTGGTCAACGGCGTCGAGGAGGCGATCACCCACGTCAACCGCCACGGGTCGCGGCACACCGACGCCATCATCACCAACGACCTCGGCGCTGCCCGCCGGTTTACCGCGGGGGTCGACTCGGCCGCCGTCATGGTGAACGCCAGCACGCGCTTCCACGACGGCTACGAGCTGGGCCTGGGTGCGGAAATCGGTATCAGCACGGACAAATTTCACGCCCGGGGACCGTGCGGTTTGCTAGAATTGACGAGTTACAAGTATGTCGTTTATGGCGAAGGTCAGGTGAGAGGGGAGTAACGCTCCTCCTCGCGACGGGTGGTGTTCCAACCGATCCGCCCCGACGGAGGCCACGCGGCCGAAGCACATGCAAGCGGTGATCCTGCTGTTTCTGACCCTGTTCGTCCTCGTGCCGGCGCTGCTGCTGCTCGTCCGCCGGCAACGGCGGGCGTTCTACCGCGACGACCTGTCGCCGATCACGCGCCAGCACATCGACCTGTTCCAGGGCGGCCAGCTGAGTGAAGTGGCGGTCGAGACGGCCAAGGCGGAGTTCCGCGACCTGCTCGAACGAGGCGAGGTGGAGGCGGTCGAGAACAGCCTTCAGGGCGGCATGCAGTATGTCGTGCAGGTTCGCGCCCTGACCGAACTGGGCACCGAGGAGGCCGGCCGCATCCTCGAACGCCAGCTTCACCGCCGCCATAGTGACGACCAGATCGAACAGGCCTGGTACTGGATCGACCTGGCCAACGGTCTGCGAACACTCAACCGCGGCCAGAGCCTGCCATCGCTGCTGACGACCGTCGAACAGGCGCGGGAGGCACCGCTCGGCCACTTTCTGGCGGCCGAGACGGTGTGCTTCCTCGGCTTCACCGGCTATCTCTACCAGGGCGACACGGCGCTCGGCCGGGCCGCGCGCAAGGTTCTGCTGATGGCGCTGGAAGGGCTGCGCTTCGGCGTGCCGCCGATTGTCGTGGGTGAGGCGCGGCTTGGCGAGCTGGTCGAGACGCTGTACGACGCGACCGGGGAAGTGGTCGATCCGCTCACCGTCCGCATCTTCAGCGAGGCGCTCCGGCTGCTCCGCCGCGCCCCGCACCTGGGAGCCGCCCTCACCGGCGACCCGGCGGACCGGGAGACGTTCAACTGGCAGCTGTCGCGGTTGACGGCCCTCGAAGCCTCCCTGATGGAGTACCTCGCCAATGCGGCGGTGCCGCTGACGCTGCAACTGGTCACGACCTCGCCGGAAGCGCAACGGCCCTGCCTCGAAGCGCTGATCGACCTGAAGGTCGAGGGCGGCGAGGTGGTGCTCAAGATGCTCGGCCAGCGCGGCCATCCGCATCTCGACCTGGTGCTGGAGCTACTCACGCATTCGCGCAATCCGCGCGTGGCGCCGGTGTTGCGCGAGTGGGTGTTGCAGGCGGTGCCGATCCAGCGGCGGGCCATGTACCGGCCGCGCGCTCACCCGCCGCGGCGGCCGTCGCTGCCGGTCGAGATGCCGTACCGGGCCATCCTCCGCGCCCTTCGCGGCCATCCGTCACCGCAGACCGAGGCGCTGTTGCTGATCGCGGCGCGCGACTGGGACCCGACGTTCCGCGCCGCCGCGGTGTCGAGCTTCGGCTGGTGGGAGCCGATCCAGCGGAACGACGTGCTGCTGACCCTGCAAATGGCGCGGCGCGACGCCAACCCGGAGGTACGGCTGGCGGCGCGGGCAGCACTGGCGCGGCTGGGCGAGCGGCAGGCGCTCCTGTGGTTCCGCCAGACCCTGACGAGCGACGACGCGCACCGGGTCTACGAGACGATCCACACGATCGCCAGCGAGGAGCTGACGCTGCTCTGGCCGGACCTCGATCGGCTGGCCGACAGTGAAAGTTCGGACCTCGCCCACCACGCCCGCGAGGCGCTCGAGCGCATGGGCGAGAACCTGACCTGCGGGCGCAGGTAACGCCTTACGGACATCCCATTGGTCGTCGCACCGGGGACAGCCATGCAGCGCGCCGACGCCGACGCGGTCGCCCTTGAACCGCTCACCGACTTCAGCCGGACCGAGGGCCGGCAGGCGATGAAGGCGGCGCTGAAGGCCGTTGCCGGCACGCTCGGCGGCACGCATCCGCTGGTGATCGGCGGCCAGGATGTGCAGACCGCCCGGACGCTCGTTTCGCGGAACCCGTCGCACCGGTCGCGCATCGTCGGCACCTGTGCCAGCGCCGGTGTGGACGAGGCGCGGCGGGCCATCGAGGTTGCCCGCGACGCCTTCCCCGGCTGGCGCGACACCGCCCCGGAGGAACGCGCGCAACGGCTGCTCGATGCCGCGGCGATCCTGCGCCGGCGACGGTTCGAGCTGGCGGCGCTGGAGGTTTACGAGTGCGGCAAGCAGTGGCGCGAGGCCGACGCCGATCTCGCCGAGGCGATCGACTTCTGCACCTTCTACGCCCACGAGATGGTGCGCCTCGCCCGTCCGCGCCAGCGGCACGTCCCCGGCGAGGAGAACGTCTATTTCTACGAACCGCGCGGGGTGACGGTGGTGCTGGCGCCGTGGAACTTCCCGCTCGCCATCCTGTGCGGCATGACCACCGCCGCGCTCGTCACTGGCAACACGGTGGTGATGAAGCCGGCCGAGCAGTCGAGCGTGGTCGCCGCCGGGCTGATGGACGTGTTCCGTGAGGCCGGGTTCCCGCCGGGCGTCGTCAACTACCTGCCGGGCGTTGGCGAGGAGATCGGCCCGGAGCTGGTCCGCCACCCCGACACGGCGGTGATCGCGTTCACCGGCTCGCTGGCCGTCGGTCTGCTGGTCAACCGGCAGGCGGCCGAGATGGCGCCGGGGCAGCGGCACGTCAAGCGGGTGATCGCCGAGATGGGCGGCAAGAACGCGATCATGATCGACGACGACGCCGACATGGACGAGGCGGTGCTCGGAGTGATCGAGTCGGCGTTCGGCTACCAGGGGCAGAAATGTTCGGCGTGCAGCCGGGTGCTGGTGCCGGAGGCGATCCACGACTCGTTTCTGAAGCGGCTGGTCGAGGCGACGCGCAGCCTGGCGATCGGGCCGGCGGAAGATCCGGGGTGCTTTGTCGGCCCGGTGATCGACGAGGACGCCCAGCAGCGGCTGCTGGCGGTCATCGAGCGCGGCAAGCGCGAAGCGCGGCTCGCCTACGCCGGCGACGTCGGCTCGCTGGCGGCGGAGGGGTACTACGTCGCGCCGCACGTCTTCGCCGACGTGAACCCCGAGTCGTTTCTCGGCCAGGACGAGTTCTTCGGCCCGGTGCTGAGCGTGATTCGCACCCGCGGACTCGACGACGCCCTGCGGATCGCCAACGGTGTGCCCTACGCCCTGACCGGCGGGGTGTACTCGCGCAGCCCGGCGACGATCGCGCGGGTGAAGCGCACGTTTCGCGTCGGCAACCTCTACGTCAACCGGCGGATCACCGGCGCACTGGTCGACCGCCAGCCGTTCGGCGGGTTCGGGCTGTCGGGCATCGGCTCGAAGGCGGGCGGGCCGGATTACTTGTTGCAATTCGTGCTGCCCCGCACTATCACAGAAAACACGCTTCGCCGGGGGTTTGCCCCCGACGTCTCGCGGTGAGCTTCGATCCCGCCGACTTCGTTCCCACCCGCCGCCATCCGCACCCGGAGGAACCGCCATGCCTCGTTCATTGCGTGTATTGCTGAGCCTGTTCACCGTCGCGAGCGGGGTCGCCCTGGCCCAGCCGACGGCCGGCCAGGAGATCAAGGCGCACGATGCGCTCGTCTACTCGATCGCCTTCAGCCCCGACGGCAAGCTGCTCGCCACCGCCGGCTTCGACGGCCTGGTCAAGCTGTGGGACTACCCGTCCGGCAAGGAGGTCCGCAAGCTTCCCGGCCACACGGCGGCGGTGTACTCGGTGGCGTTCGCCCCGAACGGGACGATGCTCGCCTCGTCCAGCCTGGACAAGACGATTCGGCTGTGGAACCCGGCCGACGGCAAGCTGCTCCGCGAGCTAAAAGGGCACGGCGACAACGTCGACCAGGTCGTGTTCAGCCCCGATGGCAAGCTGCTCGCCAGCGCCAGCGCCGACAAGAGCGTGCGGCTGTGGAACGCCGCCGACGGCAAGGAGGTCAAGAACCTCGGCAGCCACACCAAGTCGGCGTACAACGTCGCCTTCAGCCCCGACGGCAAGCTGCTCGCCAGCGCCGGTGCCGACATGATCATCAAGATCTACGACGTCGCCGGCATGAAGGAGATCAAGCAGCTCAAGGGGCACACCGAGCCGGTGACCGGGATCGCGTTCACGCCGGACAACAAGAGCCTGGTGTCGATCTCGCAGGATCGCACCGTGCGAGTGTGGGACGTCGCCGGCGGCAAGGAGACGAAGAAGCTCGGCCCGACCGAGGACGACCTGTACGGCATCGCCTTCTCGCGCGACGGCAAGCGACTGGCGACGAGCGGGTACGCCGGCTGGCTGAAGGTGTGGGACCTGGCGGGCGACAAGCCGCTGTTCGCCCGGAAGCTCAAGGCGTTCGGCGCCTACTGCGTGACGTTCACGCCGCAGGGCGACGCGCTCGTCACCGGGCACGACAACCACAACGTCTACGTCACCCCGCTGAAATAAGGCGGGAGGCCGATCACCGGACCGGCCGTACCCCGAGCAGGTTGACCACGGACGACTCGGGCTGCGCCGTCGCGCCGCCGGGCAGTGCGGGTGGCGTCGGCGGCGCCGGGATCTCGTCCCGACTCGCCACGCTGGCATCGACCGGGTCGAACCGCCCCTCGATCGGCTTCTTGCTCGTCAGCAGCGGATCGGGTAACGGCTTCTCCTTGACGGTGGTGTTCGTCTTGCAGCCGGCTGCACCGCACCAGAGGATGAGCACAGCCAGGCCGGTGGTACACAACAGGCGTCGCATACGAGTTCGCGGCCTCCACCGACAGGGCACGAAGGGACCAGATGCTGGAACACTACCATGTTTCGCTCTCATCGGTGAGCCAGCGCCGGGTTCTTGAGCGGAAACGGCGGGCCGGTCGGAAACGCAACCGCCCCGTCCGCGCCAAGCGCCGCGGCCGGCGCCGTCTGCTCAGCCCGCCCGACCGGCCTACGCCGCTTGCTGCTCGGCCGGCGGGCGCAGCAGCTGGTCGATCGGGACGTGTTCGCTGAACCCGGCGCGCAGGAACGACTCGTTGGCAGTGTTCTCCAGCAGCCGGCGGACCAGGTAGGCCATGCCGGGCAGCAGTTCGCCATACGGCGTGTACACCCGCACGCGGTAACCCATGCCGGCGAGCACGTCCTTGACCGGCTCGGCCATGCCGTAGAGCATCTGAATTTCCAGCGCCGAGCGGGGCAGCCCGAGCAGGTGCGCCCGCGCCATGCCGTGCGCCAGCGAGCGGATGTTGTGGCTGGCCAGCGCCGGCCGCAGCCAGCGGCGCTGCTCCAGCAGAAAATCGGTCAGCCGCTCGTAGGCGACGTCGGACTCCCACTTGCGCGTCCACACCGGCACCGGCCAGTCCGCTTGCGCGGCGATCACCGTCTCGTAGTCCCAGTACGCCCCTTTCACCAGGCGCACCCACACCGGCGTGCCACGGCGTTCGGCCCAGTCGCGCAGCCGGCGCAGATCGGCGTCGGTGTCGCGCAGGTACGCCTGGACGGCGATGCCGACATCGGCCCAGTCGCGGAAGTCCGGCTCGGTCAGCACCTCCTCGAAGATCTGCAGCGTCACGTCCTTGCTGGAATACTGCTCCATGTCGAAGTTGACGAACGCCCCGTGCGCGCGGGCAGCGGCGAGCAGCGGACGGAGGCGAGCACGGACGGCGCGGCTGGTCCCGTCGGGGTCGATGGCGTCGAACTGGCTGTACAGCGCCGACAGCTTGACTGACACGTTCACCCGCGGCAGCGGCCCGCGGTCGTCGCGGTCGACGAGCGGCCGCGCCGGCATCGCTGCCACCGCCGCCGACAGCCCGTGGATCATCTGCAGGTACTCCTCCAGCGCCTGCTCCGCCTCAGCCTCGGTGATCGTCGCCTCGCCGAGCAGGTCAACGGTGAACGCCAGCGACCGCGCGCGAAGGTGACGGACCGCCTCGATCGCCTCGGGGATGTTGCTGCCGGCGATGAACTTCCGCGCCAGTCGCCGCGCCGACCAGCGCACGAAGCGCGCGCCCAGGGCCGCCAGCGGGCCGCGCGACGGCAGGCAGCGGAGCAGCAGCCGGGCGGGCAGCGGCAGGACGTCGCCGGCGTCAGCGAAATAGTCGCGCAGATGCGCGACGATGGCCGCCGGGGTGGTCAGTTGCGGCAGCACGTCGACGAAGCGGAACAGCCGCAGCTTCAGCTCCGGCTCGCCCATGCTCAGGTCCATCAGCCGGTCGTCCCACCACGTCGGCCCGAACGGCACCGGCAGCGCCAGCGCCACCCGGTCGAACAGCTCGCGGCCGATGCGGCGGGTCAACGGTTCCAGCTGGCGTTCCAGGTCGGCCATCCGTCCCGCCTCCCGCGCTGTTTGCCCCGTCGCCCATTTGATAGTATATGCCGGTGGATGTGCCGCTTTCTCCCGGACGAACCCATGAGCGACGGTTTTCGGATCGGTCCCGTTCAAATCCTCGAACCGCTGGGGACGGGGGCGCACAGCAGCATCCTGCACGTCCGGCGCAGCGCCGACAGCAAGCATTATGCGCTCAAGGTGGTGCAGATCGACGGCAAGGACGACCTCAAGTTTCTCAAACAGGCGGAGCACGAGTTCCGCGTCGCCAACCTGCTCGACCACCCCACGCTGCTGAAGGTCTTCGCGCTGGAGAAGGTGCGCGACTGGCTGTTCCGCATCCGCAAGGTCCACCTGCTCAGCGAGTACGTCAACGGCAAGACGCTCGACACCTGCCCGCGGCTGACCGTGCCGCGGCTGCTCCAGGTGTTCAAGGCGATCGCCGACGGCCTGGTTCACATGCACCGCCGGCAGGTCTACCACGGCGACCTCAAGCCGAACAACATCCTGCTCAGCCGCGCCGGCCAGGTGAAGATCATCGATTTCGGCCTGGCGCGCATCAAGGCCGAGCCGAGCGAGCGCATCCAGGGCACGCCGGAGTACATGGCGCCCGAGCAGATCTCGCACAGCCTGATCAACGAACGGACCGACATCTTCAACTTCGGCGCCACCATGTATCGGCTGGTCACCTGGCGGCTGCCGCCGGCGCTGCTGAGTGACGAGAACCCGACCGAGCCGCTCGACCGCAAGACCTGGACCCGGCTGTACAAGTCGGTCGAGGAGATGGCGCCAAAGGCGCCGCCGGAGCTGGCCGAGCTGATCAATCGCTGTTTGTGCTACGACGCCACCAAACGGCCGGAGCGCATGAGCGAAGTACAGAACAGGCTCGATCGCCTGTGCGACGCACTCGTCCAGCCCGACGATCGGCTCGACGCCATCGAGTGGTAACGGCCCGACCCCCTCTCCGAGACGTGCATGGCCGTGGACAAACAGTGCCCTCACTTCATCCCGCTGCTCACCGAGGAGCTGCTCGACCTGCTGTGTGGCGACCGCGGCCTGCCGCCGGCCGACCGCGCTCCGCTCGCCGAGCTGACCCGGCTGATCCGCGAGGTCTACCACCGGCAGCACCACGGCCGGCTGATGGAGCTGAAGGCTGCCTACGCTCCGTTCGACCCCGATCGCGACACCGTCAGCGTCCTGCCCCTGTCCGCCGCCGAACGGCAGCGGCGGCTGAACGATCTGCTGCGCGATTTGCGCTGGGTGCTGGAACGAGCGCATTTTCGCCACCTGGACCGCAAAGACATCGAACCGTCGCTGGAGACGGCGAGCGACTGGGGCATCCTGATGCGCGTCGACTTCAGCGCGTTCGAGCACGTCGCCCTGTTCGCTCGCGGCCAGGCGATCCAGGTGCGAACGCTGTGTAACTGGAAGACGCTGTTTCAGCCCCGCGAGCGCGAGGTGGCGGTGTTCCGGCGGCTGGTGCTGATCCTGAAGCTGCGGAACAACCCGCGGCTGGGACCGGCGGCGACCACCGAACACGTCTACCTGAAGGTGTTCAAGGACATCCCGGTCGCCGACGTCGACATGCTGCTGCCGGGCGCGCGAGTGCGGCTGAAGCTGCTCGACCGCGGCAAGATCGGCGTCGGCTTCCTGAGCGGGCTGGGCATCATGGTCGCCCGCGTGTTCGAGAAGTTGAACCTCGTCCTCCAGGGGATCGCCTGGCCCGACCACAATCTACTGTGGGGCCTCGCCGCCGGGGTGGCGGGCTACGGCTACAAGTCGTATTTCGACTACCAGAACACCCGGCAGGCGTATCACCTGAACCTGACGCAGAGCCTGTACTTTCAGAACCTCGACAGTAATGCCGGGGTGCTCACCCGGTTGTTCGATGAGGCGGAGGAACAGGAGACGCGGACGACGCTGCTCGGCTACTTCTGCCTGCTGCGCCACGGTGGTGAGGACGGCCTAAGCTCCGACGATCTGGAAGCGGCGATGGAGATGTACCTCGATCGCTACGCCGAGGTGAACCTGCACTGCGTCCGCGGCGACCCGGTGCAAAAACTGCTGCGGCTCGGCCTGGCGAACCGGCAGGATGACCGTTACCATGCCGTGCCGCTGACGACGGCGGTGGCGGTCCTCCGTGATCGGCGGGACGAACCGACGACGCCCGCCGCGCCGCCGTGGGCGCAAAGGGCGCGATCATCCTGACGAACACTCTCACGGAGGGCCGCCGGGAGGCGTGATCGGCCCTCCGCCCTTCTCCGCACCCCGAGGATTGCCCATGGCCGAGTACGCCGACCGCGAGCACTACCTGCCGATCCGCAAGGCCGACCTGGTCGACCTGCTCGCCGCCGACCCGCGAGTGGCGGCCGAGCGCGAGCCGTTTCGCCAGCTCTGCCGGCTGATCGGCGCGATCTGGCATTTCGAGTACCTGGGCACGCTCGACCGCCTCAAGGACACCTATGCGCCGTTCGACCCCGACTCGGTGACGCCGCCGCTCAAGCCGCCGAGCGGCGATCAGCGGACGGCGCGGATGGACCAGTTCTTCGAGCAGTTCGTCGCGCTGATGGAGCGGGCCAACTACAAGCGGCTCAGTCGCAACGACATCGACGCCGCCATCGAGGGCGGGGCGAGCGACTGGGGGGTGAACATGCACGTCGACTTCGACGTGTTCGAGCGCCTGGAGCTGTTCGTCCGCGGCGAGGTGAAGTCCCCCCGCACCAAGCGGCACTGGCTGTTCATCTGGCGAACCGAGCAGAAGAAGGTCGACGCCTATCAGCGGCTGGTGCTGCTGCTCAAGCTCCGCAAGCACAAACGGGTGCCCGACTTCCTCGACACCGACGACGTGTTCATCAAGGTGTTCAAGGACGTGCCGAAGCTCGATCTGGAAATGGTGTTGCCCGGCACCAGCTTGCAGATGCCGATCGTGCAAAAGTGGAAGATGGGCAGCACGCTGGTGGGCACGTTCGGTTACGCGCTGTACAGCGTTGGCGCCCAGCTGTGGACCGGGTTCAAGGTGCTACTTGGGCTGAGCGTGGCCGCGGTCGCCACCGCCACCAACGTCCTGTGGGGGCCGGTGATCCTGCTCGCGGGCTACGGGTACAAGCAGTATTACAGCTATCAGGTCACGAAACAGACCTACGCCAAGATGCTGACCGAGAGCCTGTACTTCCAGAACCTCGACAACAACCTCGGCGTGCTAACGCAGACGGTCGACGAGGCGGAGGAGCAGGAGGTTCGCGAGACGGTGCTCGGCTACTTCTACCTGTGGAAGTACGCCCCGCCGGAAGGGTGGACGGCGGCGCAGCTCGACGACTACATCGAGCTGGAGCTGGAGGGCAAGCTGGGGATGAAGGTCGATTTCGAGATCGGCGACGCGCTGGAAAAGCTGGAGAAGCTGCACCTCGTCACGCGGACCGGCGACCGCTACCACGCCGTCGCGCTCGCCCAGGCGCTGGAGCTGCTCGACGAGCGCTGGGACAACTATTTCCAGTACCACCGGGGTTGAGGCGAACGCCGAAGGGCCGGCGGTTGTCCCGCCGGCCCTCGAATGGAGCAGTCCGCTTCTCACCAATGGCGTCAGATCCGCCGGTCGGCGCGGCTGCCGAGGGCGAGTGCCGCCCACAGGACGATGACACCGCCGAGAATCGACATCAGCCAGCCCGGCCAGGCGGTTTCGATCGCATAGGTGCCGGTCGGGTCGGTTGTCAGGTTCGGCCCGAAGAACAGCGAGCCGATAAACCCGCCGACCAGTGCGCCGACGATGCCGAGAATCATGGTCATCAGCATGCCCATGTTCTGCCGGCCGGGCACCAGAAACCGGGCGATGGCGCCGACGATCAACCCCGCGACCATCCAGCCGATGATGTTGCCGATCATCATGTTGCACTCTCCAGGTTGAAAACACACCAGGGCAGACGCCCGAACCTGTCTGGGGGCGTCTCACGCTGACAGGACAGGGCAAACGGGATGCCAAACAGGTGTGGCGCCTCCCCCACTGGCCGCGGCGCGATGGACTGATAAGGTTTCCTCCACCATCGCCCGACTTTCCCCGGACCCCGAGGCCGGATGTTGCCGTTTGCCGACCGCCTGCCCCGCGTGTGGCTCGTCGCCCTCCTGCTTGGCCTGACGGCACTGCCCGTCGCGAAGGCTCAAGACCGGCCGGCGCTTCGCCTCGATGCGTTCGCTGCCGGTGGCGCTCGTTCCAGTGTCACCGAGGCGTGGGGCACGTTCGAGTTCGCCGTCACCAACTTCGATGACCGCGACCGTACCGTGCGCGTGCTGTTCTTCTACGACGGACAGCCGGACGTTCAGTACGGCCGCGAGGTAGTCGTCCCGGCGCGGTCCCGGCTGGCAACCTGGCTGCTCGGCGGACCCGCCCCCGCCCAGGGTCGGGCACACGCTCGCTCGGTGCAAATGCTGCTTTATGACCGCACTGACGGTCAGGAGCGGCTGGTGCTCCCGCCGGGAGAGGAACGCATCCGCACGCGCGACACCACCTACCTCAAGCGCGAGCCGTATACCGCGATCGTGGCCGACGACGAGGAGATGCCGGGCGACGGTCACGGTGAGCTGCCCCGACCGGCGACGCCGAACGAGGAAGTCATGCACCTCGTCCGAACGACCCGGACCCTGAGTGCATTGCCCCCGTCGGCGCCGGTGGTGCTCGGCCAGCTACCCGCCACACCGGAGGCGTTCGACGGCATCGATCAGCTGGTCCTGGCGTCGAACCGGCTCGCCGACGACCCGCCCGCCCAGCGTGCCGTGCGCCGCTGGCTACAGGGCGGCGGCACGCTCTGGGTGATGCTCGACCGGGTGGCGCCGGAGACGGTCGCCCCGCTGCTCGGCGACGCCCTCGACTTCACGGTGGTCGATCGCGGCTCGCTGGTAAAGTTCCAGGTCCACGGCCCCGCCGGGCGGCCCGGTTCCTCGGCAGCGGCGCTGGAGCACGACCGGCCGGTCGACTTCGTGCGTGTGCTGACGCCGGCCGACGAACAGCCGCGCTTCACCCTCGACGGCTGGCCGGTGTGGCTGGTCCGCACCGTTGGGCGCGGCAAGGTGGTGCTGACCACGCTGGCACCGCGGGGGTGGGTGCGGTTTCATCCGCCGGGGTCACGTCCTGCCCGTCCGCCCGCTCGATTACCCCGGCGGGGACCGGGTGTGCCGCCCGCGGATCAACCGGCTCCGCCAAGCCCGATCGAGCCGCTCGAACACCTGTACGCGGTGGCGGGGCAGGTCTTCGGCGAAAAGGATGCGACCGCCGGCCGCGTCGAGCCGTTCCGCACTCCGCTGCTCGACTCAATTGGTTACTCCATCGTTCGCCGCGAGACGGTGGCCCTGGTCTTCGGGGCGTTCGTCGTCGCCCTGGTGGGGACGGCGGTGGTCCTGCGCGGCGCTCGCGGCCGCCAGTCCGCCGCCCTGCTCGCCCCGCTCCTGGCCGTCCTGGCCGGCGGCACGTTCCTGACGCTGGGCGAACGGTCGCGGCGGGCCGCCGCGCCGACTATCGCTTACGGCCAGTGGGTCGATGCCGCCCCCGGTTTGGACGACGCCGCAGCGCGCGGGCTGGTGGCGGTGTACCGGGCCGAAGGCGGGCCGGCGCCGCTCGGCGCCGAGCAGGGCGGACTGTTCGAGATTGACCCAGCCGGCCTCGAAGGGCAGACGCGGCGGTTTGTGCTCGACGACCTCGACGCCTGGCGGTGGGACGGCCTGTCGCTGCCGGCCGGGGTACGGACGGCGACGTTCCGCCACACGGTTGCCGCGACGAAGCCGGTGCGCGCCGTCGCCCGCCTGACCCCGGCAGGACTGGAAGGTCGGCTGGAGGCGGAGCCGTTTCGCGGCGTGTCGGATGCGGTCCTGCTCACACCGGGCGACCGGCCGCTGGCGGTGCCGCTCGGCGCCGACGGCACGTTTCGGCTGACAGGTGCGAACGCCCTTGCCCCCGATCAGTACCTGGCCGGCACCCTCGTGACCGACCGGCAGCGACGACGGCAGGACCTGTACCGCCAGTTCCTGACCAGGCCCCCCGCGTACCTGGGTAACCGCACGCTGCTGCTCGCCTGGGCTGACCCAATCGATCCGGGGTTCCAGCTGAACCCCGGCGCTCACACCGTCGGCGACGCGCTGTTGGTGGTGCCGCTGGAGGTGCGCTCGGCGGCGCCGGACACCGCTCTCACCATTCCGGCGTCGCTGGTGTCGTACCGCCGGGTTCATGACAATGGAAGCCGGCCGCTCACCCGCGAGGCGCATCAGCCGGCCGACCAGGAGCTGCGGTTCCAGCTGCCGGTCTCGGCCCTGCCGATGCGGGTCGAACGGGTGCGGCTCGCCGTCCGCATCGAAGCGTCGGGACGGCGGGTGACGGTGGCGGCGCGCGACGGGCAGGCGTACACCGAGGTCCACCGCGTCGACGGACCGCGCGACACCCTGCGCGTCGAGATCGCCGACCCGCGCTTGCTCACCCTGGACGAGCGCGGCGGATTGTATCTTCGCCTGGCGATCGGCGAGCGATCGCGCGAGCGAGGGACCGCGACCGACGACCCGTGGGTCATCCGTTCCGTCGAGCTGGAAGTCACCGGCCGCACCCTGCCGGAGTAGGTCCAACCGCCTGTGAGGAGATCCGATGCGTTCCGGTGGCCCAGCCGTCGAAACCGTGGAGTTGACGAAGCGGTACGGCAAGTTCCTCGCCCTCGATCGACTGACGATGGCGGTCGAGCGCGGGGAGATTCTCGGTTTCGTCGGCCCGAACGGGGCCGGCAAAACGACCACGATCAAGATCCTCGTCGGGCTGGCGCGGCCGACCAGCGGAACGGCGCGGGTGGCGGGAGTCGACTGCGTCGCCGACGCCCGGCGGCTCAAGCGACGGATCGGCTTCATGCCCGACACGTTCGGCTCGTATGACAACATGCGAGTAAGCGAATACCTCGATTTCTTCGGGGCGGCGTTCGGGCTGCCACGGCGAGAGCGGGCGACGCGGATCGGCGAGGTGCTGGAGTTAACCGGCGCGCGCACCTTCGGCGACCTCTACCTGGAGGCGCTCAGTCACGGAATGCGGCAGCGGGTGGCGCTGGCGCGCACGCTGATGCACGACCCGGAAGTGCTGATCCTCGATGAGCCGGCCAACGGGCTGGACCCGCAGGCGCGCATCGAGGTGCGCCAGCTGCTCGTCCACCTCGCCGAACGCGGTAAGACGTTACTCGTAACCAGTCATGTCCTGCCTGAGTTAGCGCGTATTTGCAACCGGGTGGCGATCATCACCCGCGGCCGGCTGTGCGCGTTCGGCACGCTGGAGCAGATCAGCCGGCAGCTCAGCCCGCGACGACCGATGGAGGTCTTGTTGACCCGCGCTGATCAGATCGAGGCGGCAGTCGCCGTGATCCGCCGGCAGGTGGAGACCGGGGCCGAGATCACTCCGTCGCCAGCTGAGGCGGCGGTGCGGTTCCAGACGGCCCGCCGCGAGGAGGAACTGGCCGGGCTGCTCGCCGAGCTGGTCAAGGCCGGCGTCGGCGTCGCCCAGTTCCGCGAGGTGCAGACCGACCTCGAAGAAGCGTTCATGACGATCGCCGCGCGCCGGAGCCGCCGGCGCGCGGCGCGCACGCAGTGAGACGCAACGCGGCATCCGCAAGGAGGCGCCGTGAACCCGATCATTCGCCGTGAGCTGCTGGAAACCCTGCGCACGCCGGGCCATCGCCTTCGAGATCGTCCTCGCCGCGGGTGCGCCCTGCTCGTGCTGCTGCGCTGGCCGACCGAGGGAACCGCCGACCTGACCGGCGCGCGGGCGGTGCAGGTGCTGCGCGTATTCGGTTACGGGATGCTCGCCGGTGTGGTGCTGCTGGTGCCGGCGTTCCCGGCGACCGCGCTTCGTCCGCGAACGGGTCCGCGGCACGCTGGCGCTGCTGCTCACCTCGCCACTGTCGCGCTGGTCGATCTACGTCGGCAAGCTCGCCAGCGTCCTCGGCCTCACCCTGGTGCTGCTGACGATGACGCTGCCAGCCGCGGCGGCGTGTCACGCCCTCGGCGGGTCTGGCTCCGACGGCGGCATCGTCACGCTCTATGCCGTCCTCGTCCTGGCGGCCATCCAGCTGTCGACGCTGGCCCTGTTCGTCAGCAGCCGCTGCCAGAGTGCCGACGGCGCGCTGCGGGTGACCTATGGGCTGGTGCTGGCCGTGGTCGTCCTGGCGCCGGTGCCGTACATGCTGGTACGCGGCGGGTCGGGGCCGGTCACCGAGGGAGCGGACTGGCTCCGCTGCCTGTCGCCGGGGCCGGCGGTGATGGAACTGCTCGGCCAGGGCGACGTCGGCGCGTTCGGCATGGTCACAAGGCACCCTGTCGCCACGCGCTACGTCGTGCTCGCCGGCCTGTCCGCGCTCGTCCTGGCGTTGCTGACGGTGGCCCGTCTCGACCAGCGGATGCTCGACCGCGGCCGCCCCGCCGGCGTGATGACCGAGGACCGCTCAGCGGGCGGCCGATTTCTCCGCCGGTTGGTGTTCCTCGTCGACCCGCAGCGGCGAAGCGGCGGAATGAGCGGGTGGGTGAACCCGGTACTGGGCAAGGAGCTGCGCTCGCGGCGGTTCGGCCGATCGCACTGGGTACTACGGCTGATCGCCGGTTGTGCCATTCTGTCGCTGCGGCTCTCAGCTACATCGCCGCGTCGGGCGCGCTGGGGTGGGGGATCGAGGCGATCGGCGGGGCGCTGGTGCTGTTGCAGGTGGCGCTGCTGATCCTGTTCACGCCGAGCCTGGCCGGCGGGCTGATCAGCTCCGAGCGCGAAACCGGCGCCTGGCGGCTGCTGCTGATGACTCCGCTCTCCCCCGGCGCCATCCTGCGCGGCAAGCTGCTCAGCGTGGCGTGGCCGCTGCTGCTCCTGCTGTGCGCGACGCTGCCCGGCTACGTCGTGCTGATGACGATCAACCCGGCGCTGATCGGCCAGGTGGAGCGAGTCGTCGCCTCGCTGGTGCTGACCGCCGTGTTCAGCGTGCTGCTCAGCGCTGCCGTGAGCAGCCTGTTCCGCAACACTGCGGCGGCGACGACGGCGGCGTACCTGCTTCTCCTCGCCGTCTGTCTCGGTCCGCTCCTCGTCTGGCTGGCCCGCGAGGCGCCGTTCGGCCACGCCACCGTTCAGGCGGTGCTGACCGTCGATCCGGTGGCAGCGGCGCTGCAGGCGGCGGAAACGCCAGGGTTCACCGACTACGAACTGCTGCCGGCGAACTGGTGGGTGATCGGCGGCGCTTGCCTGGGATTACTGGCGTTCCTCGCCGTGCGCGTGCGGCAGCTGAGTCGTCCGGAGTGATGCGATGAACAGGCGTCAATGGCTGCATCGTCCGCTCCTGGCATGCCTGCTCGCCGCTGGCCTGACAGGCGGATCGGCGATGGGACAGAGTGAATGGGTCGATTCGCCCATGTATCGCGACCCCGACCTGAGCGCTGCGCCGTCTGGAGTGGCCCTGCCCGACGGGGCGCTGACGCTCTGGCGAAAAGCACTGACCCATCCGTCCGTCGACATCCGGTGCAAGGCGGCCGAGGCGATCACTCGCGCCCACGGTCTTGGCATCCGCGGGCTGGCCGAGGCCGTCCCGGACCTCGTCGCCGCGATCGACCGTCCCGACCAGCCGTCGCCCGTGCGCGCGGCCGCCGCTCGTGCGCTGGTCGCCCTGGATGCGAAGCAGACGGCCGGCCCCCTGTGGCGGCAGGCGATGGCGGGAGGGACCGATCTGCGCGAGGTGGTCGAACCGGCCCTGGCCCGCTGGGGTGCCCGGGACGCCTGCGAGGTCTGGCTGGAGCGCCTGGCCGAGCCGACGACGCCTCATCGAACGCTGATCCTGGCGATGCACGGGCTGGCATCGCTGCGTGAGCCGCGGGCCGCCGATCGGCTGCGGTCGCTGGTGCTGTCGCCGCGTACCCTGCTGCCGGTTCGCCTGGAAGCCGCCCGCGCGCTGGCGGAGATCCAGTCGAGCGGACTGGAGGCGGACGTCCGTACCCTCACTGCCGCCACCCCGCCCAGCCTTTCCGCCCGACTCGCCGCCGCGTCGCTGCTCCGTCGCCACACCGGGCCAGACGCGGTCGCCCTGCTGCAACAGCTCGCCGTCGATCCGGCACCGACCGTCGCCGCCGTCGCCGCCGCCCGGCTGCTCGAGATCGACGTGCGCCAGGCCGCCGGCCCGCGCGACCGGTGGCTGGCCAGTCCCGACGCGACCCTGCGTGCTTACGGCGTCGAGGTCCTGCATCGTCACGACACGGCGGACAGCGTCTCGCTGCTGGCGAAGCGGCTCGACGACCCGCACCCCGACGTCCGCGGCAAGGCACGTCGCGCCCTGTACGAACGGGCCACCGCGAAGGGACAGCGGGAGAAGGTGATCGGGGAGGCGACGGCGATCCTCGCCGCGGACGGATGGCGGGGCCAGGAACAGGCAATCATCCTGCTGGTGGACCTGAAGCACACGCCGGTCGTCGGCCGATTGATCGAGCTGCTGCCGGCGGCGCGGCCCGAGGTGTTCGTGACCGCCGCCGCGGGTCTGCGCAAGTTGTCGGATGCGACCTCTCTCGCCGGAGCGCTGACCTACCTGGACGCGGAGCAGAAGCGAACCCGCGGCGGTCCGCCGTTGCCCGGCCGTGAACACCTGGACGCCGCCCTGATCGATCACCAGCTGTCGCAGCTGCTTCAGCTTATGGGCCGCCACCGCTACAAGCCGGCCACGCCGGTCATCCGCCGCCTGTTACCGCGGACTGGCCGAGGCCCCTACGAGGCGCGCGCCGCGGCGGCGTGGGCGATCGGGTGGATTCACGAGGGCGACCCCACCGCGGGGCAGGCGGCGTTGCTGGAGGAGCGGTTGAACGACATATCGTCGATGCCGCCGGAGGACGGCCGTGTCCGCCGCCTGTGTGCCGTGTCGCTGGGCCGGCTGCGGGCGAAGGAGAGCGTCGACAGTCTTCGGCGTTACATGCCGCGCGAGCAGCGCAACGGCGAACCGATCGGGGACGCCTGCGCCTGGGCCGTCGAGCGGCTCACCGGCGAAACGCTGCCAGTCGCCAAGCCGCGCCGGACGACGCTGCTGAACTGGTTCCTGGTCCCCACCGGCCCAACGCCCTGATCAATCGCGAACAGGTCACAGGGAG
>JAXMAU010000039.1:0-63704 GCA_046350215.1 Gemmataceae bacterium | reverse complement strand
TCTTCTTTCTCCTCTTCGCGGTGCGATATAGTACAGCGGTTCACCCACGGGCCGGAAGTACCATGCACAACCTCACCTACGATTACGACGTCGCCGTCGTCGGCGCCGGGCATGCCGGTGTCGAGGCGGCGCTGGCCGCTGCGCGCAAGGGGCTGCGAACGGTTTTACTCACCATGAACGCCGACGCCGTGGCCCAGATGAGCTGTAACCCGGCCATCGGCGGGGTCGCCAAGGGACAGATCGTCCGCGAGATCGACGCCCTCGGCGGCGAGATGGGCAAGGGGATCGACGCCACCGCCATCCAGTTCCGCATGCTCAACCGCACCAAGGGGCCGGCGATGCACTCGCCGCGCGCCCAGGCGGACAAGAAGCTCTACCAGTTCACCATGAAACACCGCGTCGAGGCGCAGCCGAACCTCACCCTGCGGCAAGAACTGGTCGAGGGCCTCCTGGTCGAGGATCTGCCGACGGAAGGGGAGCGGGGCCAGCGGCACCGCGTCGTCGGTGTCCGCGCCGGCGGCGACACCCTTTATCGCGTCCGGGCGGTCATCCTCACGACCGGGACGTTCCTGAAGGCGATCATGCACACCGGCGAGGCGAAGAGCCGCGGCGGCCGCGCCGGCGACGGTAGCGCCGAGTCGCTCAGCGACAGCCTGGCTTGCTGCGGCTTCCAGCTGGCCCGCTTCAAGACCGGCACCCCTTGCCGGCTCAACGGCCGCACCATCGACTTCGATCGCTGCGAACCCCAGCCCGGCGACGACGACCCGCAGCCGTTCAGCTTCAGTACCGCCCGCATCGACCAGCCGCAGATGATGTGCCACATCACCTACACCACGCCGGAGGTCCACGACCTGATCCGCGCCAACCTGCACCGGGCGCCGATGTACTCGGGACAGATCCACGGTCGCGGTCCGCGCTACTGCCCATCGATCGAGGACAAGGTGGTACGCTTCGCCGACAAGGACCGCCACCAGCTGTTCCTCGAACCCGAGGGGCGGAATACGCTGGAATATTACGTCAACGGCATCAGCACCAGTTTGCCGCGCGACGTTCAGCAGGCGATGCTGCAGCACATCCCCGGTCTGGAGCGCGCCGAGGTGATGCGCTGGGGGTACGCGGTCGAGTACGACTATGCCCCGCCGACGCAGCTGCTGCCGACGCTGGAAACCAAGGCGGTGGCTGGGCTGTTTTTCGCAGGCCAGATCAACGGCACAACCGGCTACGAGGAGGCAGCGGCGCAGGGGCTGATAGCCGGCATCAACGCGGCGCTTGGGGTCAACGGCGAAGATCCCTTGATCCTGGACCGCTCTCAGGCGTATATCGGAGTCCTCATCGATGACCTGGTCACGCGGGGAGTCGACGAGCCGTATCGCATGTTCACCAGCCGGGCGGAATACCGCCTGCTGCTGCGCCACGACAACGCCGACCGGCGGTTGACCCCGCTCGGCCGACGGGTCGGCCTGGTGAACGACGCCGACTGGGCGAGGTTGCAGGCCAAGGAGCAGGCGATCGGCCGGCTCATGGAATACCTGCGGACAACCCGCCACGAGGGCGACAGCCTGGAGACGTGGCTGCGGCGAACGGAGGTGACCTGGGAGATGTTGACCGCCATGCACCCACCGCTGCTGGACCTGCCGATCCCGGCCGATGCCCGCGCGCAGGTGGTGCTGGAGGCCAAGTATGCCGGCTACATCGGCCGGCAGGCCGCCCAGGTCGAGCGGTTTCAGCGGCTGGAAGGCAAAGCGATCCCGCCGCACTTCGACTACGCCGCCGTGCCGCAGCTGCGGGCGGAGGCGCGGGAGAAGCTCGGCCGCGTCCGGCCGGCAACGCTGGGACAGGCGAGCCGGATCAGCGGGATCAGCCCCGCCGATCTCGCCGTCCTGCTGATCTACATCGACTAGGTGTCCGCCGGTCGAGAGTGGTCGGCGCGACAGGTGAGTGGAGAAAATGGGAGATTCCGTGGAACCGCAGAGGCGGGGGAATCCGATAAGAGTTGGGAAGAGAAACCCGCCGCGCACGACGGGGGCAGAAACGAAGCATTGGTAATCTGCACAAACCTGATAGAATAGCAAACAGCTGCCCCCAAGCGGTGGTGTTCGTTGATGCGTGCAGGAAGTGGAGAGATAGAAACGGCTTAGAGCAACGGGCGACGAGGAGTTCGAGTTGACATACTTCACAATCTGGTTATAATTGCGATGGTTGGTAAGGCAGGTAAACTCCTCCGCCCAGCATCGACCAACTCGACAGCAAGCCCATGCAAGGGCTGTACCGATTGACTCCGACGGCGCCGCGACGGCGTCTCACTCCTGCGGGTCGTCCTTCGGGGCGACGCAGACGGTTCCTCCCCTCCGGACCACGACTGGACTCGGGTGGCGGGGAACCCCCCGAAGCACCCCCTGGGTCTTGCGCCATGAGATGCCGCTGGTTCGCCGGCGGTCGTGCGGATTGATAGGAGCGGATGGTCTAGAGGCAGATCAGGGACGATTCCGGTTTGAGCGCGTCTGGTGGCCAGACGAATCAAACCCCACTCGTGCGACGGGCCTCGTGCCCGTAAGGGATGGATGAGCGCATGAAAACCGTGTTCACGACCGGCGAGGCCGCGAAGATTTGTAAGGTCAGTCAGCAGACCATCATCCGTTGCTTCGACAACGGTCAGCTGAAGGGCTTCCGGGTCCCCGGCTCGCGCTTCCGGCGCATCCCGCGCGAGGCGTTGTACAAGTTCATGAAGGACAACGGGATTCCCACCGACGCCCTCGAAAGCGGCAAGCGCAAGGTGCTGCTGGTGGACGACGACGTCGATCTGGTCGAGGTGATGGACAAGGTTCTCGAAGAGGACGGCCGCTTCGAGGTCCGCATCGCCTCCAACGGCTTCGACGCCGGCATGATGGTGAAAGAATACCGTCCGGACATCATCGTTCTGGACGTGATGCTGCCCGATATCAACGGCAAGGAAGTTTGCCAGCGGGTGCGTGCCGATAGCACTCTGGAAGACGTTCGCATCCTCTGCATCTCCGGCATGGTGGAGGACGACAAGATCCAGGAGTTGCGTCTGGCGGGCGCCGACGAGTTCCTGCACAAGCCGTTCGAGATCGAGGCGCTCATCGACCGCATGTGCGGGCTGCTCGAGATCGAGCCGGTTTCGGCCTCGGCCTGAGCGCACCCGGCGGTCGGACCACGACGCCTTCCCCGGCCCGCTCGGTCGGGGAAGGCGGCCAGGTCGACCGCTTCCGGCGGAGCATGGTGGCTCCGCCGCCCTACCACGGAAGGAGCCGTTACGTGACGGACCCGTCCCTCGACCTGGCCGCGTCCGAGTTGGCGTGGGTCGCGCCGTCGGCGGCGTCGTTGCTCCGGCTGGCCCGCCTTCCGGCCGACACCTGGTCGGTCGTTCGCACCGATCCGGGTGCCGTCCTGCTACTGCTCCGCGACGACACCACCCCTTCATCACTACCGTTCCCCGCCTCGCTGCTGGCGACTCCCCGTCCGCTCGAACGCGCGCTGCGACTCCTCGCCGATCCGCCAGGTGGCCGCGCCGACTGGATGATGCCGACCCTGGCGCCCCTGCGTCACGACGGTTTGACGATCGCCGCTCTCGCCGCCCGGATCGCCGAGCGCAGCGGAGCGGTCGACCCGGACCGGGCGTGGTCCGCCGGGCTGCTCGCCCCGCTCGGCTGGTACGCCCTGGCGGCGGTCGCCCCGGAGCGGATCGCCACCGCGGCCGTCGACACGACCGGCATCGGCCGACGACTGGCGCGAGCGTGGCGGCTGCCGGGTTGGCTGGCGCCCGTTCTCGGTCAGGTCGAATTCCCCGCACGTTATGCCGCGCCGTTCGGCGTCGACGCCCCGCTGCTGGTGACGGTGCGGCTGGCCGTCCACCTGGCGCGGCACCGGCACGGCGTTGCCCGGTTGACGCTACAGGGCGACCCGCTGGACGATCTGGGCGTCATCGGTCTGACGATGACGGACCTGGACGGTCTGGACGCCGAGGTGCCAGTCGGGGTGCCGTGGGTCGACCCGTTCACGCAGCTGCTGCTCCCCGACGTGCTCGCCCTGGCGATCGAGAACCGCCATGTCCGTGATCGCGCCGGCGTGGCGACGCTGGAGCGCGAGGTCGACGGGCTGCACGCTGCTTTCCGCGACCAGCTGGCCGGTGAGGAAACGCGGGTGCGGCGCGAGAAGCTGGGGGCGCTGGCCGAGTTCGCCGCCGGCGCCGGCCACGAGATCAACAACCCGCTCGCCGTCATCTCCGGCCAGGCGCAGTACATCCTCGGACACGAGGGCGACTGGTTCACCGGCGTCGACGAGGGCGGCTGCCGCAAGGCACTGCAGACGATCATCGGCCAGACGAAGCGGGTACATGCGCTGCTGCGCGACCTGATGCAGTTCGCGCGGCCGGTGGCGTCGCGGCCAGGGTGGTTCGACCTGCCGACGCTGCTCGGCGAGGTGCGCGCCGCCCAGGAGGAGTTCGCCGCCTCCCGCCGCATCCAGACCGAGGTCTGCGCCCGGCCCGAACGCCTGGCGGTGTACGCCGATCGCGAACAGGTGCAGATCACGCTGACGTGCCTGCTGCGCAACGCCATCGAAGCGGCGCCGGCGGACGGGTTCGCCCGGCTGGTGCTGGTCGACAGCGGCGGAGAGCAGATCACGGTGGCCGTCGAGGACTCCGGACCGGGGCCGTCGGCCGAACAGCGACCGCACCTGTTCGATCCGTTCTACTCCGGTCGCGCCGCCGGCCGCGGCCGCGGACTGGGCCTGCCCGTCGCCTGGCGGCTGGCGCAGCAGCAGGGCGGCGACGTACGGTTGGAGGCGACCCGCGCTGGCGAGCCGACCCGCTTCGTGGTGGTGTTGCCGCGGCGAGACACGCCCCCTCGTAGCGAGGGATGTGCGGCATAAACAACCCGAAGCGTAAGCGAGGGTCGAGGAATACGCAGCCCGAAGCGCAAGCGAGGGGTTCTTCTTATTGCGCCTCGATCGCCCACAGATACTTGAACCCGCGGAAGTAGATCCGCCCGTTGGCGACGACCGGGGACGCTGCCGTCTCGTCGGGCAGGCGGTTGGTCGCCAACTTGCGGAACTCGCGGCCGGCCTGCACCACCGTCACCACGCCGTCGCGTGACGTCAGGTACACCTTGCCGTCGGCGTACAGCGGCGACGCCCGATGCCGGTGGTTGTGCGTCGGCCGGCGGTACAGCTGCGCCCCGGTCTTGGCGTCGAGCACGATCAGTTCGCCATTCTCGCGGCACAGGTAGACCAGCCCGTCGACCAGCAGCGGGCACGGCACGTCGGGGGTGCCGCGGTCGAGCCGCCACCGCTCGAACTTGCTGCCCTTGCGCACCAGCCCCGTCGCCGCCGGGTCCAGCCCGACTACCGGCCCGTTCTTCGCTGTCGGGATGACGATCAGGTCGGGAGTGCAGAGCGGCGAGGCGACGAAGCGGAGGAACCGATTGTAGGTGTCGTCGCGCGGGTTCAGGTCGGCCACGCGCCAGATCTCCTTGCCGTCCTGCAGCCGGTGGGCGGTGGTGTAGTCGTTGCCGTGGCAGACGAGGTAGGCGTCCTTGTCGTTCTTCCACAGGAAGGCCGAGGCATACGAGTGCTCGTTCTCGTCGGTGCCGTCGCTCGGCCGGTCGACCTTCCACACCTCCTTGCCGGTCGCCTTGTCGACGCACATCACCCACTGGCCGGCGGTGTGCAGCATCTGCGTGTACAGCCGGTCGCCGTGCAGCACCGGGGTGGAGTGCATGCCGAACTGAATGTTGAACTTCCCGTAACGCTGCTGAGCGTTGAACCGCCACCGCTCGGTGCCGTCCAGGGCGAACGCGGCGAAGGTGCCGTTGCCGGCGAAGACGTAGACGTGACTGCCGTCGGTGCAGGGCGAGGCGGAGGCGCCGTTGCCCTCGTCGCCCCGCGCCCACCGAATCGCCGGGCCGAGCGATCGCCGCCACCGCTCCTTGCCGTCGGTCCCCAGGCACAGCAGGAAGATGCCGCCGCTGTCCTGACCTGTCACGAAGATGCGGTCATCGAGCACCACCGGGGTCGACCCGCCCTCGCCGGGCAGCTTTACCTTCCACGCCACGTTCCTGGTCGCCGTCCACTCGGCCGGCAGGTTCTTCGCGCGGCTCACGCCGTCGTTGTTCGGGCCGCGCCACTGCATCCAGTTGTCGGCGGGAGCGGTGGACACGAGGAGTACGGCGACAAGCAGGCAGGCGCGGCGGGAGACAGATGCGATCACAGGCAGTCCTCGAGGGCAGCACGCACGGGAAAGGTCCGACACCGGACCGGGGGGCAGGGCCACGTCGAGAACTGTTGTATCACGCCGTCGCAGAGAGTGCGAGAGGGCAGATCAGATCACGTTGGCGGCGCGGACGGTGAGGGCGTCGTGCAGCTTGTTGAGCAGGCCGTGGACTTCGCTCAGATCGTCTTCATCCAGATGGGCCAGTAACGACAGAATGGTCCGCACGCGTGTCGCCTGGTAGTCTTGGAAGGCGGCGCGGCCGGCCGGAGTGAGGACAACGTCGATCTTGCGCTTGTCCTGCGGATTGATACGGCAGGCGATCAGCGGGTGCTCGCGGGTTTCCAGAGCGCGGATGATGCGCGACATCTGCGCCGGCAATACGCCCAGCTGCCGCTGAATGTCGCCGACGATCATCGGCTCGCGCAGGTGCAGCAGCGAGAGGGTGAGGAACTCAATGTCCTTGAGGTCGCCGCCCCGGCGCCGGCCACGCGGGACCGCGAGGCAAAAGCGCGTCCCCACGTCGAACAGCTGGTGGGCGAGGTCTTCGAGCTTCGGCCCCGAAGTGCTGACAACCATGGCGAGGGTCTCGCAGTCACGGGGAGCGGAATCCGTCTGTCCTGATCCACGTTAGCGGGACTGACACGAACCTGTCAACGTGGAAAGATGCGTCCCCTGAATGGGTTAGGGCGGCGGGAAGCGGTCGTGCAAGCTGTGCCGGTTGTGGCGGGAACTACTCCAGGCTGCGGAGGATGGCGATCAGCGCGGTGATGGCGCCGGCGACGATCAGCAGGGTGGACAGCGGGTGGTCGGCGAAAGTGGCAGCGATGGCGTCGGCCGTACGGCGAAGGCGGCCGCGGCGGCGGCGAGCCGCTGCCTGGGTTCGCAGGTAGTCGCGGTGAGCGGTGAGGAACTTCAGCCCGCCGTGCCAGTCGCGCTGCAGCGATTCCCGCTGCGCGTAGGTGAGCGTGAGCAGCTCCTTGGCTTTCTCCAGCGCGTTCAGGGAGACGATCAGGTAGCCGGGCTGGCCGGCCTCGCCGAGCAGCGGGAACTCGTCGATCGCCTCTTCCACCTTGCCGACCAGCTTGTACAGCTCGGTCGCCTCCGGGCGGGTGAGCTTGCGGTCCGGGTCGTCGAGATGCGGCTTCAGCCGGTGCCACAGCCGCAGCAGGTGGCGCGTCCGGTAGATCCGCTGCAGCAGCTGCCGGCGTGTGCCCAGCCCTCGCCGCGCCTGCGGCGACCGGCGGGCGGCGAACACGATCGTGTCGATCGGCGTCGGCGGCGGCGCAGGGGGGGGCGGTTCCGCCACGGCGACCGGGGCGGCCGGCTCGGCCGTCGGCAGCGGCGGGACGCGGACGAGCGGGGGCGGCAGGTCAGCGGCGGCGGAAGAAGCGACGCGCACCGGCGGAGGCGGGACGTCGCCGGGACCGTTCATGCCGCGGGTGTACATCCACACGAGCGGATCCTGCGGCGCGGGTAGAGGCGGCGGCGCCGGGACCACGGGCGGCGGCGGGGGTGGTGCGACGGGTAACGGCGGCGGGGCGGAGCGCGGCCGGGCGCCGAGCAGCTGGTCGTCATACGCCCGCTTGCTCCCCGGCTCGGTCAGGCAGACAAACGCCTGCGCCAGCCGGTTCATCGCCTCGGTCGCCTGCTCCGGGTGCATCATCTGGTAGCGGCGAACCGCGTCGACCCGCTGGTGAACCCGCTGCTCGATCAGCGCCAGGTCGTCCTCGCCGGGCGCCAGCCCGAGCAGTCGGTAGTGATCGGGGGGCCAGGTTTCGGGCGACAGCCCCAACCAGGAACAAATCAGTTCGTGGCCCATGTGGTGTCCGGTTCCGCTCTTTGCGCGTCGATGCCTGCATGGTAACGCATCCCCGAACGGAATGCAAAGCGCCATCGGTCGTCTCCTTGGCGGACCCGCAAAGGCAGGCGAACCTCACCGGGAGCAGCCCCTTGTTTTTGTCCGCCTGGCGTGGTGCAATAGGAGGTGGTGCGGGGCGGAACCCGTCTGTCGTCCGCTCACCCCATCCCGAGCTTGGCCCCCCAAGGCGTCGGGCGGTTCGCCCTTGTGATCCGGCAGGTGGCGCCGTCCGGTGCGGGCTGTCCTCGGGGAGCGCCGTGAGGCCGTCCATGAGTCAACCGGCCTGCCGCCAGTGTGGCCGCCCGCTGACTGTCGCCACCCCCGACGGCCTGTGTCCGATCTGCGCTCACCCGGCGTCCGACCCACTTCGCTCCGACTCGACGCCGCAACTGACCGTCGGCGGGGGGGGTGGGCCTTCCCCCACGCCGGCGTGCGCTCCGCCCACGGCCCTGTGGGCGCCGGGCGGGACGGCCGACCCCGACTCCGCCAGCGAGGCCCCGACCGCCGCCGATCGTACGCCGGCGGACGACGAGGCCGACGCTCTCCGCCAACTGGCCCCGCCCCAGGGGCCAGACGAGCTGGGCCGGCTCGGACAGTACCGAATCCTCAAAGTCCTCGGCATCGGCGGCATGGGCGTCGTCTACCAGGCGGAGGATGTCATCCTCGGCCGGGCCGTCGCCCTCAAGGCGATGATCCCCGCCGTCGCTGCCCGCGCCGCCAATCGCCAGCGCTTCGTCCGTGAGGCCAAGGCCACCGCTGCTCTCCGCCACGAGCACATCGTCACCGTCTTCCAGGTCGGCGACGACCGCGGCGTCCCTTACCTGGTGATGGAGTTCCTCGAAGGCGAGACGCTGGAAGATCGGCTGAAACGGGAGAAACAGCTTCCCGTCGACGCGGTCCTGCGGATCGGCCTGCAGACCGCTCGTGGCCTGGCCGCCGCCCACGCCCGCGGTCTGGTCCATCGCGACATCAAGCCGGCGAATATCTGGCTCGAACGCGGCACCGGCCGTGTGAAGATCCTCGACTTCGGCCTCGCCCGCGCCACCGCCGACGACACCCATTTGACTGTCTCGGGCATCATTCTCGGGACACCGGCGTACATGGCCCCGGAACAGGCGCGGGGCGAGGCAGTCGACGCGCGCACCGACCTGTTCAGCCTCGGCGCCGTCCTCTACCGGCTGTGTACCGGCCGGCTGCCGTTCCGCGGCAAGGACACCCTCGCCATCCTGGCGGCCCTGGCGGTCGACACGCCGGAGTCGATCGCCCACGTCCGCGGCGGCCTCCCGGCGGCGCTGGAGCACCTGGTGATGCGGCTGCTGGCCAAGGCGCCGGAGGACCGCCCGGCCGATGCGGCGACGGTGTGCGAGGCGCTCGAGCGCATCCAGCGCGAGGAGTCCGGCGAGCCGGTCCTCGTGTTCGACCCGACCGAGGTGAAGTTCGAGGACGAGCCAACCGAGACGGACGAGCCGGCCGTCCCGGCGGGGCCGCTGCCGGCGCTGACGCCTGAGCTGATGGGCGGGTTGACCGGCCGCACCCTGGGCCGCTACACGCTCGGCGAGGTGATCGGCCACGGCCAGCACGCGGTCACGTTCCGCGGTCACGACGACAGCGGGCCAGTCGCCCTCAAGGTGCTTTCCTGCGAATTCCCCGCCAGTGACGCCGAGGTGGTTCGCTTTAGCCAGGTGATGACGCGCTGGCTGCCGCTGCGCCATCCCAACCTGGTGACGGTGTCCAACGCCGGCCGCACCGGGCCGTATTGCTGGATCACTCAGGAACTGGTCGAGGGGGAGAACCTGAACGCTGTCCTCCGCCGCCTCGACCCCGGCTGCGGCTGGGAGTGGAAGCGGGTGTACCGGGCGGCGGTCCACCTATGCCGCGCCCTGGAGGCGCTGCGCGCCGCCCGCGTGGTCCACAGCAACGTCACCCCCCAGAACGTCCTGGTCCGCCAGGGCGACGGGGTGTTCAAGCTGAACGACGCCCTGTTCGCTCGCCTGCTGCAGAAAAGCCGGTTGCACCAGCTGCGGCTCGACGCCAAGCTGGAGGCCGAGGTGCCCTATCTGTCGCCCGAACAGGCCGACGGCGGCACCTCGTTCGTCGACCACCTGTGCGACCTGTACAGCCTCGGCGCCGTCCTGTACGCCCTGGTCACCGGCCATCCGCCCTACCAGGGGCGGACGTTCGAGGAGACGCTGGAGCTGATCCGCGGCGGCGACCTGACCCGCCCGCGCAAGCTGCAGCGCTCGCTCCCCCGCGAGTTCGACTGGGTGATCGTCAAGATGCTGGCCCGCCGCCAGGAAGAGCGCTATCAGAGTCCGACCGAGCTGATCGCCGAGCTGAACCGCATCGGCATTCAGTATCGTATCGCCGTCTGACCCCCCAGTCGCCGCCGGCTACCCGGTCGGCCGGGGGCCGACGATCGCCGATTTTGCTGCTCTTGTCCCGCCTTGCCCGCGTGTGTTACAACCCGCCTCCGCACCCCCGATCAACACCCCGCCGCGTGGGTCCCCTGGCCGCAGGAATGGCTTGGTATCATGAAGAATTTCGCACGCGCGATGCGTCACGCCTGGCCGTACCGCCGCCGGCTACTGGTTTCCGTCATGGCCGCGCTCTGCGCCGCCGTGTTGTGGGGCGGGAACTTCACCTCCATCTACCCCGTCCTCAAGCTGCTCAACACCGGCCAGAGCCTGCACCAGTGGATCGACGGCATCATCGCCAACGCCGAGAAGGAGATCGAGCCGCTGCAGGCGCGGGTCGACGCGCTGACCGACCAGGAAAAAGAGGTGGAGAAGCTGCCGGCCGGCCATGACCGCGACAAGCGCAAACGCGAGCTGTCCAGCGAGCTGCTGCGCCAGGAAACCAAGCTGAAGACCGCCCGCTCCACCCTGTACTGGTCGCAGGTGTCACGCAAGTACATCCACGCCTACCTGCCCGACGACTGCTTCCTCACCCTGGCCACGCTCATCGGCATCCTGGTGGTCGGCATCGCCATCAAGTGCTTCTTCGAGTTCGTGCAGGAGTCGCTGGTCGGCAGCGTGGTCAACCTGACCGCGTACGACCTCCGCAATCGGTTCTACCGCAACGCCATCCACTTCGACGTCGCCCAGTTCAACGAGCAGGGCACCACCGAGCTGATGGCCCGGTTCACCAACGACATGGAATCGCTCAGCGCCGGCATGAAGATGATCTTCGGCAAGGTGGTGGCCGAGCCGCTGCGGGTGATCAGCTGCGTCGTCATCGCCTGCCTGATCAACTGGCAGCTGACGCTGCTGTTCCTCATCCTGGTGCCGATCGCCGGCATGATCCTGTATCGCGTCGGCCGCATCATGCGGCAGGCGACGCGGCGGGTGCTGGAGCGGATGTCGAGTATTTACAAGATCTTGCAAGAGACATTCCTCGGTATCCGGGTGGTCAAGGCGTTCACGATGGAGGCGTACGAGCGGCGGCGCTTCCGCGAGGCCACGCGCGACTACTACCGGCGGGCGCAGAAGGTGGTGAACATCGAGGCGCTGGCTGACCCGGTGATCGAGGTCCTCGGGGTGACGGCGGTGGCGCTGGCGCTGCTGACCGGGTCGTACCTGGTGCTGTCGCGGCACACCCACCTGTTCGGGCTGCGGATGACCAACGGGCCGCTCGAACCGGAGTCGATGCTGCAGCTGTACATCCTGCTGGCGGCCATCGCCGACCCGGTGCGCAAGCTGTCGAGCGTGTTCACCCGGCTGCAGTCGGGCTGCGCCGCCGCCGACCGCATCTTCGCGTTCATCGACCGGCAGCCGACGATTCAGAGGAACCCGGACGGCCCGCAGCTGGAGCGGCCGAGCTGGCTGCCGGCGGCCGGCGGGGAAGAGACGGCCGGCCCGCCGCTGCTGCCGGCCAAGCCGGCGTACATCGAGTTCCGCGACGTGTGCTTCTCGTATGACCCGCAGAAACCGATCCTGTCGCACGTCAACCTGGCCGTCCGCGCCGGCGAGACGGTCGCCCTGGTCGGCCACAACGGCTGCGGCAAGAGCACCCTGGTAGCGCTGGTGCCGCGCTTCTACGACCCGCAGCACGGCAGCGTGCGCATCGACGGGCACGACCTGCGCGAGCTGCACCTCCGCAGCGTTCGCAAGCAGATCGCCCTGGTGACGCAGGACACCTTCCTGTTCGACGACACCATCTACAACAACATCGCCTACGGGATGCGGCACGCCCGGCCGGAGCAGGTGGAGCGCGCGGCCCGGCGGGCGTTCGCCCACGACTTCATCACCGCCCTGCCGCACGGCTACCAGACGCGGGTGGGCGAGGCGGCGCTCAAGCTGTCCGGCGGCCAGCGGCAGCGGTTGGCGCTGGCGCGGGCCATTCTGCGTGATCCGAGTATTCTCATACTCGACGAGTTCACCAGCCAGAACGACACCGAGAGCGAGGCGTACATTCACCGGGCGCTGATGGAGTTCAAGCAGGGGCGGACGGTGTTCTTCATTACTCACCGGCTGAACACGCTGGAGATCGCCGACCGGATCGTGGTGATGGAGCAGGGGACGATCGTCGCCATCGGCACCCATACCGAGCTGCTCGCCACCTGCCCGACGTACCAGCGACTGCACGAGGCGCAGAGCCAGCGGCTGTGCGCGTGAGCGGCGGCGAGGTAGCACCTGAATGAGCATGCACCCACGTTTCCACTGGCTGTTGACGGTTCTGCTGCTGGCGGCAGTCGCACTGTTCTTCTGGCGCCTGGGCGACCGTGATCTGTGGAGCAGTCACGAGGCGCGGGCGGCGATGGACGCCGCCAGTCTGCTGGCGGACGATGGCGACGGGCTGCCGCGGTTGCACGACGGGCGACGCGAACTGCAGAAGCCGCCGCTGTTCTACTGGCTGGTGGCCGCCGCCGCCCGCTTGACCGGCGAGGTCGACGCGCTGGCGGTACGGCTGCCGGCGGCGCTGTCCGCCGCGGCCCTGGTCGCGCTGGTGACGCTGGCGGTGGGGGGGCGGCTGAAGCGGCCGGTAGCGGGGCTGGTCGCCGGGCTGACGCTGGCGACCGGGGTTCACTTCCCGTGGCTGGCGCGGATCGGCCGCATTGACATGCCGCTGGCGCTGGCGGTGACGGTGGCGAGCCTGGCGCTGCTGCAGGGTCCGCACTCGTCGCGCCGGGGCGTGACGTTGCTGGTCGGCTACCTCGCCTGCGCGGCGGGGGTGCTGCTCAAGGGGCCGATTGGGGTGGTGCTGCCGGCGGTGGTGGTCGCCGCGGTGCTGCTGGCCGAGGGCGAGTGGCCGGCGGTGTGGGAGCTGGCAGCGTGGCGGCGGGTGCTGGCGCGGTACGGGGTGGTGTGGGGCGTCGGCGTGGTGCTGCTCGTGGTGCTGCCGGTGTTCGCCTGGATGGAGCACGCCTCGGGGGGCGAGTTCAGCCGCGAGTTTCTCTGGCACCACAACGTCGAGCGCGGGTTGGGCGGGTCGCGGCTGCGCTCGCACCCGTGGTGGCAGTACCTCGGCTACCTGGCACTGTACCTGCTGCCGGCCACGCCGGTGCTGCTGGCGGCGGGGGCGACGTGGCGGACGTGGCGGGACGACCGGCTGGCCCGGCTCGGGCTGGCGTGGCTGGTCGGGGTGGTGGCGGTGCTGTCGGCGGCGCACTTTAAGCGCGCCGACTACCTGCTGCCGGCCTACCCCGGCGCGGCGATCTTCCTCGGCTGCGTGGTCGAGCGCTGGCTCGCGGGCATGCAGGCGCGGCGAGTACAGGTGGGGGTGGTGGCGGTGGCGTGCCTGATGCTCGCCGGCTGGGCAGTGCGCATCGGCCACGGGTTGCCGGACGAGGAGTCCTACCGCGACTACCGGACGTTCGCGCACACCATCCGCGGGCACGCTCCGCCGCCGGCGCCGGTGGTGTTCTTCCGCGCCGAGACACACGCCCTCGACTTTCGCGTCGGTCGACCGCTGGTGCGGTTCGTAGAATGGCCCCGGTTGCAGGCGTACCTGACCCGACCGGGGGTGCATCACGTCGTGCTGCCGCCGGCGGTGGCCGCTGAGGCGCGGGCGATCTTGCGGGACGTCCGGCTGGAGGAGCTGGCCCACAACACCGACCCGGCCGACGGGCGGCACGAGCGACCGCTGGTGCTGCTGCGCGTCCGCCCGGTGACCCCGACCGCTCTTGCCGCGGAGAGCCATGCCCGCCTATCCCGAACTGCCGCCGATCACCGACCGGCCGCTCAGCCTGATCCTGCTGGCCCGTGACGCTGCCGCGCATGTCGACGCGACCATTCCGGGCTGGCTGGCGTTCCTCGCCGCGCATCCGCCGGGTGGCGAGCTGATCGTCGTCGACGACGGCAGCTCGGACGACACGGTGACGCGGGTCGAGCAACTCCCCGACCCACGGCTGCGCGTCGTCCGGCACGCGACGCCGCAGGGCGAGGGGCGGCTGCAGCTCGGGACTTGGCAGCTGCGCAACCCGCTGGTGTTCTACACCCTCTGTCATCCCGACTATCGACCGGCCGACCTGACGCGGCTGCTGGAAGCGCCGATGGACCCATCGATCGGCGGATGGCAGATCGACCACGTCCACCTGATGTCGGGCTACCGGGCGGGGTGCGGGTGCCGCTGCCGCTGCGGGTGGTCGGCTGGGTGTGGCGAGTGGTGTGCGTCGTACTGTTCGCCTACGCGCCGCCGCCGCTGCCGGGCTGGCTGGGCTGGCGGCGGCATTTCGGCCGGCTGCTGGCGCGGGTGTTCTTCGGGCTGCGGGCACAGGACGTGTCGTGTCCTTTCCGTCTGATGCGCGCGACATCCTGGCACGCATGCCGATACAGTCGGACGGTCCGTTCGCCCGCGTCGAGCTGCTCGCCAAGGCGAACTTCCTCGGTCACCTGATGGGCGAGGAGGTGCCGATCCCGGTCGTCCCCGGCTCGGTGCGGGCGAACGTCGGGCAGGTGTGGCGCGGCGGCGGCTGTTCGACCGCCCCGATTTCGGCCCGCCGGTCCTGCCGGCAGAGCCGCCGCCGGCCGACCCGGTAGCGCCCGGTCACGCCGGGCTGACCAGCTCGGCGGTCCGCCGAGTTTTCGTTCGTTCTGTAAACAGATGACGGACATGATCGAGCGGGGCCACTTGCAATCGGTAGTTACCGCAACGTCTCCGGTGTCATGATGCAAATTGTCGGATCGGTAAGGACCGAAACGATCAAGCCGATCGGTGTCGGTATGTCAAACTATCTGTCTATCTCGCCCATGACGATGTCGATCGAGCCGACGATGGCGGGGACGTCGGCGATCAGGCAGCCGCGGCACAGGGCGTTGGTGACGCTCAGGTTCAGAAAACAGGACGACTTGGCACGCACCCGTAGCGGCACCACCGGCTTGTTCGCCCCGCCGACGACGTGGAACCCCATCGCCCCGCGCGGGCACTCGGTCTCCACATACGCCTCGCCCGCCGGCAGGTGCCGCGGCGGTTCGATGCGGTGCGACCCGGCCGCCGTCGCGTAGCGCTTCAGCCCCTGCTCCACCAGCTTGATGCTCTCGATCACTTCCAGCATGCGCACATAAAAGCGATGCCAGCAGTCGCCGATCACCGCGTCGCGCGGCTTCTCCGCGAACGGCGGGATGATCGCCTTGAAGTCGTATCCCTCGTATCCGCTGTACGGCTCGACTTTGCGCAGGTCCCACTCCGGGTCACCCACCGAGCGATCGAGCGACGCGCGCAGCATCGGGCCGGAACAGGCGTGCGCCAGCGCCAGCTCCTTCGACAGCACCCCGATGTTCGCCGTCCGCTTGACGAAGATGTGGTTCCGCGTCAGCAGCGTGTGATACTCCTCGATCCGCGGCTTGAGGTAGTCGAGGAACTGCTGGCAGCGCGTCGTCCAGCCGTCAGGCAGGTCGTCATGCGCCCCGCCGATGGTGAGGTAGCTGTACGTCAGTCGGGCGCCGCACACCTCCTCGAACAGATCGAGGATCATCTCGCGCTCGCGGAAGGCGTACAGGAACGGGCTGAACGTGCCCAGGTCGAGGCCGTAGGCGCCCATGCCGACCAGGTGACTGGCGATCCGGTTCAGCTCGGCGATGATGACGCGGATCACCTGCGCCTTTTCGGGCACCTTCATCGCGCACAGCTTCTCGACCGCCAGCGCGTACGCCAGGTTCATGTTCATCCCGGCCAGGTAGTCCATCCGGTCGGTGTACGGGATGAACTGGATCGGCAGCAGGTTCTCGCCGATCTTCTCGGCGCAGCGGTGCAGGTAACCCAGGTGCGGCGTTACCTCCGAGATCACCTCGCCGTCGGTCTGCAACACCAGCCGCAACACCCCGTGCGTACTCGGGTGCTGTGGACCCATGTTGACCAACATCTCGTCGGTGCGGACGTCGAACTCGATGACGGTCGGGTCCGAGGCGACAGGGGAGGAGATCGCGGTGGACATGATCGATCCAGAGAGGAAAAAGAGCGAATAAGGGCGACTCAGCGGCCGCGGATGCCGTGGTATTCGAGCGGATACTCGTAGTCCTTGCGGAGCGGGTGGCCGACCCAGTCCTCGGCGAGCAGGATGCGCGTCAGCTGCGGGTGGCCGGGGAAGTGAACGCCGACCAGGTCGTACACCTCGCGCTCGTGCCAGTCGGCCGAGTTCCACAGGCCGGTGAGCGACGGCACCTCCGGCAAGTCGCCCGGCGTGTTGTTCTTCCAGCGCGGCAGCATCACCTTGACGGTGAAGCGGTGGCGGTGGCCGAAGCTCTGCAGATGGTAGACGACTTCCAGATGCGGGTCGAAGCCGGCCTTGGCGGCCTTTTTCGCGTCCAGTTCCAGATAGTCCACCCCGCTGATGTTGTGCAGCAGGTCGAACCGTAGCCGCGTGTCGTCGCGGAGGAAGCGCATCAGCTCGACCAGGTCGGCCGGATCGACGACCACGAACGGGTCGATCGCGTCGCGGCCGGCGGTGCGGATGCGCTCGCCGAACTGGCTCTGCAGTAGATCAATGATCTCGCCCGGCGTCATATCACCCCCCCGATTGCTCACGCCTTGGCGGGAGCCGCCTTCTCCTTGTTGGCCTTCGCCCACGCCAGCTGCTTCTCGGCCGCCTTCAGCGGATCGGCGTCGGACAGTTCCGGCGGCAGCAGCGTGTAGCCGGTCCGCGCCGGGATCAGCACGTCGAGCGGCTGGCCGCGCGTCAGGTCCTTCATCGCCCGCACCTTGTCCTGGATGCGCATCAGCCCTTCCAGCAGCGCCTCCGGCCGGGGCGGACAACCGGGCACGTAGACGTCGACCGGCACCACCAGGTCGACACCCTTGACCACGTTGTAGCCGTACTTGTAGTACGGTCCGCCGCCGCAGGTGCAGGCGCCCATGGCGATGACGAACTTCGGGTCGGGCATCTGGTTGTACAGCCGCCGCACCCGGCTGGCCATCTTGTAGTTCACCGTGCCGGCGACGATCATCAGGTCGGTCTGCCGCGGCGTGGCCCGGAACGCGCCGGCACCGAAGCGATCGATGTCGAAGCGCGACGCCCCGGCCGCCATCATCTCGATGGCGCAGCACGCCAGGCCGAACGTCATCGGCCACATGCTCGACTCGCGCGCCCAGTTGATCGCCTGTTCGAGCGTGGTCGTCATCACGCTCTCCTCGAACCGCCCTTCCAGCCAGCCCATTAGCCCCCTCCTCTGCGAACCGCGGGGAGAAACTGCTCACGACCGCTCAGCCACCACTCCCAGGTCGATCTGGTGCGGGTCGGCCGAGGCGACGACCGCCGGCCGGGCCTTGCCCTCCTCGGCGGCCAGGCTGCGGACCCAGGTCAGATCGCCGCGCCGCCACAGGTATGCGTACCCGACCAGCAGAATCCCGAAGAAGAACAGCAGTTCCACCAGCGCCAGCCACGCCAGGCTCGACGCCTCCGCCCTTGTGTCCGGCACCAGCGGACCGACCAGAGCCGCCAGCGTCGCCGGCGACAGGGCGGTGACCGCCTGGAACTGCTCCTCGCTGAACGACCCGAACAGCGCCAGCTGGCTGGCGCTGAGCGTCCGCCACAATGGCTCCTGGTCCGGACCAGCCGCGGCCAGGGCGGCGAGCGCGGCGTTTGCCTGGTCGAGCACGCGCCGGTGGTGCCGGTCGGCCAGCTCGGCGATGGCGCGGTGCTGATCGGGAGCCACCTGGCGCACCGCCGGGATCCACCCCGCCTCCAGCGCCAGCAGGTTGAAGCCAGCCGGTTTTTGTCGACCGAGGTCGCCCAGCGGCAGCACCTGCAGGTTGTTTTCCTGCTGCTCCCGGTCGCGCGGCAGCGACTGCCGGAGCAGGGCGATGGTCAGCATCTGGCCCGGCGCCGCCCCCTTGCGGGCCACTGCCTCCGCCTCCTTCGCCCGCGCCGCCAGCGCTGGCACCAGCCGGCTGGCGGCCTCTTCCTGCTCCTTGCGGATGGCGGCCAGCGTGCCCATCACCGCCTCGCCCTGCTGTCGTACCACCCGCATCTGCGCCGGCTTCAAGCCGCGGAGCGCCTGGAAGGCAGTGTCGGTCATCGGCCGCAGCAGGCTGACCTGGTCGGGCCGCAGCTGCTTGAAAGCGGCCAGTTGTTCCGGGGTGAGGTCACGGAGCTTCTGCCACACCTGGTACTGGTTGCGTTTCTTCACTCCGCCGACGTCTGTCTCCGCCTCGGGAACGGCCAGGTCGAGCACCCGGTTGGCGACCTCGTTGTACTCCGCGGCGGTGGTCGGCGCCGGCGCTGCAACGATGGCGTTCGCCTTGCCGAACACCTCCGCCCACGGGAAGAAGAACACCACCTCGACGTCGAAGATCACGAACAGCAGTGCAACCACGTAGAAGCGCAGGTCGAACTGGATCCAGGCCGAGCCGATCGTCTCCTCGCCGCACTCGTAGATCGTCTCCTTCTCGGCGTGCGGGCGTGCTGGTCGGATCAGCTTGCCGAGCACCAGGTGGACGAAGATGAACCCGACGCCGACGGCCGTGAACAGCAGCAGGTAGGCGGCCAGAGGTGTCATACGGGTGTCCGTTCGCGAATAAGGGAGCCAGGAGCGGGAGAGGCAGCCGATCGACCGGCGGTCACTTCTTGGCCGGCGGCGGTGGGTCGGGCGGCTTGGTCCACACCGGCTCGGCGGTCAGCTTCGACCCGGCGATCGCCGTCGGGTTGAGCGACGACTGCCCCCACGCCACCTCCAGCGGCAGCCGGGCGAAGTCGACGATGCAGCCGTCGCGGCTGAAGCAGCTCTGGTCGAAGGTCGATCCCATGAAGATGCAATCCACCGGGCACGGGTCGACGCACAGGGCACAGAACATGCACTTGGTGTAGTCGATCTTGAACCCGTTGACGCGGAACCCCTTGCCGACCGGGTTCTTCACCTTGTCGATGTAGATGCAGTCGACCGGGCAGGCACGGGCGCACTTGTCGCAGCCGATGCAGGTGGTCAGGTCGAAGCGATGGAAGCCGCGGTAGCGGGGCTTCACCGGCACGGGCAGCTCGGGGTACTCGAACCGCTCGGTGTAGGTCCGCCGGTGATAGGTCTGCACCAGATACCAGAGGGTGATGTACAGCCCCTGGGCGACCGTCTTCACCGCCAGCACGACGTCACCGATCCAGGCTCGCATGGATGGGAACCCCGAAGGAGAGTTGGCGCACAGCAGCGATTATAGGACGCTCGTCGCCGGCCGCAAGGCGCTGGCCGGCGGCGCCGTTTTTTCTGCGCCTGCCGATTTTTTGTGCTAGAGTTGGAAGGATACCCGTCTTGATGTGTTTCGTCGTCCTCGACCGGCCGACAGGCGCGTGCCCCCTTCGCCGCCACGTCGCACTGACCGATCGGATCGCTACCGGGGCATTCGTGACACGCGAGTGAGGCCATGCGCAGAGAAATCGAGGAACCGTTCGACCCGACCCGGCCGGCGCTGATCGTGGTGTACGGGGCGACGCGGCGCAAATACCGGCCGCTGGTCGGCGAGGTGGTCGTGATCGGCCGCGGGCCGTGTTGCGACATCGGCCTGATCTCGCCCGAGGTGGCGCCGGTTCACACCCTGCTGTCGCGCGGTCCGGACGGGTGGATCATCCGTGACTGTTCCGGCCGCGCCACCCGCGTCAACGGCCGCTCGGTGACCCGCGAACCGCTGCGGAACGGCGACGTCATCCAGATCGGCACGTTCAGTTTCGAGGCGCACCTGCCGCCGGAGGTGGACGCCGCGCCGGCCGCCCGGCCGCGTCAGGCAACCAGCGCTGCGCGTCCGGTGGCTGGCGGTGCGCTCACCGACGCCGAACGCGAGAAACTGCAGGCGTCCCGGCGACGGATGGCGGAGCTGGCGCTGTCGCTGCGACGGAAGCTGCGCGAGCAGGTCGAGGAGGCGAAGGCACTGGGCCGCAACCAGCACGAACTGGACCTGATCGAGCGCCGTCTGCGCTCCGCGCACCAGGATCAGATGGCGCGGCAGGCGCGCCTGGTCGCCCAGGAGAAGGAACAGCAGCAGCGTGGCGAGGAGCTGGACTCCTTCGCTCGCCACCTGCGCCGGCAGACGGAGCGGCTGGAGCAGGATCGCGCGGCGCTGAACCGCACTGTCGCCCACGACCAGTTCGCGCTGGAGGCTGAGACGTCGCAGGAGCGCGGCGCGCTGAGCCAGGAACGCGAGCGGCTGACCAGCTGGCAGCAGGAGATCGAGCGGCAGAAGGCCGAGGTCGAATCGCGGATGGGCGAGCTGCAGAAGCTGTTCGCCCGCGAGCGCGAGAGCCTGCAGCGCGAGCGCGAGCAGATCGCCCGCGAGCGCAACTACCTCGACGTGCAGCGTCAGGACCTGGTCCGCGAGCGTGCCGAGCTGCAGTACCTCATGAATACGCTGCTCGACGCCGCCGGCGTTGGCACGCCGTCGTCCCGCGAGACGCAGGTGGACGACCACCCGTCCGCCAACCGGCTGGAGGTGACGCAGCAGGTGATCCGCGAGATGGCGATCCAGCGGAAGTCGTCGACGATGACCCCGGCCGTCAAGCCGGGCGAAACCAGCCACGGCTGACCTGTCGCGACCGATCGTGACCATGCGCCCCGACCGCGATGACCGGCCGGGGCGTTGGCGTGCGCACCCTCGTTCTGGCCCAATCCCGCCGATAGAATGGAAAGCACGGGAGGGCCGAACATGGAGACCGCGACGATGGGACGTGTCGTCACCGAGGCGGCCATCGAGAACCTGAAAGACCTGTGGGCGGTCGAGCAGGGATTGCGCCGGGCCGAAGAGGCACGGCGTGTCATCGTCGCCGACGCGCTGGTGGACACCGGCGCCACCCTGCTGTCACTGCCGACCAGCCTCATCCGTCAGCTGGGGCTGGCGCGGACGGCGACGCGGCGGGTGACGAGCACCACCGGCATCACCGACGCTGGCATGTACGAGGCGGTTCGACTGACCATCCAGGGCCGCACCTGCACGATGGACGTGCTGGAAGTGCCCGACGGCGTGCCGGTGCTGATCGGCCAGCTGCCACTCGAACACCTCGACCTGGTGGTCGACCCGCGCAACCGCCAACTGGTCGGTAACCCGTCACACGGCGGCGAGCATATGTACGAGCTGTACTGAGCGGCCTCACCCCGGCGGCGGCACACCGACCTCATCGCCGATGAAGCCGCACGCCTTGTGCGTGCCGTCGCAGAACGGCTTCCGCCCCGACTGGCCGCAGCGGCACAGCGCCACCAGCGGCTTGTCGGTCGGCAGCGGGATCTCGTTGCCCTTGTAATCGACCAGGCGAAACGGCCCGTGGACGACCAGCGGGCCATTTTCGCGACAACGGATGACGATTGGCTCAGACATGGCGGACCTCAGCTCGGCTGATCCATACGGTAGCGATCGTTCCGCGGGTACTTGGAGAAGTACCGGGCCAGCTGGCGGGCGACGTGGGAGAGGAACATCTGCCGGAACGGCAGCGGCTGGGTGTCGACACTCACCGGGATCGGCCCCGGAGCGTCGCCGGGGTAGACGCACGAGAACGACTCCGACGACGGCGCGTCGTCCGGCTTGGCGACGTCGACCAGGCTGACGGTAATGTTCGTCCGCCCGCGCAGCAGCTGGTTCAGGCTGCCCGTCTCGTAGAGCGACAGCGAGTTGATCTCCAGGTAGACGACGTAGTCGGCGTTGAACTTGCGGCCGACCTCGCTCAGATCCATGCCGCGCCAGCCGGGGTTGTTGTTCTTGAACTCCTCGACCCGGCGCGACGGGATGAAGGCGAGCTTTTCGCTGTTGGTCTGCGCCATCTCGCGCAGGTTCTGCGCCAGCAACTCGCTCAGCTGGCGGTCGGCGTGGATGAACTCCGCGCGTGTCTCCAACCCGGCCCAGGTGAGGATCACCACCCGCGGCTCTTTCTTCTTGTCGTCGCTCGCCAGGTGCTTCATTTTCGCGTCGAGCCGCTGCTCAGGCCCCAGGAAGTAGGCCAGCGACGCCATGTCACACCCGGCGGTTACCGCGACCGCGCCGGCGGCCAGCGACAGGAACACGCGACGAGTCAGCACGTTCATCGGCCCTCTCCTCCTTGAACCGGCCGCGTCAGGGGGGCAGTGTGCCTTGATAGAACAGCACCGCCACCACCAGTACCCACCGCAGCAGCATCAGCGCCAGCAGGGTGACGAGCACCGCGATCAGCGCCTTCTCCAGCGAGCGGACGAACACCGCCCGGCCGAGGACAACGCACAGCGTTGCCCACGGGATCAGCAGCAGGCAGAACCCGGCCAGCAGAGTGCCGACCCAGTTCGCCTCCAGCGATCCGCGGACGTCGGCGCGAACGAGCAGCGCAAAGCTGGTCGTCATCCCGCACGCCGGGCACGGCACCTTCGTCACCTGCACGAAGCTGCACGGCGGCAGCCCGAGCTGCTGGTGCGTCGCCATTCGCCGCGGCGACCCGTCGGCCTCGTAGGGGTTCAGCCAGACGGCGACGGCGAACACCGCCACCAGTCCGCCGACGATCCCCGTCAGCAGCCCGCGCACCCACCCGCCCAGCGAGCGGTCGTCTCGATAAGTCCACGTTGGAGGCGGCACGATAGCGACACCCAAGCCCCACCACAAGCCCAGTATCCAACCAGAAGGGAGAACCACAAAGGTCACAAAGAGCACAAAGAAAGATCAGAAAGAAGACAGGACTGGAATGAGGGACCTGTTAGGTGTTACGCCGTTGGGCCGTTCCCCACCTCCCAGGGCTGACGCCCTGGGCTATTAACTACCGCCCCTTCGGGGCTAAGACGCTTCGGCGCCGCTCCCAAGCCCCGAAGGGGCGACAGTCAATAGCCCAGGGTGTAAACCCTGGCAGCAAAGCGCCACCGGCTAACCGCGTAACTCCTAAACGGTCTCTCTTATTCTCCTTCCTCTTCTTCCCTCTGTGCCCCTCTGTGTCCTCTGTGGTGAGTCTTCTTATTCTATCACGTCACCAGCGTTCGCGGGTGGCCCACTCCTCGGCGCGGGCGGTGACGCGGTCCATCGCGTCCTGCGCTTGCTGCCGCCAGTGTTCGAGCGATGCGCGGTCGAGGGCGGCCGGGACGTGAATCGGCGCACCGATGACGCCGACCACCGGGCTGAACGGGCACGGCATGGCGAAGCGGTCCCACGATCGCAGTCGCCAGGCGTGGTGGAAGCCGAAGCCGACCGGGACGATCGGCAGGCCGGTGCGGCCGGCGAGAAAGATCATCCCCGGCTGAACGATGCGGCGCGGACCCTTCGGCCCGTCCGGCGTGACGACGACGTGGCGCGTCCCCTTCAGCTTGAGGATCTGCCGCAACGCCTCGACCCCGCCGCGCGTGGTCGATCCGCGCACCACGCCGAGACTCAGATGCCGGCACGCCTGCGCGATCATCTCGCCGTCGGCGTGCTGGCTGATGAGTACCTTCGTCGGCGTTTGCGAGTAGCGCAGCGCCGGGATCAGCAGCGTCTCGTGCCAGAACGAGTAGATGAACCGTCGCTTCTGGCCGGGCAGGAGTGGGTCGGCCGCCGGGTCGTCGAACACCCGCCGGTAGCGGAGCGAGCCGACCCAGGTGCGAACGGTCCAGGCGATCGCGAACCCGGCGGCGCGCAACAGCAGCGGATGACGGATCTTCATGGCGGCGTCCGTGCCTCTCGGCGGCGAGGGGGATTACCCCGGCCACTCCCCGGTGAACACCTCGGCGGCCGGCCCTGTCATGTAAACATGGTTGTCCGTTTCGGACCAGTGCAATCGCAGGTCGCCGCCAGGCAGGTGCGCCAGCAGCTGTCGCCCGGTGCGGCCGGTCAGCACGCCGGCGACGCACACCGCGCACGCCCCCGTGCCGCACGCCTGGGTGATACCGCTGCCGCGCTCCCAGGTGCGCATCGTCACCTCTTCGGGCGACGTGACCTGAACAAAGTGAACGTTGATCCGCCGCGGGAACAGCGAGGCGTTCTCCAGCACCGGCCCGACGTCGGCCAGCGGCACCGCGGCGACATCGGCGCAGTACAGCGTGATGTGCGGGTTGCCCACCGACACGGCGGTGAAGCCCGGCTGTAGCCCGCTCGCCTCCACCCACGGCCCGCCGATCCGCCGCGCCAGCTCGTCCGGCAGCGGTTCGTTCACCACCCGCGCGCCGGTCAGCGTCGTCGGGATACGATCGGCGGCGAGGATCGGCTCGCCCATGTCGACCGTCACCTGGCGCACCTTGTTCGCCTGTACGTCGAGGTGTAACGTCAGCACGCCGCGGCCGGTCTCGATGCGCAGCGGGTTGTTGCGACTGATGCCGTGGTCGTACACCAGCTTGGCGACGCAGCGGACACCGTTGCCGCACATCTCCGACTCGCTGCCGTCGGCGTTGAACATCCGCATCCGCGCATCGGCCTGCTCCGACGGGCATACCAGGATCAGCCCGTCGCTGCCGATGCCGAAGTGCCGATCGCTCACCGCCCGGCTGAGCGCCGCCGGGTCAGCCGGCGTCGGGTCGCGAAAACAGTTGATGTAGACGTAATCGTTACCGATGCCGTGCATCTTGACGAAACGCATGACGGCTCCTGAACAATAGAGTTGCTGCACCGATGAACGGAATCAGGGGTGGCACGCTCGGAGCGCAGCGACGGGCGTGGAAGCGCTTCACGGTCATCCCCACGCCCTTCGCAGAGCCTCAGGGCGTGCCACCCAGCAAAGCGCCCTTGGACGCTGGTTCTGGGTGGCACGCTCGGAGCGCAGCGACGGGCGTGGAAGCGCTTCACGGTCATCCCCACGCTCACGCCCTTCGCAGAGCCTCAGGGCGTGCCACCCGGAGCGCCTGTTGGCGTGAGCCGACCAACCCGCCAAATCACTCCCACTCGATCGTCGCCGGTGGCTTGCTGGAAATATCATAGACGACCCGGTTGACGCCCTTCACCTCGTTGATGATGCGCGTGGAGATGCGGGCGAGCAGCTCGTAGGGCAGGTGCGCCCAGTCGGCGGTCATGTAGTCCTCGGTCTGCACGGCGCGGACGGCGATGACATTCTCATACGTGCGGCCGTCGCCCATCACGCCGACCGACTGCACCGGCAGCAGCACCGCGAACGCCTGCGCCGTCTGGCGATACCAGCCGGACTTCTTCAGCTCGTCGAGCAGAATGGTGTCGGCCTGCCGCAACACCTCCAGACGCGGTTCGGAGATCTCGCCGAGACAGCGCACCGCCAGCCCCGGCCCGGGGAACGGATGGCGATACACCAGCGCCTCGGGCAGACCGAGTTCCAGACCGAGGCGGCGCACCTCGTCCTTGAACAGGTCGCGCAGCGGCTCGATCAGCGCCAGCCCCATCTTCTCCGGCAGCCCGCCGACGTTGTGGTGCAGCTTGATCGACGCCGCCGGTCCGTCCGGCGCCCCGCCCGACTCGATCACGTCGGGATACAGGGTGCCCTGGGCGAGAAACTTGACGTCGTCGATCCCGGCGCGCTCGGCCTCGAACACGTCGATGAACACATGGCCGATCCGCCGCCGCTTCTCCTGCGGGTCGGTGATACCCTTCAGCGCGTCGAGGAAGCGGTCGGCGGCGGAGACGACGTGCAGATCGGCGCCGAAGTGGCCGGCGAAGGTGCGGCTGACCGCCTCGACCTCGCCGGTTCGGAGTAACCCATTATCGACAAAGATACAGGCCACCTGCGAGCCGATGGCGCGGACCAGCAGGGCGGCCACCACCGACGAATCGACGCCGCCGGACAGTCCGCAGATGACGCGATGGTCGCCAACCTGCCGGCGCAGCCGCTCGACCGTCTGTTCGAGGAACGAGCCGAGCTTCCAGGTGCCGGTGCAGCCGCACACGTCGTAGAGGAAGTTGCGGAGGATGCGGCCGCCGTGCGGGGTGTGGCTGACCTCGGGGTGGAACTGCAGCCCGTACACCGGCCGGGTGGCGTGTTTGGCCGCCGCCAGCGGACAGGTGTCGGTGTCGGCCAGCGCCACGAACCGCTCGTCGGCCATCTCCACCTGGTCGCCGTGGCTCATCCACACCACCGTCTCGGTCGGCACTCCGCCGAACAGCCCGTCGGCGTGGTGGACGCGGCAGACGGCCCGGCCGTACTCGCGGCTCTTCGCCGGCTGGACCTTGCCGCCCAGCGCCTGACAGGCCAGCTGCATGCCGTAGCAGATGCCCAGCACCGGCACGCCCAGTTCAAAGATCGCCGGGTCGCACTTTGGGGCGTTCGGCTCATAGACGCTGGCCGGTCCGCCGGAGAGGATCAGTCCGCGCGGGTTCAGCTCGGCGATGCGGGCGGCCGGCAGGTCGTGGCGGACGATCTGGCAGAACACCTGCTGTTCGCGGACGCGGCGAGCGATCAGCTGGCCGTACTGCGAGCCGAAGTCGAGGATGAGGACACGTTCGCTCTCGGGATGGGTCATGGTGCGTTTAGCCTGGCAGGACATCCGCGGGAAGGGGAGGTACGATCGAGGCGTCAGGACGGTTTGCCGAGTTCGGCGGCGCGGCGGGCGGCAGCCTCGACGGCGGAGATGAAGGCGCCGCGGACGGCGGCCCGCTCCAACTCGTGCAGGCCGGCGATGGTGGTGCCGCCGGGGCTGGTGACGGCGTCCTTGAGCGGGCCGGGATGCGTGCCCGTCTCCAGCACCATGCGCGCGGCGCCGAGCACCGTCTGGGCCGCCAGCGCGGTGGCAATGTCGCGCGGCAGACCGGCACGAACGCCGCCGTCGGACAGCGCCTCGATGGTCAGGTAGACAAACGCCGGTCCGCTGCCCGACAGCCCGGTGACGGCGTCGAGCTGGCTCTCCGGAACGCGGAAGGCGCGGCCGACGTCGTCGAGCAACGTCTGCACCAGGGCGAGGTCGTCCGCCCTGGCGTGTGCCCCGGCGGCGAACGCCGACGCACTGGCGCCGACCAGGCAGGGGGTGTTCGGCATGACGCGGATCAGCCGGGTAGTCGCCCCGAGGCCCGACTGCAGCTGCGCCAGCCCGACGCCGGCGGCGATCGACACGACCAGCGGCCGGCGGCGCTCGACGGCGTCGCGGATCTCGGCGGTCAGGGCACCCATCGTCTGCGGTTTGACCGCCAGCACCAGCAGGTCGGCGAAGTCGACGACGGCGCGGTTGTCCGGCAGCACTGGACAGCCGCTGTCGCGGTGGAACGCCTCGCGCGCTGCCGGCAGCGGGTCGGATGCCAGGCAGGTCGACGCGGTGATACGGCCGGCCTGCAGCCACCCCTTCGCCAGCGCGGTCGCCATCTTGCCGGCGCCGAGAAAACCGATCCGGGGTCCGCCCTCGGGCATGGACTGCACCTCGACACGTCACACGGTAAAACGTCCATCATACAGATCGGGCGGGTCCGCGGTAAATGGCGCGACGGCGCCGATTGGGGAATCGGCCGGTGGGGCGGAATGGCTGGCGGCCGGCGGACGTCCGGAGTATATCTGTCTCTCACCGCCCCGCCGCGGCGACCCTCCCACCCTGACGAGTGCAGCATGAGTCTCCCCGAACCGTCTCCGTCTGTCTCCTCCGCTCCGACCACCGGCTGGGGCACCCTGCGGCTGCTCACCCGTTATCACTGGTTCGTGTTCGTCGTCGCCGCGCTCGGCTGGCTGGCCGACTGCATGGATCAGCAGCTGTTCAACCTGGCGCGGGTGTCGGCGGTCACCGAGCTGATCTCCCGGCAGATGCCCGGCGACGACACCGCCACGCGCGTCGAGCGCGACAAGGAGATCAAGCGCTGGGCCAGTTACTCGACGTCGATCTTCCTGATGGGCTGGGCGACCGGCGGGATCGCCTTCGGCATCCTCGGCGATCGGTGGGGCCGGGTGCGGACCATGCTGCTGACAATTCTGCTCTATTCGTTCTTCACTGGCCTGAGCGCGCTGTCGGTCGGAGTGGCCGACTTTGCGTTCTACCGCTTCCTGACCGGCCTGGGAGTCGGCGGCGAGTTTGCCGTCGGCGTGGCGCTGCTGGCGGAGACGATGCCGGGGGCCGCCCGGCCGTACACCCTCGGGCTGCTGCAGGCGTTCTCGGCGCTGGGGAACGTGACGGCGGCGCTGCTGTTCATGCTCGCCGGCCACCTGGAGGGACAGGGGTTCTTCCGTGAGCTGTACATTCTCGGCTACGGCCCGGTAACGCCGTGGCGCCTGCTGTTCGTCATCGGCACGGTGCCGGCACTGATCGCGCTGCTGGTCCGCCGGCGGCTGGAGGAGCCGGAGGCGTGGCGGCGGCAGAAGGCGATGACCAGCGCCGGCTACAAGCTGGGGTCGTACAGCGAGATGCTCGGCACGCCGTTGTGGCGGCGGCACGCGCTGGCCGGTCTGGCGCTGGCGTTCTCCGGGGTGGTCGGATTGTGGGCGATCGGCTTCTTCTCGGTCGACCTGCAGCAGTACGTGTTCAACGCATCGCTCAAGGAGCAGGGGCTGACCGGGGCCGACCTGGAGGGGACGAAGAAGTTCTACGCCGGGGTGACGTCGCTGGTGCTGCAGCTGGGCGCATTCTGCGGCATGTTCGCGTTCAGCACCATCACCAGCTTCACCGGCCGCAAGCTGGCGTTCGCCACCTTCCTGATCCTGGCGGCGGGGAGCACCGCGCTGGTGTTCCTGCGGCTGAACACGGTCGGCGACATCCTGTGGATGGTGCCGCTGATGGGCTTCTGCCAGCTGGCGCTGTTCGGCGGCTACGCCATCTACTTCCCGGAGCTGTTCCCGACGCGGTTGCGCAGCACCGGCACGTCGTTCTGCTATAACGTCGGCCGGTTTGTCGCCGCCGTCGGCCCGGTTGCCCTGAGCATGTTGACCACGCGGGTGTTCCACGACTACGCCGAGGTGGACCCAGCGCTGCCGTTCCGCTACGCCGGGCTGACGATGTGCAGCGTGTTCGCCATCGGCCTGGTGGCGTTGCTGTTCCTGCCCGAGACCAAGGGCAAGCCGCTGCCGGAGTGAGCCGGCGTGATAGAATGGGGCGAAAGGAGGAACGAGCGATGTCGCCGGAAACCCTGCGCGAAATGCTTCGTCAGCAACCGTTCGTGCCGTTTCGCATCCACACCACCGACGGACGCACGTTCGATGTGCGGCACCCCGAGATGGTGCTGGTGATGAGCCGGACGGTGGTGGTCGGTATCTATGACACGCAAAAGAATGCCACGTTCCCCGAACGGTCGGAAACAATCGCCCTGATCCACATCGTCTCGCTGGAACCGCTGGGACAGGCGGTCTGATCCGGTCGGCCGCTGGCACGCCGGGGCGTGACGATTCACGACCATGCAAGAGAGGACGAGTTGATGAACGCGACGGTCTCGATCACCCCGGTGCCCACCCCCGACTGGCTGGCGCAGCACGGCGGCGAGCTGCGCTTCGGCCGCGAGGCGGCGTCGTGCAGCGTGTACTTCGCCGGGCAGCTGCAGTATGTGCTGCTGCCGGTGCCGGCGCGCGGGAAATACGCCTGCCACGTCAGCGAGACGGTCAACGGCCGGCGCCTGGAAAGCGACAAGACCTATCCGACGCTGATCGACGCCTACCGCGGCGGCCTCGACGACCTGCGCGAAAAGCTCGGCTGGTGATCGCTCCGAGCGGTCGGGCGGCGTTCATTCCGCCCGACCTGCGGTCCCTCGTCACAGCTCGACGGTGCCGCCCGGCGGAATCAGCAACCCCTCGACGCCGATCTCGTGCCGCACGCGCTTGACCCACGTCTGCGCGTCCTGGGCGATCAGCGGCCAGGTGTTGTAGTGGATCGGGAAGACGCGGCGGGGCTGCATGATCTTGACCGCCTTCAGCGCATCTTCCGGCCCCATCGTGAAGTTGTCGCCGATCGGCAGGATGGCCAGGTCGAGCTTCTCCTCGCCGATCAGCTTCATGTCGCTGAACAGCCCGGTGTCGGCGGCGTCGTAGATCTTGTTGCCGCTCAGGGTGGTGATCAGAAACCCGGCCGGGTTGCCGCCGTAGCTGCCGTCGGGCAGCATCGAGCCGTGGAAGGCGAGCGTCATCTTCACCTTGCCGAACGGGAACTTGAAGGCGCCGCCCAGTTGCATGCCGTGGACCTTGTCGATCCCCTGTTTCTGCAGCCACTCGCAGATTTCGTAGTTGGCGACCACCGTCGCTCCGCTCCGCCGGGCGATGGCGATGGTGTCGCCGATGTGGTCGCCGTGTCCGTGCGAGACGAGGATGTAGTCGGGCCGGAGGTCGTCGGCCTTGACCGGGCAGGCGGGGTTGCCCGTGATGAACGGGTCGATCAGGATGGTTTTGCCGGCTGTCTCCAGCTTCAAGGCGGAATGACCCAGCCACGTCACGCGGATCGACATGAGAACTCCTCCAGATTCGCCATCGCTTCTCTGTCATGAAACGGACGGCGGGTAGTTACGTCAATGGCCGCAGATTGGTCTTCGCCCGGCGAACGCTTGCGGCTACACTGGCCGGCCGCCGGCAGGAGGCCGGTGCGCGGTCTCGACGGAGGTTCGGCAGATGAGGCGGCCGGTTCGCTGGCGGCGCGTCTGGCTCGGAGGGGGAACGGTCCTCGCCCTGATCGCCGTTGCCCTGATCGCCGCGCGCGTTTACCTGTCTTCCCGCTCCGCCGCTCGCATGGTGGCCGGGCACCTGGCCGGGCTGTTCCACACCGACGTGAGCATCGACCGGCTGCACGGCGCCCTCGTCGGCGACAGCGTGCTGACCGGGCTGACGCTGCGCGAGGCCGACGGCGACGACCCCTACTTCCAGGCCGACCGGCTGGTGGCCAACCTGTCGGTGTGGCGGGCGATGTGGGGCGCGCGGCTGCCGGACCGGGTGGAGATCGACGGCCCGTGGATGCGGCTGCGGTTCGACCGCGACGGCAAACTGCTCACCCGTCTGCCCAAACTGCCGTTCACCGGCAAGCTGCCCAATATCCGCATCCGCGCTGCTCGACTGACGCTGGAGCAGGTCGGCCGCGAGCCGTTCACCGTGGAGAACGGCACGGTCGACATTCGTCCGTTGCCTGCCGACAACCTGACCGGCACGATCGACGACCCGGTGTGGGGGCGGTTCGTCCTCACCGGGCACCTCGGCCGCGACGTGCTGACGGTGGCGGTGACGAGCGACGCTTTTCGCGCCGACATGGGCATGCTGCGCACCGTCCCGTTCGTGCAGCCGCAGACCTGGCAGCGGGTCGAGGCGGAGGCGGAGGACGCCTACGTTCGGCTGACGCTGCGCGTGCAGAAGGTGGTGCCGCAGGTTCGCTATCGAGTGGAGTTCGACCGGGTGACAGTGCGGCTACCGCAGAAGGACCGCCCGCCGCTGAGCGTGCGGCCGGCGCGGGGCTGGTTCGAGGGCGACGTCAACGGGTTGAGCGCCCACGGTGAGGTCGACGACCAGGTCTGGGGGAAATGGACGGCTCGGGTCGGCTTTGTCCCGAAAAGTCGTGACCTGACCATCAACCTGACCAGCGACGACGTGCGGTTCGACCCGGCGAAGCTGGCCGGCTTGCCCTACGTCCCCGCCGGGGTGTGGCGGCAAGTGACCGCCGCCGGTCGCGGAGCCGTTCGCCTGGTGGTGCGCTTGCATGGCCCGACGCCCGAGCTGCGCTACCGGCTCGACGTCAAGGTACGCGACACCCGGCTGCAGATCGCCACCATTCACCTCGACGTGGACGATGTGACCGGCGAGATGACCGTCGAGGACGGCCGGATCCAGGTCCACAAGGCGGCTGGGCGGACCGCCAGCGGACGGATCGAGGCGACGTCGGCGATGGACTTCCGCGCCGCCCCGGCGGTGCTGCAGTTCGACCTCGACGTCCGCGGGTTGCGGATGCGGCAGCTGCCGCCGGCGTGGGCGCTGCCCTCGCAGGTGGACGGCAGCCTGACGGGCACCGCCTGGCTGCGGGTGACGTTGAAGCCGGGGGCGGTGCAGACGCACGGCAGCGGCAGCGGGCGGATCGACGAGGCGCGGCTGGTCGGGTTCCCGACCCGCGAGCCGGTGCGGCTCACTCTCCGCGCCGACGGCAAGCGGTTCCGTTTCGTCCCCGAAATGCCGCTGCTGAAGGGATTGCTGTCGGGCTGGTCGCGGCTGACGGGGGCGGCTCAACCGGCGGCCGCCGGCCGACCGTCGCCGGGGTGGCACGCCGCTCGTGGCGGAGCGGTCGACGCCCTGGCCGGCGGGATCGCCCGCGCCGGCGCCGCCGCGGCCCGCGGCGCGGCCGGGGTCGGCCGGGCGACGGCGCTCAATCGGCTGGCCGGGCCGACACAGCTCGATGTGCGCTGGGCAATGGACGATGTCGACCCGGGCGCGCTGACGGAGCGGCTGGGCTACCGCCTGCCGTTCACCGTTTCTGGCCCGATGGCGGTGCGCATCGGCCTGACGATTCCGGTCGATGCCGCGCGCGACCTCCGCGGCTACCGGCTGGAGGGGACGATCGAGGCCGCCCGGCTATCGATCGGTGCGACGACGATCGCCGGACTGGAGGCGCGGGTGAGCTACGCCGAAGGCCGGCTGCAGCTGCGGTCGGTCCGTGGCGAGGTGCGCGCGGCGGGGCGGGGGACTGCTGGCCGGTTCGCTGGCGCGGCCGAGGCGCAGCTGGTCCCGCGCGGCCCGGCCGGGTTCGACCTGACGCTCACCGACCTGCCGCTGGAGGCGGTCGGTGCCTTCGTGGCGGCGGCGCGGGGGCGGCTCGGCGGGCGAGTGAGCGGCCGGCTTCGCGGTGCGGTGCCGCTTGACCTGGCCGGCGATCCGTCGGCATGGCGAGGGCAGGGGGTGCTGGTGTGCCCGGCGGCCAACCTGTTCGGCCAGCCGATCGCCGAGGCGGCGACCGGGGTGTGCCTGGAAGGCGGCCAGCTGCGGCTGCTCGATGTCCGTGGCCGGTGTTGCGGCGGGGCGGTCGCCGGCTCGGCGACGTTGGAACTGGCCCGACCGTATCACCTGATGGCCGATGCGACGATGCGCGGCGGCGACCTGGCGGCGCTGCAGTTACCCCTGGCGTCCGACCTGCCTCGCGCCGGGACGATCGACCTGTCCGCCGTCGTCCGCGTGCCGCTGACCGATCCGACCGCCGTGACCGGCACCGGGACGGCCCGCGCCGCCGCGGTGCGGCTGGGCGGGGTGCGCGTCGACGAATTGGCCGGCGGGCTGCGGTTCGAGAAGGGGCGGCTGACGCTCCATGACCTGACCAGTCGGTTGTATGGCGGCGTGGTGAGCGGCACCGCCTCGCTGGTGCTGGCGGGGCTGCTCGGCGAACTCGACCTGCACCTCGACGCGCTCGACGTGGCGGCGCTGACCGGGCTGGGTGAATCCTCGGGGGTGCGGCTGCAGGGCAAGCTGTCCGGCCAGGTCGGCGCCTCGGTCCGGCTGGGCGGCAACCCGGCCGGGCCGGTCAACGCCGGGCTGCACACCGCCGACGGGTTCGTCAACCTGACGGTGCCGGAGGTTCGCCTGCAGGGCGTGACGGCGCGCCAGCTCCGCGGTGCGATCGAGTTCCGTGACGGCAAGATCGGCTATCGAGCGCGGGGCGAGGCGCTGGGCGGCACCTTCTCGGTCGAGGGCAGCTATCCGCCGCCGCCGTTCGGGTCGGTGAGCCAGCCGCACGGCTGGCTGCGCGTCGAGCGGGTCGGGCTGAACCCGCTCACGCAGGCGGTGGCCGGCCGCGATCGGCTGCCGACGGTGAGCGGCACGCTGTCATTCAGCCTACCGTTCCGGCACGACGGGCCAGACTGGCTGCCGGTCGGCCGCGGGCCGTTCGAGGTCCGCGACCTGCGCCTGGCCGACACCGAGTGGGCCGAGGTGGTCCGCGGCGACGTGCGGCTCGGGGGCGACGGCGTGCTGGTGCGCGACGTGAGCGGCATTGTCGGCGGCGGGCAGCTGCGGTTGAGCGGACGCTACAGCTTCCGTGACCCGGCGCGCAGCTGGTTCGACGCCCGCCTGGCGCGGCTGGAGCTGCCGCGGCTGCTGCCCGGCGGCCACGACCTGCGCGGGCTGGTGGACGGGCCGCTCGACCTGGCCGTTCGCGGCACCCTCGGCGCCGAGTGGCACGGTAGCGGGTCGGTCAGCCTGACGCGAGGTAAGGTGTTCGGGGTGGAGGTGAGCGACGTGCGCCTGCCGCTGGAGTTCACCCACGCGCCGCAGCGGGGACAGGGCGAGCTGGCAGTCCACGAGGGCGGCGGCCAGGTCGGCCAGGGGCGGGCGCAGCTTCGCGCCATCCTCAACTGGGGCAATGGCCTGAAGCTCGACGGCAGCGTGCGTCTGTTCGACGCGGCGCTGCACCGGCTGGGCGGACTGCTCGGCGAGGCGTCCACCTACGCCCGCGGCCAGGTAAACGGCCGCGTCGACTTCGCCGCGCGCGATCTGCGCTCGCTCGCCGACGTGACCGCCAATTTACAGGCCAGCCTGCGATCGGCGCAGGCGCTGCAACTGCCGGTGTTGCAGGCGCTGGTGCCGTACCTGGTGCCGGGGCAGGGGGCAGTGGAGTTCACCACCGGCGAGGTGAAGGGGCGGCTGTCGGGCGGGGTGTTTCGCATCGCCGAGCTGACGCTGGAAAGCCCGCTGGTGCAGCTGTTCCTGGAAGGGAACGTGACGGTCGCCGGGCGGCTCGACCTCGACGTGCTGGCACAGACGACGAAGACCGGGGTGAACCCGGTGGTGCTGCGGCTGCTGCTGAAGGCGCTGCCGCCGGTCGGCCCGGTGCCGCTGGTGGTGCTGCTGCGCGCGAACGACATCCTCTCCGACCGTGTCGTCCGGCTGCGAGTGGGTGGCACGCTCAAGGCGCCGCGGGTGCAGGTCGAACCGCTGCGGCTGCTGAGCGAGCAGGCGGTACGGTTCTTCCTGACCGAAGCGCTGCGATCGTCGGCCAAATAACCGCTACGACCGGCAAATGCGCCTCATCTTGCCTGACCGGCACAACCGATAAAGGAAGAGAGAGTCCCCGCGATCCGTTCGCGACGGCGGGGACGGCTCCTCTTTTTCGGTGGAGTGGTCATGGGCGCACATCAGGTGGGACGGTTCGGGTGGTGGCTGATCGCCCTCGCGGCTTTCGGGACCGGGGTCGGCTGCTCCACGTCGTCGGGCGGGAAGATGCCGTTCTCGCACGACTGCAACACGCTCACCTGCGAGGCGCGCACCATCCGTGAAGCGGCCTGCCCGCCGCCCGGCGCGCCCCGCGAGCTGAGCAAGCAGCCGGCCGAGGCGTATGTCGTCGAGCCGGGCGACGTGCTGCTGGTGCAGCCGGCCAACCTCGACTCGCCGCTGCGGCTGCCCGGCGATCAGGTGGTGCTGCCCGACGGCGTGATCCAGGTCGGACGGTTCGGGCGGATGTGCGTGGCGGGCAAGACGATCGAGCAGATCGAGGCGGACATCAACGCCCTGGCCCGCACCCAGGCGCCGGAGGCCGGGCCGATCTCGGTGCGGCTGGTGACGCGCGACAGCAAGGTGTTCTACGTGCTCGGCGAGGTGAACGCCCCCGGTGCGTTCCCGCTGCGCGGCCGGGAGACGGTGCTCGACGCCATCGTCGCCGCCGGCGGGTTGAACAGCAAGGCGAACCGCCACGGCATCCTGCTCGCCCGGCCGTCGGCGCCGGACGGATGCCGCATCGTCCTGCCGGTGGAGTACAACGACATCGTCCAGCTGGGCGACACCACCACCAACTACCAGGTCCGCGCCGGCGACCGCATCTTCGTGCCGAGCAAGTCGCTGTGGGAGGAGTTCCTGCGGCTGATCAAGTGGTACAAGCGGCCGTGGTGCCGCAACGAGTTCGGTTGTCCGACCTGTGGCGGCCACTGCACCGCCTGCCACTTCCCGCCGGCCGCCACCGAGGCGGTGAACCCCGGATCACTACCGCCGCCGCCACCCGCGACGGTCCCCCTACCGGCCGCGCCCGTCTCGACGGTGCCGGCGACGGTCGGCCGGCGATCGCCCGACCTGCTGCCGCCGGCGTTCGGTCAGCCGGGCCAGCCGGTGCCCGACCGCATGCCGCCCGCCCCGCCGCTCAGCGTGCCGCCGACGCCGCGGCCGTGACGGCGACAGCAGTGTTGCGAACCGGAGTGCCGTTATTTGGTGCAAGGATCTGTCGCGCCGAACGAAGTACCCTGCGTGGACGGAGTCGGATGGAACGCCGGTTGTGCCCGGCGTAGAATAGAGTAATCTGGTGCTGAACGGTGACATCCACCCCACGGCCTCACCATCCACGAAGGGGAGCGAGACATGCGGCAAGACGGATATGAGCTGGACTATGGAGTCAGTGCGGCGCAGTCGGCCGCCAGCGAGCGTGCGGCGTTCGTGCGGCGGGTGTACATGCATCTGGCCGGGTCGGTGCTGGCGCTGATCGGTCTGGAAGCGCTGCTGCTCAACACGCTCGACCACCGGGCGGTGCTGAATCTGATGTTCGCCAACCAGTTCAGCTGGCTGGTGGTGATGCTGCTGTTCATGGGCGCCGGCTGGGTGGCGCAGATCTGGGCACGGTCGCGCACGTCGCCGGCGATGCAATACCTGGGCCTGGCGCTGTACATCGCCGCCTGGGCAGTGGTATTCCTGCCGCTGATGATCGTCGCCAACCACTTGCAGCCGCGGGTCATCCCCCAGGCGGGGATACTGACGGCGGCGCTATTCGGCGGGCTGACGCTGTCGGTGTTCGTGACGGGCAAGGACTACAGCTTCCTCGGCCGCGTGCTGTCGATCGGCACCTTGATCGCGCTGGGTGTGATCATCGCCGGCATCGCGTTCGGCTTCTCGCTGGGGCTGTTCTTCAGCTTCGCGATGGTGGCGCTGGTTGCCGGCTACATCCTGTATGACACGTCGAACGTGATGCTGCACTACCCGACTGACATGCACGTCGCCGCCACACTGGAGCTGCTGGCCGACGTCGCCATGCTGTTTTGGTACATCGTGCAGATCCTGCTGTCGACCAGCAACCGCGACTGATCGCTCTGTCGAGGTTCATCCGCCGGGCCAGGGGCACGTTCCCCTGGCCTGGTTCATTTCCACCGCGGTCGCGCGCCGCTTCTGGGGCGAGCGGGGCCCCGTAAGGGCCCCGAGTCAGCGCCTGAGGTGCGACATCGCGATTCAGGCGTGACGGCGCGCTCAGGGCGAAGCACTCGGGGCCCTAACGGGACCCCGCTCGCCTGGCAAGCCTGACCCGCGACGCCAACGCCGGTTTGTCTCTCCCGCGTTGACGACGGCCATCCTCCGGCGTACAGAGTACGTCGGGCTGTCTTTGCTTCCTACCGACTACTACTTGTGCGGGGGCGACCGATGGCGGAAGCGCTGACCTGGCTGGTGCCGCTGCTGCCGGGCGGGCTGTGGTGCGCCTGGTGGCTGTGGGCGGTGAACTGGAAGACCGTGTGGCCGGTGCTCGCCCGTGGCGGGTGGGTGGCGGTGCTGCTCGGCGTGTTCGTCGCCGCGCTGGCGTGGGCCAGCCTGTTCCCGCGGCTGCTGTGGATCACGCCGGTCGTCGCCATCTCGAACTTCTGGTGGCAGCTCGGAGCGGTGGCGGCGCTGGTCGTCGTCGCGCTGTTGTGCGGCTGGCTGCAGGAGCGGCTCGGCTGGGCGCCGGCCGAGGTGTCGTTCGACACGCCGGTGACGCACGGACACGGCGGACACGTCGCGCATGGTCACGACCATGCCGGACACCACTGAAACACCGGGAGGACGCTGCCCTGTGGGTGCGCAAGTGTGACCTGGACGCGCAGGCCGAGAGCGTGCCGCCGATCCCGACCCAGATCGCCTCCAACGAGGAGTTCATCCCACCGCCGCCCACTCCCGAACAGCTCGCCTACGAGGCCCGGCTCAAGGAGATCGCCGAGACAGCGGCGAAGGCGCAGGGGCTGTCGCGCCGTTCGTTCCTGCGCAGCGGCAGCGGCATGGCGGCGGCGCTGGTGGCGCTCAACGAGGTGTTCGGCGACTGCTACGACGTGTCCGCCGATGAGGTTCGCGACCAGCAGGCGTTCGAGGAGAAGCGGCCCAAGGAGCAGTTCATCTTCGACGTGCAGACGCATCACGTCGACGTGGCCAAGAAGTGGTATGAGGACACCCCCGACGGCAAGGCGGTGCTGCGCTTCTTCCGCAGCCTGCGCCGCGGCAAGTCCGACGCCGACGTGCTGGAGCAGCTGAACCGCGTCCACTACGTCAAGGAGGTGTTCGGCGACAGTGACACGGTGATGGCGATCATCTCCGGGGTGCCGACGCGGACGTGGGACAAGAACCCCTTGCCGCCCGATTCGATGGTGGCGACGCGCCAGTTCGTCAACGACATCGCCGGCACGCAGCGGGTGCTGTCGCACGGCCTGTTGCGGCCCAACCTCGGCGCGAAGGAGCTTGACGAGATGGAGCGTCAGGTGAAGACGCTCAAGGTGGACGCCTGGAAGATGTACACCGGCGCCGAGCTGGGTGAGAAGGCGTGGCGGATGGACGACGAGAAGGTCGCCTACCCGTTCTGGGAGCGGACGCGCAAGCTCGGCGTCAAGAACCTGTGCGTCCACAAGGGGCTGCCGCTCGGCTTCTTCAACGAGCAGGCGTGTACTCCCGGCGACCTGGAGAAAGCGGCGAAGGACTTCCCCGACCTGAAATTCATCGTCTACCACTCCGGCTATCGCGGCCCCGGCGGGCTGCTCGGCAGCTGGATCTCGCGCGGCACCGGCGAGCGCGTCAAGGACCGCGACACGACCGACCCGCAGGAGATCCCGTGGGTCAGCGACATCCTGCGCTTCCTCAAAAAGACCCCGAAGCTGACCAACGTCTACTTCGAGCTGGGTGGCACGTTCAACATTCTGTCGGCGCTGTCGCCGCGGACGTGCATGCACATGCTCGGTCAGATGATCCAGGTCGCCGGCGCCGATCACGTCCTGTGGGGCACCGATTCGATCTGGAACGGTAGCCCACAAGGGCAAATCGAGCGGTTTCGCCGGCTGAAGATGGCGCCCGATCTGGTCGAGAAGTTCAAGTATCCCGAGCTGACCGAAAAGGTGAAGGCGCAAATCCTCGGGCTGAACGCAGCGAAGCTGTTTGGCGTCGATCCGACCAAGGCGTGGAAGGCGATCAAGACCGACAAGCTGAGCCAGATCAAGGACGAATACCGCCGCAACCCCGACCCGAGCAACACGCAGTACGGCTGGGTGTGGCTCGGCGACGACCCGCCGACCACGCCGGTGGGCGAGGGGTAACTTGCCAGGAGAACAGGCCGATGCGCTCAATGTCCGCCCTCGTCGTGACCTGTCTGCTCGCGTCGGCTGTCGTCGCTCAGGACGCGCCGCGCTTCCTCGCCGAATCGCGGACCGGCGCCAGCGCCGCTACCCTGCCGACGACGTGGGACCGCGACACCAACGTCCGCTGGAAGGCCGACATCCCCGGCGCCGGCTGGTCGTGTCCGGTCGTGTCCGGCGGGCGGGTCTACCTCACGTCGACAGTGAGCGACGAGCCGCCGGGCCAGCCGCGCAAGGGGCTGTACATCGCCGACCTGCAGGGCAAGTCGCTGCCCGGTGAGCACCGCTGGACCGTCCACTGCCTCGACGCCGCCACTGGCAAGCGGCTGTGGAGTCGGGTCGCGTTTCAGGGCAAGATGGCCGCCACCCTGCACCTGAAGAACTCGCTCGCCTCCGAGACGCCGGTCACCGACGGCAAGCACGTCTGGGCGTTGTTCGGCAACGTCGGCGTCGCCTGCTTCACCCGCGACGGTGCGCCGGTCTGGTCGCAGCGGCTGCCGGCGATGAAGACGCGCATGGGCTGGGGCACCGGCGCCTCGCCCGCGCTGCACGCCGGCCGGCTGTTCCTGGTCAACGACAACGAGGAGAAGTCCTACGTCCAGGCGCTCGACGCCCTCACCGGCAAGGAGCGATGGCGGACAGGGCGCGACGAGGGCAGCAACTGGGCGACGCCGTTCGTCTGGGTCAACGCCCAGCGGACCGAACTGGTCACCGCCGGCACGAAAAAGGTGCGGTCCTACGACCTCGATGGCAAGCTGCTGTGGGAGCTGGCCGGCATGTCGGTCATCTCGATCCCCACCCCGTTTGCGGCTGGCGACCTGCTCTACGTCAGCTCCGGCTACGTGCTCGACCCATTTCTCAAGCCGATCTACGCCATCCGCCCCGGCGCGAGCGGCGACATCAGTCTGGCGAAGGGCGAGACGAGTAATCGGTTCATCGCCTGGTGTCAGCCGCAGGCCGGCGCCTACCACCCGACGCCGCTGGTGTACCAGGGATACCTCTACGTCCTGCTCGACCGCGGCTTCCTGGCGTGCTATGACGCGAAGACCGGGGCCGAGGTGTATCGCCGGCGGCTGGGCGGCGGGTCGGCCGGCTTTACCGCGTCGCCGTGGGCGTATGACGGCAAGGTATTCTGTCTGAGCGAGGACGGCGAAACCTGTGTCGTCGAGGCCGGCAAGACGTTCCAGGTGCTCGGCCGCAACCGGCTCGACGAGATGGCGCTGGCGACCCCGACGGTGGCCGACGGCAGCGTCTTCCTCCGCACGCAATCGAAGCTGTACTGTCTGCGCAATGCCGGACGATGACCGCCGATGACCGCACGTCAGTTCCGACTGCGGCAGGTGATCGCGTCCCACAGTTTCCGCGGATTGAGCGGCTTGGGGAACCAGGCGTCGAGTCCGCCCGGCCCGGTGGTGATCCCCATGCTCTCCGGCGGCGTGCCGCTGACCGCGAAGACTCGCAGGTCGTGCAGCCGCGGGTCGTTGCGGATGGCCGCCAGCGTCTGCCGGCCGTCGGATCGCGGCAGCAGCAGGTCGAGCAGGACGACGTCGGGCCGCTCGTGACTGGCCAGGTAGTGCAGCGCCTCTTCCCCGTCGGCGGCTGAATCGCAGGAGCAGCCGCCCATCTGCAACAGGCCGGCGAGTAACTCCCGCTCGTTGGCGTCGTCTTCGACCAGCAGGGCGCGACAGGTCGGCGGTGGCGGCGGTGCGGACGAGCGGGCGCGGGCTGTCTCGATCTCGCGGTCGATCTCGTCGAGGGTCTTGAACAGCCGGGTCAGCGAGGCCTCGGCCTTCTCGACCAGGCCGGCCTCGCGCTGGCGCCGGATCAGGTGCAGGGCGAGACTGACCCGGTTGAGCCGGTTGGCCCAGTCGTGGGCCGACATCGTTCCCGGAGGCGGCGGCAGCGGGGCGGCGAGGGGTGCGGACAGCTCGTCGCGGACGATCTGCAGATGCCGGGGAGCGTCGATGCCGAGGCGCACGGCGCTGCCGTTGTTCCTCAGGACGTGAATGGTGACGCCAATCTGCGGGAAGACGATCTTTTCGTCGGGACGGCGCGACAGGACGAGCATGGGGGTGTCCCTTCCAGCTAGGCAATCCTTTCGGGCGAATGGGAGAGGAGAGAATAAAGTAGTCGGCTATTGGCGCGTTTGTCAAGCAATAAAGGGATAAAAAGAAGCAAGATTGCACCGTTCCATGTCGGGACGGGCGCGTCCGGTGTCGGACGCGCCCGTGCGTGGACACCGGCCTGTCAGCTGCCCATGCGGTCGCTGACGGCCTTCCAGTTGACCGTCTTCCACCAGGCGGCGATGTAGTCGGGCCGGCGGTTCTGGTACTTCAGATAGTAGGCGTGCTCCCACACGTCGATGCCGAGCAGCGGCTTCAGCCCGTCCATGATCGGGCTGTCCTGGTTCTTGCGCTGCACCACCTTCAGCTTGCCCTTGTCGTCGGCCACCAGCCACGCCCAGCCGCTGCCGAACTGGGTCGTCGCCGCCAGGCTGAACAGCTTCTGGAACTTGTCGAAGCTGCCGAAGGTGCTGTCGATGTCCTTGGCCAGCGCGCCGCTCGGCTCGCCGCCGCCCTTCGGCCCCATCACCTCCCAGAAGATGGTGTGGTTGGAGTGCCCGCCGACGTTGTTGATGGCGCCCTGCCGCAGCTTGTCGGGCACCCTCTTGATGTGCGTCAAGAGATCGTTCACCGGCATCGCCAGCAGCTCGGCGTGCCCCTTCAGGATCGTCAGGGCGTTGTTGATGTACGCCTGATGGTGCTTGTCGTGGTGAATCTCCATCGTTTTCGCGTCGATGTGCGGCTCGAGCGCGTCGACGGAGTACGGCAGCTTGGGCAGCACATAGTGCTTCGGAGTGGCCGCCTTCTCCTCGGCCCGTGCGGCGAACGGAGCCAGGGCGGCGGCGGTAACGCTGGCCCCGGCGGCGGTGAGCGCCTGGCGGCGCGACAGAAGCGACATGCGGGATCTCCTTGGTGCGGGTCCATCGAGAGACGCGGCTGACCGCCGCGCCTCCCCCATTGATACCGCCCGCCGGCCGGTTGTCCATCCCCCGCGAGCGGCCTATCGTGAAGGGGAGCGCCCCGCGCCCGCGCCGCCTTCCCCTGTGGAGACACCCCGTGGCAGACCTGACGCCCCGGCAGATCGTTCAGCAGCTCGACCGCTACATCGTCGGCCAGACGGCCGCCAAGCAGGCCGTCGCCGTCGCCATCCGCAACCGCTGGCGCCGGCAGCAGCTGCCGGCCGAGCTGCGCACCGACGTCACCCCCAAGAACATCATCATGATCGGCCCCACCGGGGTCGGCAAAACCGAGATCGCTCGCCGCCTCGCCCAGCTGGTCGGCGCTCCGTTCCTCAAGGTGGAGGCGACCAAGTACACCGAGGTCGGCTACGTCGGCCGCGACGTCGAGAGCATGATCCGCGACCTGACCGAGTCGGCCATCGCCCTGGTCAAGCAGGAGCAGCGGCGCCTGGTGGAAACGCAGGCGAAGGAGCGGGTGATCGAACGGCTGCTCGACCTGCTGCTGCCCGGCTCGGCCGGCTGGGACGAGGACAACCCCGAGGAGAACGAGCGGCACAAGCGGACGCGCGACAAGCTGCGGGCGCGGCTGGAGGCCGGCGAGCTGGAGGATCGTCTCGTCACCCTCACGATGGAGCAGAAGGGCACCCCGGTACAGATCTTCTCCAACCTCGGCATGGAGCAGATGGACGTCGACTTCCAGAACATGTTCGAGCGGATCATGCCGCGGCAGTCGCAGAGTCGCGAGGTGCCGATTCGCGACGCCCGCCGCATCCTGCTCGAACAGGAGGCTGAGGCGCTCATCGACCGCCAGGTGGTGACGCAGAAGGCGGTCGAGCTGGCCGAGAACCAGGGGATCATCTTCGTCGACGAGATCGACAAGGTATGCGGGCCGCAGGCCGGGCACGGGCCGGACGTGTCCCGCCAGGGCGTGCAGCGCGACCTGCTGCCGGTGGTCGAGGGGACGACGGTGAACACTCGCCACGGGCCGGTGCGGACCGATCACATCCTGTTCATCGCCGCCGGCGCGTTCCACCAGTCGAAGCCCGCCGACCTGATGCCGGAGCTGCAGGGCCGCTTCCCGATCCGCGTCGAGCTGACCGACCTGACCCGCGACGACTTCCTGCGCATCCTGACCGAGCCGCGACACGCCCTGACCCGTCAGTACGCCGAGCTGCTGGCCACCGAGGGAGTGACGCTGGAGTTCACCGCCGACGGCGTTGAGGCGATCGCCGACATCGCCTTCGAGGTGAATCGCACCACGCAGAACATCGGGGCGCGGCGGCTGCACACGATCCTGGAGCGGGTGGCGGAGGAGGTCAGCTTCGAGGCACCCGAGATCGCCGCCAAACACATCCGCATCGACGCCGCCTACGTCCGCGGCCGGCTCGACAGCATCCTGCAGAAGGAAGATTTGAGCCGATTCATCCTCTGATTGGCGAGCAGGAAAAGAACTCACCACAGAGGACACAGAGGGGCACAGAGGGAAGAAGAGAAGAAGAGAGAATAGAGAGGGAAAAAGAAGACGGTAGGTGCCATGCCCACGCTTGCGTGGGCATGCGGCGTTACGCTGACTGGCCCCAGCCGAGCGAGGCGACCCGCACCACATGGCCACGAAGCGTGGCCATGGCACCCGACACCCAGAAATCACCCGATCGCCCTGCTTGGTGCCATGCCCACGCTTGCGTGGGCATGCGGCGTATCACGGGCCAGGCCATTCGGGAGGGCAGGGGATTGCCCTCGCAGGGGGCGGGTGCATCGTCCGGACGATGGCTGCCCAATGCGAGAGGGCCGACCGGGCGGATCACTCCGCCGGGTCGGCCTCTCGCGCCCCGGAACTTGGCGGCTCGCAGAGTTACGCCGGAAGATCCTCGTTTTCGGTGGTGATGTTCTCCTGCACCCAGCGATCGATGTCCCGCAGCATGTTCGGGTGGATGCGGTGGGTGGTCGGGTAGGTGTGCAACTTCACCGGCATGCCGGCGGCGTAGAACAGCCGCTGGTCCTGCCGGGCCAGGGTGAGCGGAACGATGGCGTTGGCGATGCCGTGGCCGATCAGCACGCGCAGGCGGCGGACGTCGGGCAGTCGCAGCAGCGGACCGCCGTGTCGCGGCAGGTTGCCGTTGAGCGAGATCACGCCGGCGAACCGCTCCGGGTACATCAGCGCCAGGCGATAAGCAAGGCCGGCCCCTTCACGGAAGCCGGCCAGGTAGATGCGCTCGGAGTGAACGTGATAGGTCCGCTGCGTCTGCTCGATCGCGCGGAACACGTACTCCTCGACTAGCGGGTCGACTGCCTCGGTGCCGCCCCAGCTGAAGGTCAGCCGGCCGTCGGTCCGCGGCGCCAGCGCCTGCGGGCCGCGCGGCGCGATGCAGATGTAGTTGCGGCGGCTCAGCCGCGGCGCCAGCCGCAGGATCTGTTCCTCGCTCGAGCCGTGCCCGTGCAGGAAGACGATCAGCGGATAGGGATAGTTAGGCTCGTAGCCGACCGGAAGGAAGGTCCGCAACGGCCAGGCATGCGGGGCGGACACCTCCGAGGCATAAAAGCCCTCGGGAGGACGGCAGGAGAACGGGGTGAGCTTGATGGAAGCCATGACGAACCCGGTCCGGGGATGCGGGTAATAGCGAATCCGAAGCCAGCTCTGCGGGGATTCTGGTCGGAGACAACCTGAACAACTCAAGTTGTCGGGCCAAGTCTACGCCTGCAGGGGAAAGGTGTCAACGCTTGGATGAACCTAACTCCTCGAAAAGCAAGGGTTTTTCGCGCCTCGACGACCGACTGCGCCGGTTGGGCGGTCTGGTCCGGAAAACGGAACCTGAAGCGGTTCTGCCTGGCGTACCAGTCGGGGCCTCTTTCTCGCCCCAACCGCCAATGCAGACAGGGGTTTCCGCACCGGCGACGGTAAACAGTTCACACCCCGCCAACGGTTCAGCTTCCGATAATGCCGCGCCCCTTCAAATAGTCGAGGATGATCGCCGTCGCCTGCTGCGGCGAGGCGGCGGCGGCGTCGACGGTCACCTCGGCGTTGGCCGGCGGCTCATAGGGGTCGTCAATCCCGGTAAATCCGGTCAGTTCGCCCGCGCGCGCCTTCTTGTACAGCCCCTTCGGGTCGCGCGCCTCGCACGTCTCGATCGCCGTCGCTACGTGGACCTCGATGAACGGCAGTCCGGCGGCCTCGTGCAGCGCGCGAACGCTGTCGCGATCCTTGCGGTACGGGCTGATGAAACTGGTCAGCACGATCACCCCGGCGTCGGCGAACAGCTTCGCCACCTCGCCGATGCGGCGGATGTTCTCCTCCCGGTCGCCGGCCGAGAACCCGAGGTTGCGGTTCAACCCGTGACGAATGTTGTCGCCGTCGAGCACGTAGGCGAGCCGTCCCTGTTGCACCAGGGCGTGCTCCAGGGTGAACGCGGTGGTGCTCTTGCCGGACCCGGACAGTCCGGTGAACCACAGGGTGGCGCCCTTCTGCCTAAGCACCGCCCCGCGCTCCTCACGGGAGACGTGCCCCTCGTGCCAGGTGATGTTGGTAGCCTTGCTCCCGGTCATCCGCAACGCTCCTGTTGACTGGATCGCGACCAGCTTGTTGTACAGACCGAATCCCGTTTCAGCCAGAGGGGTTGGGGCGGCGCGCGATGGAGGCGGATCGTCGGGCGTGACACCCCGCTGTCGCTGCGACGTCGGGGATGCCCCGGTCGACCAGATGCGGCAGCGAGACGGTGCGTCAAGGGGGTGTCACTCACCCGTTCACCGCCGAAACCAGCGGCGGGCTGTACGTTCCTGCAACACGCGCCGGGCAAATCGATCCGGGTGTCGCAGATTGCTACACCGCTCCGAGGGGCTGAGGCAAAATTGTTCTCTCACTCGGGTGCCAGGATGCCAGAAACGCGCGAAATCGGCCCATTTTCATTGAAGGAGCCGACAATTCGCCGTTTGGCATGCGGAGTGCAGATAAGGATGACCACGCGGCCAGGAAGAGCCGGACTCGCCTGGCGGAGCTGAGCGAACGAAGCAACGAGGCTTAACAGTTTCAAGGAGGTCGAACATGTTGGTCCTCACCCGGAAGCCTGGCGAGCGGATCCTGATCGGCAACGACATCGTCCTGGAAGTGCTGGAAGTCCAGGGGAATCGCATTCGCATCGGCATCCAGGCGCCGCAGGGCGTGCCGATTCTTCGGTCCGAGTTGCTCGAGGGCAAGGGGCACCTGCCGGCCCGCGTCGACCGCACGACGGGCGAGCTGGCGGGCATTTCCTGAGCGAACGGCGGCGGGTGTGAGCGCTGAGCTTGCAGGTCACACCCGCCTGGGTCGGAACCGCACAGATTGAGAAGCATTTCTCAATCACTGCTTCATCGCCGTTCATCTGCTTAATCCCTGAAGCGGCGATCGCTCCGGGGCCGGACACGATCGTGTCCGGCCCCGGTTCTTTTTCCCGTCCCGGCACGCCTTCTCGGCACATCCGCGCCAACCGTTACGACCGAATCGATCGGTCCCATCCGCCTGTCCGATTCGTCCGGTGCGGCTTGACGCTAGTGGACCAATTTGTCTAGAGTCATTTTCGACCGCTTCCCCGCGCATAGAATGACCCTCCGATGCCCGCCCTCGCCGTTTACCCGATTCGTGTCTCCTTCCCCGGATGCCCTGGGTTGCCCCGTCGTTCCCGGGCCGTGCCGTTGGGGATGCGTGTTCGAGGTGGGGGAAGGTTCCCCGGCCAGCGGCCGGCCCCGCCCGGTGTCACTGCGCACGTTTCCTCGCATAAACAGAAAGGATGGTGCCATGTTTGTCCGCCGAGGCACATGGCTGCGGCTCCTGCTGGGCACGCTGACGCTTATCGGTCTGCCTTGCCTGGCCGTCAGCCGGCAACCGTCGGTGTCGGACACCGCCACGATCGTGGTCCGCGTGCCCGCCGACGCCAAGCTGTTCATCGCCGATGAGCCAACCGGCCAGACCGGCACGGAACGCCTGTTCGTGACCCCGTCGCTGAATCGAGCGAAGACCCGGTTTTCGTATGTCGTCAAGGCGACCTGGATCGAGAACGGCAAGGAAAAGGCCGTGACCCAGACGGTCCGGTTCGGCCGCGGCCAGCGCGTCGTCGTCGACCTGACTCGCGCCCCCGAAACGCCGAAAGAGACGCCGAAGCCGCCGGAGAAGCCGAAGGAAGCTCCGAAGCCACCGGAGAAGCCCAAGCCGGTGGAGAAGCCGAAGGAAGCTCCGAAGCCACCGGAAAAGCCCAAGGAGGCTCCCAAACCTCCGGAGAAGCCCAAAGAGGCTCCGAAGCCACCGGAGAAGCCGAAGGAAGCTCCGAAGCCGGTGGAGAAGCCGAAGGAAGCCCCGAAGCCACCCGAGAAGCCGAAGGAAGCTCCGAAGCCACCCGAGAAGCCGAAGGAAGCGCCCAAGCCGGTGGAGAAGCCCAAAGAGGCTCCGAAGCCGGTGGAGAAGCCGAAGGAGGCCCCCAAGCCACCGGAGAAGCCCAAGGAAGCTCCGAAGCCGCCCGAAAAGCCGAAGGAAGCTCCGAAGCCGCCGGAGAAGCCCAAGGACAAGCCGAAGCCGCCGGAACGGCCGAAACTGGTCGATCTGCCCCGCGAAAAGGACAGGCCCAAGCCGCCGGAGAAGCCGAAGGAGGCCCCCAAGCCGCCGGAGAAGCCGAAGGATCGGCCAGACGACGTCAAGGCAGCGGCGAAAGTGAATCTGCCGCCGGTCGTCAAGCCTGACGATCGGGCCGGCAAACCGGAGAAGATTGGCGCGCCGCGACGGGCGACCGACTGAGCGCAGGCCGCCCCTGTGGTGAGCCGTCCTGCGTCAGCGCGTCTCGGGGCAATGCCGTTTGCGGAATCCTGTCTTTAGCCCCCGGTGAATACACCGGGGGCCAATGCGGGTCGCCTTCGTGGGTAATCCTTGACACGCACTTGCCCCCGGTGTGTTCACCGGGGGCTAAAGCAATTCTCTCCCAACGATCGGGCTGTGATGGCCCTGGGTGTATCGCTCTGCGCGAGCCATCTGACCACTTCGAGCGTCAGCGAGCAACTTACTTTCCCTGCAGTTCCTTCACCACATCAGCGACCAGCGCGGCGTTATCCTGCTTCTTCAGGTGATCGATGCGCACCTGCGGCACTTCCAGCTTGTGCATCGCCGCTTCGATCTGCTCCCAGATCTTCTGCCGCTTCTTCCCCGTCGCCAGGTACAGGTCGCCGACCAGCTCGGCCAACCGCTGCAGGCCGATGGCGTCCAGGTTGTCGTAATAGCGTTTGACGATCTTCTGCTGGTGCGGGGTCAGATCCGCCATCGTCGGTCTCCTGGGGGCGTCGCCGGGCGCCCTCTCCATCGGCACGCGCGGCCAGCCGGCTGTAGCGTGGCGCATCGGATTCGCCACGTCAAGAGCGACCGGGCAGGCATGAGCCGGATCGCTATAATCCTCGGAGATTCAGGCGGAGGGCGAGTCATGCGGGCGGTGTTGCAGCGCGTGCGGCGGGCACGGGTGGTGATCGGCGACGAGGTCGCCGGCGCGATTGAGCACGGGCTGCTCGTCCTCGTGGCGGTGGCGCCGGGCGACACGTCCGCCCAGGTCCGCTGGATGGCCGACAAGATCGTCGGGCTACGGATCTTCGCCGACGATGACGGCAAGATGAACCGCGCGGTGGCGGAGGTCGGCGGCGGGGTGCTGGTGGTCAGCCAGTTCACCCTGTATGGCGACTGCCGCAAGGGCCGCCGGCCGAGCTTCATCGGCGCCGCCGGGCCGGATGTGGCGGTGCCTCTGTACGAGGCGTTCCTCGACGCGCTGCGGGCGCACGGCGTGCCGGTGGCGAGCGGCCGGTTCGCTGCCGACATGCAGGTCGAGCTGGTCAACGACGGGCCGGTGACGCTCCTCTTGGACACCCCGTAAATCCGGATGGCGCTTGCCCCAGCGGCGAACGGTCTGCATAATCAGCCCTCGACCCCGTTGCTGGCCCCTCTCACCAGCCGTTATCCCGCTCCCAGGGCCGGAGGCCGTTCATGCTTTTCAAGCAGCTGTTTGCGAAGAAATCGCTGGACCGGCAGACGGCGAGCGGGACGCCGCCGCGGACGGTGGAGGATGTGTCGTGTCCAGGCAGCAGCTGTTCGCGGTGAAGGACGAAGGCGTTGCTCGCCGAGGCGGGGGCGATAACCGGCTGCCGCGCGCTCGGGCCGGTCACGCTCACCTCGCTTGGCGTCGGCGCCATCATCGGCGCCGGCATCTTCGTCGCCACCGGGGCGCCGCCCGCGAGGTGGCCGGGCCGGCGCTGATGCTGTCCTACGTCGTTGCCGGACTGACGTGCATCTTCGCCGCCCTGTGCTACGCCGAGTTCGCCTCGATGGCGCGGTCGCCGGCAGTGCCTACACCTACGCCTACTGCACGATGGGCGAGCTGTTCGCCTGGATCATCGGCTGGGACCTGGTGCTGGAGTATGCCGTCGGATCGGCGACGGTGGCCAACGGCTGGTCCGGCTACTTCCAGGCGGTGATGAAAAAGGTCGGCTACGAGTTACCGGATTTCCTGCAATCGCCTTGAAATTCAACCACCACGCCGGCTGGGCGAACCGCACCCCACTGGTTCCAGTTCACCGGCGCCTACGTCAACCTGCCGGCAGTGCTCATCGTCCTCGTCGTCACTGTGGTGCTGGTCAAGGGGATCAGCGAATCGGCCGGGTTCAATGCCCTGGTGGTGTTCATCAAGCTGTTCGCCGTGCTGTTCGTCATCCTGGTAGGCGTTCTACATCAACCCGAAGAACTGGACCGGACAATTTCGCCCCCTACGGCTATGGCGGGTTCAGCCTGTTCGGCGTCAAGGAGCTGAGCGTCGGCTGGAACGAGGCGGCCGGTAAGCCGCGCTGGGCATGCTCGCCGGAGCGCGCTGATCTTCGCCTACATCGGCTTCGATTCGGTCAGCACCCACGCCGAGGAGGGGAACCCGGACGCGACGTGCCGATCGGGATCATCGCCTCATTGATCATTTGCACGATCCTGTCGCCGTTGTCGCGGTGCTGACCGGGATGGTCGTACACCGAGATCGACAAGGACGCCGGGGTGTCCAGCGCGTTCAAGAAGATCGGGCTACAAGCGCCGAGGCAATCATCGCCACCGCCGGCGTGGCCGGGATCACCTCGGTTTTGCTGGTGATGATGCTGTCGGGGCCGCGCGTGTTCCTGGCGATGGCTCGCGACGGGCTGGTGCCGCGAGCGTTCTTCGCCGACGTCCACCCGGTCTTCCGCACGCCGTGGAAGAGCACCATCGCCATCGGGCTGTTCGTCATGTTCTGGCCGGGCTGCTCCCAATTGACGCGCTGCTGGAACTGACCAACATCGGCACCCTGTTCGCCTTCGCCGTCGTCTGTACGGCGGTGCTGATCATGCGGCGGACCAACCGACGGCGCCGCGGCCGTTCCGCTGCCCGCTGGTGCCGGTAGTGCGTGGCCGGCATCCTGTTCTGCTTGATGCTGATGCTGTCGCTGCCGGTCGGCAACTGGCCGGCTGGTCGGCCGGCTGCTGATTGGGCTGGTGATCTACTTCGGCTACGGGCGGCACCACAGCACGCTCGGCAAGGAGCTGGCCGCCGGCCGCTGAGGCGGACGCGGCACTTCATCCTGGATGGACCCGACGGAGCGCACATGAGCATCGCCACCGATCAACCTGCCGACGCTGCCGGCCACCACTTCAGCGGCGGCTCGGCCTGTTCGACGCCACCATGCTGATCGCCGGCACCATGATCGGCTCCGGCATCTTCATCGTGTCCGCCGACATCGCCCGCGACGTCGCCTCGTCCGGCTGGCTGCTCGCCATCTGGCTGGTCACCGGTGTCGTCTCACTCGCCGGGGCGCCGTCAGCTACGCCGAGCTGGCCGGCATGATGCCGCAGGCCGGCGGACAGTATGTGTTTCTCCGCGAAGCGTACTCGCCGTTGTGGGGGTTCCTCTACGGCTGGACGGTCTTCCTGGTCATCCAGACCGGGTCGATCGCCGCCGTCGGCGTGGCGTTCGCCAAGTTCCTCGGCGTGCTGGTGCCGCGCTGGGCACCGGCGACGAGGGGGTGCTGTTGCCACAGCTTCGCCGAGCCGATGCGGCTGCTCGCTGCCGTGCGCTGCAGGAGCCGCTCAAGGTGCTGGAACGCAAGGAGTTCACCATCACCGCCGGGCAGCTGGTGGCGGTGACGCTGATCGCGCTGTTGACCGCGCTCAACTGCCGCGGCGTGCAGGAAGGCAAGGTGGTGCAGAACGTCTTCACCATCGCCAAGACGCTCGCCCTGGTCGCATTGATCGGACTGGGCCTGACGGTGGCCGCCAACCCGCAGGCGATCGCCTTCAACCGGGGCGACCTGTGGGGCGGGGTGTACGGCACAAAGCGCTTTGCCGAGGTGCAGGCGCTGGTCAGCGCGCCGGCGCTGGTCGTTGCCCTGATGGTGGCCGGCGGGGCGATGGTCGGCTCGCTGTTCTCCGCCGACGCCTGGAACAACATCACCTTCACTGCCGGCGAGGTCCGCGACCCGCACCGCACCGTGCCGCTCAGCCTGGTGGCCGGCACCGGGCTGGTGATCGTCCTCTACCTGCTCGCCAACCTGGCCTACCTGGCCGCTCTGCCGGTGGTCGGCAGCCCCGACGGGACCACGCCGCTGGAGCGCGGCATCGCCTTCGCCCAGGACGACCGCGTCGGCACCGCGGTGCTGGCGCAGGCCACGCCGCGGCTGGGGGTGCCGTTCATGGCGATCGCCGTCATGATCTCGACGTTCGGCTGCGTCAACGGCATGATCCTGATGGGCGCCCGCCTCTACTTCGCGATGGCTCGCGACGGGCTGTTCTTCCAGAGTGTCGGCTTCCTGAGCGACCGCGGCGTGCCATTCACCGGACTGGTGCTGCAAGGGGTGTGGTCGATCCTGCTCGTCTTCAGCGGCACCTACAGCGAGTTGCTCGACTTCGTCATCTTCGCCGCGCTGTTGTTCTACGCCCTGACGGTGGCGGGGCTGTTCGTCCTGCGCGTGCGCCGGCCGGAGCTGCCGCGGCCGGTGCGGGCGTTCGGCTATCCGCTGGTGCCGGCGCTGTACGTCGTCCTGTGCGCTGCCATCATGATCGACCTGCTGATTGTTCGCCCCGAGTACACCTGGCCGGGGCTGATTCTGGTGCTGACCGGGATCCCGGTCTACTTCCTGTGGCGCGGCCGGTTCCGCCGCGCCGGTGTGTGAGTGACATGCATATTACCGACGTTGACTGTCAGTTACTCCATGTTCCGCTGGCCCGTCCGCGCGCGTCGTCGCTGGAGGCGGCCGCCGGCCGGCTGAACCACATCGTCACCCTGCTGGTGCGGCTGCGGACCGACGCCGGGCTGACCGGGCTGGGGGTGGCGTATGCGCTGCAGTCGTCCGGCCGGGCGCTGCTGGCGTGCGCCGAGGACGACCTGGCGCCGCTGCTCAAGGGAGAAAACCCGCTCGACCACGAACGGCTGGCGGCCAAGGCGTACTGGCGGCTGCAGACGGTCGGCCGGCGTGGGCTGGTGCAGCAGGCGTACTCGGCGTTCGACGTGGCGCTGTGGGATCTGAAGGGCAAGGCCGCCAACCTGCCGCTGCACAAGCTGCTCGGCGGCGCCCGCGATTCGGCCGTCGCCTACGGGTCGGACACCGGCTGGCTGTACATGGGCGTCGACGAGATCGTCGAGGCATCGCGGCCGTATCTCGACCAGGGGATGATGGTGAAGGTGAAGGTCGGCCAGAACGCTGACGCCGACACCGATCGGCTGACCCAGCTGGCCGAGATCCTCGGCGAAGAGTCGCACCTGGCGGTCGACGCCAACGAGCGCTACGACTACGACACGGCGCTGCGGATGGGCCGGTTCTTCGAGAGCGAGGTGGGCGTCAGCTGGTTCGAGGAGCCGCTGTCGTGCGAGGACGTCGACGGTCACGCCCGGCTGGCCCGCAAGCTCGACCTGCCGCTGGCCGGCGGCGAGATGCTGTTCGGCGCCGACGAGTTCCGCGCCTACCTCGACCGCGATTCGCTGGCCTACGTCCAGCCCGACGTCACCCGGCTGGGCGGCATCACCGGCACGCTCAAGGTGATCGCCCTGGCCGAGTCGCGCGGGCTGCCGGTGGCGCCGCACCTGCTGCCGGAGATCAGCGTGCAGCTGGCCTGCGGGCTGACGACGGTGACGCTGGTCGAGTACATGCCGTGGCTCTATCCGCTGTTCCAGAACCCGCCCGCGCTGGCGCACGGCCGGCTCACCCCGCCGGCTGGTCCTGGCCTGGGACTGGAGTTGGACGAGGCGTTCGTCGCCCGCTGCCGCGTCGGCTGATCCATGAACTTCCCTTTTCGCGCGAGTGACGACATCATGCGAGTCCTGCTTACCGGCGGTTATGGGTGCATCGGCTGCTGGATCGTCCGCCGGCTGCTGCCACGCGGCGACGAGTTATGGGTGTACGACCTGAAGGAAGACACCCGCCGGCTGCGCCAGGTGGTGTCCGACGAGCAGGCGAGGCAGGTGCGCTTCATCCCCGGCGACGTGACCGACCAGGCGCGGCTGAAACAGGTGATCAGCGAGTATGCCATTACTCACATTGTCCACCTGGCCGGCTTGCAGGTGCCGACCTGTCGGGCCAACCCGACGCTCGGGGCGAAGGTGAACGTCGAGGGCACGCTGGCGGTATTCGAGGCGGTGCGCGCCGCCGGCGAACAGGTGCGGCGACTGGTGTACGCCTCGTCCGCCGCGGTGTTCGGTCCGCCAGCCGACTACCCCCGCGACCGCTACCCCGGCCCGCTTGCCGACGACGTGCCGCTCACACCGACGACGCACTACGGCTTCTTCAAGTGCTGCAACGAGGGTAACGCCCGCATCTACTATCAGGACAATGGCCTGTCGAGCATCGGGCTGCGGCCGTGGACCGTCTACGGCGTCGGCCGCGACCAGGGCATGACCAGCGAGCCGACGAAGGCGATCAAGGCGGTGGCGCTCGGCCGGCCGTATGCCATCACCTACGGCGGCTGGCAGGACCTGCAGTATGTCGACGATGTCGCCGCGGTGTTCGTCCGCTGCCTGGAGGCGCCGTATCAGGGGGCGAAGTCGTACAACCTGCGTGGCGACGTCGTCGACCTGCCGACGTTTCACCGGGCGTTGTGCCAGGCTGCCCCGGAGGCCGAGCGGCTGGTCACGTTCGGCACGCGGCAGATCGGCATCGCCTACGACCTGAGCGACGCGGCGCTGCAGCGCGATCTCGGCCCGGTCGCGAAAACGCCGCTTGTCGACGGCATTCGGCAGACGCTGGCGCTATTCCGCCAGCTGCACGCCGCCGGCCGGCTGGACACCAGCGACCTCGACGGCTGATCGTACCACTCGCGCGGCGGCGAGCGGGGCGCGAATTCCCCATTACCGGCGCAGGGCGTACAGGACCGCCGCCCGCGCCAGCCGAAGCGCGCTGGCCGGGTCGTGCCCCAGGCAGTCGGGCGACGAGTGCTTCTCCAGCGCACAGCCCAGGTCGTACTTGCTGTAGATCACCACCCACCGGCCGCGGTACTTCACTCCCTCCAGCGCCGGTGGATAATTGCGATATTCCGGATCGACCTTGCGTCCGCTGGCGGCCAGGCTGCGGCGGCGCACCGTGCGGATTTCCTCGCCGTTCAGGTCGCGGCTGTACAGTTCGTCGTCGGTCGGGATCGGCTCCAGCTTCAGCTTGTCGGCGGCGAATAGCTCGGCGATGAAGGCGCGAAACGCCTGGTCGTAGGTTTTCGACCCGCAGCAGGCGTCGGCCAGCAGCAGTCCGCCGTGGGTCAGGTTGAAGCGCAGGTGCTTCAGGTCGTCCTTCTTGATCGTGAAGGTGTTGCGGCCGTGCATGTACAGGAAGCGGTAGTCGAGCACCGCCTCGTCGGCGGGGTAGACCGGCTGCGTCTTGAGCAGCACGTCGAGGCCCGCCTTTCGCGCCTCGGCCATCAGGTTGCGCATCGCGCGCGGCGCCGGCTGCCAGTCGCCCTCGTGGCGCAGCTGGCCGACCTGCAAAAACCCGCGGCGGACCGGCTCGCGCGCCGGGTCGGCGGTGATCTCGACCCGGCTCAGCCGTGGCCGCGGCGGCTCCAGCCCGGTGGCGTAGGCGATGATGTTGGCGCCCAGCTCGAACGCCTTGCGACCGCGGCCGCGATCGGCGACGGTGTTCTGCTCCCAGTAGCCGGCGAGCGGCACCGGACTGTACACCACCACCGTCTTGCACCCCATCTTGATTCCCTCCAGCGGGAAGTCGCGGGGCGACACGGCGAACTTGCCGGACGCCAGCCAGATCGGGTGTTCCGGCTCCAGCGGCTGCAGCTCGTTGTCGGGGAAGATCTCCTTCATCAGCCGGCGGAAGTCGCGATCGAAGTCGGGGTGCCGCGCCTTGCCGCAGCAGTTCTCGGCGAGGATGAACCCACCGCCGGCGACGTACTCCTTGAGCACCTCCGCCTCCTTGTCGCGCGGCGCCAGGTCGTGGCCGTTGACGAACACCAGCGGCGACTGCAAGAGCTGCGCCGCCAGCTGCCGGCGGCTCGCCTCGGTGTTCGCCTCGAAGCGGCGCACGTCGAACGCCTGCCAGGCCAGCGGCTCGCCCTTGAATAACTCCTTACTGGCGAACTCGACGAGGTGGCGCACGTCGTGGCGCTTGTTGTTCCAGCCCATGTAGTCGGCATTGCCGTAGGCCAGCTTGGAGATCAGCACCGGAGTGCGGCCCTTGGACAAGAACAGCAGCGAGAAGCTGGTGGCGATCACCGGCCACGGGTCGAAGGTGCCGCGGCCCGAGAAGCCGCTCCACGACCCGTCGGCCTTCTGCGCCCCGACCAGGTAGCGGCAGCCGACCTCGTACCAGTCATGTCCGCCAAAGAAACGCTGGCCGGTCAACCGGCCGGCGCGTTCGATGCCGTACAGGCAGTAGAATGGCGAGCCGAACCGTTCGAGGATGTTGTCGTCGGTCAATCGGGCCGGGAAGCGTTCGCCGATCCACGTCAGCGCTGTCGCCACGGCGGCGTTGTCGCGATAGACGCCGCAGTTCTCGGCGCTGCCGTCGTCGCGCAGGGTGCCAGTGGTCATCGCCAGGTCGGTGCCGGAGATGATCAGGTCGCACAGTCCGGCGGTGGTCATGGTCATCGTCGCCGCCCGCGACGCCGGCTTGTACGCCCACCCGCCATCATGCTGCGTCTTCAAATAGAGCGTTTGCAGCTCGCGTAACGCTTTCACATCGACGCCGATGCCGGCCTGCGCCGCCTCATGCAGTCCGAGCATCGCATACTGGGTGTTCGAGTTGTCCGCCGATCCCTTCAGTCCACCCTCTTTCGTGTAGGTCCACCCATCGGGCAGGCGACTTTCCAGCAGCCAGCGCACGTTGCGCTGAATCCGCGGCCGGTCCTCGGCCTGCTTCGCCAGGCAAAACACCATCGTTTGCAGCCCGACGACGTAGGTTCGCGACGGCGGGATGGTGCGCAGGTACGCCAGCCCCTTCTGAACCGCGTCGTCTTCCACTTTCACCCCGGCGTTGAGCAGCGTCAGCAGCACCAGCGCCGTCCATCCGCCAGTGCCGGACAGCCCGCCCTGTCCGGTTTCCCAGCTGCCGTCGGCGCGCCGCTGCTGGGTGCGCAGGAAGGCGACGCCTTCGTCGATGGCCTGCCGCACCTTGCGGACCAGGTCGTCATCGCCGGTGACGGTCTTGTCATCCGCCTGCCGCGCCGCGCACGGCGTCAGCGCCAGGAACGAGGCGAGCAGCAGGCCACCCAACGCCCACGACAGCAGGGAGCAGCGCATCGAAGCCTCCGTCGACGGGTCCGGGCGAGAATCCTCTTCCTTCTTTCCTGTATACTCTCTCTCTTCTTTGTCTTCTTTCTGCTCTTTCTTTGTGCTCTTCGTGTCCTTTGTGGTTCAACTCTTCTGTCTTTGTGGTTCCCCTCTTGGAGAAGGGGCGGCGGGGCATAAGATGAGCAACGACCGCTCCGGGCGCGGGCCGGAGCGATTTGGACACTCGCGTGTGCCGTGAGAGCGCGAGGCGGTGGCTTCCGCCGTCGCCCCGCGCTCTCACCCTGCGCGCGGCGACAAGAGGGCTCGCAGCGACCATGCCTCGGCGTACCGACCTGAAAAAAATCCTGCTCATCGGCTCCGGCCCCATCATCATCGGCCAGGCGTGCGAGTTCGACTATTCCGGCACGCAGGCCTGCAAGGCGTTGCGGGAAGAGGGGTACGAGGTCGTCCTCGTCAACTCTAACCCCGCCACCATCATGACTGACCCCGAGACGGCCGATCGCACCTACATCGAGCCGATCACCTGGGAGATGGTCGCGCGCATCATCGAGAAAGAGCGGCCCGACGCCCTGCTGCCCACCCTGGGCGGACAGACGGCGCTGAATACCGCCATGCAGCTGTACCATCACGGCGTGCTGACGAAGTACGGCGTCGAGATGATCGGCGCCAAGCCGGAGGCCATCGACAAGGCGGAAGACCGCGAGAAGTTCAAGCAGGCGATGATCAAGATCGGCATCGCCGTACCCAAGAGCGGCGTGGCCCGCTCGCTGGCCGAGGCGCAGGCGATCCGTGATCAGGTCGGGCTGCCGTGCGTCCTGCGGCCCAGCTTCACCCTCGGCGGTACCGGCGGCGGGATCGCCTACAACGTCGAGGAGTTCAACCAGCTGATCGCCCGCGGGCTGGACCTCAGCCCGGTCGGCGAGGTGCTCATCGAACAGTCGGTGATCGGCTGGAAGGAGTTCGAGCTGGAGGTGATGCGCGACGGCGCCGACAACGTCGTCATCGTCTGCTCGATCGAGAACCTCGACCCGATGGGCGTCCACACCGGCGACTCGATCACCGTCGCCCCGGCGCAGACGCTCACCGACAAGGAATACCAGCGGATGCGCGACGCCGCTCTGCGCATCATCCGCGAGATTGGCGTCGAAACCGGCGGCAGCAACATTCAGTTCGCCATCGACCCGAAAACCGGCGACATGATCGCCATCGAGATGAACCCGCGGGTGTCCCGGTCGAGTGCGCTGGCGTCCAAGGCGACCGGCTTCCCGATCGCCAAGATCGCCGCCAAGCTGGCCGTCGGCTACCGGCTGGACGAGCTGCGCAACGACATCACCCGCGAGACCCCGGCCTGCTTCGAGCCGACCATCGACTACGTCGTCACCAAGGTGCCGCGCTGGGCGTTCGAAAAGTTCCCCGACGCCGACCCGACGCTCACCACGCAAATGAAGTCGGTCGGCGAGACGATGGCGATCGGCCGCACGTTCAAGGAGTCGCTGCAAAAGGCGCTGCGCGGGCTGGAGACTGGCAGCTTCGGGCTGGGCTGCTACCGCGGCGATCGATGGGGCACCCCGCAGCAGCCGACCGAGAACGACGTGATCGGCCGGCTGTACACGCCGACCGCCGAACGCATCTGGTACATCCGCTATGCGTTCAAGCTCGGCCTGACGCTGGAATACGTCCACGAGCTGACGCGCATCGACCCGTGGTTCCTGGCGCATCTTCGCGACATCGTGACGATGGAGGACGAGCTGCGCCAGTGGCAGGATCCGGCCGTCCGCGACCGCGACGAGCCGGCCGTCCGCGCGCTCCTGCTGCAGGCCAAGCAGTACGGGTTCTCCGATCGGCAGCTGGCGTTCCTGTGGAATACGACGGAACCGGAGATCCGCAATCTCCGCAAATCGTGGGGGATCGTGCCGGCGTTCAAGTGCGTCGACACCTGCGCCGCCGAGTTCGAGGCGTACACCCCGTACTACTACTCCAGCTACGAAACGCCGGTCGAGCAGATCGACGCCGACGGACGGACGGCGCTGGTGCTGGAGGACGAGGCGCGGCCGGCGAGCGGCAAGGACCGCATCATGATCCTCGGCGGCGGACCCAACCGCATCGGCCAGGGGATCGAGTTCGACTACTGCTGCTGCCAGGCGGCGTTCGCGCTGCGCAAGGCCGGGTACGAGACGATCATGGTCAACTCGAACCCGGAGACGGTGAGCACCGACTACGACACGTCCGACCACCTGTTCTTCGAGCCGCTCACCGTCGAGGACGTGCTCAACATCTGCGACGTGATGAAGCCGAAGGGGCTGATCGTCCAGTTCGGCGGGCAAACGCCGCTGAACCTGGCGCGGGCGCTGGAGGCGGCGGGGGCGCCGATCATCGGCACCAGCGTCGAGTCGATCGACATCGCCGAGGACCGCGATCGGTTTCAGGTGCTGGTCCAGCGGCTGGGGCTGCGCCAACCGGCGGCCGGTATCGCCCGCGACCACCAGGAGGCGGTCCACGCCGCCCGGCGGATCGGCTACCCGGTGCTGGTGCGGCCGAGCTACGTCCTCGGCGGGCGGGCGATGGAGATCGTCTACGACGAGGCATCGCTGAATCGGTATGTCGGCACGGCGATGGAGGTGTCGCGCGGCAAGCCGGTGCTGATCGACAAGTTTCTGGAGTCGGCCATCGAGGTCGACGTCGACTGCCTCGCCGATGGCGAGCGCTGCCTGATCGGCGGGGTGATGCAGCACATCGAGGAAGCCGGCATCCACTCCGGCGACTCGGCGTGCGTGATCCCGCCGCACAGCCTGCCGCCGCTGGTGGTGGAGGAGATCAAGCGGCAGGCGCGGGCGCTGGCGCGCGAGCTGAAGGTCAAGGGGCTGATGAACATCCAGTTCGCCGTTCAGCGGTCGGTGCTGCACGAGGGCGGACTGACCGACGAGGCGGTGCGCGCGGCGGTGTACATTCTGGAGGTGAACCCGCGGGCCAGTCGCACGGTGCCGTTCGTGTCGAAGGCGATCGGTCTGCCGCTGGCGCGGTATGCGACGCTGGTGATGGTCGACAAGACGCTGGACGAACTGGGGGTGCGCGGCGAGGTAACGCCGCGGCACTTCTCGGTGAAGGAGAGCGTGTTCCCGTTCAACAAGTTCCACGGCGTCGACATCATCCTGGGGCCGGAGATGCGTTCGACCGGCGAGGTGATGGGGATCGACGACACCTTCCCGCTGGCGTTCGCCAAGAGTCAGATGGCGGCGTCGAGCGTGCTACCGGCGCCGGAGGCGGGGAAGGTGTTCATCTCGGTGACGGAGCGCGACAAGACGGAGGCGACGGCGATCGCGAAGTCGCTGGCGGAGATGGGGTATCGGCTGTTGGCGACGCGCGGGACAGCGCGGGCGCTGCGTGCGGCGGGCATCCCGGTGGAGGAGGTGCCGAAGCTGCAGGAGGGGCGGCCGAACCTGATCGACTACATGAAGAACAAGCAGGTGTCGCTGGTGATCAACACGCCGTCGGGCAAGGGAGCGCGGACCGACGAGGGGAAGATCCGCGCCGGCGCCGTGGCCAACGGGGTAACGTGCATCACGACGCTGGCCGCGGCGCACGCCGCCGTCGAGGCGTGTCGAGCGATCCAGAAACGCGACTGGACGGTCACGGCGATTCAGGAGCGCTACCTGGCGCCGGGGGCCAACGGGCGGGCGTGAAAGGCCGAATGCAGAATGCAGAATGAAAGGCACACGGTAGGATAGTGCAGCCGGTGCAAATGACTGAGGGTAAGACGACCATGTGGCAGGGCTGGTCTCCGTGCCGGTGCGGTGGGAGGGGCACGGACGGTTGACACCGCATCCAGCGGACGATGGGTGACCCGGCACAGCCCCCGCAGGCGGGCGAACTTCCGTCACCGGCACAGGTAGAGCGGGGCGTGAATCCGTGCCGGTGGGGGTGTACGACGTGATTTGTAATCATGCGGCCGGGCGGCGATAGGGCCGCTGCCCGGTGGCGTTCTGCTGACGCCGTTCGAAGAAGTCGGCGAGCGGTTGGTCGTCACTGAGGTAGTCGGCACGCAGCTGCACGATCGCCTCGGCCCCTTCGCCGCACCAGAACTTCTCCGTGCCCTTGACACGCTGGTTCATCTGCTTCACCGTCGATTCCATCACCGCGCTGCTCAGCGGCAGCCCCGCCTTGCGGTACTCCGCGTACTTCATCTTGTCCTGGTGGTTGCCCAGGTAGCTCAGCGCCCGCGCCACCACGCTGGGCACGCTCGTCTCCGCCTCCCCTTCTTGGGGCAGGCCCACCTCTTTTTGCCGCGACACCAACTCGTCGATGACCCGCTTCACCTCGCCCTTCCAGACCCACGTGATCCACCGCGTGTACACCTCCCAGCCCTCCCCGAACGGCCGGCCCGCCAGCGCCGCTGCGTACACGTAGCTCAAGGCGTGGATGAAGTCCAGCACCGCCGTGAACGAACCGAAAAACCGCTGCTGCAGCCGCCAATTGTTGGCGCTGCCGTCGGCCACGAAGGCCCGGCGTTTCGCTTGCTGGAAGCCCGCCGCGTGCGCCGCGCTCGCGATCAGCAAGGCAAAACTCCGCCACGGCCGGCACGTCGCCACGACCGTGCGCTGCTTCACCTCGGGCGGCGCATACGCCGGCTCGTGCCCGTCGGGTTCGTCCGTCAGCGCCGGCCCGGGCCCCTCCGCGGCGTCGCCGTCCGGCGGCGCCGCCGTCTTGCCGATCTGCTTCGCGAGCAGGGGAATCCGTAAGAGGTCGATGAACCCGGGCGGGATCTCGGGGCAGGGATCGACCACCGAGACCGCTGACTGCATCTCGAGCAGCACGCCGAGTTTGTCCTCGCGCCAGAAGCCTTTGCCCTTCTGGGTCTCATCGAAGTCCTCCTCGGTCCCGGCAGCCGTCGTGTCCGCCGACGTCGATAGCCCGTCGCGTTCGCGGATCTGCAGGCGGCCGCCATCCACCTGGACCACGGCCAGCTCCGGAGGCGCGACGCCGGCGGGAGCGTCGAACTTCTGCACCAAAGGCAGGGCCGCGAAGGCGGCGACGGCGCCGTCACGCTGGGCGACGCGCTCGCAGCCGATGGTGCGGGTGAGACGCTCGACCTGCTTGGGAGGGATCGGCAGATCGGCCAGGTGGTCCAGCAGTTCGGCGCCCTTGGCGAAGGAAGAGGCGGCGACGCCGGCGTAGACGACCTTCTGCTGCACGGCGGGGCTGTGCTCAGTCCGGTCGATACCCAGGCTCTGGCTCTGAGGGAAAAAAAGCCCGCCGGCAGCGGGGGCAGTAACCAGCGGGTTCTTGCCAGTCGGTCGTGCCGACGGTGGCGTGGACGCTGCGCGGCTCGGGAGGTTGATCGTCGAGGGATCCCGAGCAAGCGGGGCAGACGCGCAGGTGCTCGGGCGGGGGCTGGTCGGCCTGACGCTGCAGGGCCTGGTGTAGCAGTTCGGCGCCGAGCTGCTCGCAGAGCTGAGCCGTCAACTCCTCCAGGGAGGCGAAGGAGGTACCCCAGGCCGGTCCCTGAGGGCCCCACAGGTGGGTGGCCAGGTTTTTGGCGGTGGCGAGGACGACGGGCCGCACCTCGGCCGGGATGTCTACCTTCCTGGTGGCTCTTGCCATCGCGTGCTCCTTCCCCCACTTGCGCGCATGGGCGATCACGGACTTCCCACGGTCACTTTATCAATCCCCTTCCTGCCTTACAAACCGTGTCGTACACCCGAGTCGGGAAAACCCCCTCCGGGCGGCTTGACAGTCCGGGGGGATCCCCCTATCATTCCCGAGTCGCTGGTTGCCCCCATCGTCTAGCGGCCTAGGACATTGCCCTCTCACGGCAAAGACAGGGGTTCGAGTCCCCTTGGGGGTACTTGCACTGGCTGGACCGAGTGAGACGGTTCAGCACGATTCCTGCAAAGCCCGGCTTCGGCCGGGCTTGCGTCGTTTCTGGACACGCGGTGCGGGGCGATCGGCAGACAATGCCGCTCGCTCGCCGGCCTGCATGCCTGGTGAGCGTCAAGCCGCCCTGTCACGTCGATTCGGCCAGAAGCATTCGCCAGCCGGTCGTCCGGCTCTTGCGCGCCGCTCGCAGCCAGTCCAGGGCAGCGCACGCCCGCGGCAGGTCGCACTCGGGTGGACGGCCGTCGCGGACCGCCTGGAGGAAGCGGTCCACCAGGACCCCCTCCGCCAGCCCCGCCGGCAGCTCCAGGCCGTGCCGGCCGCCGCCGTCGCTCCACTCCACCCGACGCGGCAGGTCGAGCCACGCCGACCCGCCCTCGGCCTCGACGTGCAACCGCGCCGCCGACGTCGCCGCGTCGCCGGCCCACAGCGTTAGTTGCACCACCGGCCCGCCGGCAAACTCCAGCACCACGCTCGCGAACCCCGGCTGACCGTCAACCCCCGTGCAGGTGATCGCCTCCGGCGGTGCGTCGAC
>JAXMAU010000038.1:0-64429 GCA_046350215.1 Gemmataceae bacterium | reverse complement strand
CGTTTCCAGATCCCGCATCTCGCCGATCAGCACCACGTCGGGGTCGTGCCGCAGGATGCTTCGCAGCGACGCCGCGAACGTCAGGCCGATCTTGCTGTGTACCTGGATCTGGCTGATCCCCGGCTGCTGGTACTCCACCGGGTCTTCCACCGTGATGATCTTGAGCGTTTCGTCCTTGATCTCGTTCAGCGCGCTATAAAGCGTGGTGCTCTTGCCCGAGCCGGTCGGCCCGGTGACCAGCAAAATGCCGTGCGGCCGGTCGATCAGCTGGCGGATGGTGGCGTAGGTATCCGGCAGCATGCCGACGCCGGCCAGGTCGAACTTCATGCGCGTCTTGTCGAGCAGACGCATGCAAATGCCTTCGCCGTGGACCATCGGGATGATCGACACGCGAACGTCGATCTCGCGGCCCTGCACGCGCATCTTGATACGGCCGTCCTGCGGCAGCCGCCGCTCGGCGATGTTCAGCCGCGACATGATCTTCAGGCGACTGATGATGGCCGACTGGAAGCGGGTGATCTCCGGCGGCATCGGCTGGGTCTGCAGCAGACCGTCAATGCGATAACGGATCCGTAAACTCGTCTCTTCCGGCTCGATGTGGACGTCGCTCGCCCGTTCGTTGGCGGCCTCGATCAGAATTTCGTTGACCAGCTTGACGACCGACGCCTCCTGGGCCATCTTGGCCGCCTCGGAGTCGTCCGCCTCCAGTCCTTCGAGCAGCTCGACCTGGTTGTCGTCGCCGCGCTCTTGCACCAGCGCGCTGACCGTCTCGCCGCCGACGCCGAAGTGCGCCTTGATCAGTCGGGCGATCTCGCGCGGGCTGGCCAGCACCGGCTGTACCTGTAACCCGGTGTGCATCGCCAGTTCGTCGAGCGCGTACACGTCGAACGGATCGCCGGTGGCCACCACCAGGGTGCCGTTGTCGCGCCGCAAGGGCATCAGCGCGCGGCGATGCACCAGCTTGAGCGGCATCGCCTGCAGCACCTCCGGCTCGACCCGCACCTCGCTGAGATCGACCAGTTCCAGGCCGAACTCCTCGGCGAGAGCGGCGAGCACGTCCTCCTCGCGGGCGAAGCTCCGCTCGATCAGCAGCTCATGCAGCGGCCGGCCGGGTGCCTGTCCCTGGGCCTCGGCGATGCGCGGCAGGTCTTCGGGTTTGAGAACGCCACGGCGAACCAGTCGTTGCGCGAGCTGCATGCGAACACCCGTCGGAGGACCAGGCGGCGAACCGGCTTACCGGTAGAAACACCAGTACACCATTCAGGGTAGCGTGGGCAAGCGAGCGAAAGAAGAGCAATGCCCTGTCGCGTTCAAATACCGGGGTACAGGTTGTTGACCGCCAGCTCGACTTCCTCCCGCTCGCCGCAGAAGAGAGCGTCGAAAAACTGCAGACAGCCAGCGAAGCCAAGGAGGGGATGGGTCATCCTGGCAGCGGTGAAGCCGACTATCGCAGGCCACTCGCGGAATTCGTTGCCGTCCGTCAGTCGCAGCGTGACCGGCGCGTAAGCGATGACCTGGGGCGGACTACCGACGCCGGCCATCGTGTGATGGGGAACGGTACTCGGGTCAATTCCAATACTCATCGCCACCCGTTCGGGGAAGACAGAGTCATCGGCCCCGGTGTCAAGCAGGGCCATGACTACCTTGCTGCCTGACGGGCCAAGCAGGGTGACGTCGACGAGTGGGCGAGGACGAACCGTCCTTCCCCCAAGCGAGATGACGGGCCGAGGAGAACGTCCCGGGCGGTAGGGAAAGACCAGACCCATCAGAAGTAGCTGACGTTGGGGTCGGGAATGAACTCGTCGACCACCTCGGTGGGGTGGACGCCCAGCGACGCGAGACGTTCGTAGAGCTGGTCGTGGTCATCGCCGCTGGCGACGATGTGCGTGCCGTCGCTGCTCCAGGCGACCTGTTTGCCCCAGTACGGCTCGAGCTGCTCGTCAGGAAACTGGTCGCGGTTGCGGCGGAACAGGACGACGTCGATGGTTTCTTTCGACACGCCGCTGGACATGGCCCTTCCCTTTCCGCAATAAACGGGACGATGCGCTCCCTTCGTAGCATAAAGTCCCACCGGCATGCCGGACAAGCTGACTCCAGCCTGTCCGGCACGACCGACGGGCAGTTACTTGGCCGGCTCCTTCTTGGTACTCTCGGGCCGCACCGGCGGCAGCTCGCCGGCGGGGATGCGCTTCTTCCACTCGGCCACCGCGGCCTGCCGCTTCTCCGCCGGGGCGGCGGCGTCATAGGCGATGTCGCGGCCGATCGGCGCCAGCCGCACCAGGTGCCAGTGGGCCAGCTCGCGGACCGCCTGCTTGCGGTGGCTCAGGTAGGCGATCAGCGTCTCATACGTCTCCGCGTGCTCCGGATCGAACGGGCTGTGCAGCAGCTGCAGCAGCGCCTCCGCCTCCGCCTTGCTGAAGCGGTGCGTCTCCTGGAGCAGTTCGTAGAGCAGCCGGTCGCGGCCGTCGGTCACGCCGATCCAGTGCCGCAGGGCGATCACCGCCGCGTGCCGCACCTCGGCGGCGGGCGACGTCTCCAGCAGCTCCACCACCTTGTCCACCTCGTCCAGGGCGGCCAGCGAGAAGACCAGCACGCGGCGAATCAGCGTGGCCCGCTTGACGTCCTTCAGCTTGTCGGCCACCGCCAGCATCTCGGGCACCACCTCGTCGGGGTCTTTATTCTGGAGTCGGCTCGTATACGTACCGACAATCTCCTGAAGTACCCGGAGGAGCACCGGCCGCGGCGCCTTCGGGTTGGCCCAGTCGGGCGGGTCGCGCCGCTCCGGACCGGCGGTGGCCGGTCCCTCGGCCGAGTTGCCGTGGAAGTACGACGGCCCCGGCGGCGCTTCCATGTACCACGACGACTTGCTCGCCTTGGCCTCGACCTTCCCCTTCAGACAGAACACCTCCCACATCACGACCGGGCCGACCCCCGGCTTGTGCTTGAGCGAGAACGGCACCCCGCGCAGCCACCGGCCGTAGGTTTCGATCGCCACCGCGTCGCCCTTCGCCGGCAGCACCAGTTCGATCCCGCCCGACGGGTTGCGGAGCCACACCTTCGCCTCGCCCTTGTCGCGGATGTTGGTCATCACCACCCGGCCGCGCAGCAGGGTGAAGTCCAGGTCGTAGGCCTTGCTGTCGTGCAGCACCACGCTGCTCTCCAGCGCCGGCGAGTCGGACAACCCCGGCAGGTTGCCCCACAGGGTCAGGTGGACCGCTTTCGACGTCGGCTCCAGGTCGACCTTGAACCCCGGCAAGGCGACCAGCACGTCGCGGCTGTACAGCGTTTCGCCCTTGCCGACGCGCAGAAACGGCTTGCTGGTTCCCTCGCTGGCCATCAGGCCGGGGAACGACAGGCTTTTGGCCACCGGCACGCGCGGTTCCGAACTCTTCGGGGCGTCGATCGGCCCGCTCGCCGCGGTGGTCGACGCCACCGCGACCGTGGCGATCAGGACCAGGGCCGCTGTCCGCCCGCCGGCGCCCGGTCGCCGGCCTCCTCTGTGCTCGCTCATGGATGACTGCCCGCCGAAAGGAAAGTTGGGCCGTCGCGGCCCCTACGTTGTGAACGACGCGGGCATTTTATCAGTCGCCCGGCAACCGGCCGCGAAAAATCGCGCGCCGGCGCCGCGATTGCTTGCCAGCCGGGTCGGCAAGACGCTACCATAAGCATATCTTTTCGCATTCAGCACGCTCCGGAACGCGGCCGATGCACCCCGTACCAAGGCGGAGTCGATCGATGGTTCACGCACGTTCTCTCCTGCGCCTCTCCGCCGGCTGCGTGCTGGCGGCGGCCGCGCTGGCGGCCCCGGCGGCGGCGCAGTCCCCGCCTGCCTCCCTCAACCCGTCGCCGTATGCCCGCCCGACGACCTACGAACCGGACTCTCGCCCGGCTCCGCCGTCAAGTGCCAACGCCGGCTACCTCGGCAGCGGCAACCGCGAGGCGACGATGACCAGCGGCATCGACCCGCGGGTGAACGTCAACGTCACCGGCCCGACCATCTCCACCACGCAGACCGCCCCGTCGCAGAGCGGCGGCATGCCGTTCATGCCGATGATGGGTGGTGGCTACGGGTATGGACATGGCGGCGGCTTCGGCGCTGCCGGCCCCGGCATCGGCTACGGCTTCGCGCTGGAAGGGATGGCCAGCTTGCAGCAGGCGCAGGGCCAGTACTGGAAGGACATCCAGCAGGCCAAGATGGGCCGTGAGCAGGCGCTGCAGGCCAATCTCGACACCGCCCGCAAGCGGGTGGAGTTCGAGAAGTGGTACGAGTCGCAGCTGGACAACGCCGTCAAGCAGCGCGACCGGGAGCGGACCACCGATCTGGACTGGGCACGGAAGGACCCGCCGCGGACCGAGATCTGGTCTGGCCGCACCCTGAACGTGCTGCTGCGCAGCGTACTCGCCGCGCCGGCGCCGACCCGCGGGCCGTACATCTCGCTCGACCCGGAAACCCTCCGCGGCATCAACCTGACCGACGGCACCACCCGCGGCAACCTGGCGCTGGCCAAGGACGAGGGCAAGATCGCCTGGCCGGAAGCGCTCGACGACGCCTACTTCGACGAGCCGCGCGATCGCTTCAGCAAGAACTTCGCCCAGGCGATGAAGGCGGCCAACGACGGCGAACAGCCCGACCGCACCCTGCTCCGCCAGCTGCGCGATGACCTGACCACCCTGGAAAACCGGCTGAACGACAAGGCGAGCGACCTGCCGCCGTCGGGGTTCATCGAGGCCCGACGGCTGATCACGCGGCTGCGCGACAACGTAAAGGGGCTGTCCGACGCCCGCCTGGTGCGGTCGAACACCAACTGGCGGGGCAGCGTTCGCACCATGTCCGACCTGGTCAACCACCTGATGCGCAACGGGCTGCAGTTCGGCCCGGTGGCCTCCCCCGGCGACGATGCCGCCTACACCGCCATGTACTTCGCCCTGCGGTCGTATGAGCGCGAGCTGGTGCAGCACGGCCTGGCCAGCGCCGGCGGCCAGTAACGGTCGGACCTTTCTCGTCGATCGACACGGGCGGCCCCTTGCGGCCGCCCGTTCGCGTCCTGTCGGCCCTTGTTGGGACAAGTCCCCCCTTCACGATGATGTTGCGGCGCTGGCGACGGCGCTTCGCCATTCCGCGCGACAGCCGCTTGACTTTCGTTCGCCGCCGTTTACGTTGGAGCGAACCGCCCGCCCCGCCGTCCTCCCTCCTCGTTCGTCTCTCCCCCGGATTCGGAGGCCGCCATGCCCTCCTTCCGCCTTGCCGCCTGGGTTTTTCTGACCGTCTCGTCCGCCGCGTTCGCCGCCGCCGTCCCGCCATCGAGCGGGGAGCCGCTGCACATCCGCGTCGACCGGCTGATCGCTGCCGGCGCTGACTTTGCGAAGTACGACGCCGGCCCGGCGAGCGACGCCGAGTTCGTCCGCCGCGTGTACCTCGACCTGACCGGCTGCATCCCGTCCGCCGCCGATGCCCGCGCCTTCCTCGCCGACCCGTCACCGGGCAAGCGCGTTGCCCTGATCGATCGATTGCTGCACAGTCCCGACTATGCCCGTCACCTGGCGATCACGTTCGACGTGATGCTGATGGAGCGGATCGGCGGGCGGACGGCGACGGCGCAAGCGGAGTGGCACGAGTTCCTGCGCTCGGCGTTCGCGGCCAATCAGCCGTGGGACGAGGTAGCCCGCACGATTCTTTCCGGCGACGACAGCGATCCGAAAAGGATGTACAGGGCGAAGTTCTACCTCGACCGCACCGCCGAGCCGCACGTCATCACTCGCGACATCAGCCGCCTGTTCCTCGGCACCAACCTGCAGTGCGCCCAGTGCCACGACCACCCACGGGTGGAAGAGTACAAGATGGAGCACTACTACGGGCTGTTCGCGTTCGTCAACCGCACTAGCCTGGTGACCGACCCGCGCAGGAAGATGGCGGTACTGGCGGAGAAGGCCGATGGCGAGGCGACGTTCCAGTCGGTGTTCGACCCGAAGAAGGTGACGAAGACCACGCTGCCGCGCGTGCCCGGCGGGCCGGCGATCAGCGATGCGCCGGTCGATAAGAAGCAGCCGTACACCGTCGCGCCGGCGGCGGGGGTGGCGTCGGTGCCGAAGTACAGCCGGCGTGCCCGGCTGGCGGCGGCGCTGTGCCGGGCCGACTACCTGCCGTTCCGCCGCAACCTGGCGAACCGGCTGTGGGCGCACCTGATGGGCCGCGGGCTGGTCGAGCCGCTCGACATGGACCACCCGGCCAATCCGCCGAGCCACCCGGAGCTGCTCGACCTGCTCGCCGACGACCTGGCCGCACGCAAGTTCGACGTTCGCGGCTTCCTCCGCGAGCTGGCGCTGAGCCAGACCTACCAGCGGTCGAGCGTCCCCCGCGATGCGGCGGCGAAGGATGCACCGCTGTACTCCACCGCGCACCTCAAGCCGCTGACGCCGGAGCAGCTGGCGTTCAGCCTGATGCAGGCGACCGGGTACACCGAGGCGCAGCGGCAGGCGCTGGGCGGTCAGGCGACGGAAGCGGCGGTGTACGCTCGGCTGGCGTCGCAGGTGCCGGCATTCGTGCGGACGTTCGGCAGTCCCGCCGGCGGGCCGCAGGCGTTCGACGCGCGCATGGAGCAGGCGCTCTTTTTGGCGAACGGTCCGACCGTGCGCAGCTGGCTGGCGAACCGCGCTGGTGGGCTGGTCGGCCGGCTGGCGAAGCGGTCCGGTCCGGCCCTGGCCGACGAGCTGTACCTGAGCGTGTTCAGCCGCCTGCCCGACGACGACGAGCGGCGGGAGACGGCCGCCTTCCTGGCCGGACGGCCGGGCGCCGCCGCCGACCTCGCCTGGGCGCTGCTGGCGTCGACCGAGTTCCGGTTCAACCACTGAAACAGGTAGACACGTGCGGAGGGCGTCATGGAACGGCTGTGTATCAGCGACCCCGAGTTCGCGGCGAAATTGCAGCGAACGGCCGGCACCGTCGAACTGATCGACGCATCCGGGCACGTTCTCGGTCACTTTCTGCCCCGCCCCAACCCGGCGGATTATCAAGCGCCGGATTTTCATCTCAGCAAGGAGCAACTGGAGGAGCGAAAGCGGCAGAAGACGCAGAAGACGTATACCACGGCCGAAGTGTTGCGCCACCTGGAGGATCTGTCCTGACCGGCGATTCGGTCGGTGCAGGGGTGGGCGAGCTGAAAAGAGTGCCGTTCGATGGGGTGATTCACTATCTGGTTCGCGTCGATTCATGTCAACGAGTGCCTGGGGGGGCAAACGCATGAACAGGTCGTATGCGTGCGGGTCGCCGGAACACGCGGTGTCGCGGCGAGGGTTCCTCGCCGGCGCGGCGGGGGCGATGGGGTTCGGTAGCCTGGTCCAGCCGGCGGCGGCGAAGGAGCTGGCGCGGCAGGAGAAGCGGGTGCTCGTCGTCTGGCTGAGCGGTGGGGTGAGCCAGCTGGAGACGTGGGACCCCAAGCCCGGCACCGCCACCGGCGGACCGTTCCAGACGATCGCCACCCCGGTGCCCGGTACGCACGTCTGCGAGCTGCTGCCGCACACCGCAAAGCAGATGAAGCGGATCGCTCTTGTACGCGGAGTCAACACCGCCGAGAACGACCACGCCAAGGGCGCCGTCTTCATGCACACCGGCCGGCGTCAGGAGCCGGCGATGACCTACCCCCACCTCGGCGCCGCCTGCGCCCGACTGCTCGGCAGCGACACCAACCCGCTGCCCGGCTACATCCACATCACGCCCCGCGGCAACGGCGGGGTGAACACCGCCGACGCCGCCTTCCTCGGCCCGCGCTACGCTCCCGTCGCGCTCGACGACGGCAGCGCCCCGGCCAACATCACCCGCCCCGCCGACATGGCCGCCGACGCCGACCTCGCCCGCCACCAGGCCCGCCTCCGCGCCAGCGAGCGGTTCCTCCGCACCCGCCGCACCGCCCAGACCGAGGCGTACACCGGCAGCTACGACCAGGCGCTGCAGCTGATGCAGCAGAAACAGCTGTTCGACACCGCCGCCGAGCCGGAGAAGGTCCGCGACGCCTACGGCCGCCACCCGTTCGGCCGGCATTGCCTGATGGCCCGCCGGCTGCTCGAAGGCGGCGCCACCTTCGTCAAGGTGACGCACACCAACTACGACACCCACCACGAGAACTTCGACTTCCACATCGAGCAGCTGGGCGAGTTCGATCGGCCGTTCGCCACCTTGCTGCAAGATCTCGCCGACCGCGGGCTGCTCGACAGCACGCTGGTGGTCGTCATGTCCGAGTTTGGCCGTACTCCGAGCATCAACCGCAACCTCGGCCGCGACCACTGGGGCACCGCCTGGTCGGTCGCCCTGGCCGGCTGCGGCATTCGCGGCGGCGCCGTGTACGGCAAGACGAACGCCGCCGGCACCGCCGTCACCGACGGCATGGTCCACGCCGGCCACCTGTTCCACACCTATTTCAAGGCGCTCGGCCTCGACTCCAGGAAAAACTACTACATCGACCAGCGGCCGATCCCGATGGCCGATCCCAAGGCGCACGCCATCAAGGAGGTGCTGGCATGAGCCGGCTCGCACCCCCACCCTTGGGCGACGGGTCGCCCATCGACCCGACGAAAGCGGTACTGTCCGCCACCCTCAAGCACACCGCCCCCCTGCTCGGCTGCCGGTTCGACCCGACCGGCGACCACGTCTTCGCCGGCGGGCAGGACAACGCCGTGGTGCGCTGGAAGGTGGCCGGCGGCAAGCCGACGGTGTTCGCCGGCCACAAAAGCTGGGTCCGCGGCCTGGCGTTCGCGGCGAAGGAGCGGCTGGTGCTGTCGGCCGACTACGCCGGGCGAGTGATCGCCTGGCCGGCGGACGCCGCCGCGCCGGCGCCGCGCTGGCAGGTCGACGCCCACCAGGGCTGGGTCCGCGCCCTGGCGGTCAGCCCCGACGGGCAGACGCTGGCCAGTTGCGGCAACGACGGACTGGTCCGGCTGTGGTCGCTGCCCGACGGCAAGCCGGTGCGGACGCTCTCCGGGCATGATTGTCATGTCTATAACGTGCTATTCCACCCCGACGGCCGGTCGCTGGTGTCGGCTGACCTGAAGGGCAAGCTGAAGCACTGGGACGTGGCCCGCGGCGCGGTCATCCGCGATCTGGACGCCGCGGTGCTGCACAAGTACGACGCCACCTTCGCGGCCGACATCGGCGGCGTCCGCGGCATGGCGTTCGACCCGGCCGGCAAGCTGCTCGCCTGTGCCGGCATCACCAACGTGAGCAACGCCTTCGCCGGTGTCGGCAATCCGCTGGTGGTGCTGTTCGACTGGGACGCCGGCAAGCTGCGGCTGCAGTTGAAGCCGAAGGCGGCGTTTCAGGGGACGGCGTGGGGCGTGGCGTTCCACCCGCAGGGGTTCATCCTGGCGGCCGGCGGCGGCAATGGCGGCGCGCTGTGGGCATGGCGGCCGACCGACGCCACGGCGTTCCACACGCTCGCCGTGCCGACCAACGCCCGCGACCTGGCTCTGCACCCCGCCGGCCGGCTGGCCGCCGTCGCCTGCGCCGACGGCGCCGTGCGGCTGGTCGACCTGACTGGCAAGAAGGGCTGACCCGCCGGCCGCCGCGTTCCATAGATTACGCATACCGACTGGCACACGACTTTCCCCGTTACTGGGAGCTACCCCATGACTCTCCCCTCGTCACGTCGCGATTTCCTGCTCGCCTCCGCCGCCGGATCGCTCGCCGCCCTGCCGGCCGGGGCGCTGGCGCGGATGGCCAAGGCGTCGCCGGGCGACACCCTCACCCTCGGCGTCATCGGCATCGGGCCACGTTGCACCTATGACCTGAACGCGATCCTCAAATTCGCCGATGTCCGCTGCGTCGCCATCGCCGACGTGCAGGCCAGCCGCCGCCAGGCCGGCAAGACGCTTGTCGACCGCCATTACAACAACAAGGACTGCGTCGTCTACCGCGACTTCCGCGAGCTGCTCGCCCGCAAGGACATCGACACCGTGCTGATCGCCACCGGCGACCGCTGGCACGCCGCCGCGTCGATCCAGGCGGCCAAGGCCGGCAAGGACGTCTACAGCGAGAAGCCGTGCGGCATCACCATCGCCGACTGCCAGGAGCTGGCCCAGACGTTCCACTCGACCAAACGCATCTTCCAGGCCGGCACCCAGCGGCGCAGCGTGCCGAACTTCCAGCAGGCAGTCGCGATGGCCCACGCCGGCAAGCTCGGCAAGCTGCACACGCTGCACGCCTCGGTGTACATGCCGTCGCTCGACAACACCTGGCTGCCGGCCCAGCCGCAGCCGTCGCGCGACGTGGTCGACTGGAACCTGTGGCTCGGGCCGGCGGCGTGGCGGCCGTTCAACCAGAAGTACGTCGACGGCGGCTGGCGCGGGCAGTGGGACTTCGACTCCGGCGCCCGTCTGCTCGACTGGGGGGCGCACACCGTCGACCTGTGCCAGTGGGCCAACCAGGCCGACGACACCATGCCGATCGAGTATGAGCCTACGGACAAGAACATTGTTTGCCGATACGCCAACGGGGTGAAGCTGGTGCTCGACTTCCTCCTCCAGCCGTTCGGCAACCGGGCGCCGCACTACGTTTCGCGGCTGGGCACCTGCCCGGTGCGCTTCGTCGGCGATGCCGGGTCGGTGGAGACGGGCGACGAGGGCGAGATCGTCGCCACGCCGGAGGCGCTGCAGAAGACACTGCCCGACGCCACCAAGCGGATCCGCGGGCTGGACGTGACGGCGCACGCCCGCAACTTCTTCGACTGCGTCCGCTCGCGGAAGCCGACGGCGGCCAACCCCGACGTGATGCGCCGCTCGCACATCGCCTGCCACGCGGCCGCTCTCGCCTGGGTGCTCGGCCGCAAGCTGCGGCTCGACCCGGTGAAGGAGGCGTTCGTCGACGACGCCGAGGCGAACCGGCTGCGGTCCCGTCCCGCCCGCGACTGGCGGGGGTGAGAGAGCGATCATGCGCGCACCCATTGTTTTCGGTATGGCCTTACTCGCTGGATTCGGCGCGGTCGGCTGGGCGGACGCTCCGCCCGGCGGCCGGCCGGCGGTCGACTTCGCTCGCGACGTGCGGCCGATCCTGGCCGACGCCTGCTTCGCCTGTCACGGTCCCGACGCGAAGACGCGCAAGGGCGATCTGCGGCTGGACACTCGCGACGGGCTGGACGGCCGCGCCGCCGACGTGCTCGCCCGCGTGACCACGACCGAACGCCGCGAGGTGATGCCGCCGCCGAAGGTCGGCAAGCGGCTGACCGCCGCCGAGGTCGACACCCTGCGCCGCTGGGTGGCCGACGGCGCTCGCTGGTCGGGCCACTGGGCGTTCGAGCCGCCGACGCGCTCACCGATTCCGGAGATCAAGGATCGCCGCTGGATGCGCAACCCGATCGATGCGTTCGTCCTCGCCCGACTGGAGAAGGAGCGGCTGGCCCCGGCGGCCGAGGCCGATCGCGAGACACTGCTGCGCCGGCTGTCGCTCGACCTGACCGGGCTGCCGCCCACTCCGGCGGAGCGGCAGGCGTTTCTGGCCGACCGCTCACCCGATGCCTACGAGAAGGTGGTCGACCGGCTGCTCGCCTCGCCGCATCACGGCGAGCGGATGGCGCTCGGCTGGCTCGACTTCGCTCGCTACGCCGATAGCAACGGCTACCAGGTCGACTCCGGCCGGCAGATGTGGCCGTGGCGCGACTGGGTGATCGCCGCCTACAACGCCAACCTGCCTTTTAATCGTTTTACGATCGAGCAACTCGCCGGCGACCTGCTGCCGTCCGCCACGCATGACCAGGTGATCGCCACCGGCTTCAACCGCAACCACCGCCTCAACGGCGAGGGCGGCATCATCGGCGAGGAGTGGCGGGTCGAGACGGTGATCGACCGCGTCGAGACGACCGGGCTGACCTGGCTCGGCCTGACGCTCGGCTTCGCGCGCTGCCACGACCACAAGTACGACCCGATCAGCCAGAAGGAGTTCTACCGGCTGTTCGCCTTCTTCAACAATGTGACCGAGAGCGGCACGCTGAGCGGCGACCGCGCCGGCGGCAACACCGACCCGGTGGAGAACGTGGTCACGCCGGAGCACGCGGCCCGGATCGCCCGGCTGGACACGGAGCTGCGCGCCGCCGAGGCGGAAGCGGCGGCGGTGAGGCGGCGGGCGCCGCAGCTGCTGGCAGCGTGGGAACCGCGGCTGCGCGAGCAGCTCGCCCGCGGCGGGGAGCCGTGGCGGACACTCGAACCGACCACGGTGCAGTCGCTCGGCGGCGCCACGCTCACCCGGCAGGCCGACGGCAGCTACCTGGCGAGCGGGACCAACCCGCCGCACGACACCTACGTCGTGACCGCGCCGCTACGGCCTGGCCCGCTCACCGGCGTGCTGCTGGAGTGCCTGCCCGACGGTCGCCTGCCCAACGCCAGCGTCGGCCGCTATGCCAATGGCAACTTCGTCCTCACCGGCGTCGAGGCCGAGGTGACGGCGAAGGGGCTGGCGCAGCCGCTGCGGGCGACGTTCGTCCGCGCCGAGGCCGATTACTCCCAGCCCGGCTGGCCGATCGGCCAGGTGCTCGGCGGCGATCCGGCCAAGGGGGGGGCGGTCGACGGGCCAACGCGCCGGCAGCCGCTGCGGGCGATGTTCCTGGTCGGCACGCCGCTGCCGGTGCCCGATGGCGCGACCGTCACCGTTCGCCTGCGTCATCAGGCGATCACCGGGCACAACATCGGCCGTTTTCGCCTCTCGGTCACGGCACTGCCGGCCGGCACGGTCAGCCTGACCGGGGCGCGTGTCCCCGAGGCGCTGAAGCAGGCGCTGGCGACCGATGCCGCGAAACGTACGCCGGCGCAGAAGGCGGCGCTGAAGGCGTTCTTCCGCACCGCGGCCGACTCACCGCTGCGCCAGGCCGCCGACGCCGTCACCGCTGCCCGCTCGCGCAGGGACGAGGCGACGGCGCAGCTGCCGGGCGTGATGGTGATGCGCGAGGGGCCGCCGCGCGATGCCTTTTTCCTCCATCGGGGGCAATATGACCGCCGCGGCGAGAAGGTGACGGCCGGACTGCCGGCCGCGCTGCCGCCGCTGCCCGCCGGCGAGCCGGTCAATCGTCTCGGCCTGGCTCGCTGGGTGGCGGCGCCGACCAACCCGCTCACCGCGCGGGTGTGGGTGAACCGCGCCTGGGAGCGGTTCTTCGGCACCGGGCTGGTCAAGTCGTCCGACAACCTCGGCACTCAGGCCGAGTACCCGTCGCACCCCGAGCTGCTCGACTGGCTGGCGACCGAGTTCGTCCGCCTCGGCTGGGACATGAAGGCGATGCAGCGGCTGATCGTCACCAGCGCCGTCTACCGGCAGTCGGCGCGGGTCACTCCGGAGCAGCTTCGCCGCGATCCGGAGAATCGCTTACTCGCTCGCGCCGCCCGCTTCCGGCTGCCGGCGGAGGTCGTCCGCGACCAGGCCCTGGCGGCGAGCGGGCTGCTGGTCCGCACCGTCGGCGGTCCGCCGGCGCGGCCGTACATGCCGGACGGGGTGTGGGACGAGACAAGCGTCTACGGCGACCTGCGCAACTATCGCCACGACCGCGGGCCGGGGCTGCACCGCCGCACCCTGTACACCGTCTGGAAGCGGACGGCGGCGCCGCCCACCCTGCTGCTGTTCGATGCTCCCAATCGCGAGGTGTGCGCGGTCCGCCGGTCGCGGACGAACACGCCGCTGCAGGCGCTGGCGCTGCTCAACGAGGTCACCTATGTCGAGGCCGCGCGCAAGCTGGCCGAACGGATGGTGAGCGAGGGCGGCACGGCGGCGGACGATCGGCTGGCGTTCGGCTTCCGCCTGACCGCCGGTCGGCAGCCGACGGCGGCCGAGCTGGCGGTGCTGGCGGACGGGCTGCGCGCCGACCTGGCGCGCTACCGCAAGACGCCCGACGCGGCGCGGCAGCTGCTCGCGTTCGGCGACGCGGCGGCCGCCGGCGATCCGGTCGAGCTGGCCGCCTACACCCTGGCGGCCAATGTGCTGCTGAATCTGGACGAAGTCATCTGTCGCGAGTGAGGACCGACCCATGCCCGCCGCTCCACCGCTCGCCGGCCCGGACGCACTCAACCGCCGGCTATTCCTGTCCCACTCGACCGGGCTGGGCGCCGCCGCCCTCGCCACCCTGCTCGGCGGCCGGACGGCGGCCGAACCGGCGCGGCCGGCCCACCGCCTGCCCGGCGCGGCCAAGGCGCGGCGAATCATCTACCTGTTTCAGTCCGGCGCGCCGTCGCAGATGGACCTGTTCGACCCGAAGCCGGCGCTCGCCGACCGCCGCGGCCAGGACTTGCCCGACTCGATCCGCAAGGGCCAGCGGCTGACGACGATGACGTCCGGCCAGGCGAAGTTCCCGGTCGCCCCGTCGCTCTTCAAGTTCGCTCGCCACGGCAAGAGCGGGCTGTGGCTGAGCGAGCTGCTGCCGCACCTGGCGACGGTCGCCGACGAGCTGGCCGTGGTGCGCTCGGTCCACACCGAGGCGATCAACCACGACCCGGCGATCACCTTTTGTCAGACCGGCAACCAGCTGGCCGGCCGGCCGAGCATCGGCGCGTGGGTGAGCTACGGGCTGGGCAGCGACAACACCGACCTGCCGGCCTACGTCGTCCTCACCTCGTTCGGCAGCGGCCGGCGCGACGACCAGCCGCTCTACGATCGGTTGTGGGGCGCCGGTTTCCTGCCATCGCAGCACCAGGGGGTCAAATTCCGCAATCGCGGCGACGCCGTCCTCTATCTGTCGAACCCGCCCGGCGTCGACGCCGCCGCACGCCGCGGCACCCTCGACCGCCTCGCCGCGCTGAACCGTCAGCGGCACGCCGCCGTCGGCGACCCGGAGATCCAGACGCGCATCAGCCAGTACGAGATGGCGTTCCGCATGCAGACCAGTGTGCCGGGGTTGCTCGACCTGTCGCGCGAGGACCGCAAGACGCTGGAGATGTACGGCCCGGAGGTGACGCGGCCGGGAAGCTATGCGGCGAACTGTCTGCTGGCCCGGCGGCTGGCCGAGCGCGACGTGCGCTTCGTGCAGCTGTTCCACATGGGCTGGGACCACCACTTCGGGCTGCCGGCGGCGCTGCGCGGCCAGTGCCGCGACACCGACCAGCCGACGGCGGCGCTGATCACCGACCTCAAGCGGCGCGGGCTGCTCGACTCGACCCTGATCGTCTGGGGCGGCGAGTTCGGCCGCACCGTCTACAGCCAGGGCGCGCTGACCGCCACCGACTACGGCCGCGACCACCACCCGCGCTGTTACTCGGTGTTCCTCGCCGGCGCCGGCATTCGCCGCGGCATCACTCACGGCGAGACGGACGACTACGGCTACAACATCACCCGCGACCCGGTGAGCGTGTTCGACCTGAACGCCACCATCCTGCACCTGCTCGGCCTCGATCACCTGAAGCTGACGTACAAGCATCAGGGACTGGACGCGCGGCTGACCGGCGTCGAGCCGGCCCGCGTGGTGACGGAGGTTCTCTCCTGAGATTTTGACGATCCGTCAACTCATGTACCAGCCGCCGTTGACGTTGATCGTCTGGCCGGTGACGTAGCCGTTGGTCGCCAGCGTCGCCGCGACGGTGGCGACCTCGTCGGCGCTGCCGAACCGGCCGACGGGGATGAGCGCCGGCGTGGCGCGCGGGTTGGACGTGACCATCTCCGTCTCGATCAGCGCCGGGGCGATCGCGTTGACGGTGATCCCCTCCTTCGCCAGCAGCGCGGCGTAGGCGTGCGTCAGGCCGTGCAGCCCGGCCTTGCTGGCGGCATAGTGCGGCCCGATCACTCCGCCCACCTGCGCCGCCACGCTGGAGAGGTTGACGATGCGGCCCCACCGCCGCGCTCGCATCCCCGGCAGCACCGCCTGGGTGAGCAGGAACGCCGACTTCAGGTTGACGGCGAACATCTCGTCGAAGTCGGCCTCGGTGATCTGCTCCAGCGGCAGCGGGCGAGCAATGCCGGCGTTGTTCACCAGCACGTCGACCGATCCCAGGCCCGCCTCGACCGCCGCCACCAGCCGCGTCACCTCGGCGGCGGCTCGCCACGTCGGCCTGCACCACCAGGCTGCGCCCGACATGTGCACGGATGGCGGCGGCCGTCTCCGCCGCGGCGTCCACGCGGGCGCGGCAGTTGACCGCCACGTCGGCGCCGGCCCGCGCCAGCGCCAGCGCGATCGCCCGGCCGATGCCGCGGCTCGCCCCCGTCACCGCCGCCACCTTGCCGGTCAGATCGCTCATGGAAGATCTCTTTCAGGATGAACCATCGTCTCACTGCGGCAGCGCCAGCACCACCGTGGTCGACGGCGGGACCGGCACCGGCCGGCCAGCGTCGACGCGCTGGCCCGAGACCAGGTCGATCGCCGATCCGGCTCCCGGCGTCGCCGGCAGCGTGTAAGCGGTGTCCGCCGTCAGGTTCATGCCGATCAGGTACGGCCCATAGCGGCAGACGTACAGCTTGCCGAACCCGTGCGGGCTGTCCATGCGCAACGTCGCGATGCGGTCGACGGTCGGCGTGGTGAAGTGAGCCCGGGCGACGTTGTTGACGCGGACATGGGCGAGGTCGCGTCCGCCGCGGCTGAACCCCCGCCGCCAGTTCAGCGCCAGATAGAGCCGGGCGTCGCCGTGCCGCACCGCCACCACGCCGCCCTGTTCGTCGGCCCAGGCCGCGTCCGGCTGGCCCGGCTCGGCGAACAGCCGCACCGTCGTCTCCGGCAGCGCCACCGCCCGTGCCAGCGAATCGGCGGCGTACAGCCGGTGGACCACCGCGCCGGCGAAATGCGCCCCCTCGTCGACCGGCTCGGGCCGGTGGCCGTCGGCCAGCCACAACGACACGGCGCGGCGGGCTTCCCCGCTGCCCAGCTCGACGGCGGCGAACGGGTCGAGTCCGTAATCGGTTACTGCCGGCCACTTGGTGTTGCGGGTGCTGATGATCCCCTCCTTGCGGTAGAGCGGGCGGCCCGCCGCATCGACGTCGGGGTAGTAGAAGTGCGACGCCGCCTGGATCGCCTGGGCGGCCCGCCGCCGCACGCTCGTCGCCGGTCAGCTCGGCCAGTTCGCCGATCAGGTGGACGCCCATCAGCCCGTAGTTGCCGCAGTACCCGCCGCCGAGCGTGCCCCACGGCTCCAGCGGCAGCCCCTTCGCCGACACCCACCGTCCGCCCAGCGGGTCGGCGGCCAGGCCGCACGCCCGGTAGACGTACCCGAGCCGTTCGCCGCGCGGCCACGCCTGCGCCGGGTCGAGCAGCCGAACCGCCTCGTTGGCCGTCCACAGCGCCAGCACCTGAAACTGATCCTGATTGGTGGCGTGTCCCATGGCCCTGCGGGCTGACGACGAAGTCGCGATGGCGGGCGAACAGCCGCGCTAGGCGGTCCGCCGCGGCACCGGCGGCGTGGCCGGGTCGTTGTCGTCGTCGATGGCGCCGTCGAGCATTCCGGCCCGCCGCAGATCGGGGACCAGCTCCAGCACGGCGCGGCCGAGCCAACGGGTGCCGTCGCCCTCGATGAATCCGCCGGCGTCGGCTCGTTTCGGCCCGCCGACCCAGCGGCGCGCCGTGAATCCGCCGTTACTCCCCTGGGCGACGACGTAGAAGTCGAGGGCGCGGGCGACGCGGTCGAGCAGCTCGGCATCGCCGCGGTACTTCGAGCCGGCCTGCCTGTAGGCGCGGGCGTACACTCCGACGGCCGCCATCGCCGCGCAGTTGGCGTCGGTGCCGCGAGAAGTGACCCAGTCGAACCAGTCGCCCGGTGCGGTGCGCGGTGCGCCGCCGCGGACGATCGCGCCGGTGAGGATGGCGGGCGCCTGCTTCTTCGCGACCCGGCCGTCCCAGTCGCGACCGTACAGCTGCCAGCGGAGCAGCTTGCCCACGGCGGCGTCGAGGTGGCGGACCTCGGTTTCGGCGATCGTGGCGGTCGGCGTCGGCGTCGGCGCGTGCCGCTCCGGCGGCCGGCCCTGCTTCTCGTCCGGCGATGGGACGAAGAACGGGTCGGTGCCGAGAGAGGCCCGGTAGATGCCGCGCGACGGTCCCCGGAGCGGCTGCTCGGCCCGGTCGCGCGGCGCATACGGGGCGAGGGCGCCGACGGCGGTGATCCGCAGGCGGACCGATCGGCGGCCGGCGGTCAGCTCGGTGGGGACCGGGTAGGTAGCGTGGTAGAACCGGCCGGGGAACGCCGGCCCGCCCTGCGGCAGATCCAGCTCCGGCAGCTCCTCGCCGTAGCGGCCGTGCCGCTTCTTCTCACCGGCCAGGAACAGCGCGCAGACCTCGGCGTCGGACCCCCACAGCTTGACCGTCAGGTAGTTCGGCCGCTTCGGATCGCACGTCAGCGTGAACGCCAGCTCGCCGCCCGGCTCGATGCGGCGACAGCGCTCGCCCAGCCCGCCGATCGCCGTCCGCGTCTTCGCCGGCGAAGGCGTGCGCCTCCTCCGAGACCGGGTCGCCAAGGATGAGGACGTCGGCCGGCGGGGTGAGGGCCAGGGCCAGCCAGACGACGAGCGAGACGGTGCCAGGGGTCATGGAAACACTCGGAACCGGGGTGAGGACAGGCGGCGGGGTCCGCCCGGAACATCATATCCCGTTCATCGGCGCAGGCACGGCGCACGGCGGGCGGGACATTGCACCCGTTCGGGCATTCGCTGCCTGCACGGCCGGCAGCGCCGATGCCGGCAGACGGGGCCGTGTACGGATCATGCGGAACGGAAGTGACGATTACATGCGTGTTTATGTGTGTATCGGCCGGCACTGCGCGGTTGTGGCACACGGGTTGCTTATCGTTTGAACGGCAGGCGATACGTCGTGCCGGCCTCTTCCTCTCCGTCTTCGCCGCCGCTGGACAGAAGCGGCGAAGCTCCCACCCCGCTGTCCTCGCCCGTGGGTTCCGCCGTCCGGTCTGCCGTGGTCGCTCCCCCGACACCTCCGGCCGTGCGGAACAGGTCCATCCCTCCTTTTCCCTTCCGGATTATCTTCTGTGACAAGGAGCGCCTTGATGCCTTCCCGTCCTCGCCGAACCCGTCGCGGGTTCACCCTGATCGAGCTGCTGGTGGTCATTGCGATTATCGCGATCCTCATTGGACTTCTTCTGCCGGCCGTGCAGAAGGTCCGCGAGGCGGCTGCCCGCATGAAGTGCTCGAACAACCTCAAACAGATCGGCCTGGCCCTGCACAACTACGAGAGCAGCTACCAGTGCTTCCCGATGGGCCAGGGGCCGGGAGTCAACTCCGCCGGCTGGGCGATCCAGTTGTTCCCATTCATGGAGCAGGACAACGTCTACAAGCAGGTGAACCTGACCAACGTCCGCGGATCGACCGTGCTGGACAACCTGACCATCGGCACGTTCGTCTGCCCGTCCATGTCGCTTGGCACCAACACCCCGTTCAAGCCCGGCTGGGACGCCACCCAGTGTACCCACCAGGTGCCGTCATACATCGGGATCATGGGCGCCTACCCGGACCCGATCGGCCGCACCACCGGCACCATCTACGCCTCCAACTACGGCGGTTGGTGGGCGAGCAGCGGGATGCTGGTGGCCAACCAGAAGACGCGGCTGTCCGACTGCCAGGACGGGCTGTCGAACACCTTCGTGCTCGCCGAGCAGTCGGCGGCGGTCGGCGGCAACGATTACCGCAGCCGCTATTACACCCCGTGGGGCAGTTTCACCCAGGCGCAGCCGATCAACGCGCTGCCGGCCGGGCAGGATGCCTGGGGCGTCGGCCTGACCTGCGTCGCCTACGCGATCAACAGCCCCACCGCTGGGGCCGGCGCGAACATTCCCTATGGCGGCAACACCATCATCAACTCGCAGCACACCAACGGGGTGCAAATGCTCGCCGGCGACGGGTCGGTGCGATTCGTGGCGCAGACGGTCGACTTCCCCACCTTCCAGCGGCTGTGCGTCCGCGACGACGGCCAGACGGTCAACCTGCCGTGACTTTCACCCGGATCGAGGAGATTATCCCCATGACAGACCCGATTAGCCGATGGATCCGCCGCGCGGCGGTCGCTCCGCTGCTCCTCGTCGCCGCCCTCGCCGCTGGCTGCGGCGGATCGGCAGCGGGGCAAGCGGCCGGCCAGGTGAAGTACCGCGGCAAGCCGCTGACCGAGGGCGAGGTCCACTTCTACTCCCAGGAGAAGGGCGTTGGTGCGGTGGCGAAGATCACCGGCACCGGGCAGTTCGTGTTCGACGCCCCGCTGCCCGTCGGCACCTACCTGGCGGCGATCCAGCCGTCGCCGCCGGAACCGGGGATGCCGCCGGCACGATCGGTTGCACTGATTCCCACAAAGTATCGCGATCCGAAAAGGAGCAGTCTGACGTTCCAGCTCAAGGCGGGCCGGAACGACTGCCCGATCGAGCTGGCCGACTGAGCCGCTCGGTCGTCGGACGGGCGGGTGGCGGGGACGTCCCGCGCCCGCCCGCCGTCGTTGGCGGGTTGGTCACGGGGCGGTGTGGCGGGGCAGCAGGCGGACGCGGCCGGTGGCGCGGTCAACGACCAGGCCAACCTGCACCGGCATCCGGCTCGCCTTCAGGGCATCGCGGAGCAGGACGCGGCCAGTCTTGCTGTCGGTGACCACCACCAGCTTGTCGGCCTCGAGCGACACGCGCATCCCCTCGCCGGGGCGAAGCAGCGCCTGGTCGCGGCGGAGCATGCCGCGGTGGACATGGGTCGCCTGCAGGATGACCGGCCAGGGGCATTCGTTGCGGAGGATGGCGGTGTCCGCCGCGGCGTCGGCCGGCAGCAGCGCGACGAGCAGCGCGGCGAGCACGCCCGCCGCCGTTCGCCTCAAGCTCGCCTGCCGGCCGTTCATCGACATCCCCTCTCGTTTGTCCTTTTTCGGACCGATCGGTCCGACAGGGAACGCCGGCCGGCGGAGAACTTGCGCGCGGCGCCGCCGAAATCGTCCCCTATCGGGCAGCGTAGCTTGCCAGCCGATTCGGGACAACCGGAAAGCGCCGCGCGCCACCGATCACGCCACGTCCTTGCGGCCCGACCGTCGCTCGGCCTCGAACGCCCGCGTCGCGTCGATCGCCAGCTGGATGGCGTCGCCGGTCCACGCCGTCATCTCGCGGTCGTGGCCGGCCTTGACCCCGGCGGCGACGACGTGCTTGACCAGCTCGCCCGGCTTGCACAGCCCCTCGCGGGCCAGCTGTTCGTCCTTGTCGTGCAGGCGACGGTGCAGCTCCAGGCCGTTGGTCGGCTTGCCGCGCTGCGCCTTGCCGTCCGCCTCCGTCGCCTTTGCCTTGACGGCGGCTTTCTCCGCCGGCGCCGTCTCGACCGGCGGCGGCGGGGCGACGCCGGGCAGCGCCGGCGAGCGGACGAACTGGCGCTTCTGGGCGTCGAAGTCGACCCACTGCGGCTTGAAGCGGTACAGGTAGCGACCGATGCCGAACTTGACCGCCGCGCGCTTCAGGGCGTCGGAGAACGCCGCCTTGCGCCGGTCGCCCTCGTCCGGCTGCTCGCTCTGTCCGCCGACGTCCTCCTTGGCGATCCACTCGCTGCCGACGCGGATCTGCAGCTTGCACACCACCGACCCGTCGGGCAGGCACTCATAACTGTCCTGCCAGCCCATCACCCCGAGCACCTCGTCCAGCCGATCCTGGATCACGCGGGCGTCGACGAACGGCACCGCCAGGGCGCGGTTGCCGCTCACCGTCTGCGGCTTGAACTTCACCTCGGTCGCGTCGAACGGCGCCGCCAGCGCCTGCGCGATGACGTTCGCGTCGACCGCCTTCACCTCGACGACCTTCACCTCCACCGGAGGCGGCGGAGCGATCGCCGTCGTCGTCCCGTTCTTCTCACTCTTGCCGTCGTTCCTGGCCATGCTCGTGCCCCTCCCATCTTCCTTCGTCGGTGCGTGCGCGGCGGTCCGGCAGCGCCGGCCTCGGCCCCTGGCTCGCACACTTATAGTGTACGCAGGTATATGTTGCACTCAATGTCAGCAGCTCCGCCATCGCCACGAAATCGCGGCGGATGAGGGAGACATGGCACGACAGGACCCGACCCGTCAGGACAGCAGGGCGTTGAACAGGGCGTCGACCACCGCCTCGGCGACGATCTCGCCGACGGCCTCGCCGATCGCCTCGCCGACGGCGGCGCCGAACCCGGCGGACGCGACCGCCGCCACGGCTGCCGCGGTGCCGGGGACGGTCCACCAGTCGATGCGCTTGCCGCGGACCTGTTCGGGGTAGAGGACCGGATACCACGGCGGCAGGTGGGCGAGCAGTCGCGGCGCGTCGGCGTTCTCGCCGTCGAGCTTGATCGCCAGCGTCAGCCGCTTCCACAGCCCGTTCACCTGCCGCACCAGGCGAACGTCGTCGGGCGTCGGCGCGGTGCAGCAGAGGAAGGCGGTGCCGGCGCAGGTACGGATGGCGGCCATGCCGGGGGCCGGGCGCACGTCGTTGCCGCACTCGACGCAGGTGGCCGGGTAGTCGCCGCCCCATTTGGCCGTGTCGAGCGCCTGCCGGATCACCCGCCGCACCGGCCGCGACAGGCGAGCGTCGTCGTCCTGCAGCTCTTCCAGCTCTTCGAGGCTCTGCTGCGCCAGGCAGAAGGCGAGCGGCTTGCGGGCGTGGTAATTCTGACGGGTGAGGTCGAGTCGGCCGTGGGCGCGGATCATCCGGTCAAGGAGGCCGACGGCGTCGCTCCACTCGCTTTTGCGGGCCATGCGCCGCGCCCGATCGAGGGCGGCGAGGGTTTTCTCGGGCAGATCGCCATAACCGGGGACGCACCAGTCAGCGTCGGTCGGCCGCGGCCGGGTGTCGGCGCGGTGCAGCCGCAGCGGTTCCGGCGCCTCCTCGGCCGGCGCGCTGTGGAACCCGTAGGTTTGCTCCGTCGCCGCGCCCTTGCCGGGGACGACGTTGCGGGCGTGGCACTTCGAGCACTCGATCTCAGTGCCGGCCAGCCGCGCCGCCACCTTGACGACGGTGAAGCAGTTGTCGCAGGTGACCTCGATCGGCGGCGCCGCCGGTGCCGCCGGTTTTCCCGGTGGAGCGGCGGTCTTCGCCGCCAGCCGCAACCGCCCCTTGCAGCCGGGGCACTGGACGACGTCGCCCGGCGAGGCGCCGGCGTCGAAGCGGACGTGACACCGCGGACAGGTAATCGTTTTCATCGGCCCCTCCCGCGCGCCAGGGATGACCGGGATGATGATGGCAGACGAGTCAAGAACGAGCGTACCACGCGGTTGGCACGAGGAGAACGAAAAAGTAAGGACGATAGGGGACCAGGGGGCCAGTCAACGCGGATACCGGGGATCGCGGATCGCATGGTTCGCCAATCCGAAAGGCATCGGTCGCCACTCCCACTCAAACGCCCCCTCGCGGACCAGTTCGCCCGTCGCGCGGCACAGGTCGAGCAAGTAGGCGTACACCGGGTCGAAGTCGGGATGCCTGTCGTTCGCCCACTTGCTGACCCGGACTGCGGCCCCGGCTCGGGGGACGACCACGATGATCGGACGGCCTTCGTCCGGCATTCCCGACCGGTCGACCGTCCGGGTGGAGGGCAGGCAGTACGCCCCAACCAGCCGCTCGACCTCGGCCCACTGTTCGGCGGTCAATTTCGTCCTGTACCGCCGCTCCCACAGCCCGGAATGGCCGCGCGGTGGCGGCCCGACCAGCTGGACGATTGCGGTCCGGTCCTCCGCCGCCCACATGGCGTGGCCGCCGTACAACCCCTGGACGTCGTGGAGGGCGAACGCCTTCAGCGGCACAGGCGGTCCCGGCCAGCGCCCGCAGCCGGCCACCAAGCGCGAGGGCCAACAGACCAGCCACCGCTCCGGCAACACGCATCGGGGTGCCCTCCCGCGCCACATATACGAGTAGTTGGATACTCATTAGAGGCCAGTCGTCGTGGACCGGCCTCAGCGGCGCGGGCGGTCCACGACGGCGCGGATCTCCTTCAGGAGCGACTCGCTACCCGCCGCGTCCTGGCCTAGCTCCCAGACCATCACGCCGGCCAGCCCCTGTTCGAGAGCGTATGCGGTCTTCCGCGCAATCGTGTGGCGGCCATTGAAATACATCCCGTCGATCTCGTCCACGTCTGGCCCCGGTCGGTGTTTCGCGACGATGTCCCGGTAAACCGCCTCCCGATCGGGGTTGGTGACGTTGCGGCCGTAGAACGGCAGCCCGAGGGTGAGCTTGCTCGCCGGCGCGCCCGCCGCGCTCAGCTTGCGGACGTCGGCCTGCGCGGCCTCGAAGGTGGCGTGACGGCCAGGGTGGTCATAGGCCATGACGTGGACCCAGTCCAGGGCGGCGAACGCCTTCGGCGGTAGCTTCTGCCACCCCGCCAGGGCAGCCGACAGCGTGAGGCCGTGCGGCCGGAACGCCTCGCGCAGCTCGCCCATCAGACTGGCGTAGCCAGTCTGCTCGGCCTCGTTGCGGGGGTGCTCCCAGTCCAGGTCGATGCCGTCGAGCCGTTCGTCGAGGCAGACGCGGACGGCGGACCGGACGAACGCCGCTCGTTTGGCGTCCGAACCAGCCACAGCGGGGAAGTGCGCCGATCGCCCCCCGCCGCCCACGCACAGCAGCAGCCGCAGCGGGTGGCGGGTCTTGAACGCACGGAGGTCGGCCCACGGCATTCGCCGCATCCGCCGCAGGTCGAGGCCGCCCGCCTCGGTCGGCTCGGCGGAAAAGAGGATCAGGTCGGTGAGGTGGACGGCCGCTGCCGGGTCGAACGTGCGATATTCCGGCAGATAGCCGACGACGCGGAACGGGGCCGGCCGTGCCGCCGGCGCTTCCCCGGCCGGACTCGGCCCGACCAGGATGACAGCCAGCAGGCACCCGAGGCTCATCCAGTTTGCATGCATAAGTCGCTCTCCGCCGGAGTAAGGTAAGAAGGCGCGGCCCCGTTGAGCAGGTGGCAATAGTCGGTTACTCAAGATGAGATGGATTGCGTGCCGCGGGCGGGTCGGCCTTCCGGTCGCCCTTACCGCGCGGCCGGGCGAAGGCGGTGGCGATCGCCGCGGCCAGGAACAGGACTGCCCAGAAGATCGCCAGCCCGACGATCGCCCACTTCCCCCCGATCCGGTACAGGATCGCCCCGAGCCAGTGGATCTTCCTGGTCCCGCCGGTCGCTTCCCAGGCCATGAAGTCGTGGTAGAGGTAGACGGCAGCCGCCGCCATCACGGCGGAGAACGCGAACAGGAGCAGGACGATCGCCGGCCCCCCGCTCTGGGCCGTGGGGACGGCCGGTGCGGCGTTTGTCGACCCCGCGTCCACGGCAGCGGGCACGGTCGGAGGGGCGCCGTGCCCGGTCGAGGGCTGCGGATCCAGCGGTTCGCGGCATTCGGGACAGAATGCGTCACCGATGAAGGTTAATGCCGCTCCGCAATGTGGGCAGTATGCCAAGACTCCACCCCCTCGGTCCAGATGGCCGCCGCCGTGGCGCCGTGCGACCGCTGTTCGTCAGCGGCCGAACGCCCGGCTCAGTTCGTCCTCGGTGAACGCCAGGTTGCACGCCGGCCCGTCGTCGCGGAGCAGGCGGGCGGCGATGCGTTTGGTCGTCGGGGCGAGCACGCTGAAGTGGTTCGCCCCGCGGACCGCCAGGAACTGTACGCGCGGGTTGGTGCTGACGCGGGCCATGTTCCGCAGGCAGTCGAGGTTGCCGTCGGCCGTCCCCTCGATCACGAACGTGGGCGTCTTGATCGACGCCAGCCACCGGCCGGGCGCCCGTAGCTCGGCCTCGCGTGGGTCGGCGGCGGCGAACGGGGCGTACTCCGGGCCGTAGCCGCGGACGTCGTCGACCGGGCCAAACGAGAAGACAGCGCGAAAGCGATCGGTGTACTCCGCCACCAGCAGCGCCAGCGTGCCGCCGGTGCTGTGCCCACCCAGGTAGATGCGGGCCGGGTCGACGTACTCCTGGCGGGCCAGGAAGTCGGCCGCGGCCAGCACGTCGTCGACCTCGCCGAAGAACCCCTCGCGCACGCCCGGGTTGTCGTTGCCGCCGCGGAGCGACGGGAACATCAGCACCACCCCCGCCTGGCGGAACGCGGAAGCCGTCTGGTCGTTACTCGCTGGCTGCGCGGTCCACACGTCGCCGATGCTGTTGCAGTCGCCACCGGTGATCCAGATGATCGCCGGGTGCCGCTTGCCGTCGCGCGGGTCCGGCGTCAGGTACGCCGCCAGCTTGCCGACGGGCGCATCGTAGCGCACCGTGCGGAAGACGGCCGCCGGCGGTTCGGGCACCGGCTCGTTCGCCGACTCGCGGCGGGCCAGCTGCGTCTGGAACCCCTTCCGCGCGTCCGCCAGCGCGACGACGCGAGTCCCCGCATTCTCGCCCGACGGCGCCGATTTCTCGCGACCGCACCCGGTCAGGACGACGAGGGCGAGCAGGGGTAGGTACAACGGTTTCATACGACGAAGACCTCAGCGGGAGGAAACGACCACCGGAAACGCCTGCGGCGCCGGTCAATCGCACTGGTTGCTGACGCGAATGGTGCAAGCAGCCGCGGGCACAGGCGGAAGATCAGCGCTGGTTGCTGACGCGAATGGTGCAGTTCGGCCGGTCACGGCAGCCGCTTGACCCGGATCTCCTTGAAGTACCACACGCTCCCGGCGTCGTGGGCCTGCAGCGCGATCGCTCCGCCGTGCGCCGAGAACCGACGTCCGGCTCGCTCCTTCGGCCGCGCCACGTTGGCCGGCTCGGTGTAGTCCACCACCGTTTTGCCGTCGAGCGCGACGGTGATCCGCTTGCCCCGGACCACCACGCGGACGGTGAACCACTTCGTCTCGTCGACCGGCGATCGGTTCAGGTCGACGACGGCGTACAGGCTGCCCGTCTTGCGCTTCTCCTTCGCCGAGCTGTTGAGCTGCACCTCGTACCCGTTGGCCAGGTGCTTCTGGGCGTTGCGCGTGCGCAGGTCGGTGTGGACGAAGATACCGCCGTTGGCGTTCGGCTCGGCCTTGACCACCGCCTCCAGCTCGAAGTCCCTGAACGCCTCGAACCCGTCTTTCCGCGCGCCGACGTAGAAGAGATGGGCGCTGGTCTTGCCGGACGCCTGGACACGCAGCACGCCGTCCTCAACGGTGAACGAGTCGGGGTCGTTGTTGGCCCGCCAGCCGGACAGGTCCTTGCCATTGAACAGCGGCGTCCAGTCGTCGGCGAGCGAACACCCGGCGGTGATCGCCAGGACGGCCACGGTCATGACGATGCGCATCGGAACCTCCAAGATTCAACAACCGGGGCCTCATGGTCCTCCGAACCCTTCACCCCAGTCGAAGTCCGGGCCGCTGAGCGGCGGTACCGGCTCGCCCGGACTCGGCACCCGCATGTGCGCGGGCACTCGCTCCAGCGCCGGCGGCGAGTGGCCGGCGAGGAAGCTGGCCCCCTTGAACGCGGCCGGGTCGAAGCGCACCACCGCCGATGGGTAGCCGCCGGTGCGGCACCGCTCGGCGATTTCCCGCACCAGTTCATACCGCCCGCGGTTGACACCCCAGCCGCCGGCCGGCTCGTTCCCGTAGAAGTAGACCGGCGCATTTCGCCAGAACACCAGCAGCGCGGTGCCCTGGTCGCACAGCCGGTGGTCCAGCACGCGCCGCCACTCGTCCGGGTCCTGGTCAGGGTGCGACTCGGAAGCGTACAGGAACAGCTCCTCGGGCGACGACAGGGCGGCGAACTCTCGCTCCCATCGCGTCTCGAACGTGGCCTCGTCATAGTCGTCGGCCAGGTGGCCATCGATCAGCCACGCCACCCGCCGCCGCTGCCCGGCCGTCAACGCCATCGCGTGCCTCCATCACTCCCCGCCTGTCAGCCTTCGCACCGACTGGCGGGGTCATCCGTGGATGAATGGTCGCAGACCAATCCTTCCCCGCCAGCCGCGATACCCATTCCTGGCAGTGCCGTGGAATTGTAGAACGAAACAAGGCGGTCGCCAGCGACCCGCCCGCGGCTGCCACCGGCGAGGGCAGCGGCTTACGGATCGCGAGGACCGACGATGCATGACCTGACGCGACGACACCTGCTGCGGGTCGGGCTGGCGGGGCTGGCGGGCTGGCGCGCCGGGGCTGCCAGCGCCGACGGTACGCCGCGCAAGGGGCGGGCGAAGGCGGTCATCTTCCTGCACCAGTGGGGCGGGCCGAGCCAGCACGACACCTTCGACATGAAGCCGCACGCGCCCGCCGAGGTCCGCGGCGAGCTGCGGCCGATCGCCACGCGCGTCCCCGGCCTGCAGGTGTCCGAGCTGCTGCCGCGCATGGCGACGGTGATGCACAAGGTCACCCTCGTCCGCACCCTGCGGCACACCATGAAGAACCACAACTCGGCCGGCTACTACAGCCTGACCGGCTACGCCCCGCCGAGCGACGACCAGCGGCTGCGCGACTCGCGCGACCTGTTCCCCGCCTATGGCTCGATCGTCGATCGGCTGGCGCCGGCCCGGCAGGGGGTGCCGACGTTCGTCGCCTTTCCGCACGTCATCGCCGACGGCTCGATCACGCCGGGGCAGCACGCCAGCTTCCTCGGCAAGTCGCACGATCCGCTGCTCATCACCCGCGACCCCAACCGCGACGACTTCCGGCTGCCCGAGCTGAGCCTGCCGGCCACCCTGTCGGCCGAACGGCTGGCGGCCCGCCGTGAGATGACCCGGCTGATCGACGCCCAGGCGCGGCTGCTGGAATACTCGGCGAAGGCGAAGGGGATCGCGGCGCACCAGGAGCGGGCGCTGACGATGTTGCTGTCGGACCGCATCCGCAAGGCGTTCGACCTGGCGAGCGAGCCGCGCGAGGTTCGTGATCGCTACGGTCGGACCACCTACGGCCAGGCGTGCTCGCTAGCGCGGCGGCTGGTCGAGGCGGGGGCACGGTTCGTCAATGTCTACTTCGCCGCGGCGATCGGCGGCAACAACGGCGGGTGGGACACGCACGGCTTCGGCGGTCAGCCGATGTATCCGATCCTCAAACGCTACTTACTGCCGCTCGCCGATCAAACGCTGCCGACGCTGATCGACGACCTGGACGTGCGAGGCCTGCTGGACGACACGCTGGTGGTGTGGGTGGGCGAGTTCGGCCGCACGCCGAAGATCAACAACCTCGCTGGCCGCGACCACTGGCCGCAGTGTTACCCGGCGATCCTGGCCGGCGGCGGGGTGAGGCGAGGACACGTCTTCGGCTTCCGATCGGCTGGGCGCGTATCCGGCGACCGACCCGGTGCGGCCGGAAGACCTGTCGGCGACACTGTTCCACCTGCTCGGCATCGACCCGGCGACCGAGGTGCGCGACGCCCTCGACCGGCGGCTGCCGATCAGCCCCGGGCGAGTCATCGACGGCGTGCTGGCCTGACGGGTCACGTCCCGTCGGGCTTGCGGAACTCGATGCGCGTCTCGCCGGGGTCGTCGAACTCCATCACCGTGCCGGCCTCGGGGTCGACCAGCGGCGGGGCAGGTACTCGTCAACAACGCGGGCGACCTCGTCATGCCGCGGTCCCGGCGGCAGCTTGCCGTCGACGAAGCGGGCGATCTCGTCGAGGCCGACGGGCAGGTCAAGGAGCGGGTCGTTCGGGTCGGGCAGCTCCGGGCCGAGCAGGTCGCTCACCTGGGCGAGTCGTTCCAGCTCGGCGCACGCCTGCGGGTCGGCGAGCAGGGCGAGGAAGGTGTCGCGCGGCAGCGCCCGGCCGGCGGCCAGCGCTTCCAGGTCGGACGGGGTGAGGCGGCTCATGGGAGTCCTCCCGGGGCGTCCGCCGGGGTCGGCAGGTCCGCCTCGAAGACGTCGTGAATGATCTGCCACGCGGCATCCGGGCCGACGGTGGCGAGGAGGTCGGTGTGGGGTTGCAGGTCCCGGCGGAGCCGCTCGCGGGCGCGATTCAGGGCAGCGTCGTACCCTTTCCCATCGGCGGAGAAAAGCCGTTGTGCGGTCGGCCGATGACCGCGAGCCTCCCAGCAGCAGGCCATCGCCCGCCGTTCCGGTTCGGACATGCGCTCGCGGCTGCGACCCACCACCGCGCGAAGGGCGTCCGCCGCCTCGTCCACCTCCAGCGCGGCAACCACGGGCGGACGTCGGTCGGCCGGGTCGTGCGTCTCCGGGTCGGTCGGCCGCTCGCGCCGGGTGTCCCGCCAGTTACTGACCGCCAGCCGCCGCAGCGTCACCAGGAACAGCCCGTCCACCCGCTGCGGGTCGATACGCTCGCGCATCGCCAGCAGCCGGACAACGGCCTGCTGCACCACGTCATCGGCGTCCGTCCGCGGCCGGCCGCAGCGAACGACGATGGCGACGAAGTGGTGATACTGTTCCTGCACGTAGCGGGCAAACTCCTCCGGCGTCATCGGCCCTCCGGCGCTCGGGTGGAGAGGCGCTCGTCCGTGGATACGCCCCACGGCGACGGTTTTTCCATCGTATCTCGTCGCCGACCATGCGTCAGCGCTTGGCTCGCTGACGCTCGCAGTAGTCAGTAGTCAGTAGTCAGTAGAAAGACAGCAGACAGCAGTGGTCGCCGCATGGGTGCCATGGCCACGCTTCGTGGCCATGTGGTGCGAGTCCTCGTTCTCAGACAGGGCCGGTCGGTGAAACGCTGCATGCCCACGCAAGCGTGGGCATGGCACCAAAGCAGGCGTCGGCGAAGCCATTTCTGGGTGCCATGGCCACGCTTCGTGGCCATGTGGTGCGAGTCCTCATTCCCGGTCGGGGCCAGTCCGCATCGTCACGCGCCCTCGGCGAGGACGCGGCGGACGGGGCAGCGGCACCAGAAACCGGGACCGATGCGGCTCATCCGCGCTACCAGCTCGCCGCCACAACGCGGGCAGCGGACGGTGCCGGCGACGTCCGCCGTTTCCTGCCGCCGGCGCACGTCCAGCGCCTCGCGTCCCGCCTCCCCGCTCAACAGTCGCAGACGAACCTCGGGGTTGTAGCATCGCAGCACTCGCATGGGGTTCCTCCGTGGGCGACAAGGTCATCGGCCGGAAGCAGGGTCGAACAACGGCAGGCCAGCCTGGGCGCGGCGCGTAAGCCGCCGCAGATGCCGCTCCCATGCCGGCGTCCAGCCGCGCCGCCGCACGTACAGCACCCGGATCGTCTCCACCACCCGACACGCCGGGCACAGCCCGACGCCGTTGAGTTCGGCTTCCCGCTCGCAGTGAACGCACCGCGCCGTGTCCATCCCATCACCTCGCTGGCTTTTGTACATTTGTACAGTATACGGGCCGAGAATACAAGACCTGCGCAGGAGTCAATGGACGACTCTCGGCGTCAGCGTGGGGTTGGCGGCGCGGGCGCCGCCAGGGCGGTGAGCCGGTCAGCGACGGCGGCCCGCGCCTCGGGGAACGCTGCTAGCGCGTCCATCAGGGCGCTCAGCAGCGCGCGGACCTGCGGATCGGTCAGCAGCGAGGCGTCGGCGCGTCCGCCGCGCGGCTTCACGGTGCCGGTCCAGCCGGTCGTTTCCGGCGTCTCGCGGCCGGGACCGTTGCGCAGCCAGTCGAGCGGCCGGTCGGTCTTCGCCGCTACCTCGGCGCCGAGACGGGCCTGCGCCACCGCCTGGCGCACGGCCTCGGCGAACGCGCGATAGCGCTTGCCGCCGCGCGGGCTGTTGCCCTGCTTCAGCCACCAGGCGAAATCGTCCCGCGACACACCTGCCGCCTCGGCGGCCACCTCGGGGAAGCCGCCGGCGCGGACGTAGGCCAGGATCGCCTGCTCGATCGCCGGCGTCAGCTCGGTACGCTTGCGCGACATGGGTACAATCGATCCGAAAAGTCATCCTTTAACCAGCCGCCGCGCCAGCAGCGGCGGCAGCGGCGGGCCGGTGTACTCGAAGCCGGCGGTCAGCCGGGTGGACGCATGGCGCAGCGTCCGCAGCCGCGGTTCGTGGCCGCGGGCGAGCGACGGGGCGCGGCGGAGCACCCAGAACGGCGAGCGCAGCCGCGCGCGCACGAACGCCGGGTGCGTGGTCGTCGACACGGCCCGATACCCCAGACCGCGCCAGGCGCTGGCGATCAGCCCCGACAGCGCATGGCCGATGCCGACGCCCTGGTAGTCCGGCAGTGTCACTGTGCGATGCTCACGCCGCGCCGGCCGGCCGGGGCCGACGTGGGGCAGCCAGGCGGAGAAAGCCACGGGCGTCTCGTTCCAGACGGCGACGAAGCAGACCGCGGCCGGCGCCAGCGCGTGGCTCAGATAGTGATGCGGTGCGAATAACCGCCACCGCTGCCGGGAACAGCGGCGGACGTCGAGGGTGATCGGCGGGCGTCGTCGAAGCCGCCTCCAGGCGAAGACGTTCTCGGCCGAGCGATACACCCAGTCGGGCTGCAGCCAGTCGATCACGTCGTCGTGACAGGTGACGGCGACGAAGCCGCGGGGCGGTGCCCTGCCCCGCCGGCGCGGACGGGCGCGGGCCGCCGCCGCCGAACCGATGCGGGCGACGGTGCGGTCGACGACGGAGGTAAACTCGTCGACGACGACCACGCGCGGCCGCGCGGCGACGGCGTCGGCGAGCAGGCGGGCCAGGGTGGCGCGGAAGCCGCTGGCCGGTCGACAGCACGGCGAACGGTCGCAGCCATGCCGGCGGCGAGCTGAAGCCGACCGCCGCCAGCAGTTCGGTGACAGCGCGGACCGACAGTTCCGCCGGGAAGGCATCGAGGACGGCACGATCGGCCGGCCACGCGAGGGACGAGGAGCGCTCGACCTCGCCCGGCCACAGGTGCCGCGCGATCGTCGACTTTCCGCATCCCGACGGTCCGGTAATCAGCCCAATTCGCCAGTCGCGCTCGGCCAGCGGCAGCTCGACGGTCCACTCCAGCCGGCTGGTACGTTCGGGGGGCAGATCGAACAGCCCGGCGCAGCTGCTGCACCCGCAGCGACTCGACCACCGGCGATTCGACGACGATACGCATGGGTCAGCTCACCAGCCGCGCGACAGGTCAGCCCCTCGGCGGCGAACCGTTCCAGCAGACTCAGCTGCGTCGCCTCGTCGGGACACTCGACCAGGATCAGGTACTGCTCGGCCGCGCCGGCGGCGGCCTGGTCGGCTCGCGGCGGGTGTCGGCGAGTGTCTCATCGACCGCCGCAGTCGATGCGCCGATTGCTCGCCACAGGTTCGTCAGCTCGTCGCTATCGCTGGTGGTGATCCGCCGCAACTCGTCGAGCGTCGCCGGGTCGTGGTCGGCCAGGGCGGCGAGCGGGTCGATCGACAGCAGCAGCTTCCGCGCCTCCTCGTCGGTCACGTCGAGCACCTCGACGTCGACCGGCATGTCCGGGTCGAGGTCGCGGCGAAGGTGGCCGTCGATCAGCTTGAGCCGGCCGTCGGGCAGCGGGTAGACGAGCAGGCTGCGGGCGAAGCCGACCTCGTCGTACAGCGCTTGCAACGCGGCGCGCTGGGCGGCCGGGTGGCGGCGCGGGTTGTGCTCGTGCGGCACCAGGTCGCCGGCGCGGACGCGGTCGTGGCGGACGATGCGGTTGCGGACAGTCACAGGGTCACACCTCATTCGTGGGCCACGCCGGGGCGCGGCGGTTCAGGTAGACGCGGCGCGAGCCGTCGGGCTGCCGCTCGACAAAGACGACGTCGAACCGGGTGCCGGTGCGGTCGGGGACATAGACGGCGTCGGCGTTGCCGCCGGTCGTCCCGCCGGAGAAGCCGTCGCGGACGTCGGTGCCGGCGTCCACCAGGGCGACGTGCGTGAAACGGAGGGTGGCAGGTCGCGACGCGCCGGTCTCCATGCGGTAGCGGCCGTAGTCGCCGTGCAGGTACAGCGGCACTGCTGCCAGGTCTGGCGCCGCCGGCGGGCTGTTGCCGATGGTACAGGTCGCCGGTGGTGTTCGAGTTCATGTCAAAACGCCTCCGTGGGCCAGGCCGGCGTTTCGCGCATCAGGTAGACGCGGAGGTGGTCGGCGAACGTGCCGCGGCCGACCCGTTCGACGAAGACGACGGTGAACCGGGTGCCGGTGCGGTCGGGGACATACAGCGCATCGGGAGTGCCGGCGCGGGCGTAGCCGGTGTAGTCGTCGCGAACGTCGACAGTGGGGTCGACCAGGGCGACGTGCGTGAAGTGGCCGTCGGCGTCGCCCTCCCCGGCGTCGAGGAAGCGGCGATAGTCGCCGCGCAGGTGGATCGCCACAGCTCGCGACGGTCGGCGCCGCCGGCGGCGCCGTCGGCCAGCGATACACGTCGGCGCTGCTGTTGGCGGCAAGTGGAAGAGTCATCCGATCGATATTCTCCTGTATGGCGCGAGCAGCCCGGCGACGGCGGGCGGAATCCGCCAGCGCGTCCACGTCTGGCTCAGGCTGCCGACGATCGCCTGCGACGCCAGTGCCGGATCGCGGCGGGTGCGGTGGAACAGGTCGGCGACCCAGGCGCGTACGCTTCCCTGCAGCGCGTGCGGCACCTCGGCGTAGCCGGCGGTGTACTGCACGCGGACCGACCCGTCGTCCTCGCCGGCGCCGCGGCGGTACAGCCAGCCGCGGGTTCCAGGTGTAGTCGGTCAGCTCGACGACGTGCAGCGCAGCTTGGCCCAGCCGGGCGCGACACGCAGCTGCCCCGTCCGATCGGGTGGCATCGCCGAACGACGGGGCGACGTACAGATCCTGCGCCGGGTAGGCGGCGAACGCGGCCACCGGCTCGGCTGCCCATCCGCTGCCCAGCGCCGTCACGGCTGTGGCGACGGCGGACACGGTCGCATTTGCCGCCCAGGTGACCGACGTGTCGACCGTCCGCGTCCCCGATGCCACGCGGACCAGCGTCAGCCCGGCGGCGGTGACGGTGACGCGCGCCTGCTGCACGTCGGCCGCGGCATTGCGTACGCGCAGCACAGTCTGCGGCTCGCTGCGCACGCTTTCGACCGAGTGCAGCGGATAGCCGCGGAGCAGCAGCATGCCATCGCGCCAGCCCTCGTACAGCTCGTCGTATTCGCGAAGCGCGAAGTCACGGCGGCAGTACCGGCGGATGGCGTCGCTGCACGCGCCGATCATCGCGTCGACGGTCCGCTCGTCCGTGGCCGTCACGCCGGGCAGGTTACGCAACGCCCGTTCCAGACTGAGGTGGTCATCGAATAGTTCTCAGTTGTGTTTCAGTTCTCAGCAGGCCAAGTGGTTCTCAGTTCGGGTAGGCGGATCGACGTTTCACTGACCTGAGACACCACGAGAACTACTCACGCCGTCACCTCGCGGCGGAGGTCGAGATAGCCGTCGGCGAGCGTCGCCTTGCTGCCGGCGTCGGTGCGGCGGACGTCCCAGACGTAGCGGCCGGGATTGAGCGCGGCGGTGTCGGCCGAGGCCAGGCTGACGCGGAACCGGCCGCGCGGTCCGTCGGTGACGGTGGCGGATTTCGTGATCTGCACCGTGCCGCCGAGGCCGTCGGCGGCCTTGAACGTGATCGCCCAGCCGGTGACGCTCGACCGGCGCGCCATCTGGAAGTCGAGAGTGACGTCCTCGCCGCGGAAGAACGTCAGGTTGCTGGAAATGGACATGCGGTCGCTCGCTTGTCGAGAAGAGGTCGCCGGCGGGCCGGGCGCGCAGGTTCCGCTCGCGGTGGTCGTCGGCCAGGAGCCGACGGGCGTTGGTGCAGCCGGCGAGCAGGCGGACCGGGCGCGGCGGGGCGCGGGCGTGCAGCGGAGGCATGACGGACCCTCGGGCCGCGAGCCGGACAGGCGCGCCGCGGCGAGAAGACGAACCGGGGTGACGACCGGAGGCGGCGCGGGTCGACCGCCCAGCCTCCAGCCGTACAGGAGGACAACGCTGATCATGGTTTCAGCCGGCAGCAGCCAGTCGATCAAACCATTGGGGATCGAGAAACGGGTTGATTCGGCGCCTGGTGCCATGCCCACGCTCGCGTGGGCATGCGGCGCTTCGCGGACTGGCCCTGTCGGAGAAGGGCGGCTCGCATCGCATGGCCACGAAGCGTGGCCATGGCACCCAGCGTCCTTCACACGCGTCGCGAGCGCCATTGGGAGCGGCTGGGTGGCACGCCCTGAGTCTGCGAAGGGCGTGAGCGTGGGGATGGCCGTGACGCGATACCACGCCCGTCGCTCCGCTCCGAGCGTGCCACCCGGCTGGGCTGCCGTCGTGGCAACGTCTTCCGCGCCTGTCGCCCGCAGCTCGGCGAGCGCTTGCCGCAGCGCGCTGCCGCGGCGGCGAGGTCGGGCGGCAGGGGCCCAGCCACACGGCCAGCAGCACAAGCGTCATGCGTCGTCCTCCGGGGTGCAGCAGCGGCGGGCGCGGAACACGGCGGCCAGCCGCCTCCAGCTGCGCCTCGCCGGCGGCGTCGAGACAGGCGACGGCGCACGGGTGATCGCACCGGTCGACCGTCCCCTGTACCGTCGGGGCCGGCGGCGGGTCGGGCCGCTTGAGGATGTTCGCCAGCCGCTCCAGCATGAGCAGCAGCGCCGGGGCGAACTCGCCGACCGCGGCCAGGATGTCACGCAGCCGGTTGACGTCGAACTCTTTCACGGTCATGACAGGACCTCCAACGCTGGGACAGATGGTTCACAATAGCCACGACAGGTCGCGGGCGCGAAGCCGACCAGGTCGGACAGGGCGAACGAGTCGCCTTCGCGCAGAATCGCCTCGCAGTCTTCCCACAGAATGCCGAAACAGCCCGGCGGCAGCGGCACCGGGTTGCCGTCGGCGTCGCGGATCACCGCTTCGCCGCGCAAATAGTCGCCCCACGAGTTCTGCACGCAGAAGGCGCGGACGCGCGTGCCGCGGTAACGAGCGACCAGCCGGCCGCGCAGCAGCATGCAGTGCGGCCACTCGCCGCGGGCGGCGCAGAAGCCGTCCTCCAGCGGGCTGTCGAAGCCGACGGTCGAGCACACCGGCACCGGGTAGCCGTTGCCGAGCAGCCGCCACGCCTCCTCGGCCCGCCGCACCTGGGCCACCGTCCGCACCGGGTGCAGCCGACATTCCGGCTCCAGATCGTCCGGTACTCCGGTCTGCCCCCACGCCCGGCTGAGCGCCACCGAGTAGCGCGTGAGGTCGTGGCTGCCATACTTCTGCCGCAGCAGCACGCCCCACTTCGCGCACCCACCGCGCCGCCCAGGCGCCGACCGACCCGTCGCCACGAATCTCACCGCCGCCCACCTCGACGCGCGATCCGCCGTAAATCGGCTCGGTCGCCACGTCGACGCCGGGATCGCCTTCTTCTTTCCGCGCTCGCCTGCAAAAGCATCAGGTCGTTCGTCCCGCGAGCGAACCCGAACGAGACGCAGGTGCCGGCGCCGTCCTGGTCCCACGACGAAGCGCCAGCCCGCCGCTGCGCTTCCTCGGCTTTCCACAGCAGCCGCCGGCCGATCGTCGTCGGCCTGAGCCAGCAACCCGGCGGCCGACACCCCTGCGTAAGGCGATACGGGCTGGGTCCGCTCCAGGTGGCGGAGGGTGGCGGCGACGGCGTCGGGGCGGCGGTGCCAGCCGAACGACGGCGGGATATAGAAGGCGGTCATCGCAGCGTCTCCAGCAGGGCGGCGAGGCGGAGGAACAGGGCGCGGGCGCAGCGCGGTGGGCGTCGGTGAGCGGGGCGTCGCCGCGCGTCGGCAGCACGCCGCAGCTCGTCGGCGATGCGCGCCGCGCAATGCCGGCAGGGCGTCGTCGGGCACCACCGCGCGCTCGCCCGCCGCAGCACCTGGTACAGCTCGCCGGCGGTCCGCAGTTCGCGGGCGTCGACCGACCGCGCCGCCTGCCGGTAGAACCCGGCCAGGGCGCGGGCGTACTCGGCCTTGCTCGTTGCGGTGTCAGCGGCGTAGAGCCGGGCCAGCGCCTCCGCCAGCGGGTCGGCCGGCGGAGTGGGAGGAGTGGGCGGTTCGGGGCCGGGCGGCGGCGGATCGCCGGCGATCTCGACGACACACTCCGCCGGCTCGGACAGCTCGTCGCCGACGGCGGTCAGGGCGAGCAGGCGGTACGCCCCCGGCCGCAGGGCGACGACCACGGTGGTGCGGCTGTCGCGCAGCAGGTCGGCGGGAAACACCGCCAGGCCTGGCGTCAGCGCGATCCAGCGCACGTTCTTGCCGTCGGTCGTCGCCGTCACCCGGACGAACGCTCCCGGCTCGCCCTTGATTCGATCGGGTATGGTAATACTGGGAGAAACACCGAAGAGGACGGCAGGCCACAGCAGCACGAACAGAAGAGGTCGCATGTCATGCCTCCGAGTGGGAGTCGTCGTCCTTCACCGGCTGGCCGTGGCGACAGGCGGACTCGACGCGAAGCAGGTGCAGCTGGGCGAGCAGGTCCTCGTGGTGGCGGAGGAACTCCTCGCGGAACTGCTCGAGCGCGGCGCCCCGCTCGCGCCGCTCGGTCGCCCACTCGCCACGGAGGTTGCCGATCAGCTCGTCGGTCCGCTTCCGTTCGGCCGACACCTGGTCCTGAAACGCCTTCAGCTGTTCGCGGAGCAGGACGAACAGGCCGGTGGCGAACAGGCTCAGCCCGCCGAGGTTGCTCAGGGTGTGAATCAGCCCGTCGGCCGGGGACGGGTCGGCGGCGAACAGCAGCGCGCCGGCGGACAGCCCGGCCGCGCCGAGCGGCGGAAGGGTGCGGATCATGCGCGTCTCGAGGTTGCGTGGTCAGGGCAAAAGGGTATAGCCGACGGAGTAGGTCAGGTTGTTGCCGTCGGAGTGGAGGACACGGAGTTTCCAGCGGCGCGGTAGACAGCCCTGGAAGCGTTCCCCCCAGCCGTCGACCGATGCGGAGGCGGCGCCGGGGTGAAGCTCGAGCCAGTGGACCTGGGCGGTGTTGTTGCGGTTGCTGGTGAAGCGCGCCAGGATGATGTCGCCGCCGAGGATGGGGTCGATGCCGCGCAGTTCGAGCTTGATGCCGGTGCCGGCGGCAGCAGTCAGGTTCATGGTGATCAAGACACCCTTGGCGCCGTAGTTGGTTTGCACGGCGCTGTCGTTGGTGGTGTTGCGAATAGCGGACGTTAAAAGGGTGCCCTCCTGAGTGCCGGGACGACGGTCCCAGGTGGAACCGTTGAAGAGCAGTTCGGCGGCGCCGACGGTGGGCGTGGTGGGATTGCTGGCACCGTCGGCCAGCGCGGCAGCGGCGGGTAGCTCGGTGTCGGCAGAGACGGTGCCCTGGACGAAGATGCCGTTGGTGGTGTCGCCGCGGAGACGGAACCAGGACGAGCCGTTGAAGGCCATGAGCAAGGCGCCGACCGAGGGAGTGGTCGGTCCAGCCATCGAGTCGGTGAGGATGCCGGCGGTGGGCAATTCGGTACCGACAATCCAGCTGCCGGACTGCTGGGCGTTGACGGTGGGGGTACCGGAAATGGCGACGGTGCCGGTGACGGAGGCGGACCAGACGCCGGACTGGACGGCCAGGACGGTCCAGTCACCGCTCTGGACAGCGGAGATGGAATCGAGGCTGAAGTCGAGGTTGCGGATGTCGAGGTTGGACGCGGAGACGGTGACGGTGCTGGTGATGGCGACGGGCAAGCCGGCGCCGGCCTCGACGCGGGTGTAGGGACCGTTGGCAGCGCCGAAGACGAGGTAGCAGGCGGGGAGGAAGAGGGAGACACCGGCCTGGGAGAAGCGGTCGCCGGCGAGGTTTTCACCGCCGGCGGCCGGGTTGGTGGCAGCGGAGTCGAAGGTTTCGGACACGTCAGACCCCAATGCAGAAGTCAGAATGCAGAATGCAGAATGAACAGCCGAAAGGCAAAAGACATCGACGTCAGGCGGTGGAAGCGATCGGTGGCGTACTTTGGTATTTCATTCTGCATTCTGCACTCTGCATTCAGAAATTCCAGTTACAGCTTACTCACCAGAGCGCGAAACTCCGCCTCGTCGTAGGCCCGGCTGACGTGGGCGTGGACATACCCGAGGCTGTCCAGGTGCAGGACCAGCCCGAGGACGGCCTCCTCGGTCGGGGCCGACAGCACCAGCGCGCCGTCGTAGTCGCCGAACATCCACAGCTGCGCCTCGACGGTCACGCCCTTCTGCGCCGCCAGCGCCTTGAACTGCGCCGCCCGATTGGGCGAATCCTTGATGACCGCCAGTCCCTTGTCCGTCTCCTCGATCAGCACCAGATACCGCGGCATGACTGCGTCTCCTGAAGGGGGCGAAGGGAATCGATCTGCCCCAGACAGAAGTACGGCCGGCGCGGCGGCGCGGGGAGGGGGGATCCCGTCAGGTGACGATTTGCGCCAGCGTCGCCGCCTTGTCGTCGGACGCCGGACCGAAGCGCGGCTTCACGCCCAGCGCGACGGCGCACAGCGCCTGCGACGTGCCATTCCCGAGCGTCGCCAGTCCGCGGACGTAGCGCTTGCCGGTCGACAGTTCCTCCGCCTTCAGGTTGACCAGCACCTGCTTGTTGTCGTCGGTGGCGGTCAGCTGGGTGATCCCCTTGCCGCTGATGTCGGCCCAGCCGGTCGAGCCGTCGGCCGATTCCTGCAGCTTGAAGTCGACGGTGCTGTCGATCGTGCCGACCAGCAGCACGAACGCCGCTTCGTGGAACTTGCTCAGGTCGATGTTGCCGGTCGTCTTGGTCGTGTTGTTGGCGGTCTGCGGGTCGATGACGCCGCAGACGGTCAGACGTTCGGACGGTTGACTCATCATGGAAACACCTCACGCGGCAAGGCCGACAAACGGGGAGACGGTGCTGCTGGCGTCGGCCAGCGTCACCTTGTCGCGCAGCCACGGCAGACCGCCGACGCGGCTGACGAACCGCCACACCGCCTGGTTGGTCAGGAAGGCGACGTGCTCGCTGTAGGCGATCTCCAATTGCTGGCGATCGCCGATCAGGTAGTGCTGGAAGTCGCACAGAGTCACGTCGTTGGCCGACCCCAGCGCCGGCACCTTCTCGCTGACCACGACGTCATAATTGAGGATCTTCATGATCGGCTTCTGGTGCAGGTCGTTGCCCAGGAACAGCACGTTGTCGCCGCCGGTCATCTGCACCAACTGGGCGAGTACCGTCGGGTGGATCACCCAGCAGACCGAGCGCTCGTCGCCGCCGGCCAGCAGTCGGGCGTACATGCCCGCCACGTCGGCCAGTTTGAACGTACTCGACGTGTTGCGCGTGACAGCGATCAGCCCCGGCCACGCCTGTACGCCGAGCGGCTTGGCCACACCGTTGCCGCGCAGGAAGGCGTGATCCTCGTACCAGGCGATCGCCCGGCTGAACAGCTGCAGCAGGAACGCCTCCAGACCGATCGCACTGTCAGCGAGCAAGGTATTACTCACCTTGGAGTAGCCGGACAGTTCGTAGTTGGTCAGGTCGATCTGCTTCAGCGCCGGTTCCGTCTCGTTGAGGGCCGTCGCCTCCTCGGTCCAGCGGGCGACGATCCCGCCGAGCAGCGCCGAATCGCCGGCAAACGGTGGGAGCGGTGGTCACGTCGATGGCCGGGATCTGACACGACCGGGCAGTCATCGGAATGATGGTGGCGACGGCGAACCACCGACCGCCTCGGCGACCAGCCCCATCAGGCGGGCGTGAAACCTCGACCGGCGAGGAAGCCGCCGCTGGTCCCGGTCTGGGTCGCCAGCCGCCGCCTTCCGCTCGCCGTCGTCGCCGGTCCAGGCGACGAACCGGCTGCCCATCTCCTCCGCCGCCTTGACGTCGCCGTGGCGGACAGCCAGCAGGAACCGGCCAAACGTCCGTTTCGATCGCCGTGGTGGCCGTCGCCGAACAGCTTCGGGACGGCGTTCTTGCGGCTGAGGGTGTGCGCCTGCGCTACCTGCTGCAGCGCGGCGTCGACGGCGGCCTGAACGGCGCCAGGGATGCCGCCGGCGGCCTGCTCCAGCGCGGCCACGAGCGGGCCGACCAGGTCGTCGGCGACGGCGACGGCGGTACGCTCGCCACCAGGGAGGCGGCGTCGGCGTCGCTCACGTCGATCCGCTCGCCGGCCTTCTTGCCGAGGAAGTCGCGGGTCAGTTGGACAAACTATGCGGGTGCGTTCTCGTGGGGACAAAGGAGGCCGCCAGCCGGCGGCGGGCGGCTCGCTCACCGCCTCGCCGGCGTCCTCGCCTGGAGCCGCCTCCAGGGTGAATGCACGATAGTCGATTTCGACGATTATTCAGATAGCATTATGAGCGAATGTGAACGCCGTCGCTCACACGCGGCCACGGACGCGGTCGAGCGCGTCGGCGACGGCGCGAGCGGCCCGCCCCGGCAGGTCGAACGCCGCCACCCGCCGGGCGACGGCGCGGCCCACCTCGTCGAGCGCTGTGAACGCCACCGGCCGCGGCGGCACCAGCCCGAGCGCCCGGCGGACCGGCTCGGCCAGCGGCAGCGCGCCCTTGGCGACCACTTCCACCAGCGCGTGCTGATTGGCCGGCAGACAGACGCAGGCGTACTCCAGCAGCAGCCAGCGGTCGACCACGCGCCGCACCTCGTCGCCCCAGCCGTGCCGCCGGCGTTCGTCGCGATCCGGCGCGTGGACCTGTATCGGCAGGAAGCCGATGCTTTTGCCGCACAGCAGCCCGGCCTGCACCAGCGCGAACACCTGGTCGGACGGCCACGGCTCACGGTCCGGCAGCGACGCCGGCCGCGCCGGGTAGCGCGTCTTCGCCTTGATGCCGACGCGCCCGTGCGGCGGATCGCCGTCGCGGACCCGCCGCCGCCACACGCTGCGGCCGACCGGCGGCAGGGAGTAATCGTGCCCGAGGGTGACGACCGGGTTGAGCCGGAACTGGCTGTCGTCCATGCCGGCGGCGACGACCACCACTCACCGGGCCGGTCGACGCTTTCGGTGCTGATCGACACGTCGGAGCGGCTCGCCCGGGTTCAGCTCGGTCGGCGGTTGCGGCGTGAGGATGTGACGATAGGCATGTTCATCGCTTCGCGGCAGCGACCGCAGCAGCGCATCGACAGCGCGGGCCATCGCGTCGGGCATGGGGAACCCGAGTGGGCCTTCCGGCAGGAAGACGGACATCAGAGGTGTCTCAACGAGGGTGCGTGAAGAGATCGAAAAAGGGGCGAATAATCGCGACGGGTCAGGCGAACAACCGGCTGACCGGAACGGAGAAGTCAGGTAACACGTCGGGCAGCGTCAGCGGGTCGCCATTGTGGAAGGTGTGGTGCAACTCCTCATGGCGGTAAACGGTGGCCGAGGAGGTCGGCGGGTCAACCACAACCACCACCCGAACGCCCGCCTGCAGGTATTCACCGACCTTGACGAGGATCTCCGGCCATCGGTCGCTCGGCGAGCGCACCTCGAAGACCAACTCCGGGACGACCGAAAGCAGCCCTTCGGGCACCTCCCCTTTCGGCAACCGTTCGTAGCTGAAGAAGCACACGTCGGCGCCGCGAACGGTGTCAGGGTTGCTCCGGGTTTTGATCCACGAGTCGTTGGTCATGACTCGCCCAAGGTCGTTTTGCTCAACGTGAGTGCCGACGAGCAGGGCGATGCGGAAGCAAACGAACCCATGTTTCGGCATCGGCACGGGATACTCCTTGACGACGCCCTTGACCAGTTCGGCGTGGACGTGCGCGAACCGGGCGGCGAACTCCTCGGCCGTCAGCAGGACGGGCGGGCCGCGGGGCGCGACAGGAACGGTTGTGTCGGACATGATCGTGTTCACTTCCGGCGAGATCCCGGCACAGGATACCATTACGTTGCCACGGACGACCACCCGAACCGTCATCCCACCTTCTGGGTGCCATGGCCACGGCATTGCGTGATACGGGGACACCTCCTCGAACGGGGCCGGTCGGTGCAACGCCATGCCCACGCCAGCGTGGGCATGGCACCAAACACCTGAATGGCGAACGAGGGGTGGCACGCTCGGAGCGCAGCGACGGGCGTGGTATCGCGTCACGGCCATCCCCACGCTCACGCCCTTCGCGGACTCAGGGCGTGCCACCCAGAACGTCACCTGTTCGGGTGGCACGCTCGGAAGCGCAGCGATGGGCGTGGGGTGTCAGGGCGCGCCACCCGACCGCCGCGGCTCGTCGCCCCAGTGGGACGGGCGGCAGGCCCTCGTCGGAGCGGACCTCGCTTGATCGTCAGCACGCCGTGCCGAAGGTACACGTCGCGGCGAGCGCAGCAGCAGCAACTCACGGTTGCCCGGCAGCCGGGTCGTCGCCATGGCGAGGAATAGCCGGCCGGTCGGGTCGTAGCGCGGCACCAGTTGCTCGTTCAGCTTCTCGTCGCGCCACGCAAGCAGCCGCGGACGGATCGTCTGCGCCAGGTGCTGCTGCTCGGCGGCTTGCAGGTTGGCCAGGTTGGTCTGCGACGTGAGGAACGCCACCGGCACGCCGAAGGCGTTGCAGATGTCCTCCTTGGTCGCTCGCAAATCGGCCAGCCGCTGCCAGGTCGCCCATCGAGTGCTCCAGCGGCTGCACCCGCCGCCGTGTCGGCGACCACCACCCGGCCAGCGCGGCTGCAATCGATCGTTCCACTGCCGCTCCAGCCGGTCGCGCTCCTCCTCGCCAAGTACCCCGTCGGGACTGACGATGGCGTCCGGTGCCGCGTGGTGGGCGAACTTGCCGGCCTTGAACGCCGCCAGCTCGGCGGTCAGCCGCACCTGTTCCGAAGCACGCCCGCAAGGGCGACAGCCCGCCGGTGTCGGGTCCGCACGTCGGGGTAGCGGAAGGCGATCACCTGTTCGGTGCAATGCCGCTCTTCCCCCACCGGCGATGGAGGTAACAGTCGACCAGGTTCGGGCTGTCCGGGTCGCGCCACGGTGTGACCCGATGCACCGGCAGCGGCCAGATCGCCGTCGGCACGCCGAGCGCGGCCGTCGATCAGCCGGTAGGCGCGCCGTGGACCTCCTGCACGCGTCGTCTGCTCCAGCAGGTCGTGGCCGTTGTGGACAGGCCTGCGTCAACAGGTCGAGCAGGTGTTCGCCTCCTCGACGCGCGCCCCGCCGGAAGCGCGCGCCTGCACCCCCGCCAGCGCTCGCGTCGGCCAGCGCGACCTGGTGGCGCCGGCCGGAGTGCGCAGGTACAGCCGTGGCGGGTAACTGGCGCAGACGGCGGCGTTCAACTGGGCGCACGTCCAGGCGGTGTTCTTCAGCTCGCCGAGCAGCTCGCCAGCGGACGGTGAACGAGACGCGCCGGCCCGGGGCGCGAATCCGCTTCCGCGCGGGCGCCGGCGGTACCAGCCACGACGCCAGGCGAGTGAACAGGGTGCGGAGCATGGTACGACTCATCGGACGATCGCTCTCAGTAGGTGCATACTCAGGAAAACGGCGTCCACAGCTGCTCGTCGTCGCGGCGGGCGGCGTCGGCGGGCTTGCTTGATCGGCGGCGAAGCCTCGCCAGGAAGCCGGCGTCCAGTCCGCTCACCAGGTAGCTGCAGCCGCGGCGAGCGCGTGGTTGTGCTCGTCGACCGGGTTTTCGCCCTCGCCGCGGCGCTCCATCGCCGGACGGGTAGCGGTACAGCGTCGCCTCGCGGATCAGCTCGGGCGGGCGTGCCGCAGCACCTTCAGCCGTCCGGTTTGCAGCCGAGCGGTGACGGCGGCGATGCCGGGGCGGATGTCGTTGTCGCCGGCCAGCACCGTCAGCCCGGCGGCGCGCAGGCCGGCGATCTCGGTGGCGCCGGACGGGTCGGCGTACCAGCGCACTGATTTTAGTGCCGCCAGCGCACTGCGTGGTCGTGCAGCGGCGTTCGCGAGCAGTAGCGTTCGCCGGTCAGCCACAGGACGTCGTCGGCGTCGAGCGTGCCCCACACCGCGGCGAACGGGTTGCGCCAGCCGAAGTCGATACCGCCCACCCTTCGCCCGCTCACGTTTTGCACCGTCTCGACAACCGCCACCATGAACTCCGGATAAACCAGACCTTCGAGAGCGGTGAAGACCGTCTCATACTCCTGGGCCACCCAGGCGGGGCCGAGGGCGCGCGCTCCTCGGCGATGAACGCCGGACTGGATCCGCGGGCAGTCGCGCTTGTCCAGGTAATCTGCACCCGCCGCCACGGTCCGTTGCCAACCCACTCGCGATAAAACCACCCCCGCTGACCGAACGGCGTCGACAGCGCCACCAGCCGCCCGCCGCTGACGGCAAGCATCGGCCGCACCGAGCGATAGAGCACGTCGGGGATGCGCGCCGCCTCGTCGAGCACCAGCAGGCTGACCCCGCCGAAGCTGCGAATCGTCTCCTCGCGGCCCGGCAGGCACAGCACCCGCGAGCCGTTGGCCAGCTCCAGGCGCAGCTGCGTGCGGTGGACCGCCGGCAACGGCCGGCCGAGCGCATCGTCGGCGTCGAGTACCTTGCGAAAGATCTCGGCCGACTGCCGCAGCGACGGCGACAGCAGCAGCACCAGGGCGCGCGGCGTGAATAGCGCCGTGTGCAGCGCTAGCGCGCTGACGACCGTACTCTTCCCCGCCTGCCGCGAGCAGCACAGCAGCACCTGCCGATCGCCGCCGAGCAGCAATTCACGCTGCCACGGGTCGGCGTGCATCCCGCAGGCGTCCAGCACCCGCGACGGGTCAAGCGCCACCGCGGTCAGTCGATGCAATTCCACACGAGGGATGCTACCACGGACAGCGGAGAATTAACAGAGTTGTATGGTAGACAATGAGCGCGAGCGCCTCACTCCAGATCGAGATCGCGGAACTCGCCCTTGTCGGTCAGCACCGTCCCCCACACCCGCGTCGACGCCTGGTGGTCCGACGGCCCGAACGTGACCGTCGAGCCGATCGCCAGGTCGAGGCCGTGGATCGCCTCCAGCCCGTCGACCAGCGTCTCCGCCGTCAGCGTCGGCCCGGCGCTGTGCAGTCCTTCCACCAGGATGCGGGCGGCGATGTACCCCTCCAGCGAGATGAACCCCGGACTTTCCTGCGGGTAGTAGCGGGCCAGGTGCTCGCGGTAGCGAAGCACCCCGGTGGCGGCCGAGCGATAGGGCGGCACCACCTGCGTGATGATCACTCCGCTGGAGTAGTGCGGGCCGAACGCTTGCAAATAGCTGGCCAGGTCCTTGCCGCCGACGAATGACACGTTCGCAAAGGTCACGTCCAGTCCGGCATCGCGGACGAGACGGATGAACCGGGCGGCCGGGGCGTAGGTGGACACCATCACCACCGCGCGCACCCGGTCGCGTGCCTTGACCAGCTGCTCGACCGCCGTCTCCACCTGCAGCGAGTTGCGCTCGTAGCCGACGCGCACCAGCCCGTCGGCGTCGGCGCCCAGCCGCCGCAGCGACTGCGCCACGCCGGTAAACCCGGCCTCACCGTAGGCGTCGTTCTGGGCGAACACCGCGATGGCGCGCGGCGGCACCTTGCGGACGGTCGTCAGGTAGCGGACGAGGGCCGCCGTCTCCTCGGCGTAGCTGGCGCGGTAGTTGAACACATAGCGCGCCGGCGGGTTCTTGCGGATGAACGGAGCGCCGGTGTACGGAGCGAACAGCACGCGCTTGCGCTCCAGGATGAGCGGCAGCGTCACCTCGGTGGTCGGGGTGCCGACATTGCCGATGAACCCGAACACTTCATGTTCGTCGAGCAGCTTGTGGACGTTCTCGACCGCCCGGTCCGGCTCATAGCCGTCGTCCAGCGCTACCAGGCGCAGCTTGCGGCCGTGGACCCCGCCCTGGTCGTTGACCTGGCGGAACAGGGTGCGGATGCCGATCTCCATCTCGCGGCCCAGCTCGCGGGTCGGGCCGGAGAACGGGCCGGTCAGCCCGAACAGCACCTCGTCACCCGTCACGCCCGGCGCCGTGGCCGCCGGGCGCACGCTCCGCCGCTGCCGGGCTTGCCAGGCGCCCCCGCCGCCCAGCCCGAGGACCAGCCCGGCGCCGGCGGCCGCCAGCCAGCGGCGCCGGGTTGGGTGGGGCAGCGCGGACGGCGCCGGGGCGGGCGTCGTGGCCGACGGCTTCGGCTCGATCAGCCACGACGGCGACGACGCCCGGTCGGGCACCGTCTCGCCCTTGCGGATCACCCGCCGCAGGTCGAAGAACAGCTCCGCGGCGCTGGCGTAGCGGTCGGCCGGCTCGGGCCGCATCGCCCGGTGAACGATCTCCTCCAGCCCCTTGACCACCTGCGGGTCGACGTCGGGCAGGTGGATCGGCTCGGGCGGGTGGGTCAACTGCTTGAGCAGGATGATCCGCAGCCCCTCGTCGCGATACGGCGGCTGGCCGGTGAGCAGGAAATAGAGGATCGCCCCGAGCGAGTACAGATCGGCGCGGTGGTCGACGGTGCCGCCGTGCATCTGCTCCGGCGCCGAGTAGCCGAGGGTGCCCATCATCACCCCCTCGCGGGTGATGCCGTCGACCGGCGGCTCGCCGTCGGCGGTCAGCTCCTTGCCGAGACCGAAGTCGAGCACCTTGACCACCGGCCGCGGACTGCCGGGCACGTTGACGACGAACACGTTGTTCGGCTTCAGGTCGCGGTGAATCACCTGGTTCTCGTGCGCCACCGTGACGGCGGCGCAGATCTGCTCCATCACCTCCAGCACCTCGGCCGGCGCCAGCCGGCCGCGGGCGCGCACGTGGGCTTCGAGCGAGTCGCCGATCAGATACTCCATCACCATGTAGTGCAGCGGTCCCGGCTCGCTGCCGAAATCGATGATCTGGACGATGTTCGGATGCTGCAAGCGGCTGAGCAGGCGAGCCTCGCGGAAGAAGCGATCGACGCGCGTGTCGGACAGGCCGGTCAAATGCATGACCTTGACCGCCACCGGCCGGCCGAGGGCGATCTGCGTGGCCCGGAAGACGATGCCCATGCCGCCCTCGTCGACCTTCTCCTCCAGCCGATAGGCGTCCTTGAGCACCCAGCCGACCATCTCCTCCGGCCGCGCCGGGACGGGGCGCGGAGCAGCGACGGGCGACGGGGTGAAGTCGTGCAGCCGCGTCGGTTCCTGGTTGGGCATGGTTCGCTCGGATCAGGAGGTCGGCCGGTCGGGAGGCGGCGCGCCGCCTGCCCTCCGTACCATCTTACCTTACTGAGGAGGGGATCGATGCAAAATCCAGGCCAACCGCCGCCGGGGCCGCCCGCGCCCCCCAGCCGGCACAGCTTCCGCCGGCGCCTCGTCGCCGGAAGCGCCGCTTCGGCCAGCCCCCCTTGTCGAAAGGCGAGGAGTTGCTCATAGTGTGTATGCCTCCTTGCGTAGACAGATCGTTTTCGGGGGAATCCGCGCCATGCGTCCGCTCGTCTTGCTCGGCCTCCTCGTCGCCGCCGCGGCGCCCGTTCGGGCCGCCAGCCTCAGCCCTGTCGAGAAGGGGACGTTCACCTTCCGCCCGCTCGATGACCAGAAGGACGTGCCGCCGCGGTTCCGGCTCGACGACCGCACCTTCGCCTATGAGATGGAGCGCAAGACCGAGATGCGCGCCCTCGGGGTGACGGTGTATCGCCTCCGTTTCCCGTCGCCGGTCAAGTCCGCCACCCCGGAGAACAACACCGTCCACGCCGAGTATTACCGGCCCGACGGCAGCGGGCCGTTCCCCGGCGTGATCGTGCTCGACATCACCGCCGGCAACCAGATGCTGTCGCGGCACATCGCCACCTACCTGGCGCGCAACAAGGTGGCCGCCCTGTTCGTGCAGATGGCGTACTACGGCCCGCGCCGCCCGCCGGGTAGCCGGCTGCGGCTGATGTCGCCGAACATCCCGCACACCATCGCCGCGGTCACCCAGACCGTCCTCGACCTTCGCGCCGCCGCCGCCTGGATGGCGTCGCGGCCGGAGCTGGACGCCGATCGGCTGGGCATCACCGGCACCAGCCTGGGCAGCTTCCTCAGCGCCCTCGCCGGCGAGATGGAGCCACGGCTGAAGCGGGTGTGCGTGCTGCTCGGCGGCGGCGGTTTTATTGACGGCTACCTCGATCACCCGATCGCCCGCCCCTACCTGCAGCTGTTCCAGACGCTCGGCGTCAGCACCGACGAGATGAAGCGCTTCATTGCGCCGGTCGACCCGATTACCTGCGCCGCCAACCTGAAGAAGCGCCGGCTGCTCATCCTGGCCGCCAGCCGCGACGAGATCGTCCCGCCCAAGATGGCGCAGATGCTGTGGGAGGCGAGCGGCCGGCAGAAGATCGTCTGGTACGACGCCACTCACTACAGTGCCGCGCTGCAGCTGGCCGACGGGCTGGAACAGATCCTCGACCACTTCAAGGCGCCCTGACGCATCGTCCGTCCCGGTCGCGCAAACGCACACCGCGGCGAGAGGAGGTGTTCCTCTCGCCGCGGTGGGCATTTCCGGCCCCCGGTCGTCATTCCTCGGGCGGCTGCGGCTCCAGCGCCTTGGCCAGCTGCGCCGACAGCTGGTCCTTGGGGTTCAGCTCGGCCGCCAGGCGGAACTGCTCGCGGGCGGCGTCCTTCGAGTCGACCACCAGGTAGTGATAGCCGAGAACGAACCGCGCTTCGGCGGCGCGCGTGTTCTTGCGGATGAACGCCTCCAGGGCGCGGAGCTGCTCGGTGTAGGCGGTCGAGCTGCCGTACAGCGACGACAGGGTGTCCCAGTCCCACCCCGGACCGGCGGCGAGGACGGCGTAGAGGGTGGCGGCGGCCTCGGTGTACTTGCCCTGGGCGAACAGGCACAGGGCGCGGAACTCGTGCATCGTCGCGTCGCCCGGCAGCGCCTCGATCGCCTTCTCGACCTCGGCCTGGGCGGTGCGGTAGTCGCCGCGCTTGAACGCCGTCCGCGCCACGTCGAACCGCTGCACCGCCGCCTGGGCGACCGTCTCGTCGGTGGCCGCCGCCTGCTCCGGCGTGGGCACGCGGATCGGCTCGGCGTAGTTGAGCGCCGGCGGGACGATAGTGGTGTTCGACTCGATCACCGTCGGCCCGGTGGGAGGCGGCGGGGCGACGAAGTACGGGTTGGCGTACACAAACGTCGGCGACGAGGTCATCCAGCTGCCGAGGGCGGCCGTCGTCACGCCGGCGGCCAGCCCGCTCGCCACGCCGGACCAGAACGCTGGCCGATGGTCCCAGCTACTGGCGAAGCTCCCCTGATACCAGCCGGTGTGGAAGCCGTTGTACGGCGGAACCCACCCCGATCCGCCGACCCACGGACCGCCGCCGCCCCACGGTCCGCCGCCGGCCCAGACACCGCCGCCCCACCCCGGCCGGTAGACCGGCCGGTTGTACCCCGGCCGGTTGTACCCCGGCCGGTTGATGACGGTGTTGTTGATGTTGTTAATGTTGTTGATGTTATTGATGTTGTTGTTGATGTTGATCGAGTTATTTGGCCGGTTGATGATCGGCCGATTGACGATCCCCGGCCGGTTGTTGATGATCGGCCGGTTGACGATCGGCTGGTTGATCCCCGGCCGATGGATGTTGGGGCGGTTGACGATCGGCGGGTTGACACCCGGCCGGTTGATCCCCGGCCGGTTGATGTTGGGCCGATTGATATCGATATTGGGGCGGTTGATGCCGATATTCGGCCGGTTGATATCGATGTTGGGGCGGTTGATACCGATGTTCGGCCGATTTATCCCGATATTGGGCCTATTGATATCAAGATTGGGGCGGTTGATCCCGACGTTCGGCCGGTTGACGTTGATGTTCGGCCGGTTGACGTTGGCGGTCGGGAAGGGGAAGTTGCCCGAGGGCCGGTTGACGTTCGGCCGGCCGCCGAGGTCGGGTCGTCCACCGGGCGGGCGGGTCGGGCCGCGGTTGGGCGGCGGGTTCGGGCGAGCGACGGCGGCGGGCGGCCGCGCGGCGCACCGGAACGTGGCTGGAGCGGCCCGGCGGGTCGGCCGGCCGCGGGGCAGCCGGCCGCGGCGGGGCAGTTGGCCGCGCCGGGGCAGCCGGCCGCGCCGGCGCCGCCGGCCGGGCACCGGCACCCATCCGGCCGGGCGCGCTTGCCCCAGCGTCGCCAGCAGCAGCCCCGGCCGGGAGAGCAGGGTAGCTTTCATCACGCCTCCGCGAGTCAGCGGGCCTTCGGTTTCCGCACGAACGCGATCGACAGATCGGGCAGCGGCTGCCCCTCCACCTGCCGATCCCGGGCCGTGTAGAGGAACGAGTCCTCATCCTGGTATTGTACGCGCATCACCGCGGTGGCGGTCTGGCCGTCGGCCAGCACCCCCTCGCTCTGCGCCGCCCAGGCGTTGCCCTCGCGGGTCCACAACCCGCCGCTGAACCCGCCGGTCGAGTCGAACATCCACGACCGCAACTGATCGCTCGCCGGGTCGTAGCCGACCCATTGCGTCACCCGCAGGTCCTTGCCGTCGGCCTGCTTGATGGTGTACTCCTGCACGATGAACGTCTGGTCCGGCGCCCAGCGGCAGGTCAAGCGCACCTTGCCCGTCCCCTCCTTGTCGGCCCACTCGCCGATCAGCCACGACAGCGGCTTGAGCCGGGAGTAGGCCGGTGTCGGGTTGTCCTCGTCGCCGGGCAGGTCGCGCATGCGCACGATCAGCCACTTGCCGCCCTGCTTCAGCCACATCGCCTCGTACTTGCCGGCGTCGGGCACGCCCTCCGGCGAGGTCAGCGTCACCACCCCCTCCTCGACCGCCACGTCCGGGCGAATGAATCGGATGGAAGTGATCTTGATACTCTGTTTATGACCCTTGTAACTCTCCAGCCCCTTCTTGAGCAGCGCCCGCAGCGCGTCCTTGCCGCGGTGTGCCCGGCCGGCCTCGGTGATGAACTCGGCGTCGTCCGTCCAGGCGGCGAGCAGCGCGTCGACGTCGCCCCTGTTCCACGCCGCCGCCAGCCGGGCCACGGCTTCGCGCAGCACCGCCTCGTCGGCTCGCCCCGGCACCACCAGCCCGGCGGCCGGCCGCGGCCGATCGGCCGCCGCCCGGGTCTCGGCGTCTCGCGCTTGCTGCGCGCTCGCCCGCCCCTGAGTGTACGCCAGCCCGCCCGCCGCCAGCCCGCCGGCCAGCAGCGTCATCCCCCCGATCATCGCCGCCCAGCGCCCGCGTGTCATCGTCGCACTCCCCGGAGGACAGGAAGGGCCGGTCCCGTCCGCCCTTCCTCCTCGGAGATGCTAGGGATGGAAGATCGGGAGAGTCAAGTAAAATGGGCAAGCCCCCGGCGAAGTCACCGGGGGCGAGGGCGGAAGCGCGGCGGCATCGCGGACCGGCGGCGTCAGAACGACAGCAGCACGCCGACGTTCACTCCCTGGGCGAGCAGGCTCGTCCACACCGGCGCCGGCTGCGCGGCCGGCGCGCCGGCGGAGGACGTGCCGAGGAACGGCACCAGCTCGGGGTTGACGCGGCGCGTGATCTGATCGCCCGGCCGGAGCACATTGCTCCAGTAGAACAGATCGTAGCCGGCGAACAGCTGCACGTTGCGCGTCACCTGGTAGCCGACGGTCACGCCGCCCTCGGGCAGCAAGGTGGCGCGGCTGCTGGTGCGGGTGCCGATGTTGGTCGGCTGGGCGAGCACGTTGGCATACACCATCGCCGTATCGCCGGACGGAACGTTAAGGTAGCCGGCGCCGAACGTGGTGGACCGTCCCCGCGTCACGCCAAACGCGCACTGCACCCGCGCCGTGACGATCAGTCCGCCCAGCTTGAACTCGTTCACCGTCCCGAGCATTCCGCCGGCGAACTGGTTACGGCAGTGAAACCGATCGAACCCGCGGACCACGCTGTCGGCCGGGATCGCCGCCCCCTCGAACGTACCGGCGAACGGCGACTGCTGCCGGATGCCCAGCCGCAGCGCCTCGGTGTAATCGGCGTAGCGGACGCCGGTGCTGAGCATCAGGTGCCAGTAGTCGCTGAAGGCGACGTGGGCGATGCCGCTGAAGTGCAGCCCCCACAGCTGGCTGATCAGCCGGGCGGTGTACGATCCGGCGGTGACGCCCGGCTCGGAGATCACGATGGACGACGGCTGGCCGGTGCGAGTGTCGATGATCGGGACGGCGAGCAGCGGGCCGTTCAGGTCGCTGGCGGTGCTGAACGAATCGCGTTGTTCGGTGAGGAAGAAGCCGCCCACCTCGAGGTCCCAGACGGAGTTGAGGAACGCCGTGCCGGCGAACCGTCCGCCGGAGAACGGGTTGGCGCCGGCCTGCTGCCCGCCGTAGAGCACCTGCGTGGTGGCCGCGCCGAGGACGCCGGCGTCCGCCGGCGAGGACGTGGTGAGCAACGGCGGCAGCGTGCCGCGATTCCACCACCACAGGAGATAACTGCCGGTGAGATCGAGGCCCTCACGGGACGGCAGGGTGCCCTCCGGCGCCTTCTCCGTCGCCGCGTTGTTCCACAACCCACCCTCGGGGCCAGTCTGGAACCCCTGCGGCGACTGTGCGGGAGACAGGCTGACCAGGCAAGCGATGACGAGTGCGACGGTTGATGACATGATGTCCGCCCCGTAAAACCCGACGCGGAAAGGACCGAAAATGCCGGCAGCGTCGGTGTTATCGCTATAATCGGCAAGCTTTGCCCAGGTTCTTGAGCGGAGTTTTGGGGCAGACCCAGAGTTGTGAGCAGTCGGCAACCGATCGGTGACTGTTTACGATCCTTCCCCCCACGCGGTTTCCTCGAACCGCAACCTCGCGATCTGCTCCTGACGAGTTCGCTCCCCAGTGTACCGCCGCGGGTTGCCGCACATCCAGCAGGAGCAAGGGGTCCGATCGATCGCCCGCCGGGCGATCAGCTTGTCGCTGATCCATTACGGCTCGGACACGAACAGGGACCGCAGGTGACGCAGAGCGCGGCCGCGCGCCCGCCGCCACTGCTGCCGCCGGTAGGAGCGTCCGCGCATCGCACACCCTCCGAAACGTCTCCGGTTCTCCCATTCTATCGGCTGCCTTCTGTCAGTTGAGTCAATGCGCCCCGTTCGACGGTAGCCCCTTGTGCCGGCGAACCGGCGAGGTACGATAACGCTCTCATCTCCCGAGGAGCGCGGCGCATGAGCCGGAAGCAGCAGACCAACTCGCTCGATCGGTTTCGCAAACACTCGCCGCGGCTGGTGCTGGAGGAGCACGACCACTGCGAGGTGCCGGCCGGCTGCGGCGGGGTCGTCCTCCGCTGGCGGAATCCGCAGGCGGCGCAGCCGTATCACCTGTACGCCTGGGTCGCCAGGGGCGAATGGACGGCGCTGATCGACGGTCAGCCGCTGGAGACGACGCGCGCCGACCTGGCGCCGGGGCCGCACGTCCTGGCGTTCACGCTCGCCGACGCCGACCGCGCCGCCGCGCTGCTCGCCGTCGCCTTCCGCTACGCTCCGCACGACGGCACCCGCGACCTCCACACCGACGCCCCGCACGTCCGCGACGTGTGTTCCGCCAGCGACGGCCACTGGCTCGCCACCACCGACGCGCCGCCGGACGGCTGGGCCACGGTCGATGCGAAGGTGTCCGGCTGGGCGCCGCTGGTCGTGGCCGCCACGCCGCAACTCAGCGGGTATGCGGAGGGGCAGTACCAGCTGGAACACGCCCTGTGGCTCGGCGGCCGCTGTCTCGGGCTGAGCGGCGGCAAGGGCCGCGGGCCAGTGTGGGTCCGCCGCCGGTTCACCGTCCTCCAGCCGGATTGACCCGGAGGCTCGCGCATGACCCGGCCGCCGCTCGTCCTGATCCCGCAGCACTTCGGCTCGCTGGTGTTCGACCGGCGGACCTCGCGCTACCTGCCGTTCGATGCCGAGGCCACCGCCCTGCTCCGCCGGCTGGCGTGGCACGGCATCGACGCCGTTGTCGCGACGATTCCTGACCCGGACGAACGCGACGCCGTCCTGGCGTTCATCGACGCCTTCGATCAGCGCGGCTTCTTCACCCCGCACGGCCGGCTGGCGGCGCAGCTGCTGCCGGTCGACGACGTGCCCGCCGACCATCTCGTCGGCCCGCTGGCGGTCCACCTGGAGATCATCGGCGCGTGCAACCTGACCTGCACGCACTGCTTCGCCGGCACGCTGCCGCGGAATCAGCACCCGCTCACCGTTGCCGAGATGGCGCGGCTGTTTGGCGAGCTGGCGGCGCTCGGGTCGTATCGGCTCGGGCTGACCGGCGGCGAGCCGCTGCTGCGAAAAGACCTATTGGAGATCCTCGACGCCGCCACCGACGCCGGGCTGCACCCGTGTCTGACCACGAATGGGGTGTTACTCACCGAGGAGATCGCCCGCGCGCTGGGCCGCCGGCCGCTGGTGTGGCTGAACGTCAGCCTGGAGGGGCCGGACGCGGCGACGAACGACGCGGTCCGCGGCGCCGGCACGTTCGATGCGGTGATGGCGAAGCTGCCGCTGCTCGCCCGCCACGCGCGCTTCACCCTGGCGTTCACCGTGATGCGCGGCAACGCCGACCGGGTGCGCGAGTGCGCCGCGCTGGCGGCCGCCGTCGGCGCGCACACGGCGGTGTTTCGCCCGCTCTACCCCACCGGCGTGGCACTCGATCACCCGGAACTGATGCCGACGTTCGACCAGTACAGCGGCGCGCTGCGCGAACTGGGCTGCCTGCACGGCGAGTCGGCCGACCTGCGCGCGCTCGACCCGTTCAGCCCGGAGCTGCGAGCGCTGGCCGAGCCGGAGGTCCACACCAGCCACACCTGCGGCGCCGGTGAACACGTCTGCTCGATCTCCGTCCAGGGCGACGTCAACCCGTGTAGCTTCCTCGGCCCGGCGTTCAACACCGGCAATGTCCGCGACACGCCGTTCGCGACGATCTGGCGGACCGGCCAGGCGATGCGCCGGCTGCGTCAGCCGGCGAGCGATGGCGGGTTCGACGGCGGCTGCCGGGCGCGATCGCTGGCGCTGGCCGGGTCGATCGACGCGCCCGACCCGTGGATGGCGGCGTTCCGCACTGGCGCCGGCCCCCACCCGGCGGCGAACGTCGAGGTGCGAGCGGTGCCGCTGCCGATGCGCTCATCGTCGTGAGGAGTCAACAAGATGCTGCCCGAGCCGTATCGCTGGATCGAGGAGGGGTTCGAGCCGGAAGGCGACCCGCACCTGCTCCGCGCCATCGCCCGCGACCTGGCCGCCGCCGGCGACCTGGCGGGCGCCGCCACCGTGTACGACCGCGCCTTCGGCATCGCTCCGGAAGATGAGGCGATCGCCGCCGAGCGGGCCGGCCTGCTCGACCGGCTGGCGGTGATCGAGCACGGCCTGCGGTTTCGCTACGTCCCCGGCGGGCCGTTCCTGATGGGCAGCCGCGACGGCGACCCAGATGAGACGCCGCTCCATCCGGTCTGGGTAAGTCCTTACTGGATCAGCGATACGCCGGTCAGCTGGGCGGCGTACTGCGCGCTGATGGGGTGGAGTCCGCCGCCGGAGGGTACTCCGCCGGAGGAGGACGACGACGAGGAGGAGAGGGCGGGGTTTCACCTGCACGAGGCGAACAAGATCCGCCTGCAATACTGCGAGGACCAGACGACCGAGGCGCGCGACTGGCACGCGCACGCGCCGGGGCAGGTGTGGCAGAGCGGCGCCGGGACCCAGACGTCGCAGGAACTGTTCGGCGCCCCGGCGCGCGACGACCCGGAAGCGGCGTGGAGCTACGCCACCAAGCCGATGGTGGCAGTCGGCTGGCAGGAAGCGGAGGAGCTGGCGGCGCCCTGAGCACGCCAGCGGTGCGCGCACGCCCTGCCGACCGAGGCGCAGTGGGAGAAGGCGGCCCGCGGCGGACGGATCGGCGGCTCGCTATCCGTGGGGCGACGATCCGCCGACCCGCGAGTGTGCGACTTCAACAACTTCGGCGCTTCGCCATTCGGCCGATGCGGGCGTTGCCGCCCAACGGCTACGGGCTGTACGCCATGTGCGGCGGGGTGTGGGAGTGGACGCGCGACTGGTACGATCGCGAGGCGTACCGCCGCGCCGCCGACCGCGACCCGGACGGCCCGTCCCAGGGCGAGGAGCGCGCTGCCGGCGGCTCGTGGGCCGACTGTGCCGAGGCGGTGACGGTGACGTTCCGCATGTCGCGGGTCGAGCAGCTGGCGGCGAGGCCAACGGGGCGCCCACCCTGACGCCGACGATCGGCTTCCGGCTGTGCCGCACTTCGCTCGCTGCGGCTCGCGAAGTAGACAGTAGAAAAGGCGCCGGTTCCACTCGCCAGGCGAGCGGGAGCACGTCGGTGCCCCGAGGTCAGCGCAGGACGCAGGACGTCGCGGCTCGGGGCGACGCTGGCGTTGTGTCCCGGTCTCCTGACCGGGACACTCCGGCCGACCGAAGGTCTCCCGCGCACGCCCCGGAGGAGACCTGCGGTCCCCAGCCGTGGCAAGGTCAGGAGACCTTGCCACAACCTGCCCCGAGTCAGCGCAGGACGCAGGACGTCGCGGCTCGGGGCGAAGCACTCGGCGTCCTCACGGGACCCCGCTGACTACTGACTACTGACTACTGACTACTGACTACTGCGAGCGACGGTACACGTACCACCCCCACGCGGTCGGGCCGAGCGACGGGTACGCCTGCACCTGCCGGTAGACGTGTCCGGCGGCGTCGCGCTCCTCGGCGTCCGGCGGCGGTTCGCCGGGGAGGCGGTGGACCAGCAGCCACGCCGCGTCGTCGACGCGGTCGCGGTAAACGACGGGCCGCGGGTCGTCCAGGTAAGCGGCGTAAAACTCCACGTACTTGCGCACGCGGAAATCGTGGTCGCCGCTGACGACGATCTCCGCTGAGCCGTCGTGCGCGGCGATGTACTCCAGCGCCAGGTGAAACTCCCCGCGGCCGGCGGCGAAGTAACGCTCGACGTGGACCGTGTTGCCGGCGAGGAACGCCGCCAGGAGGAACCCCGCCAGCCAGCGTCCCACCTCGCCCACTCGCCACAGCGCCGCGAGGACGTGAGCGGTCAGCAGCAGGAAAAAGACGAAACAGATCAGAAAATAGCGCTCGAAGACGAACGGCGGCGGGCGGAGCAGGAACAGCGCCGGCGAACCGACCACGGCGACGAGGTAGAACAGCCACTCGTCCCGCCCTGCCCGGACCAGCAGCCACAGCCCGGCGGCGAACAGGGCCACGCCGGCGAGCAGCCACAGGGCCATCGCGCCGCCGGCGTCCGGCCCGCCCAGGCCGACACTCACCAGCCGCGCCGCCACCTCGCCCACCGCCGCCGGCGGACCGCCGCCGATCTCCATGCCGCGAACGCACAGCAGGTAGTACGGCACGAAAAACGCCGCCACCGGGCCGTGACACACCGCCAGCCGCCGGATCTCGTCGGCTGACGACGTCCGCGTCCGGGCGAACCGCCGGTGCGACCAGACGACGAAGCCCAGGTAGGCGTGGACGAATGTCAGGTGCGACAGAAAGCCGAGCACCGCCGCCACCCAGAAGGCGACCAGCGGCGGCCACGTCCGCCGGTCGAGGTAGTCGGCCAGGGCGAGGAACGCCGCCAGCGCGCACGCCACCGCCAGCGCGTAGCCGCGCGCCTCGGTCGAGGCCAGCACCAGCCAGCTGCAGCCGGCGACCAGCAGGGCGGCGAAAACGGCGTCGGCCCGGCCGTGGCGGCGGCCCGCCCAGCCGGCCAGGGCGACGGCGGCCAGCCCGGCGACGACGGCGTGCAGCCGATACCAGCCCCACCACACCCCCGCCGGCCACGCCAGCAGCCACAAGCTGTTGAGCGGGTGGTTGTTGTCATGCTTCAGGCGGAATATTCCTGCCACGCCGCCGGCGGCGTGCGCCAGCTGAAACGACCAGATCTCGTCCAGCCAGAATTCTGCGTCCAGGCAGGAGAGCCGCAGCACGATTGCGCCGATGCCCGCCGCCACCACTCCGAACAGCCATCGCCGCATCCACTTACCTCCACACCACCGGATCCGGTTACGGTATGAGCGGCCGGGGCCGGCGGCTGGCAGCGGATTCGCGGGCGAGGAGAAAATTGCGGATTTTTCCGCCGCGTGGTTTGACTGAGTGTCAGAAACAACCTAGGGTTCTGTCGACGGCGGTATGGCGGATGCCCGCAGCGGCGAGGAGTCACCAAACCCTGCGGCGGTACGGTCCCAGTTCATACCTCTTCATCCTCGATAAGAGCAAACCCGTCGTGAGACGGCGACGCAAAGCCATGGGCCCCTGCCCGGGGTCGCCAGGTTGCCGAAAGGATGAGGAAGTGGCCCCCGCCTCGCGCGCTTTGCCGGCGCGCGAGTGACGCCCCTGGGCGACGGGTGTGCCCCTTTCCCACTTTTCCCTTGCCAGGTGAAGAGGGTGGTCCAGTCGCGAGCCGGGTCGCCCGCCCGCGACCAGTAGCGTAGTGGAAAGGCACATTCCATGCACACTTTCTTCGACCCGATGTGGCGGTTCCTGACGGATGAGAGCGGCCCGACTGCGGTCGAGTACGCGGTGATGTTGGCGCTGATCGTGGTGGTGTGCGTCACCGCCATCACCACCCTCGGCAATAACGCCAACAGCACGTTCAGCAACGTGGCGCTGAACGCAGCGGTCGGCGGCGGGTCGTAACCCCCGCCTCCGGTCGTCATCCTTCGGTGTGGATGTGACGAGTCGGAGCGTGGCTCCCGCTTTATCTGGTATTCCTCCTTTTTCACTCTCAACAGGAAGCATTCCGATGCGTAAGCTCAGCCAGACCCTGATCAACTTCGTGAAGGACGAGAGCGGCCCGACCGCGGTCGAGTACGCCGTCATGCTGGCGCTGATCGTCGTGGTGTGCATCACCGCCATCACCACCCTCGGCACCAATGCCAACAACACCTTCTCCTATGTCGGCAACAAGATCGGCGGCACCTCGAGCTGAGGTGGCTGACCGACGTTCCCTTGGCCGAACCGGGTCAGGTCGGCTCCCTGCAAGCCGCGGCGCCCGAGGTGCCGCGGCTTGTGGCGTTCTCCCCCACGCCCTCTGACGTGACGTGTTTCCCCTGCGACGAGGTGACCTCCCCATGGAATACATCCTGCAACACTGGCCGCTGTGGTTCATCTGTGTGGCGATGGTGGCGGCTGCGGTGATCGATGGCTGGAAGCTGAAGGTGCCCAACTGGCTGACGTTCCCACTCATCCTGGCCGGCTGGGCGCTCGGACTGGCCCACGACCTGGGCTGGCTGGAAGGCACCGGCACCGGCGGGATCGGCGCTAGCCTGGCCGGCACCGCGGTCGGCTTTGCTCTGCTGTTCCCCGTCTACGCCATCGGCGGCATGGGCGGCGGCGACGTCAAGATGCAAATGGGCTTCGGCGCCTGGATCGGCGCCTTCTACGGGCTGTCCGCCGGCGATTCCCACCCCGGCGCGCTGTGGATCGTCTTCTGGGCGTTCTGCCTGGCGGCGGTCATCGGTGGGGTGCTGGCACTGGGCATGATCTTCCTGCGTGGGCAGTACCGCCGCAACCTGGGCAACACCCGGGCCATTCTCGGCGATCTGGTGGGCGGGGTGAGCGTGGCCTCCGACAACGCGGCCGAGCGCAAGCCGCGGATGCACCTGCTGCCCTACGGCATCCCGCTGTGCATGGGGTTCATCAGCTACCTGCTGCTGCTGCACGGCCTGTGAGCCGCGGACCCGCTCGCGCGCCGGCAACGCCGGTAGTTCAGGGCGACCGGGTCGACGCAACAACCAGGGAGGCTGGGGAACCGACGCGGCCTGGAGTGGGTCCGACCGCGTGCCGGCGGCCGACGGCACAACCGAAACAACCGGCGCAGCCGTCAAAGTTTGAAGTTTTCCGCCCGGCCCGTCGAAATTAATCCTGGCGAATGCCGTGGCCCTTGACGGGCGGCGGTATGTCGCCGGAGGCCGGGCTGGGACTTCACCAACGCCACCGGGCAGCCCCCTATCCGTCCACTTCGAGCACACACCAACGACGAGGTTCGATCCATGAAACCGAAGACCATGATCCTCATGGTGGTGGCGATTGGCTGCGGCCTGGCGGCCAGTTACATGACCAGTCGCTTGCTGGCCGAACGCAACCAGCAGCAGGAGGCCGAGCCGACGGTGCCGGTCCTGGTGGCCAAGGCGCGGGTGCCTGGCTGGCAGCCGGTCAAGGATCCGGAGAAGTTCTTCGAGATCAAGGCGTATCCGCAGAGCGTCGCCCCGCGGCGCGCCATCGCCACGTTCGAGGAGATCAAGGGGCAGCGCCTGAACAAGCCGCTCGATGAAACCAAGCCGGTCACCCAGGACGACCTGCTGACCAAGGAGCAGGCCGACCTGGCCACTCAGCTGCAGCCGGGCCAGCGGGCGATCGCCATCAAGGTGACCACCGAATCGCTGGTCGGCGGCTTCGTCCTGCCCGGCTCGCGGGTGGACGTGGTTCACACCACGCGCGGCCAGGACTCGGCGGCCAAGATCCTGTTGCAGAACATGCTGGTGCTGGCGGTCGATACCCAGGACCAGCGCAACCCGGAGCAGAAGTCGATCATGGGCCAGACGGTGACCCTGGCGGCTACCCCGGAAGAGGCCACCCGGCTGTCGCTCGCCAGCTCCAACGGCGAGTTGCGGCTGCTGCTCAAGTCGAACCAGGACACCAAGCGGACGTGGGCGGTGAACGTCACCAGCAAGGACCTGGACAAGCCGCTGGCCAGCGGCAGTGACGGCGAACGCCTGGTCGACCTGGCGCCGCGGCCGGCCCCGGCGCCGGTGGTGCCGCTGCCGGAGCTGCCGCCCGAGGTGAAGGCGCCGGTCAAGGAGCCGGTGGCCGAGCCGGTCAAGAAGGCACGCAAGCCGCACTACCTGACCATCTGGAACGGCAGCAGCCGCGACCGCATCCCGTTCCACCACGAGGCCGAGCCTGAGGACGGGGAGACGGCGGCGGACGATGCGAGCGGAGACGCGAAAACGACGGACACCAAGGCGAAGCCCAAGGCCGCTCCCGCGCCCGCAGCGGCGGTCAAGGCAGGGACGGCGAAGAAAGCCCAGTGAGGGCGTGCCGGGAGCGGACGGACCGCTCCGCGGACACGCACGGACCGTACGGTTGAGGAGTAACCCGGGCCGGAGGACGGATCCCCCGGCCCGATTGACCCGCCATCCGGGAGTGACGACTCGGCCCCAGGCCGGCCGTCGCGACGGCAGCGGACGACGAAAGAGGGTGAAAGGATGCACCGGACCTTTCAACATCCCTGGATGGCAGCCGCGCTCGCGGCCCTGCTCCTGGGAAGCTTGCGGACGCCACTCGTGGGCCAGGTCTGCTCGCCGGAACCGCGGCCGCTGGTGGTGCTGCTCAACAGCACCTACCGGCTGCAGATGGCCAGCCGCAAACCCATCAAGACGGTGATCAATCCCAAGGAAGGGATTCTCACCATCCGCTCTGTCGAACGGGATCCAACCATGGTCGTGTTGCAGGGCACCGCCCCGGGCATCACTCGCCTGGAGCTGGAAGACGCCGAGGGCACCCGTGAGTGCCGCGAGGTGATCGTCCAGGCGGACGTCGAGTACCTGCACTGCCAGCTGCGCAAGGCGATCCCGCTGGCCACCATCACCGCCATCCCCAACGGCACCAACTCAGTCATCCTGACCGGGTTTGTCCAGCGGGCCGAGGACGTGAACGTGGCCCAGTCGGTGGCCACCAGCGTCGGCTTCACGGTGATCAACGGACTGCGGCTCAACGGCGTCCAGCAGGTGCAGCTGGATGTGGTGGTGGCCCGCGTCCGCCGGGAAAAGATCCGTAATTTCGGGTTTAACTTCCTCGGCAACAGCCGCCAGTCGCTCTATGGGTCGACGGTCGGCAATTTGACCAACGCCAGCGGGCTGCGAGTGGGCGTACCGGCCGAGGCAGTGGCACCGGGCCAGTTTGGCCCCATCCTCGGTGCCGTCCCGACCGGCGGCGGCGGCTCGGCGAACCTCTTCGGCGGGGTGATCGGCAACGCCACTGGCTTCCTCGGCTTCCTGCAAGCGCTGGAAACCGAAGGCGTGGCCAAGATCCTGGCCCAGCCGCGGCTGGTGTCGCTCAGCGGCAACCCGGCCAGCTTCCTCGACGGCGGCGAACAGGCGATCCCGGTGCCCGCGGGCCTGGGTCAAGTGGGCGTCCAGTTCGAGCGCTTCGGCACCACCCTGAACTTCATCCCGGTGGTGCTCGGCAACGGCCGCATCCACCTGGAGGTCGAGCCGGAGATCAGCTTCCTCGACGCCGCCGCCGGCACCACCATCCAGGGAACCACGGTGCAGGGCCGCGTGACACAGCGCGTTCACACCACCGTGGAAATGGAATCCGGCCAGACGTTCGTCATCGGCGGGATGATTCAGCGGGTGGTCAACGCTCAGACCAACAAGGTACCGCTGCTCGGCCAGCTGCCGTTCGTCGGCGCGGCGTTCAGCACCAAGACCTTCACCGAGGACGAGGTCGAGCTGGTGGTGATGGTCACCCCGCACCTGGTCGACGCCCAGTCGAGCTGCCAGGTGGCCAAAGTTTTGCCGGGACAGGAAACCCGCACGCCGGATGATTTTGAGCTATTCTTGGAAGGAATCCTGGAAGCTCCCCGTGGCCCGCGGGCGGTGTTCCACGGCAACCGCTATGTGCCGGCGCACTTCAACGGCCCGGCGGCCAACCTGTTCCCGTGTGCGGGACGGGGTGACGGGCTGCCGACGACCAAGTTCGGCGACGGGCACGGCGGTCACGGTGGGGTGGGAGGCGGCTGTGCGACCGGCAGCTGTGGCGTGGCGGCCCCGCTCCAGCTGACGACGCCGGTCGATACCGGGTCGGTAATCTCTCCGATGCCGACCAGGCCGCTGCCGGTCCCGGTTCCTGCCGGGATGCCCAGCCTGCCGCTGCCGACGGCGACTCCGCCGGTCGCGGCCCCGCAGGCCGACGCCGGCCCGACGACGGTGCCGGTCTCGGTCGAAGCGACCCCCGCGGCCTCGCCGCCATCGCCGCCGGTGCCCGGCACCGGCCCGACTCCCGCGACCAGCCAGCCGGAAGCTCCCGCGCTGGAGGGTAAGCCCTGAACCACCCACACGGCGGCGGCGGGCCCCCCGGCCCCCCCCCCCCCCCGCCCCCCCGGGGCG
>JAXMAU010000037.1:0-67416 GCA_046350215.1 Gemmataceae bacterium | reverse complement strand
GATGTGGATCACGTTGCCGCGCGCCAGGGCCGGATAGCCGAGCGCCTGTAACAGGTAGGTACTGGACACCGTCGCCACCCGCCGAAGCGGGTGCGCCAGCGCCATGTCGAGCTGCCACGGCCACGGCAGCACGAAGAGGAGGAACGCGAACACCGGCCAGGCCCAGCGAAGGACCGCCGGCCCGCCGGTGAGCAGGATCGCCCCGGCGACCGCCGGAATCAGCGAACCCGCCTCCACCCACTCGTAGGACAACACAACGCCGACCACGCGCAGGAGAGCCGCCAGGGCCAGCGCCGCCGCTCCCCACCAGCTCGAGCGCTGCCGGCCGGCCGGGAACGAATCCCGGCGGGACCACAGGACCAGGGCGGCGAACAGCGGGACGATGTAGCCGTGCGTGTATTGCGGATCCTGGGACCAGCGCACTCGCATCTGCTCCAGCGTCGGCCAGTACACCCACACCAGCGCGGCGCCCAGGGCGACGGTCCATCCGAGGGCGAGCGGACGCCGGGGCGGCGACGCGGCTGCGTCGGTCGGGGTGCTCGAAGTCGCCGGAGCCACGGAGGTCACGACAGCATGCCCTCAGTCACGAGGCCTGGAACATCGGCCAACGATCGTTCCCGGGCATTCCGTTGCGGGGTACACGGAGAACACCGCCCTCTCGGACGGCGGTTCGATGCGGATGCGACGATCGAATGGTGGTTCACTGTAACAGATCAACATTCCCAAGTCGATTATCTGCCGGTTCCGTTTGCCCAAATTCCCGCCGCCGTCCCCCGCGCGCACCGATCCCCGCAGGAATCGACGTCAAGGAGGGCGCCACGACGGACCAGGATCGGGCGAAACGGCCCGATCAAGGATAGAACGTGTTTCGGCACCTGTCGAACAGAGCGGTGCAAGGGCAAATCACGGACCGTCTTCCGCCGCACCTCGCCACACCACGGCGGACGGGACGCCCCAAGACACGCATAATGAAGACGTTACACCATTCGCAATGGTGTCGCTCCTGCCAGCGTCCCAACTCGAAATTGTTGCGGCAGAGATACAATACGTGGACCAGTGTAAACCGGGCAGAACACTCCGGCGCACGGCCGTTGTCCCGTCCGTCCGCCGTTTGACACCCTCGGCGGGTTGACGTAGAGTTGACCGACGCACTGCCACATCAGGGGAATCCGCATGTTGTCGCGCACCTTGGCATCCTGGGGACGATTACTCGGGTTTGGCGGTCAGCCCACCGCCGAGACCGAGGAGCGGCGAACCTGGGGCCGCGTCCGCTGTGACGTGGAAACCACCTGCGCCCCGGCTCGCCACGACGACCCCGCTCGCCTGGCCGTTCGCGTCACCAACGTGTCGCCGGGCGGCATCTGCCTTCAGTCGACCGAGCCATTCACCCTCGGCGACCTCCTTCGCGTTACCATCCCACAGGCGCCCGAGAGCGGCGTTTCCGAGGTGCTCGCCTGCGTGGTGCGGAGCGACCGGCGCGGGAACGCCGGGCACGAGATCGGCTGCACGTTCGCTGCCCCGCTCCGTGACGACGAATTGCGCTGCTTCCTCGCCCCGGCTGATCAACCGACCATGACCGACCAGCGTGGCTGGCCGCGCTACAGCACCCCGGCCACCGCCACGTATCGCCTGGTCGGCGACGAATCCGCCGCGGACAGCCGGTCGGCCGCCGTGCTGAACATCTCGGGCGGCAGCATCGCTCTGCGGGTCACCGACCTGCTCGGCGTCGGCGACCTGCTTAGCGTGGCCCTCCAACGCGCCGGCCGCGTCGATCAGCACGCTCGCCAGCGTGGTCCGCACCACCGTCGAGCCGGACGGCAACCGCCTCGTCGGCTGCAACTTCATTCACGAGCTACCCGAGCCATCCCTGGCGGCGCTGCTCGGCTGAACGCCCGGCTTACTTCGCCAGCGCCTTGTCCAGATCGATCAGGAGAACGCGGTCACCGTGGCCGACGGCCAGCTGCCGGGTCGTACCGCGGAACGCCAGCGGCGCCACACCGCTCGCTCCGCCGGTTGCCCGCGCCGGCAAGTGGCGGGTGAACGCAAAAGGTGTCACGACGCCGAGCGGTTTGAGCGTTTCCACGTCCGTCACCTGCACGTTGCCGTTCGCCAGGCCGGAGAGCAACTGCCGTCCGTCGGGGCTGAACAGGATGTCCTTGACCGGCGCCAGGTGATGCAGCTCTCGCCGCGGGGCCGCCGCAAACTTCGTCGCGTCGTCTCCCAGCCGCCAGACGTGGACCGTCCGGTCCTTGATCCCGGCGAGTGTTTTCCCGTCGGGAGTGAATGCCAGGCCGGAGAAGAAGTACGACTCGCCTCCTGCGAGTTTGGCGAGCGGCTCGGCGACGTTCTTCGTGTCCCACAGCTGCACCGTCAGGTCGCCGCAGGCCAGCAGGGAACCGTCGGGCCGATAGGCGGTCGAGCCGACCTGCGACTTGAACCCCTTCAGCTCATGAGCCAGCTTCCGTTCCGCCACGTCCCAGACGCGGCAGGTACTGTCGCCGTGACTGGTGCAGATGAACTTGCCGTCCGGCGAGAAGGCCGCTTTCCACAGGGCGATTCCACTGGGTCCCTCCGGGTGGATAACCACGGCCGCGTCCGGGCTGGCGGCTTCGACCAGGTAGAGCAGCCCGCCGTGACGGTAGAAGGCCACGCGGGTGGCGTCCGGGGATATCGCGGCACCCAGCGAGTCAGTTCGAATGCTGTCCTGGTTTTTGCCGCTGGTGAGCAGCTTCCCGGCGTCGGCGTCGTACCACAGCGCCGCGCCGCCCCGCGTGCCGACCGCCAGGGTTCGGCCGTCCGGCGAAAAGCGTATCGCGATTCCACTGGCGCCTGCCGGCAGGTCGATCACCCGCACCAACCCTGGCGCCGGCTTCACCTCCTCCGGAGGCTTCTCCACCACCGCGGGGCGAGGGATCGGCAGATTGCCCGGTTTGGCTCGCGCCGCCCGCTCCAGGGAGCCGTCATCCTGGATATCGAACGACTCGAACATCCGTTTCACGTTCTTGTGGTCGGTCTCCAGCCCCTTGGCGCCGGCGATGAGCATGTACAGCCGGCCTTTCGCCATGTACACGCGAGTAATCATCTTGCCGCGGGCGGCGGGAATCGCCACGACCAGTTCCTTGCCCGGATAATCGCCCAGCTGGATATCTTCCCGTTTGACCTCCTTGCATTCCGTCATCGACTTGAGCCGCGCCACCGAGCCGTCGCAGGCGTCGTTGAGCAGTTGGTCGACCGGCAACTCACGGCGCTGGGGCGGCAGGCCAGTCTGGGAGTAGCCGATGCCGTAGCTCGCCCGGTTGTCGCCGGCCGGATCGACCGAGTGCATGACCATCTCGATCCCGCCGGCATTTTGCGACTGCTGTTTGGGCACGCCGGGGAGGAGCACCTTGCAGCGGCCGGGAACGTCGAGCAGCTGCCACTCCTTTTCGGCGATCACCGGCGGCGGGGACGGGCGGAACAGGGCGCGGACGGTGAAAAAGCCGGCGACCAGTCCGAGCGCTCCCAGCAGCACCGACATCCCGAGCTTGACCAGCCCCGGCTCGATGGCCACGCTCGGCAGCCCGAGCCGTTGGAAGATCCCTTTTGGCTTCTTCTTCCTGCGCCGCCGGGGGCGGGGTGAATCCTTCCGGTCGGAATCCTGGCGGTCGTCGTTCTCGACGGGTTCCAGTTCCACCGGCTCGTCATCGTCTTCCGGGGGCGGTGGAGACTCGCGCGGCCGGAGCCGCTCGGCGGCGGGTTCGGGGGCCTGTGCCGCCGGCGCGGTCGTCACTCGATTTTCTTCCGGAGGCGGTGGTGCTGCCGAGGTCGCCTCACTCGCCTCTGGCACCGCTTGCCCCACGAACGTGTTCCTGCACCGCGGGCAGCGGAGGTTTTTGCCGAGATGTTCTTCCGGGATGCGCAGGCGGACCTGACAGTGGGAGCAGGTGACGGTTGCGGCCATGCGAACGGTTCTCCACAGGAGCAGGGGTCGCGCGGAGGCCTGTCGCCACGCGGGCACCCGGCCGGACGATGCTACGCACCCCTTTGTATGGCTCCGGCTCCGACCAGCCACCCGCCCGGAGCCGGGCCGACCCGTTCGCCTTTTTCGCGAAACTGCTCTTGCATTCTCGGCCGCTCTTTGGCATCTGCCTCCTCCAAGTATCACACCCCATTCGCACGGCGGCCAGGCGTCCGACGAGCACGCCGGCGCGACTTACCGTGCACAGGTCGTTCGTCCGGGTGCAGGGGGCATCCGGGGGGACGCGGGGGGTTCCTGTACGCCCCCCGAGCGTGGCTCGGAGGGGCGTGCGAGGGGGAGGTTACGTACCATGTTCGAGCGCACCGGGTCGCGTTATCGTCCACTGGGGGTGCGTCCCGGCCTGCTCCTGGCCGCCGCCGGCGCTGCCAGTTGCAAGTCGCGTTCGTCGACAACGCGACAAAACCGTCCCGCCGCCGCGGAAGCCGGAGGCGAAACCGGCGACCACCGGAGCACCGGCCGAGGTCGTCCAGACGTCCTACCAGGTGACGCCGCCGGCGACGTTGCCGCCGGCTCAGGGCATGCCGCAGGTGGGGATTCCGACGGACACGGGCGGAATGGTTATGCCGGGTCCGGCGACGCTGCCGGCACCGGGAGCGGTGGTCGGCGGTCCGGTCGGGCCGGGTCCGATGGCGGTCGACTCGACCTGCCAGGGGAATAGCTGCTCGCCGGGCAATGTGCCGACCGAGAAGCAGAAAACGTCGCTGCCTCCGTACCTGATCGAGCCGCCGGACATCCTGCTGCTCGATCCGATCCGCATGATTCCGAAGCCGCCGTACCTGGTGCAGCCGCTCGACGCGCTGCTAATCCGGGTGGCCGAACCGCTGCCGAACCAGCCGATCGACGGCACCTACACGGTGACGCCCGACGGCACCGTCAATCTCGGCTACTCCTACGGCCAGATCCGGGTGGCTGGTTACACGCTCGAAGACGTCGAACGGGTCATCCGCAACCACCTCGGGCGCGTGCTCAAGGATCCGCAGATCGCCGTCGGGCTGGCCCAGTTCCGCGGCGTGCAGCAGACGCGCGGCGAGCACCTGGTGCGCATGGACGGCACCATCAGCCTGGGCAGTTACGGCTGCGTGTATGTCGCCGGGCTGACGCTGGCCCAGGCCAAGGTGGCGATCGAGCGGCACCTGTCCCAGTACCTGCTCGATCCCGAGGTGTCGGTCGACGTGTTCGCCTACAACAGCAAGTCGTACTACGTCATCACCGACGGTGCCGGCTACGGCCAGCAGGTGTATCGCTTCCCGGTCACCGGCAACGAGACGGTGCTGGACGCGATCAGCCAGATCCAGGGGCTGCCGGCGGTGGCGTCGAAGAAGAAGATCTGGCTGGCCCGGCCGGCCCCGGCGTGCCACGGCTGCTCGCAGATCCTGCCGATCGACTGGCGGGCGATCACCGAGGGCGGGGTGACGGCGACCAACTACCAGATCTTCCCCGGCGACCGCATCTACGTCCACTCCGACTGGCTGATCTGCCTCGACAACACCTTGAACAAGGTGCTCAGCCCGATCCAGCAGGTGCTGTTCACCACCATCTTCTTCGGAGCGGCGGTCAACCAGTTCAAGAGTGGCGGCGGGAACAACAACGCCGGCACGATCCTGGCCGCGCCGGTCCGGTAACGGCGAGCGGTGACCCTGGCGGGGCGGCGACCGAACCGTCCCGCCGGGGTTTACCGGCGCCCCGACCGGCGAGGTCGGGGCGGGTTGCTGGACAGGGCGCGATCGCTGACTTAGAGTGGAACAGGTGGCGGACGGGCGGGGTCGAGTTTCGGCCGCCGGACCGGGCACCCGGACGGAACGGGGAGACAGGTCATGAAGAAGGCGCTACTGGCGTCTGTCGCGGTGATCCTCGGGGCGTGGGTATCCCCGGTGTCGGCACAGCGGTACTACCAGCGGCCGGCGACCAGCCCGTACTCCGGCCCCGGAGTGACGTATAACCGGCTGTTCTACGGCAGCAGTTTCGGCCCGGTCGGGGCGGCACCGGGCGCTCCGGCGTTCGGGCTGAGCGGGGTCACGAACGCGCCGATCACCGGCGCGTTTGCCAACCGCTCGTGGACCAGCAGCGGAGAAACCGACCCGTCGATCCCGGGGGCGTTGGTGACTGGGCACCCGACGCGCTTCTTCCACTACCAGCATTACTTCAACAACCAGGGCGGCAGCGGCAGCACGCCGGTGCCGCTGGCCGGGGGCGTCCAGCCCGGTACGGCGAACCTGCCGTTCGGGATCACCGGCACCCGGCCGGGCACTGCCGAGGTGGGCAAGCGGCCCAACGTGTCGAAGCGGAATTGACGGCGGCGCGCCACGACACCGCGGCCCACGCCGCGGGCGGGCCGTCGTCGGGCGATCAGGTTGACGGCGGGCGGAGCGTCCGAATCGCCGCCCGACTGTTGACCGCCAAGGAGGGTGGTCGATGAAACGATGGTTGTCCGCCGCCGCGGTCCTCGCGGCGGGAGCGGTCCTGGGGCTGACCGGGGGAGAGGCGCGGGCACAGGGGGCCGGCTGCGCCTCCTGCGGCAAGTGCCCGCCGCCGTTCAAATGGTACGCCGAGAAGCCGCCGTGCATCATCTTCAAGCACGCCTGCCCGCGGCCGGTGTGTGACCCGTGCTCGCTGGAGCACTACGGCTACTACCAGACCTGCTGGCGGCCGTGGAGCTTCCCGCCCGACTGGTCACACTGCCCGACCCCGCCGCCCGGCGTCGTGCTGCCGGCGCCGCAGTATCCGCCCTACACTCCGAAAAGCCCCTATGTTCGCCCGGTCGTGCCGGACGCCAAGGAGCTGCGCAAGGACGACCTGCCGGCGCCGCGTACGGCACCGGCCGAGCCGGAGCCGCCGACGGTGAGCGCCCGGCCGGTGGCGAACCCCACCTCGTCGATCCGCATCTCCGCGGTCGGGGAAGCGGGTTGCACCAACGCACGGGGGCGGCGAACGGTCTCAGGACGGTTCGCCGCCCCCGCTCGTTTGTCCGCGGATTGGCTCGCTCCGGATGAACTTGACACGAAATCGGCGCGCGTCTATATCCCGCCGCCACATTTCAGCCTGCATTGCGACAGGTTGTCGCCTGGGTCCTCGTCTGCCAGCCAGACGCCCGGGGTGCTTCAGGGGGTCCTTTCGACTGCAACGCTGGGGAACCTGCCAGGGGTCATGGCTCGCGGCCGTATCCCGACCGCATGGGGGAGCCGAACCGACCGGGCAGGCAGGGGAGGAGAGAGATGAAACGGATCGGAACCACCATTTGCTTGCTCGCCGGGTTGAGCGGCTGTATCTCGGTCACCGCCACTCCGACGGCGGGGGACCGCAAGCCCGTCGACGTCAAGCCCACCGCCACCACCATGGCCACGCCGACCACGCCCGCCGCGTCGTCGGTGGCTCTGCCGACCAACCCGACCTGGACAGCCCATCCGGGGCACGACCTGGCCGGCACCCGGCCGCCGGCGGACCAGGCGCCTCTCTGGTCGCCGCAGGCGAGTGGCTCACTGACGCCGATGGTCACCACGCCGCGGCCGCTGCCGACGGGATTGGCCTCGGCCACGCCGCTGCCGCCCGCCCATGCCACCCGGCCGGCGCCCGCCGCCCCGACGTCCGACTACCAGGCCAGCTACCCGTCGCCCACCGCTGCCGCCCGGCCGCCGGCCGACCTGGCGCTGACCAGTGCGACCGTCCCTGCCGCGCCCGCCAAACCGGAGCCGGTGATCGACCGCGCCGCCCCGGCGACGATGGCGGCGCCCTCTCCGGAAGAGATCATTCAGGCCAACCTGGCGGAGAATCGCAAGACCACCACCCTTCGCCCCAGCGCGCCGGTCGCTCCGGAGCCGGTCGCCAAGGAGCCGGTGGCGTTGCCCGCCAAGTCGGCCCGCGCCAACGCCGTCCCCCTGGTGCGGCTGGTGAACACCAAGCGGATCACCCTCAACTTCGAGGTGAAGGACGTCGGCCCGTCCGGCCTGAGCACCGTCGAGCTGTGGTACACTCAGGACGCCCGCGAGTGGAAGAAGTACGAGGCGCCGACTGACGCCAAGGCCTACGTCGTCGAGGTTGACGAGGAAGGGATGTACGGCTTCACCCTGGTGGCCCGCAGCGGCATCGGGCTGGGCAAGGAGCCGCCGGCCGCCGGGGAACAGCCGCAGGTGTGGGTGATCGTCGACCTGACCCGGCCGGAAGTCCACCTGGAAGACGCGGTGAGCGCCACCGCGGGCGCCAATCAGCAGGTGTCGATCCGCTGGAAGGCCACCGACAAGAACCTGGGCCGCAACCCGATCACTCTGTCCTGGTCGGACAAGGAAGACGGGCCGTGGAAGGTGATCGTGTCGAACATCGAGAACACCGGCAAGTACAACTGGCAGGTGCCGGCCGGCACGCCGCGGTGCTTCGTCCGCGTCGACGCGGTGGACATGGCCGGCAACGTCGGTCAGTCGCCGGTGTCCAAGCCGATCTTGCTGGACAGCTCGTTGCCGACGGTGTCGATCACCAACGTCCAGTCGACCGGGCAGTAACCGGCGTGACAGGGCACGCCTCGGCGTGACCCGATCGGAAAGAACAACGCCGCGAGCGAGGGCCATGTGCTCTCGCTCGCGGCGTTTGTAGCCACGTCTGCGACGGATGTTCTCAGCCCAGCATCGGCAGGCTGACCTTGCCCGGTTTTCGTCCGCGGTTGAGGGCGGCCAGCGCAGCGTCGAGCGGGACGCCGGCCAGCCGGCAGGCGCGGCCGACCGTCACTTGCCGGGCGACCGTACGGCGCAGGACTGGGTTGCGGAGCGGCTGGAAGCCCAGGCCGACGAAGGTGTCGAGCAGCTCCGGGTGGGCGTCGAGCAGCTCGCCGACACGATGCGTCGCCTCGATCCGCGCGCCGGCGGCGAACGGCTGGTGGTCGGCCTGTTCCGGCTGCAGCCGTACCCGCCCCGCCATCACGGCGACCAGGTGCGCCGACCACAGTGCCAGTCCGGTCACCTCCAGCAGCCCGCTCACCCCGGCGAACGGAAACGCCGTCGCCGTGAAGTCGGTTAACGTCTGCCCCGTAACCCGCAGGGCGCAGCCGGCGTTGATCAGCAGGAACGGCGCCCACAGTCCGCCGAGTCGATGCACGTCGACGCCGTTGAGCGTCGGCACCACCTTGCCGGCCACGCCGACGATCATCAGGCTGACGAAGCCGACCGTGATCGCGTGGCGAATCGCCCCATAGTAGGCGTGCGAGAAGCCGAGCGTCACCGCCTCACTGGTCGGCGCCAGCGCTGGCAGGACAACGAACTGGTACACCGGCAGGAGCACCGCCATTCCCAGCGAGATCAGCAGCCAGACGTAGGCGGCGCGGAGGAACTTCAAGTTCCGGTCGCGCTCCTGCGGCTGGCGGAAGATCCCCCAATCGTGGACCAGCACCGCGACCGTCGCCGACAGCAACAGCACGCCGGCGTACCACAACCCGGCCCAGGCGTGTCCGGCCGTGCGCTGCAGGATCAGCCCGAGGATTTCGCCGACGATGGCGGCATGGAGCAGACCAAGGGCGACGACGCTGGTGCGACGGGTCGGCTCGGGCAGGCCGTAGAAGTGGTGAAAGATCCGCTGGCTGACGCCGAGGATGATGAGCAGCGCGAACCCGTGGATCTGCGCCTCGCGGAGCGCCCCCTGCCAGATGGCGACGAGGGCGAGCAGGGTGGTGCGGTCCGGGGCGTACAGCGTGGCGGCCAGGTAGAGCGTTTCGCCAACCGCCTGGGCGACGAACCAGCCGAACGAGGCGAGGATATAGGCGTCGTAGGTCGCCAGCTTCCAGCCGGCCCGCCGCCAGGTCGCCAGCATCACCGCGACGAACAGCACGATCGCCGCCACCTCGACGATCGACGCCAGCACACTGACCGGGGCCGCCAGCGGCACCGTTTCCGCCAGCGGCTCGCCGACCGAGCGCACGACGATGCCGCCGAGCATCAGCGCCAACGTGGCAAACGCCAGCCCCGGCCACGCCAGCCGCGTGTGCTTGAACCGCGGGAACGCCTGGTAGGCGAACCCCATCACGAACAGCCCGACCCAGCCGAAGATCTGGGCGTGACCGTGCGCATTGACCTCGTGCAGCCCGGCGGAGCGGAACGCCCCGGTGAAGCCGATCCGCAATAGCAGGTAGGCGCCCCACACCGCCCCGAGCGTCAGCACCACGGCGATGCCGGCGAGGAAGAACGGCCGATAGATGCGGTCCGCGGCGGCAGTTTTCACCACCGGGGCCGGCCGGGCGGTTTCGGCGGCAGCCTCCAACTCGGACAGCAGCCGTGGCAGGGGAACGTCATGAGCGCGGGCGAAGAACTCCAGCGTCTCGACCGGCCCGAGCGGCCCGCCACACCCCTTCAGCCCGTACTGATCGAGCACCGGCCGCACCTGCGGCGCCGCCCGCAACAGGTCGGGGATCAGCACTTCCCCCGCGATCGCCGTCGTCGCCGTCGCCATCGTACCGCCCTCCGCCGCATCGCCCTGATAAAGAGGATAGCCATATCCTCTTTAATTCTTAGCGTGCGAGTGGCCTCGATCAAGAGGAAATCGGAAAAAACGACCCGAAATGTGAGAGCGAGGTGGTGCAGGGGTATCTGAGGTCGGCTACGCCGGACCCATCAGCCATCACGAGGTGCTCGCTCGATGGTCGCCATTGGCAGATACAGGTGGAGTTGGTCATCCAGCAATAGCGCGAACCCATGTCGTTCATAGAACGTCCGCGCCTGCTGGTCGATGGCCTCTACCTCGATGGCGTAGACCCCTAACTGTTCGGCCAGGGCAAGGCAACGGAGCAAGGCGTCGCCCAGGAGAATGCCTCCCAGTCCCTGACCTTGCGCAGACTGATCCACCGCCAACCGCGCCAGCAAAATGGCCGGAACCGGATGGCGGGGTAGCTTTCGAGATGCTTCCGGTGGGAAACTCGCGAACGGGATCGCGCCGGAAGCCAGGGTGTAGTAGCCAAGTACCCGTTTCTCCCCGGCGCGGACCGCCACGAAGGTGCGGCCTATCCGCCGTTTCTCATACTGATTCACCAACGCATGAAGGAAACGGTCCAGCGGCTCTTTGCCGCAAGTGAACTCGTGCCGCTCGTGGGAACGGGCGAGCGGTACCACTTCCCATTCAGCCATTTCCCTGTTGCCTTCGCATGACTTTCTTGAGCGCTTCGTTTGGGGCCGGTGGGTTATCAAGCAAGTCGAGGAAGCGGTCGCGGTCACGGTCGGACAGGGGTTGTCGGATCTCCTCGGCAAAACGGATCTCGTCCTCGGGGATGACCTGGGCTTTGCGGATGCGCAACTCCGTGTCACTGACTCGTTCGATGATAACCGTCGAGTCGGCAAACGATCTGGGAAGGCAGACGCGAGCTTTGCGGTCGGTGCTTCGGGTGATCGGCTTCATTGGCGTAGCCTTTCTCAGCGTTCTGGCATCACCTAGCAGTATACACAAACCTGTCGACCGGCGGAGTGGGAACTGCCCCTTTTCCCACCTGACGGGGACTGGAGTGCACAGACCACCTGGGGCGGGGTGTGGTCGAGTAAAGAGGGGTACTCGGCGGCCCTGACAATCGCCATTGCTCTCCCCTCCGCAACCACTAGAATCAGCAACGATTAACGACCGCCGACCCCACTGGCTCTGTCATGCCGTATACCGTGCCGCGCGTGCAGATCGTTCCCCAGCCCGACGACCAGGTGTCGTTCCAGGTCGCCGGCCGCGAGCGGCTCCGCTGGCATGCACCGCCGCGGTATCGCCGGCCGTTCTTCTTCCCGGTCGTCGGCCCGCTCGGCCGGTCGCTCACCCGCATGGGCCATCCGGCGGCGCCGGACCACGACCACCATCGCTCCTTCTGGTGGGGGCACAACAGCGTCGGCGGAGTCGACTTCTGGTCCGAGACTCCCGGTACCCAGCAGATCCGCCAGGAAGTGTGGGTCCACTACCAGGACAGCGCCGACGAGGCCGCGATCGTCGTCCGCCTCGGCTGGTTCGACGCCCACAAGGTCCGGCTCATGCAGCAGGATCTGATCGCCGTCTACCGGCCGCTCGACCACGACGAGGGCTGGATCGAACTGCAGACTCGCTTTGTGCCGACGATGGACGAACTGACGCTCGGTAAGTCCAACTTCGGCCTGCTTGGGCTGCGGGTGGCGGCGTCGATGAGCGCGCAATACGGCGGGGGACGGCTCCGCAACAGTACCGGCGGCATCGGCGAGCCGGCGGTGTTCGCCAAACCGGCGGCGTGGATGGACTACAGCGGGCCGATCGACGGCGATCGGTGGGAGGGGATCACCTGGTTCGACCACCCGAGCAACCCCGGCGCGCCGGTGTCGTGGCACGTCCGCGATGACGGCTGGATGTCGCCGGCGTTTACCCTCCGCGACGCCTACGTCCTGAAAAAGACCGCCCCGCTCACTCTCCGCTATGGCCTGCACGTCCACGCCGGCGACGTGGACGCAAAGAGGGCGGCCGGCCACCAGGCGGTGTTCGCTGCCGCGCCCTCCTGGGAACTGGTCGCCGCCCGCCGTCCCTGGCGGGTCCACCTTCGCCGCAAGAGTTGACCCCCCAACCACCAGGGAAGGACGGTATGACACAAACCGACGCCGCCGAGGACCGCACGCCACCCCCCCCGCCATCGGTCGACGCCCACGGCCACCGCACCGTCCCGGATCACACCAACCCCGGCTGGCCGCCCGGTGTGCCGTACATCGTCGGCAACGAGGCCTGCGAGCGGTTCAGCTACTACGGCATGCGGGCCATCCTGCAGGTCCACCTGACGTCGCTGTTCGTCCTCCAGTTCGCGCTGCAAGACGCCCGGATGCACGCCACCCAGACCGTCCATCTGTTCATGGCCGGCGTCTATGCGTTCCCGATGATCGGCGCGCTGATCGCCGACCGCTGGGCTGGCAAGTATCGCACCATCCTGTACCTGTCGCTGGTCTACTGCGCCGGCCATGCGGTGCTCAGCGCGTTCGAGAACGCCCTGTGGGGCATGTACCTCGGGCTGGGGCTGATCGCCGTCGGCTCCGGTGGTATCAAGCCATGCGTGTCGGCCAACGTTGGCGACCAGTTCGGCCGCGCCAACCAGCACCGGCTGCGAGCGATTTACCAGATCTTCTATTTCAGCATCAACTTCGGATCGTTCTTCGCCACCCTGCTCAGTCCGGTCCTGCGCAGCCACGCCGGCGGCTGGCTGATCGAGACGTTCCCGACACTCGCCGCCCGGGTGACGGACCCGGCGGAGTTGACCCACCTGAAGCTGCGGCTGGGGACGAGCGTGGCGTTTGCGCTGCCCGGCGTGCTGATGTTCATCGCCACCTTCGTTTTCTGGCTCGGCCGGCATCGATTCGTCCACGCCCCACCGCGGCCGGGCGGGCGCCTCGGCCTGCTCGACGCCGCCTGCTGCACCGCCCTGGTCCTCACCTTCGGCCACCTGTTCGCCACGCCCGAACTGCTCGGCCACCGATTTGAAGGTAATCCCGCCCTTAAATGGGGCATTCTTTCCAGTATCTCGCTCGCGTTTCTGGTGCTGGGGCTGTACCTGTTCGCCCTGCGGCAGCGACTCGCTCCCGACGACGGCTTCCTGGCAATCACCCTGCACGTCCTTCGGGCGCACCTCGGCGGCGGGTCGCCGGCGCTGGCCTCCCTGCCCGATCATCCGCTGGCGCGGAGCCGGTTCTGGCGGCCGGCGGTCGAGCGGTTTGGCGTGACCGCCACCGAAGGGCCGGTGGCGGTGTTCAAGATCGTCTCGGTGTTCATCCTGATCAGCGTGTTCTGGGCGCTGTTCGATCAGCACTCGTCCACCTGGATCACCCAGGCGGGCGAGATGGACCTGCGGCTGTGGGGCGACCGCGAGTCGTTCCTCGGCATCCCCAACGTCCGGTTGGAAGCCAGCCAGGTGCCGGCGATGAACCCGGCGCTGGTGATGCTGCTAATTCCGCTGATGAACCTCGTCTATCACCTGTTCGACCGGGCCGGGCTGCGGACCACGCCGCTGCGGCGGATCACCGTCGGCATGATCGTCACCGCGTTGTCGTTCGTCGCCACCGCCCTGCTGCAGCAGCACATCGATGCCAGCCCGCCGCACTCGGTGTGGGTCGGCTGGCAGGTGGTCCAGTACGTTATTATCACGATCGCCGAGGTGATGGTGTCGATCACCGGGCTGGAGTTCGCGTACACCCAGGCGCCGAAGCGGATGAAGTCGACGGTGATGGGGTTCTGGCTGCTGACGGTGACGCTCGGCAACGTGCTGGTGGCGTTCCTGGCCGGGTTCAAGGGGTTGCAGCCGGCGCAGTTCTTCTGGACGTTCGCCGCCCTGTCGGCCGCCGCCGGCCTGCTGTTCGGCCTGCGGGCGCTGGTGTACGTGCCTCGCGATTTCACGGAGTAACCCGTTATGCCGGCGGCGCAGACACAGCGGACGTTCCTCGGCCACCCGCTCGGGTTGTATGTGCTGTTCTTCACCGAGATGTGGGAGCGGTTCAGCTACTACGGCATGCGGGCGCTGCTGGTGCTGTACATGGTCAATTACTTCAAATGGGCGCAAAAGGACGCCTCGACCGTGTACAAGGTCTACACCAGCTTCGTCTACGTCACGCCGATCCTCGGCGGCTTCCTCGCCGACCGCTATCTCGGTAACCGGCTGGCGGTCATCATCGGCGCCACGCTGATGGCGGTCGGCCACTTTCTGATGGCGTTCGAGGAGTACGAGATCTTCCTCGCCGCACTGGTGTTCCTGATCCTCGGCAACGGCATGTTCAAGCCGAACATGTCGACCCAGGTCGGCCGGCTCTACCCGAAGAACGACGGGCGGATCGACGCCGCCTACACCATCTTCTACATGGGCATCAACCTGGGAGCGTTCCTGTCGCCGCTGGTGTGTGGGTGGCTGGCGGAGAATACCGTTGGCGGCTATCACGCCGGCTTCACGATGGCTGGCATCGGCATGGTGTGCGGGCTGGTCATCTACCTGCTCGGCCAGCCGCTGGTCAACGAACTGCCGCACGACGCGGTGGCGGTGAACCCGAAACAGGAGGAGGCCGGTGGACCGAAGCCGCTGACCGAGGCCGAGGCGGCCGATGAGCCGTCGGTGTTCGGCCGGCTGGCGCGGCTGGTGCCGGGAGCGCTGACCGCGTGCGGCATCGTCGGCGCCGTCGTCGCTCCCCTGCTGTGGTGGGTGGGGACGGTGGACGGCTGGGACGCGCTGATGCTCGGCGTGGCCGCCGGCTGCACGGTGCTGGTCGCCTACGTCATCGCCCAGGTCCGCGGCGGGGTGCGCGACCGGGTGCTGTCGATCCTGCTGCTGGGCGGGTTCGTCATCTTCTTCTGGGCCGCCTACGAGCAGGCTGGCAACGTCCTCAACCTGTGGGCCGACAAGCACACCGATCGCTACCTGACGCAGCCGCTGGAACCGCCGCCGCTGTTCCCCGAGGTCCACGACGAGCCGGCCGGCGCGGACGGCGAGACTCCCCGCCCGGCCGGCGTGTGGCAGCGGTTTGCCACCCTGTTCCGCCTCAAAAGTGACCCGAACCGCGCCGGCGAGGGCTGGGGCGAGTGGCTGGCGAAGTCGATCAACCCGGTGCCGACCACCTGGTTCCAGGCGATCAACGCCCTGGCCATCTTCGTCCTCGCCCCGCTGTTCGCCTGGCTGTGGGTGGGCTCGATCGCCGCGGCTGGCAACCGTCGATCCCGCTCAAGATGTTTCTCGGCCTGGTGCTGATGAGCCGCATCGGTCGCCGTGATGATCGAGGCGGCCCGCCGCGAGGACGGCGCGACCACCATCCGCTATGCCGGCGCGATCCCGCCCGGCGTCATGGTCCGCGCGGACGGCATCGTCGGCCATACGAACGACAAGGGCGCCTTCGAGCCGTTCCACGCCGGCCGGCTGCGGCGCGAGGGCAACGCCCTTCACGTTCGCGGCGTGCTGCCGGATAACCGAGCGCGACCACGTCGTCGAACAGACCGCCCCGGCGGCGTTCCGCGCCCGGGTCGACGAGCTAATCAAGGCGTCGCAGGCGATCAACGCCGACCACCCCGAGGCGCGGGTGCGCGTCGACCTGCCGCCGGGGTTCGACCTGCGTTATGCCGGACTGAAACGGTCGGTGGTGCGCCACGATCGCTCGGCCGGCGCGCTGGTCGCCTACCAGCCGCTGCGGGAGAAGGAGCAAAAAGGGCTGCTGGTGGCCGCCGGCGAGCCACGCTTCCGCGCCGCGATGAACGACCTGTACGTCGAGTCGGGCCGGCTCCGCGTCAGCTCCGGCTGGCTGTTCTGGAGCTACATCCTGGCGACGCTGGGCGAGTTGTGCCTGTCGCCGGTCGGGCTGGCGATGGTGTCCAAGCTGGCGCCGGCGCGGTTCGCCACCATGCTCATGGGGGTGTGGTTCCTGACCACGGCGCTGGGCAACTTCGCCGCCGGCGCGCTGGGCGAGTGGTGGGGCACTGTCCCGCCGGTGCCGTTTTTCCTGGTCCTCACCGCCGTGACCGCCGCCGCGGCCGGAGTCCTGTTACTCATCGCTCGCCTGCTCGGCCGGATGATGCACGGCGTTTCGTGACAGAGGAGTATGCGGATATGAATCAATACAAGACCTGGATTCTCACCGATGCGCACGGCGACGTGTGGCTGGACAGCTTCTCGGCGAGCAACGACTCGCTGCGGCTGCCGACCCCGCACGACTGGTCGATCCGCAAGCGGACACTCCGCGGCGGGCTGCGCGACGGCATCGACCTGATTGAAGTCCACAACGGCGCGCTGTCGTACTCGATCCTGCCGACGCGCGGGATGGGGCTGTGGCGGGGCGACTACCACGGTCTGTCGCTCGGCTGGCACTCACCCATCGAGGGGCCGGTCCATCCGAAGTACGTCAATCTCGCCGATCGCGGCGGGCTGGGCTGGCTGGCGGGGTTCGACGAGTTGCTCTGCCGCTGCGGGCTGAACTTCAACGGCCCGCCCGGCGAGGACGTGTGGACCGACCACGCCGGCGGCAGTCACCGCGCCCACCTCACCCTGCACGGCCGGGTCGCCAACCTGCCGGCCAGCGCGGTCGAGGTGGCCGTCAACCTCGACCCGCCGCACGAGCTGTCGGTGACCGGGCTGGTGGAGGAGTCAGCGCTGTTCTTCCCGCAGATGCGGCTGACGACGACCTACACCACCGTGCCCGGCTCCAACCGGGTGGTTATCACCGACCGGGTGGAGAACCGCGGCGCCCGGCCGGCGGAGATGCAGATGCTCTATCACACCAACCTCGGCGCCCCGTTCCTCGAACCGGGCAGCCGGCTGCTGGTGCCGGTCCGCGAAATGGCTCCGCTCACCGCGCGCGCCGCCGAGGGGATCGACACCTACGACACCTACGGCCCGCCGACGCCCGGCTTCGCCGAACAGGTGTACGTCGTCGACCCGCTGCCCGACGCCCGCGGCCAGACGCTGGCGGTGCTGACCAACGCCAGCGCCGACAAGGCGGTGTGCCTGCGTTTCCCGCTCCAGGCGCTGCCGTGTTTCACCGTCTGGAAGAACACGATGGCGCGCGAGGAGGGGTACGTCACCGGGCTGGAGCCGGCGACGAACTATCCGAACTTCCGCGGCTTCGAGCGGCAGAAGGGCCGCGTCCGCATGCTGGCGCCGGGTGGGGCGTGGACGGCGCGCTGGAGCATCGAGGCGGTCGACAGCGGTGAAGCGGTGGTCGGCTTGCAGAAGGAGGTCGCCACCTTGCAGGCACACGGCAAGGCGATCGTCCACCGAACGCCGCAGCCGAAATTCTCCGCCGGTGCGGGAGGGTAGCCATGAAGCGTTCCCAGCGACCCGCGGCCGCCGGCGACCGGCCGTTGTGGCGGCGCGGCGGGGTGATCGCCCTCGTCGTCCTCGCCGCCGTCGGCGTGGCCGCCCTTGTCCTGCATGATCCGTCCGAAGGGCGACTGGCCGAGCAGACGCAGCAGCTGGTCGGCCGGTGGCAGCGGACCGACGGCGAGTATGTGCTGGAGGTCCAGGCGGTGCGCGGCGACGGTGGTGTCGACGCGGCCTACTTCAACCCCCAGCCGATTCGAGTGGCCGAGGCCCGCGCCGATCGTGATGGCGGTCGGGTGCGGCTGACGGTCGAGCTGCGCGACGAGGGCTACCCCGGCAGCAGCTACACCCTGCGCTACGACGCGGCCGACGACCGGCTCGTCGGCACCTACCACCAGTTGCCGGCCGGGCAGACATTTGACGTGACGTTCGACCGGCTGCCGCCCGAGTGACCCGGTAATCGGGGCGAGATCGGGCGACCCCGCGGATTGGACCGGCTTCCCTACCGTGGTATGATGTAGGGACGCCCAGCACGGTTCAGAAGGGGACGACGTGTCCGCCGCGGTCGATGGTACATCTGGGGCGCTGGGACTGGAAATTGTCGGTCTGCTGTCCATCCCCGCCCTGGTCGCGTTGAACGGACTGTTCGTCGCCGCCGAGTTCGCGCTGGTGTCGGTCCGCAAGACGCGCATCGAGGAACTGCTCGGCCAGGGGGTGACGAGCGCCCGCTCGGTCCTGCGGGCGATCGACCACCTGGACGATTCGATCGCGGCGACGCAGCTGGGGATCACCCTGGCGAGCATCGGCCTTGGGTTCCTCGGCGAGCCGGCGCTGGCGGGGCTTATCCGCCCCGTGTTCGCGTCCCTGCCGGACGGCTGGCAGGGCGTCACCACGCACTCGGCCGCCACCGTGCTGGCGTTCGCCCTGATCACTTTCTTGCACGTCGTCTTCGGCGAGCTGATCCCGAAGTCGTTGGCGCTGCAGATCCCCGACCGGGCAGCGCTGTGGCTGGCCAGCCCGTTACTGCTGTTCGCTCGCCTCACCCGGCCAGTCATCAACCTGATGAACGGCACCGGCAACGGGTTGCTACGCCTGTTCGGGTTCCACGCCTCCAGTGGCGAGGACATGGTCCACTCGGTCGAGGAGTTGCTTTTGCTCATCGAGGACACCGAGGAGGCGGGCATCCTCGACGCCGAACAGGCCGACCTGGTGGAGAACATCTTCCGGCTGACCAACAAGCGGGTGGTCGACTGCATGGTGGCGCGTGAGCGGATGGCCGCGCTGGAGCTGAACACCGCGCCGGAGCAGATTCTGGAGGCGGTGCGCTCCAGTGCGCACACCCGCATGCCGGTGTACGAGGGCGAGGTCGACAACATCGTCGGCATCGTCAACACGAAGGATCTGTTTTATCTCTTTAGCCTGCAAGGCGTGGTGATCTTGCAGGATGCGCTTTATCCGGCCCTGTTCCTCAAGCCGGACGAAAGCGTGGCCAACGCTCTGCGTCTGTTCAAGAAGGCGCACCGGCCGATGGCCCTGGTCCGCGACCCCGACGACCGCATCCTCGGGTTGATCACCCTGGAGGACGTGGTCGAGGAGATCGTCGGCGAGCTGGAGGACGAGCACGACCGGCCGACGCCGCGGCTGAAACTGAAGCGGCGGCCTCGCCCCGTGGTCGTCAAGCGCGAAGGCAACGCGCCCGAGGTGAAGGGCAGCTGAAACGGGCGCGGCCCGCAGTCGATCGACCGCGGGCCGCGCGCTTCGTTCTCGTCGTTCAGCGGTCGGTGCCGAACTGCGACGCCTTGCGGGTTGCCGAGGTTCGTTTGATGCCGCCGTCGATCGGCTGGTTGGAGCTGACCGCGGGGCGGGTCGAGGTCGGCAGCGGCTTGCTCCCCTCGACCTCCGGCGGCATCGGGGCCGGCGGGACGAGCGGGGCGGGATTCGCCGGCGGCAACTTGCTGCCCGGAGCGGCGGGCCGATCGACCGGCGCCAGCTCCGTCGGGAACAACTCTTCGGGGCTGGCCTCGGTGGCCTTCGGCAGCGTCCCGTGCAGGGCGTCGGCCGACGCCGGCAGCGGCGGGGCGTCCTTGATCGGCGGGATGGCGGCCATGACCGCCGGCAGCGTCGGCGCCCGCCCGTCGGGCATCTCGATCTTGTCGACCACCGGGGTGACGGGCACCGGGGCGGCCCGCTCCTTGAGGATGACGGCGGCGGTTCGCTGCCGCTCGTGGTCGACCGCCCGGACGGCGACGCACTGCGGCACCGGCCCCTCGGCGATCTTGACGTTGTCGTGATCCTGGATGGTGCCCTTGGCGAACTCGAAGCCGCACAGGGCGGTGTTGTAGTCGACGATCGCCTGGTACTCGCTGGCCAGGGCGTCGGCCCAGGAGTTCTGCGCCTCCAGCACCTTGTCCGGGGTGTCGCGGCCGGCGATGAACGCCTGGTAGGCCGCCCGCAGCTGTTCGCCGAACGCCTCGCGGGTCGAGCGGCTGGCGCGGATCTGCTCGTACTTCAGGTTGATGCGGCGGTAGAAGTAGGCCAGGTAGCTCTGCGCCTTCAGCTCGTTGTCCTTGAGCACCTCGACGGTACGCGCCAGGTCGATCTGGGCCTGCCGCAGCTGCGAGTGGGCCAGCCGGAAGCCGAGCGGGATGTTCGCCCGCAGGCCGATCGACCAGCTGTTGAAGTTGTTGTCCGCCAGCCCGCGGAAGGCGTTCGACCCTTGCCCCTGGATCGGGCTGGACCCGCCGTCCAGCCGGCTACCCAGGCTGTTGATGTCGTAGGTCGAGGTGAAGCGCAGGTCGGGCAGCAGCGAGTTCTTGATCAGGATCAGCCGCATCTGGTTGGCCTTGATCTCCTGCCGGATCATGTGCAGCTCCGGCCGCTTGACCAGCGCTTCGGCCAGCGACGTCTTCCAGTCCGGCTGATACGGGGCCAGGGTTGGCGAGTCGCTCGGCACCAGTCGCGTCTTGTCCTCCACCGGGATGCCCATGAGCGACCGCAGCTGCCGCTCGTATTCGAGGGTCTGGTCGATCTGCTGCAGCCGCTGGGCGCGGAACCGCTCGTACTGGCCGCGGGTCTGGTAGAACTCGGCGGCGGTGGCCCGGCCGGCCTCGTACTTCGCCTTGGTCAGCTTGAACGCTTCCAGGGCAAAGCGCAGTCCCTGCTCGCGGCTGTACACCTGCCAGTAGGAGCCGTACAGGTTCCAGTACGCCCACTCGACGTTCAGCAGCATCTGGTTGACCTGCCGCTCGAACTCGGCGCGCTGCTCGTCGAACCGCAGACGGGAGATCAGGATGCCTTCGGAGGTCGGCGCGGTGTTCAGCGCACCGGCGGTGAGCAGACTGCCGGGGTGCTGCGCCCGCAACTGGTTGATCTCCACGCCAAAGCCCTGCAGCAGCGGTTGCTCGAACTGGAACTGCAGCTGCGGGGTGTACGCCGGGTTGGCCCGGTTGGGCAGGTTGGAGTAGGTGTAGGGTACGTTGAAGGTGATGCCAGCCACACCGCCGGTCGCCATCGGCTTGAGCAGCCCCATGCTGGCGGTCGCCTGTTCCTGCTGGATGGCGTTCAGGGCGCCGGCCTGAATCCGCTGGAAGGCGTTGGCCACCGGCGTGTCGGTGTTCTGGTACTGCAAGCTGCTGGTGAACACGGCGTCGAACTTGCTCAACGACGCCTCGATCTCGGCCCCCGCCCGGGCCGGCGCCAGCGCGAACACCCGGATGGCGTCGGACGCCGTGACGGCAGAGCCTGGTGCCCCGGAGTATTGCACCAGGTTGTCGTTGGCCGTGCCGGGGAACAGCAGGTTGGCCTGGCCGACGCGGCCGTTCTCCAGGGCGATGGCCACGCACTCCGCCAGCGAGATGAACCGCACCTTGCGGTCGAGGTTGGTGAGCGTCGGCGGCGGGTCGGTGATCTCGGTGATCGGCTTCGTCGCCAGGTCCGGCTTCAGCTCCATCCCTTCGAGGAAGGTCGTCGTGGTGCGATTGAACTCCGCTTCAGTCATGAAGCAGCGCTGACTGCACCCGCCGACGAGGGTGAGCAGTGCGACCAGTGTTCCAAGTCGTTTCCAGCGCATACCTGTTACCCCGTTGAGACGTGCCGCCCCGGCAGCGGTTCGGGCGTGTCCTCTGGTTCCACGCGCGAGACGGGCGGCCTCGCAGGCGTGGACGTCCCTGGCTCAAAGCGCAGACGATCGGAGACTCTGCGTTCTTTATCGACCGTGCCGGCGGTGAGGTTGATTCCAATCAGGCAAACTTTGCCGATCGTGCCGCGCGTCGAGAGGGGTATCCGGCAACCGGGGCGGAATAGACAGGAGTCGTCGTGACCTGGGCAGACAAAGGAGGCCGGGCGGCCCGGCGAATCGGCCGGGCCGCGGCAAGACGGGCGAGATTACAGGCGCGTCGGGTCGTCGGGGTTCCACCGCGGTGAGATGCCGACATAGGGCAGGCCGAACAGCCGCTTGACCGCGGCCCACTCGCCGACGTCGTTGCCCTCGGCGAGATGGCCGACCCACTGCAGGACGAACCCGAGCACGAACGCACCGGCCGCCCAGATCCACATCCCCAGACCGAGGAACACCAGCGTCACCGGGTAGGCGAGCGGAATGCCGAGCATGTGAATCCAGAAGTTGAACGGCAGCTGGTGCCGCAGCCGCCACCCCTCCAGGCGGCGGCGGAGGAAGCGGCGGAGCGGTCGACCGGGGGCGTCGGTGGGCGGGACGGGAGCGGTCATGGCGGCCTCGGGAGGTCACATGCGTTCGACGGTGCGGATGCCCAGCAGCTCCAGCCCGAGCCGAATCGTCCGGGCGGTCAGGTCGCACAGCAGCAGCCGACTGCGCGCCAGCTGCCGCGTCGGCGCCTTCAGCACCGGGCAGTGCTGGTAGAAGCCGCTGTAGACGCGCGACAGGTCCCACAGGAAGGCGGTGATCAGGTTGGGCCGGTACTCGGCGGCGGCGCCGTCGAGCGCCTCGGTCAGCTGCAGCAGCTTGACCCCCATCGTCCGTTCGTGCGCGGTGGACAGATCCGCCACCGGAGCTTCGCGGCGGAGCAGGTGCTCGTCGATCCCGCTCTTGCGGCAGATGCCGCGGTTACGGACGTAGGCGTATTGCATGTACGTCGCCGTGTTGCCCTCGGTCGACGTCATCTTCTTCAGGTCGAAGCGGTAATCGCTGGTCCGCGCCTGCGACAGATCGGCGTACTTGACCGCGCCGATGCCGACGGCCAGGTGGATCTCCTGCTTCTCGGCGTCGGACAGCGGCAATTCTTCCTCGCCGCGCGCGGTCGCCTCCTGCGTCAGCTGGTCGTGGACCTGCTTCGCCGCGGCGACCGCCTTGTCGAGCAGCTCGTTCAGCAGCGTGCCGGTGCCCTCGCGGGTCTTGATCGGCTTGCCGTTCTCGTCGAGTACCGTGCCGAATGAGACGTACTCCAGCCGCACCCGCTCGAAGCCCCAGCGCCGCGCCTGGGCGAACAGCGTCTTGAAGTGCAGTGCCTGCCGCGAGTCGACGACGTACAGGATCGCGTCGGGGCGGAAGTGCGTCATCCGGTACTTGATCGTCGCCAGGTCGGTGGTGGTGTAGGTGAAGGCCCCGTCGCGCTTGCGGATCAGCCCCGGCGGCTCCTCCTTCTGAATCTCCTCCTCGGTGCTCGGGATTAGCCCGTTGGCGTTGGGGATGACCACCGCCCCCTTGCTCTCCTGCGCCAGCCCCCGGTGCAGCAGGTCGTCAACCACGCCGGGGAGCATCGCGTTGTAAAAGCTCTCGCCGTAGGTGTGGTCAAAGGGAAGCACATCGAGCCGCCGGTAGATCTGCTGGATCTCGTCGAGGCAGACCGGCATGAACTGCTGCCACAGCGCCAGGTTCTCCGGGTCGCCGGCGTGCAGTTTGGCCGTCTCCTGCCGGCACGCCTCCTGCACCGGGTCGTCGGTCGCCTCGGTGTCGTCCTCGTCCTTCTTTTTGAACTGTTTGCGCACCTCGACGTAGATCCGGGCCAGTTCAGCGAGCGGGTCACGGTCGTAGGCGTCGCGGTCGAGCAGGTTCTTGTAGCCGTAGAGCAGGATACCGAACTGCGTGCCCCAGTCGCCGAGGTGGTTGTCGGTGACGACCTTGTGGCCGAGGAAGCGCAACAGCCGGGTGAGGGCGTCGCCGATGATCGTGCTGCGCAGATGGCCGACGTGGAGCGGCTTGGCGACGTTCGGGCTGGAGTAGTCGACGACGAAGGTCCGCGGCGGGTTGGCTGGAGCGACGCCGAGCCGTTCGTCACGGGCGATCCGCTGCAGCTGCGCCGCCACCCAGTCGTCGCGCAGCCGCAGGTTGATGAAGCCGGGGCCGGCGATCTCCGGCGGCTGCAGCAGGTCGCCGAGGTCGAGCCGGGCGACGATCGCCTGCGCCACCTCGCGGGGCGGCTTGCCGAGCTTCTTCGCCAGCGGCATGGCGCAGTTCGCCTGATAGTCACCGTGGCGGGGATCCTGCGCCTGGCGGATCAGGCTGGCATACTCGTGCGGGTTGTCGACCAGTCCGCTGAGGGCGGCAACGAACCGAGCTTCGATCGCCTGGCTGATGTTCATGACGGCGGCTTTCCGTGGCGTGAGAGACGGGGAACGGCCCAGACCTCCTTCGGCGAGCGGGTTCGGCAGACCGAACCGGGGCTAGGCCGAGGAGATCCGGGCCGGTTGCTGGTCATCCGGCATTTGTTATAGTCCCCGTCGGGTCAGGTGGTCGCCTCTTCGCTCCCCTGGAACTTTTCCCAGTCCACCCGCGGGGCGTCGGCGTACAGCTCGTCGAGGGCGTAATAGTCGCGCGTCTGCGTGCTGAAAACGTGGACCATCACGTCGCCATAGTCCTGAACGACCCAGGTGCTGGCCTCATACCCCTCGACGGAAATGCGCACGTCTCCCTGCTCACGCAGAGCGGCGTCGACCTCCTCGGTGATGGTGTGAATCTGGCGGCGAGAAGCGCCGGTGGCCAGGACGAAGAAATCGTACAGGGGGGTGATACTGCGAAGATCGAGGACCGCGACGTTGCGGGCCTTGTTCTCGACCGCGACCCGAGCGGCCAGGCACGCGCGTTCGAGAGCGGGGAGTACTGACTGTCCCGTAGTTGCGAGCTTCAAAGGACCTCCTTCCGGGGTAGCGATCGAGGAGGGAAGCGCGGCGACGAACGGGAGCGAGATTGGCTCAGGTTCGCTGGCATCGTTGCCGTGATTCACCTCCGGATCGGATCCACCGGTTCCCAAATCGAACAGTGGGTCGTCGGGAGCGGCCACTCCCGTCTGATCCCCTGGCCCCCAGCGGACCAGGGATGCCGTTGTTACTATCATCACGTCCCTCCCGGCATCCGTCAAGCACCGGCGGCAGTGGATCGGGTGGTCCTGCGGCGGATGCACCGATCCTGCCGGAAAGTCCGTGCGGACGAACGCGGCACCGACCTTGCAGCGGCGGTCTATCGGAGAGGACAGTTGGGCAGCGGACAGGTTCGCGGTGGGGGTTGCTCGCCGGTCGGAGAGTGCCTATAAAGGTGTTTTCGCGAACAGACACGACAGGAGAACCCTGCCATGAATGCACGGCCACACACGACCAGCTCCAAGAAGCGTATCCTGCGGCGGAAGGCGGCTCGCCGCGCCGGCAATCTGCCGCAGCTCGGCATTCCGCCCAAGGGCAAGGGGTGGGTCGGCAAGCAGAAGGTGGCGAAGTAACCGGCCGGGAATCCGGGCGGGAGAAAACGGAATGGGAACGCCGGCAGGCGTTCCCATTCGGTGTTTCAGGCGGCGCCGCCCGACACGTCGGTGTCGAGGTCGAACAGGTCGTCGAGGTCGACCGGCCGGTCGAACCGCCGCTTGAGGTTGTCCTGCGGGTGGAACAGTGCCTCGCGGCGCGACGCGCGTTCCATCAGCACACGGATCTTGCGCGGGCTGCCCGGCGGGGCGTCGGTCGGCTCCCCGGGCCGGGAGATCGGCTCGCGCGGCAACTTGTTGTTCATGGCCTCCCTCGCGCACGGCGGCGCCCGTCGACCGCATCCGGCCGGCGTGCCCCGCCGCAACCACTGCTTCCCGGGCGCCGGTGACCCGTCTCGTTCCGTACCGGCTCCCATCCAGATAATCAGGTCTACCACAGTCGGCGGATGGCGGTTGACCGAATCGGTCGCGAAAGGGCGGGAATCAGCGGGGACCGTACCGGCCGGGACGGCGGTGCAGCCTGGGACGACGGCGCCAGCTGGGGGACCACGCCCTCGACCCGAACGTTCCTCGGAGGGTGACCTCGTCGCTTTACATGAACCGTCTGCCGTGAATCGCCCCGGTCACGGTTGCGACATGCCGACGAAGTTGCCGCCGTTCTCGCGGGCGAGTGCCCACAGGAAGGCGCCCAGGTCGGGGCTTTCGTAGAAGAACCCGACGGTGTTCACCTTCACCTGCGGAATCCGCGGCAGCGGCCGGTTCCACTCGGTCAACAGTCGGGTGCGGACCTTGCGGCCCAGGTAGGTGCTGCGATCGACGCCTTTCAGTCCGCGCGCGGTCGCCTCGTCGGTGCCGTCGCCCTGGTTGGGCAGGCCGTCCGACAGCAGATAGACGGTGTCCAGCCCGTTGCCGCGATAGGTGAACGCCGACTGAACGGCGGCGTGCATGTCAGTGCCGCCGGTCGGCTCGATGCGAGCGAGGAGGCGGACGACCTCGTCGGCGGTGGTGCGCGGGTTGTAGTCGAGCCAACCGCCCGGCTTGCCGAGCGGGAACTCGACGCGGGTGTTGAAAGTGATCAGCTGATACTGCTGCAAATCCGGCAGGTTCGGCATCAGCTTCGCCACCGTCTGCCCGACCCTCGGTCCACTTCTTGCAGCGCCTTGGTCGACCTGTCCACCCAGTACATGCTGCCGGACGCATCGACCAGAAAGATCACCCGTTTGCCGCTCAGAGTGATGCCGGCAAATCGATTCTCGCCGGCCCGCTGCAGCTGCAGCTTCTCCTTCGTGCCGCGGCCGCCTGCGTCTTCGCCTGCAGCAAGCGCCGCCTGCCGTTCGCCTTCGAGCCGCAGCGACTCGGCCTGGGCGTCCTGCTTCTCCTTCGTCAGCCGCAACACCTTCTGCGTTGCTTCTTCCGTGCCGCCGCCCGGTTCACTTTCGCCATCTCGGTCAGCTTGCGGTCGCCGTCGGCCGTGCCGCCGCTCGCGGTCCTTGAGCAGCTTCTCCAGCCGTGCCAGCGCGACTGAACGGCGTCGTCCATCGCGGTCCGCCGATCGGTCAGCTGTTTTTCCAGCGTCTTTGTCCGCGACGTCGCAGCGTCCAGCTCGCGATCGCGGTCGGCCAGCGTCTTTTCGAGCGTGGTGCGGGCGAGTCGCGCTTCGACCAGCTGGGTACCGAGGGTGCTCGCCGCCTGCTGCTTCGCTGGTGACGCTGGTATTCAGGCTGTCGGCCCGGCCCTTCTCGGTGGCGAGTTGCGGTCTGCGCGCGCTGAGGTCCGTTTTGAGCTTCCGCAACCCCGGCCTCGCGCTCGGCCATCTGCTTGCCGAGACCGGCAGCCTTGCCGTGCGCTCCTCGTCCAGCCGGGTCGAGGCGGCGCGGACGTCGCCTTCGAGGGTGACAACCGCGCCCGCGTGTTCGCCGTTGCCGCCAGTCGAGCGGCCCGGCCCGGTCGGGCGCTGAGCTGCTTGTTCAGGTCCAGTTCGCTCTTTTCCAGCACACGGATACGTTCGCCCAGCTGGGCGGCTGCCGCCGCCGCCTTCTCGCGGTCGGCGAGCAGAGTGCGACCTGGGCGGTGGCCCGATCGCGCTCGCTGCGGGCGGACGCCAGCAGCCGCTGGCCCTGGTCGTGGTCAGCCCTTCATGTGCCAGAATCGACGCCGTTTCCAGCCGCCGTTCCTCGGCCTCGTCCTCGCTCTGCTTGGCGTTGAGCAGCCAGATGAGGATGACGCAGCCGAGCCGCACAGCAGAGCATGTCGATCATCGACAGGCTGAAGATGGCGGGGACCTTGTGCCGGATGCGCATGCCGACCTCCGTTTCTCACCTGCTGCCGGGCGCCGCGCCGCGGCCGCGGGGGTGTCGCCGCCGGCTCGTCGGGGCGCCCCAGGAACCGCAGCACCGGACCGCGCGGGCCGAGCCGAATCCAGTCGCCGGCCGCCAGGGACGCCTTTTCGATCCGCCGACATGCCGGGGTGGCGGCTGTGGTCGTGCAGGATATAGCCGCGCCGGTCCTGCACGATAGCCGCAGTGCCGGCCGGAGACGTGCGGGTACAGCTCGCTCTCGAACACGATCTGACACGATGGACGTGCCCGGGAGGGTGAACGGGGGAGTGGCACAACGGGTGGTCGTGGCCGCGGTAGCACAGCCGCGGCGGACCGCGGTCCGGGTCAACGTCGCCCGCTGCCGGCGGCACTGGCACGGTGTCGAGATGGCCGTGCGGGAAGTCGCCGCGGTGGGTCCGCACCGCCAGCTCGTGCGCCATGCGCGCGACCGCGTCGATCGGCAGCACCTGCACCCGGTCGTCGGCCCTGCCGGCAGCACGGAACAGGTGTTCGCCATAGTCGCCGGAGTCGTACCCCACCCCGGCGCGGGCGTACATCTGCACCCGCGCCCGCAGCGACGGCAGCAGGCCCGGCAGCCCGGCGGCGGCGTGCGTCAGCACCACGCCGCGGAGCGAGCCGAGGGCGTTCACCGACGTGACCAGTCCGTCCAGTTCCGCCATCGCCGCGCGCAGCAGCGGGGCCGCCATCGCCCCCAGCTCCTCGGCGTGCATCAGGATGGTGATACCAGCCGGCGCCGTGAAGATGCAGCTGAATCAGGTTCTGCGGCCCGCGGCTGACGATCTGCGTCAGCTGTTCGTACAGCACCTGCTCGACGTCGGCCGACTCGGCAGCGGGTCGCGGCGAAGGCGTCTGGGCGCACGCAGCGGGTGGCCAGCACTGTCGATCAGCCGCCGCAGCCACGCCGCCCGGCCGAGCCGCTGGCCCGGCTGCACCAGCCGAAGCCGGCATCTCCTCCGCCGTCCGTTCGACAACCGACCAGGTGACCGCGTGGCCGTCGGCCTCGACGACCAGCAGCAGGCCCGGCTCGTGGCTCAGCGGCGACGCCAAGCGCGGCGGCGAGTGGGCTGGCGATCGAGCCGACCAGCGGTAGCCCGGCAGACTCGGCGAGCTATGGACTGCCGGTATCTGCGTCTCGGTCAGGTAGGCCGGTGGCTGACGGCGACACCGGCGGACTTGCCGACGGTGGGGCCGCCAGGAGCGTGGAAGGCGTGCGTCAGGGCGTCGTCGGCGCGCAGCCGGTGCCGGCCAGCGGCCCAGCTCTGCTCGCCACCCAGCCGCCGGCAGAAAGTCGGCGCACAGGTGATACGGCCGCCGCCTAAGCAGCGCCACTCCGGCGCGGCCACCTGCGGGGCCGCTCCCTCCAGGCTGAGGGCGAGCGGCAGTTCGACCTGGTCCGCATCCAGGTAGACCAGGCTCAACGTCCGCAACGCCGGCCCGGCGATCGCGCGCGGCTGCTGTCGAGGTCCAGCCCGACCAGACTCATGGCGCGCCCCAACTCGCTGCCCCGCCGCCGTCGGCAGCGGGGCGACCAGATCGACCGGCAGCCCCTCGACGGCCGGCGCTTCCGGCTCGACGTCGTACAGCCGGCTGACCAGATGATTCAGGCAATACTGCTGGCAGTCGATCACCAGCCCCTCCTCGTCGCGCTGCACCGCGTAGAGCAGGAACATCACCACCAGGCTGAGCGCCAGCGCCACCAGCGTGCAGTCGAACGCGATATTCAGGTGCCCGGTGGCCTGTTTGATGAACGCGGCGATCGCCATCTTGGTCTCGCCGCCGAGCGACAGGCTGCCGGCCAGTCCGCGGACGGTGCCGAGGAAACCGATCGCCGGGATCGCCCACGCCAGGTAGTGGACGGTGGACATGCTACTGACCAGCCGGCCGAGGTCGACGTCGGCCTGGGTGCGGACAATGTCGGCCACGTCGCGACTGGACCGGCTGGTGGCGAACTTGCCGAGCGCCAGCCGCAGCATGTTGGCGAGGATGTACGGCCCGCCCTTGCCGACCCGGTCGTCGATGCGCCGCTGCAGGTCGCGGGCGTCCTCGACGAGGATGTACTGCCCCGGCGGCAAGAGTTCCAGGTGGAACGCTCGCTGCTGGCGGCGAACCTCGAGGTAGCGGCTGAGGAGGATGAACGCCGCCCAGGTGACGGCGGCATAGCAGGCGATCTGTTCGGGGCCGAGGAACAGGCGGGCGAGGCGATCGTTCGTCCAGCGGATGGTGGCCGACTCGTCCTCGCCGCGCCCGGCCAGGTTGGACTGGTAGAGCGGGATGCAGATGGCGCAGACCAGCGCCAGGGCGAGGATGAGCAACGGCCACTCGCGCGTCGGCCGAAGCGAGGTGGGAAACGCCATGTTTCCTCCGGGGGAGAAGGCAGAGGATAGCCGCCCTTGGTTCAAGTGTAGCTTGTATTGTCAAGGAGGCGCGCTGCAGCTGTCAAGATGGATGGGTCGAATGGGTGATTCGGCCGGGACCGGACGAAGCGGTCGTGGCGGGAAGGCGGGGCCGGGAGAGGTCGTTCGGTTGCCCCGCTGGTCGCGATGGCGGTATCATAAATCGTCCCTTATCCCTGAGTCACCGCATGAGTGCGTCGTTGAACCAGTTGCTGCTCGATCCGTCGGACGAGGCGCTCATTCGAGCGCTGGACCAGATCAACGACTGCGTAAGAGCGACCTGGCGGTACGGAAAGGACTGGCGGCCACTGGTCGACGAAATCGCCACGAACGCCGACGGTTGGTCTCAGCAAGGACTCTACCCGGGGCATGTGAGCATCGGGGGAAAGTACTTGATGGTCGCGTGGTGGACCGACCACCAGGGCCGCAAGCATGTGCGCGTTGCCGCCGGCAACACCGAAGACGGTGAGCGCCATCCGCACTACAGCCGCCTCGACCACGACGAGCGACCACCGCTATGGCACATCTACCCACCGGCCATGTTCCGCGTTCACCGCGAGGGGCGCGACCCGGTGTGGCGCGTCTGCTGCCCCTGCGGTGAGGTCGGCGATCCGGCGGCGCTGGCGTGGATGGGTGACTGTTGCGGCCCCTGTCACGACCGCCGCGAGGAGGGGCTGCCGGCGGTGAAGATCGTATCCCTGGAGGCGAACACGTTTCACGAAGCGATCTCGCCGTTGGACGTCTCTTCGACCGGACAAATCGCCTGTTCCGTCGAGGATCGGCTTTACCAGATCGGCCTCGAGACGAACCGGGTGCTCGACTTGAATGCGCCCTTCAGTGACTGCCGGAGGGTGCAGGTGTATCGGTTCTGGGCGATTCAGTTCTCGCCGGACGGGCGTTTCCTGGTTGCCCCCGATAACAACGCCTGGCGCATTCCCGTCTGGTCGGTCGAGTCCGAGGAGTGGGTCGGCGAGGTAGCCTTGCCGGAGCGGGGCAGGCAGATGCATTTGATCGTCTTCTCCCCTGGCGGCCACTATCTCGGTTGGTGCAATGATCACGGGACAGCGGTAGTCTGGGCCTGGAACAACGGGCGGGTCGGCCCTGCAGTTCGGTTGCTGATCGAAGAAGTGTCAACGCTTGCCTTTCCGGCTTCGGCACGTCATGTGACCATCGGAGGGCAGGACGGGACGATTTGCCACGTCGACGTGCATACCGGCGAACTGATTCAACGGGTGCGCGTTGGGATCCACGACGAGGAAGTGCTGTGGCTGAGCTACCTGCCCGGTGACGATCGGCTGTTACTCCTGACCGGATGGCCGCATACGTCGGAGTTGGGATGGTGCCTGCGCTGCTGGAACGCAGTCGCGAACCGCGAAGAGAAGGTGACGTCACTTCCATCCCCCATCGTAGACTCAGCCCTGTCGCCAGATGGGCGCACCTTCGCCTATCTCACCCGCGATGACCGCCACAGCCCGGCGGAGGTGACGTTCTGGAACGTCGAGCGGTGGCAGCCGGTCGGCACGCTGGCGTGGGACACTGAGGCGGACCTGCGGGTACTCGCCTTCGCTCCAGACGGCGAGACGCTGATTTCGGGGTGTGTCGACGGCGTGGTCAAGCGCTGGCCGTGGCGGGCGTTACTGGAGGCGGGCGACTGATGGCGCAGCTCGACACCGTGCTGATCGCGAACAGCGACGCCGTCCTCGTCGATGCGCTGGTACAGGCGACGGCGGCGGCCAACGCCGAGGTGCGCATGCTGCCGGTCGACCGTGGCCACTGGGAGGAGTTTGTGCCGCAGATCCGCGGCCAGCGCGAGGGGCGGCGGCAGTGGTCCGACGTCCATCGCGGCGAGACGGCGCGGGTTCGCCTCGCCTGGTGGACCGATCGGCTCGGCCGGCGGCACTGCCGTGTGCTCGGCGGCAATTCACGCGACGGCAGCTATCGCCAGCTGACCGCGCTGCACGCCGACCCGCGACCGCCCCTGTGGCAGGTGTACCCCGACCGCGTCTTCTACCGCACCCGCGCTGGCGTCGACGCCTGGCTGACCGTGTGCGCCTGTGGAGTCGCCGGCGAACCGGATGCCATCGGCTGGACCGGCACCCGCTGCGCCGCCTGCCACGACCGCCATGAAGAAGGGCTGCCGCCGGTGCCCGAGACGAACTCGGTCGCAACGTTTGTGCATCTGGGGTCGCATTCGGCCTTTCGACGCTTCCCCGGCGTCGCGCCGGTCTTCTCGCCCGACGGGCAATGGCTGGCGACGGTTCAGAGGCCGGGGGCGTCGGTGGCGATGGTGTGTCTGCTGCGTGCCGGCGTCACCGCCGTGCAGATGGCGATGACCCGCGAGGAGCCGGCGTGCCTGGTGTTCTCGCCCGACGGACAGCGACTCGCCTTCACCGAGGGTGAGGATCGGCTGCTCGTCCGCGAAGTGATGAGCGGCGACCTCGTCCTCGACGCGCTGCTTGATGCGCCGCTCGCCCAGGTGCAGTTCAGCCCCGACGGTCGCGGACTGGTCGGGGTCGGGCCGGAAATGCTCATGTACTGGCGGCGCCGCGACGTCGACGCGGCGTGGACGCTGATGGGCGCACGCGAGCAGGAGGCGACGGCCGCCGCGTTCAGCCCCGGCGGCGAATGGCTGGCGGTGGGCGACTTGCATCGCCTGCACCTGTTCAACACGGTGGCCGACGACCTGACGCCGGTCCAAGTGTTCGCCTACGAGGCGCCCCGTCCGCTGGCGCAGCTGCAATTCGTCGACGGCGGGCGAGAGCTGCTGTGCCTCTACACGCATGCCTTCGCGCGCGTCGCGCTGCTGTTCGACGAACCGTCCGGCCCCGGCGTGACGACGCGAGTCGCAAGGTACGCTTACGAGTGGGGCCGCTTCCGGTTCAGCGGCCAGCAGGACATTCCCGACGTCGGCCTGGCCTGTCTCAGCCCCGACGGCGAGACGGTGGTCGCCGGCGATGAACGCCTCACCACGTTCAGTTCTTCGCCACCTGGACGGGCCACGCTCAGCGGACTCGGCTGGGATATCAACAAGGAGGTGACGGCGTTTCGCCTCTCGCCCGACGGCGAAACGCTGCTGCTGGTCAACGACCACGGCACTGGCAAGCTGCTGCCGTGGCGGCTGCTCCTGCAGGCGGGAACGGCATCACCGTTACCACCGGCACGAACGCAGCCCGTCGAGCGCATCTTCCGTATCCCCTCTGACTTTGTCACGACGAGCGCCTGGTCACAATGAGAGCCGAGGATAACGGAACGCACCGGAAGGTCAGACTCCACACCAGATTTCGTATAGAGAGACGATCATGGGACAGAGGCGACAGGATCGCGGGGTTGCGGCTGCTCATCACCGGGGCGTCGCAGGGGATCGGGCGGGGCCGCTGCTGGAAGCGGGCGCGGGCGCGGCGGGCGCGTGCTGGCGGCGGGCGCGCCTGGCTGACCTGCTCGACGAACTGGTGCAGGAAGCCTGCGCGCCGGGCTGACGATCGAGACGGTGATCGCCGACGTCACCAGCGCCGACGACCGGCAGAAGATGGTCGACGCCGCCTGGCAGAAGCTCGGCGGGCTGACGTGCTGGCTCGAACAACGCCGGCATCGCTGCCACCGGCCACTTCGCCGAGTCGACCGGCGAGCGGATGCGCAAGATCTTCGAGGTCAACTTCTTCGGCACCACCGAGACGACCTGCGTCTGCCTGCCGTTGCCCGGCAAGTGGGCAAAACGCCGGCCATCCTCAACATCTCGTCGATCGCCGCCCGCCGCGGCATCCCGGCCCGCAGCGATTACTCGGCGAGCAAGTTCGCCGTCCAGGGCTGGAGCGAGGCGATCCGCGCCGAGCTGGACAAGGACGGCATCGACGTGATCGTCGTCAACCCCGGCCTGACGCAGACCAACTTCTCGAAGAACATGCTGGAGCAGAAGGCGAAGATGCAGATGGACCACATGGCGGCATGACGCCCGAGCAGGTGGCGTCGCAGCGCTCGAGCGCTGCCAGCGCGGCAAGAACGAGACGACGCTCACGCTCAAGGGCTGGCTGCTGGTGCTGGTCAGCCGGCTGTTCCCGCGGCTGGCCGACCGCATCGCCAAGAAGAAGGTCCGCCAGCTGTTCAAGGACGAGATCGCCGCCCGGCAGCAGGCGAAACAGCAGGGACAGAAGCAGAACCAGCCGGTGAGCGTCGGCTGAGCCGCATTGGCCTCGTTGAAGACGAACGCGAGCGGTCGGGGAGAGTCCCCGACCGCTCGCATCGTTGAATCGAACCCGCCGTCAGCTGACGATGGCGAGGATGTCTTCCTCGGACATCAGCAGCAGATCCTCGCCGTCGATGTTCACCTCGGTGCCCGAATACGAGCTGAACAGCACCCGGTCGTCCACCTTGATGGCAAACTTGGCCCGCGAACCGTTCTCCAGCCGTCGCCCCTCGCCGAGCGCCAGCACCTTGCCCTGACGCGGCCGCGCCGAGTCCGGCAGCAGAATGCCGCCAGCCGTCTTCCTCGGCCTCCAGCCGCTTCACCAGCACATTGTCGTTCAGTGGGACGACCTTCATACGTTGCGCACTCCTGTGTTGTCGGGAATCGTCACGAATCGTCGGGTCAGGCGAGACCGTAGAACCGGGCGAGCGCGCGCAGGACGGTGTAGAGCAGCAGGTGCTTGCTCACTGGCTTGGGCACCACGCTGTAGAACTGCGCCTGGATGGCGGCCCGGACGACGCGCTCTCGTTGGGATCGCCGGTCACCAGGATCGCCGGTAGGTGGTCGCGATCTGGCGGACCAGCTGCCACGTCTCCAGCTCCGCTCAGCTGCGGCATGTGCATGTCCAGCAGCACCAGGTGGACCGGCGCGCCACGGACGATGTCGAGCGTTTCTTCCCCGACGAGGCCAACAGCGTGTGGTAGCCCTCGGGCTGGATGATGTCGCGCAGCGTCTCCCGGCTGAGGCGGTCGTCGTCCGCGATCAGGATGTTGAAGTCAGTGGCTTCCGCTGTCGCCTTCATCGCCGCTCATCCCGTTTGCCGTTCAGCGTGGTCGCACATCGCCGGCGGCACGGCCCCGAACCGACGGCCTGACCCTGGCCCATCCACCGCTGCAAATGTCGAGCCGCCCTCACCGGAATCGTCAGCGGTCGGTCTAACCCCTTGATATTAGTACAACATCGGTACGGAAGGAATGCAAGCCCACCCGCGTCAGCAAGGCCGGATGGGCTGCCAGCGGTGGTCGGCCGCTGTCACCTTGGCAGGCCGCCTCAACGGCCAGCGGGTTTACCCCACAGCCGTTCGGGGTCGAAGTCGCTGTCGTCCAGGCGGACGCCGGCCTGCAGCCGGTCGTAGCGGTAGTATTCGACCTCCTGGCCGCGCTCGTCCCAGCAGGCGACCAGCAGCATCGGCAGGCCGCTGTCGGGGTGGAAGAACGCGGTCCGCTTCCTCGCCGTGCGGCATGCTCGCCTGGCCCCCGGCGGCAGCGTGTTCGACGCCGACGATCGGCCTCGGGGAACTCGGGGCGGTGGCCGGCCCCACCTGCAAGGTGCCGACGCTGCCGACGCCTCGCTCGATCGCTTCCAGCACCCGGCCGATGCGGTCGATGTTGGCGCCGATCCCCGCCTCCGTGATCGCGGCGGCAGGCCGAGCGCCGCACCAGCACGTTGTCCGGCGAGAGCGACATCCGTTTGCCCGCCGGCATGAACGGCACGTCGCCGGCGGCGAGCAGGGTGTGAATCTTGTCGTCATGCCGCCCCTGGACGTGTAAACGACTTCCGCGGCCCTGCCCTTCCTTGCCGAGCCATTTCCAGGCGCGCTCCACGGCCGTTTGCGATACTTGAACATGGACCGGCTCTTCCCGGCTGCATCCGGTCCTTGACCATCTCGCGCGGCACCAGGCGGACGATGTAGGAATCGACCGTCGTGCATAGCGTCGCGGGCCGTCTCGTAGATCTGCCGCACGGTCGAACCGGCCCCGGCGACCGTGCCGCTCGGGGCGGACCGGCTGCCCCAGCTCGGGCAGCCGTGCCTTCACCGGAACGGCTGGCGGTCGGCGTCGCGATTACCGGGCCGCGGCCGCCGCTGGCCGGGGTCGCAACCGGCGGCGACACGGCGGGGGCGGTGGCAATCGGCGGCGGGGCGTTCGCCTCCTCGGCTGGCCGGCCGAGCGGCGCGCGGCACCGGGACAGCGGGACGTCGGCCGCCTTCACCAGCATCCGCCGTTTCGGCATCGCGGTATCCCGGCAACGACCGGCCGGTCGTCACACACCCGGCCAGTGACGGCAAGCACCGGCAGCAACAGAGTCGACCGTAACAACCAGGGCGCGCGTCCATCCGATTCACCCTCCGTGGTGGCGTTGGGCCGCACCCGGTCATGTCGGCCGACTTTAGCGAAACTTTCGCGTTTCGGGAAGGCGAACCGTCAAACGTAGCGCCGCCGCCGGCGGGCGGTGCGGTGGAATCTCCAGGTCGTTGATCAGACACGGGTGCTTGTACTGTTCCAGCGTGCCGCCGGTGCGGTCGAGCCGCTGGTGTCCATCGTGCCCAGAACCCCGGCGGCACCACCTCCAGCGCAGCGGGCCGAGACGCTCGCTCGTCCGCTTGCTCGTACTCGATGTTCACGCGGCACAGCTCCTCCCAGCCGCACCGCCAGCCGATCCGCTGCCCCCGCCTCGCCCGGCTCGACGAACAGTCCGTAATAGGGCGACTGACCGTCGTCGTCCGCCAGCAGCGCCGCCACGCTGTAGGTCGACAGCGTCAGGTCCATCTCCCCGGAGACGCGGCGCCATCGATCCAGTAACGTGATACTCGGACACCTTCTCGCCGGTGACGTTGGCGAAGTGGGCGCCCTTGCTCAAAAACTCGATCAACGGGGTACGGTTGTGGAAGCCGCTGCCGCACCAGGTCGTAAATGTGATAGCGTACAGCTCGTAGCCGGTGGTGAGCAGGATGAAGTAGCGGCCGCCCTCGGTCAGTTCGTGTGCGGCCAGCACCGTCGGGTTGGGCGCTGCTGGCCTCCGCCTCGGGGATGAACTCGAAGTAGTGCGAGGTGATGTCCAGCACTCCGGCGGTGCCGTCGGCGAACGGGATGGTCATCCGCCCCTCGCTGGCGATCAGCTCGACGTCGCGCACCCAGTTGTCGCCGAAGTGCTGCGGGTAGTGCGCAGGTACGCCCCCATGCTGCCGCCGGTCCAGTTGCCGAGCAGGAACGGGTTGCCGTCCAGGCGTCCTTCGGGTAGAGCGCCTGTACGGTTGGCCACCGCCTCCAGCTCGCGGGCCGGGGTTCGGCCGCAGCTTGCGGGTAAGCCCCTCGCGCACGTCGGCGGGCGGCAGGTTCAGGTCGCGGGCGAGCGTGCCGTCGTGGATGTCGCGGATGAGCGACTCCTTGTGCATGCCGCGCGGGCTGTGTTGATCAGTGTGCTTGGGTTGGCCGCCACGAGCATGCCGGGACCGAGCCGCGGCAGGCTCTGCCGCATGACGACGTAATACTCGCCTGCGGATCCTTGATGCGGGCGACGCCGCCGGGCACGCAGTACATCCATCGGACGATCTTTCCTTGCATCGACGCCGTCAGTCCGGTGACGGCCTCGGCACGGCACCCCGGCCTCGGTACGAAACTCGTCGGGGTCGCCGGCCATCTGCAGGATCGCCTTGAGGATGATCTCGCGGTGATCCTGAAAGACCAGCTCCACAGGTTCCAGCGCGCTTGTAGTCGTCGAGGTAACGGGCGGTGACCGATGTACTTGCGCGTCGCCGTCGTGCCGCTGGTCATGGCGAACATGTACACGCGCGGGTCGGCCAGCAGGGCGTTCGTCTCGCCCTTGAGCACCCGCGTCATGTACGGCTCGACCGCCTCGTAGCCGGCGACCGGGATGCGCCGGCGGAAGTCGGCCACGGTGCGGATGTCGGCGAAGCGATGATCGCGGCCGAAGCCGGTGTCGGCCTGGGCGGCAAGGATGTCGCGCAGGACCGCCTCCTGCACCCGTTGCGGGTCGAGGGTCGCCGCCTCGAACTGGGCCAGCCGCCGTTCGACCGGGATGGCGACGCGGAGGACCACCTGCGCAACAGAAACTTCAGTACGCTGCGGCTTGCGCTGCCGAGCATGGTGTAGGCCCTGTTCAGGCCGGGCGGTGCAGCATCCGGCGCGCCCGTTCGGGAGGCGTCCCGCCTCGAGGTTCATCCTCGTTTCCGGTAGAAACGCCTTCCAGTACGGCCGGCCGGGCGTCAGCGCAGCAACGGAGCGGGCCGTTCCTCGCCGGCCAGATGCCGGAGGAAGACAGCACCCGGTCGTGGTACTCGTCCCCGGCGATATGCATCGCCTGGTTGTGCTTGGCGTTCGCCACCAGCCAGAACTCTTTCGGTTCGGTCGCTCGGTCGAACACCGCACGGGCGATGTCGGTCTTGATGTAGTCTTGATCGCCGTGGATCATCAGCAGCGGCCGCGCGCCAGTTGCTTGCGCCGCCTCCAGCGGCGGGAAGTGAGCAGCGGCGTCGCGCTGCACCTGATGCGTGCCGCCCGCGTGCCGGCAACCCACAGCACCCACCGGGATCAGCACCGGCGGGAAGTGCGAGTTGTAGATGGTGAACCACTGCCGCATGTACGCCGACAGGGTGGTGGTGTAGGGCGAACAGCCCGTCGGTGCGCGCAACAGCGGATGTAGCCGGCCTTCGACCGGCCACCGTCACCCCGGCGCCGGGCGCCTTTACTGATGCCGAACAGCCCGATGCCGCGGGTCGGCGTCGGGCCGACCCTTCAGATAGGCAACCGCCGCCTCGGTGTCGATGATCTCGTAATCGGTTACCCACTGGAAGCGGATCGTAGCCGGGGGTGGCGTCGCTCTGCCCCTGGTGCCGCGCGGCTCGAACGCGAACACGTCGAAGCCGTTCGCCACCAGCCGCTCGCAGTACGCCCAGCACGACCAGCAGGTCGACCCGTACTCCAGCCCGAACAGATCCACTTCGCGCGCCGGCCGGTCGCCTTGAGGTAGTGTCGTGCAGCGTCAGCCCGTCGGCGGTGGGGAAAGCCGCACTTCCTCGGCGTCCGGCAGTGGCTGTCCACGCGGCACGATGAACAGTGGCCGCTCCTGGAAGATGCGGACCACCTTCGGGATGTAGTAGACAAACACCTTCCACATCGCGTAGCCAACGGACCCCGCCACCACCGTCGCCGGTAGCAGGAGGACGGCCACGCCCAGCCAGAACAGGTCCACAGGTGCATCCTCTCGGCGTTCCGCGTGCCGCCGGGGCGGCTCAGGCCCGGCTGACGATGAGCGAGATGTTCTGCCCACCGAAGCCGAAGCTGTTGCTCAGGGCATGGTCCACCCGGTGTTCGCGGGCGGTGTTCGGCACATAGTCCAGGTCGCAGTCGGGGTCCGGCGTCTCGTAGTTGATCGTCGGCGGCAGCCAGCCGCGGCGAAGGACCTCGACGCAGGTGATCAGCTCGACCACCCCGGCCGCCGCGATCAGGTGCCCGAGCATGCTTTTGCTCGACGAGACGGGAATCTGATACGCCCGTTCGCCAAACACCCGCTTGATCGCCAGCGACTCGACGTGGTCGTTGACCTTGGTGCTGGTGCCGTGGGCATTGATATACCCGATCTGCTCGGGGGCAGTTCGGCTGTCGGCCGCCCCCTTGATGCAGGCGATGGCGCCGCGGCCCTCGTCGTGGCAGTCGGTGACGCGGAAGGCGTCGGCGGTGCTGCCATAGCCCTTCAGCTCGGCCAGCACCTCGCCGCCGCGGGGCGCGGGCGTGCTCGAAGTCTTCCAGCACGATCATGCCGGCGCCTTCGCCGAGGACGAACCCGTCGCGGTTGAGGTCGAACGGCTGCGACGCCTTCGCGGCGTCGTTGCGCGTCGACAGGGCGGTGAGCAGGTTGAAGCCGGTAACGCCGAACGGGTGAATCATGCTGTGCGCCCCGCCGGCGAGCATGACCTCGGCCTCGCCCTGGCGAATCATGTCGACCGCCTCGCCAATCGCCTGGCTGGAGGCCGCACACGCCGTCAGGCAGTTGGCGTTCGGCCCTTCCAGGCCGAAGTGAGCGGCCAGGTGGGCGGCGGTGGTGTGCAGCTCCTGCTCGGCCTCGCGTTCCGGGTGGAAGGCAGTCATCGTGCTCGCATGAACGCCGGGTAGTCAATTTGCCGTTTTTCAGCGCGGTACGCCTGCACCAGCTGCCAGAGCAGGTTGTGGAAGTCCTGAACCCCTCGCCGGAGCCGAGGTAGACCCCCATGCGGGTGCGTAGTCGGGCGCGGCCGTCGTCGAGCAGCCCGGCACCGGCCACGCCTGCTTGGCGGCGGCCACGGCGAACCGGCTGTTCAACCCGGAGTAGGTCCACCGCCGCGTATCGGCGACGTGGTCGGCGAGGTCGAACCCCTTCACCTGGGCGGCGAAGGTGGTCGGGAACCGCCGGGCGCCTAAAGTGGCCGATCGGCCCGACACCGCTCTGCCCGGCCAGCCGCGCGTCCATCATGTCCTTGACGCTGTGGCCCAGCGGGGTGATGGCCTCCATCCCCGTGATCACGACTCTGGCGCATTGGTAGTCCCCTGTTCGTCTCAGGCCCACTTCCGCACGACCACGGCGGCACACTGGCCCATCTGCGTGAACCTGACCTTCAGGGCGTAGACTTCCTCGACCGGCCGCGGCGCCCCGACGTGGATGCGGAGCGGGTAGTCGGCGTCGGTTTCCTCGTGGTGCTTCGACGCTGGCAGGGTGCCGTGATGCAGGCCAAGCACGCTGACCGCCATCTCGGTGACGCCGCTGGCGCGCCGAGGTTGCCGAAGTAGCCCTTGCCCGCGAACACCGGCACGCGGTCGCCGACCACCGCGCCAGCCCGCGCGCCTCCCAGGCGTCTTCCTTCTTCGTCCCCAACCCGTGAGCGTTGACGTGGTCGAGGTCGTCGGGGCCGATGCCGGCTCAGCGCCAGCGCCGCTGCCCGACAGGCCCGCCAGCCCGTCGCCGTCGAGCCGCCGGTCGAACGCCGACCCGCAGCCGACCACCTCGCCAGATCGCACCGCTGGCGGGCGTGCTCGGCGTCTTCCAGAATGAGCACCCCGGCGCCCTCGCCCAGCACCAGTCCGTCGCGCTGGCGATCGAACGGCCGGCACGCCCGGTCCGGCTCCTCGCTCTGCCGCGACAGCTGCTCGAACAGCACCTGGCGAACCAGGCTGACCGGATTCAGCGCCGCTCCTCGCAGCCGCCGACGAGGAAGAAGTCAGCGGCGTCGCGGAGCAGCACCCGTGTGGCCTCGGTGACGGCCAGCAGGCTGGCGGCGTCGCTCTCGGTGATCGAGTTGTTCGGCCCCTGGGCGTCGTGGATGATCGAGATGTGGCAGGCGGGCATGTTCGGCAGATACTTGAGCATCCACAGCGGCTGGATACTGCTGATACCCACCTCGCCCCACTTGATCATGTCCATGTGGCCAGGCTGGCAGTTGGCGCTGACGACGGCGGCGTCAACCAGCTCGGGCAGCTCGCTGGCGATCAGCCCGGGCGCCGAACTCGACGCCAAAGCGCGTCGAATCAATGCCGCTGCGCACCACGCGCCCCTGGGCCATCGCCAGGTTGGCGGCGGCCAGCGCCATCTGGATCGGCCGGGCCATCATCTTCAGGCTGCGGCGGTCCTTCTTCTCGACGAAGCTCTTGGCGTCGAAGTCCATCTCGGCGCCGATCCGGGTCGGCATGCCGGTGGTGTCGAACGACCGGATCGGCCGGATGCCGCTGCGGCCGTCGAGCAGCGCCTGCCAGAAGGCGTCGACGCTGGTGCCCAGGGCGTTGACGTGGACGCCGAAGCCGGTATCACGACCCGTCGTGACGAAGCAGCCATGTGAGTGCAGCGGCCCGCCGGTTCACCCGTGCCCGCGCCGTGGCGCAGTGCAGGTTCCCGGGGCCACTCCCTGTGCCAGTGGGGGTAACCGATTCCGGTGGTCTTACGTCGCGGCGCCCTGCGCCGGACGACGGCCGGCGGAGGTCCAGCGGCCGATCAGGATAAGCGCAGCTCGCCGCTGAACACGAAGTTGTGCTCGCCGAATAGCTGCTGCGAGCGGTTCTGGTCCAGGCGAAGAAGATCTCGATCTCCGCGGTCACCTGCCCGTCCACGCGCACGGTGCCGACGATCGACGCCCTCGGGGCGCATGTGCCGAATCTCGGCTTCGTAGATCAGCCGCTCGCCAGCCAGCATCTCGCGGTGGAAGACGGGCGTGCGCGGCGACCTTGGCCAGCACCACCTTCTCCTTGAACTCCAGTGCCTCCCCGACCATGCGATCCCGCCGGCCCGTGCCATCCTCTGGAGGATGGCGCCGCCGCCGGCATCACCGGGTAGCCGGGGAAGTGCTGCGCGAAGTGGTCTTCGGCCAGGCTCAGCTGTTTGACCGCCTTCGCCGACTTCCCGCTGTTGAACTCGATGAATCGGTCGATCCAGATCCAGCGCATGGCCGGGGTGTCTCCGTCAGACCGAGGCAGTGGACGGCGGAAGGGGGGACGCCCCCGGATGGAACGCCCCGCGTCCGGTTCCACCTACCGCGGGTCGGCTCAGCCAGCCTTCTGGGCCAGCTTGCCGTGCAGGTAGCGGGTGATCAGGTCGACCGTGAACAGGTCGCTCAGGTTGCTCAGCTCCGGGTTCTGCTCGAACTGGCTGAGATCGGCGAACGGCATCCGCGTCCGCAGCTCTTCCAGCCCCTTGGCGGTGACGCGGCCGTGGCTCACGAACTCCGGGTCGCCCTGGAAGATGCTCTCGGGGAACAACTCGCCGCGGGGGATCTTGATCCCGAACTCGCGCTCCAGGCGGAACACGATATCCAGGAAGTCGATCGACTCCGCCCCCAGGTCGCCCTGGAGAGTGGAGGTCGGCTTGATGTCCTCCTCGTCCACGTTCAGCGCCTCGACCAGGGTCGCGGACACCTTCGTGTAGATTTCATCCTGCGTCGGCATGGTCACTAACCTCCTTCTCTGGTCGAGCGTGGGGGTTACTGTCCCACGTCAACCCCCCACTTGGCAGTTTATCCGGTGAACGGCACCGGACTCCCTGAACGTTACGCGAACCGTCCGTCGTCCGCTGACGCCATCCGGCCGCAGGTCGAGTGACCCGCCGCCGTCCTTCCCCGGTGAATCCGCATCGTTTCTGAAACCACGACCTTGATTCCTAGTGGGCCACCGCCCCGAGGCTCAGCCCGCCGTCGACCGTGAGCACCTGTCCGGTGACGTAGCTGCTTTCCGGCCCGGCCAGGAAGACCGCCACGTTGGCGATGTCCTGCGGGGTGCCGACCCGCTTCATCGGGATCACCTTCTTGATCAGGTCACCGGCCTTGTTGCGGACGGCGGCGCTCATGTCGGTTTCGATGAACCCCGGTGCGATGGCGTTCACCGTCACGCCCCGTCCGGCCAGTTCCACCGCCAGCGCCCGCGTGAAGGCGTTGATCGCCCCCTTGCTGGCCGCGTAGTTCGTCTGCCCCATGTTGACGTGCTCGGCGGCCACGCTCGAGATGTTGATGATGCGGCCGGAGCGCCGCTTCATCATCGGATAGGCGACGGCGCGGCAGAAGTTGTACGCCCCGCCCAGGTTCGTCTGCAGCACCACGTTCCACTGCTCCGGCTCGAGCCGGACGAACAGGTCGTCGTGAATCACCCCGGCGTTGTTCACCAGCACGTCGACCGCGCCGAGATCGGCCTCCACCTTCTTGATGCACTCCTCGACCGCCGGCAGGTTGGCGACGTCGCACTGGTAGGCCCGCGCCGTGCCGCCGGCCTTGCCGATCTCCTCGACCAGTGCGTCGGCGGCCGCCTGGCTGCCGCGGTAGACGACGGCGACCTTCGCGCCCTCGGCGGCGAACGCCTGACTGATCCCCCGCCCGATCCCCCGGCTGCCGCCGGTGACCACCGCCACCTTGTCCTTCAACCGCATGCCGTTGTTCCCTCATGAACCGGCCCGTCCGGGCCAGCGTCGGTTATGCGCTCACCGCCTGAACGCCGCCGGGTAGCCCGCACAGCAGGCGGGCGTGGTCCTTCAATTCGCGGACGATGCGCTCGTCGGTCGCCGCCTGCGCGGGGTCGCGGTCGCGCAGGTTGTAGGTCGCCAGCACCAGCCGGGCGTTGACGGTGGACTGCCCTTCGACCTCGCCCTTGCCCTTGAACACCGCCGTGTCCGCCGTCCGCTCGACCAGGTCGACGCCGATCGTCATCTGCTTGCCCGGCTCCATGAAGGTGCCGTACTTGATGTTCCGCACCTCGCGCAACACGATGACGCTGTGCCGGTAGTCCTCGGACAGCCGCAGCAACCAGGCGCCGGCCTCGACCAGCGTCTGCAGCATCATCACCCCCGGCATGACGGGGAAGGTGGGGAAGTGGTCGGCCAGGTACTCCTCGCCGAGCGTGAGGTTTTTCACCGCCCGCAACCCCTTGCCGGGCTGAACCTCCACGATCCGGTCGAGCAAATGAAATCGCATACCCACGCCTCATCCGTTGCCTGATCGGCAAACCTTCCCAGCCTGCCCGACTAAAAGTTGGAAGTATAATTGCACCCGGGGAGAGCGACAACCCCGACTCGGCCGGGGCGCCCGCCCCGCTGGCCCACTTCCACCCCTCGACTGCCTCCGGTCGACCCGGAAGGTCCTCCCATCTTGCCTGGCAGCACGACCCTATGCCATCCGAAATGGTTGCGAAGACAGGGTAATTGGGGAAGCCTGGACAGTTTCGTGAGCATAAACGCTCTGCTCCGAAGAACCGTTCTGACCGTCCTCGGTGGCGCCACCGAAACGGCAGGACGGAGAGCGTACCGATTCGGCGGGGCGGGGGAAAGAGGAACAGGCGAATGGGTGGCGTGAGTGTCCAGGTAGAGCCGGGTGTCGCGACGGGTTGCGATCAATGCCGACTTTGCCGGACTTTCCTTTTCTGCCTATTATGTGGATTCGGCGGCACGCATCAAGGGGAGTTTATCCGGCCAGCCAGCGTGTCGTGGTTTCGCCAGCCTACCAGGAGCAGCAGCAGGACGACGACGCCGGCCGCCCACTGGAGCGTATGCGTCCACAGGTAGACGCGGTGGACGGAATAAAACGTCTCCGGATCGTCGACGATCAACCCGCGGACACGCATCATCCCGTCGAGCCGACCGTGCAGCCAGAACAGCAGCCCCTGGCAGGCGGCCATGAATAGCCAGCACCCGCGCCCGATCCAGCGGCGGCCGGCCGAGGGGTCGCGGGCGGGCCACAATTCGACGGCCAGGATCGCCAGGCCGACCACCGCGGCGACGTTCAGCCAGACCGTCACCTGGCGCGTGATGAACCCCTGCCGCACCGCCGAGCCGAGCACCTCGGTGCCGACCGGGACGGCGACGCTGACGTAGAAGGTGAACCCGCCCAGCCAGAAGAACAGGGCGGCCAGGACGAGGAAGCGGCGGAGGATGGTCATCGGCGGCGGGCGGCCTCACACATCGGCGATGCTGCCGCGGAGGAACCCGCTGTCGGCCGGCGCGGCGTAGCGGACGTCCAGCTCGGGCGTCTCCACCCGCGCGCCGCGGCGGTGGTGGCTCTCCATCGCCGCGTCGAGAACGCCGGTGGTGAGCAGGGTCCGCTCGGCCGGGTACGGCGCCTTGCCAGTCTCGAAGAACTTTTCGAGGTTCATCACCTGGGCGTCAAAGAACCGCGCGCCGGGCGGCGGCGGCAGGACGAACAGGCACGACGCCGGCCGCGGTTCGTTGCGCAGCCTGGCGGCGAACACGAAATCGTGGTGGTGGCCGTTGAGCAGCAGGATGGTGCCGCGAGTGCCGTCGCGGTACTCGATCAAAAACGCGGTCGGCGGCACCACTGGGTGGCCGAGCACCTTCATGCTGCCGGTGTTGACGCGGATGTCGCCAGGGTTGACCGTCTCGCTCCGTGCCAGTGCCGCTTCGAGCAGGTCCCAGCTCCACTGGCCGGCGTCGGCCGCCTTCCACACGTCCTTGCCGATCAGGGTGGTGACTGCCTTGACGCCCGTTTCGCCGCCTTTGCGCCGTTCGAGCATCACCTGAAGCGTTTCGAGGGCGTGGAAGCCGTAGACCTCGATCGGTCCGTAGGCGGCGACGAGGGCATCCTCGATCGGCGCCTCCAGCCGCAGCTCCAGTTCGGGCCGCCGCCAGACGACCGGCAGGCTCGACCCGGCCATGACCGGAAAGCCAAGCTCGCGGCCGCGGGCGAGCATGCGGCTGGCCTTGTCGAACGTGTACGACAGGTGCTTGTCATTGAATACTGGCACGCTGCGACCGACCTTGCGGAAGACGCGGGCGATCTCCTCCATCCACTCGTAGCGGGGGTAGAGGATCTGGCCCTTGTCGTTGAGCGGGTAGTTGCCGTGCTCACCGATGAGCAGCACCCCGTCGACCACCAGCTTGCCGTCGCAGACGAGGGCGGCCTCGATACTGCGCGTGACCTTGACGCCGTTCTCCTTCGCCAAATCTTTCGACAGGTCGTTGTCCGGCGTTTGGTGGACAAAGAGCGAATGCAAATACTGGTGCGGAACGTGCAGTCGGCCATTGAGCGCGTAGCCGTGGACGAAGCGGCCGGCGATGTGGTAGGCGTGCGACAGCGAGCGATAGACGGTGGTGATACAGGCGAGCGGCTTGCGGCCGTGGGTCGACAGCTTCGCCGGCCGGGTGCGCGACAGTGGCGGCGCCGCTGCCCCCTGGTCGGCGTCCGCTTGACCCGGCGCCATCGACAACCCGGCTGCGGCGGACGCGATGAACTTGCGGCGAGACAGACGAAGTTCGCGATCGAGCATGGCGGGTTCCCGGCGAGACGCGGTGCGAGGCGGTACTACTCACCTTAGCACCGGGGCCGCGGTGATGCCAGAGGGTACGCTCACCGTACTGCCGCCTCGACCTCCGCCACCGTGACGTATTCGATTCCCAGCGTCGTTCCCTCCGCCTTCGCCCGCACCTGGAACAACCCCGCCGCCGGCACGTCGATTCCGGCCGAGGCGTCCTCGACGAGCAGCACACGAAACTCGGCCTGGCGCAGATCGCGAGCGACGAAGAAGCAGCAGATGTTGGTCGCCAGTCCGCAGACCGCGACGGCCGTGATGCCGGCGGCGCGCAGGAGGGCGGTGTACTCCGGGTGCTGCGCCGTCAGCGCGTACGCCTCGAAGTCGCGGTCGAAGCCCTTGCGCCAGACGGTGTGGAAGCGGTGCGTGTCGAGGCCGGGGAGGAAGTCGGCGCCGGGCGTGCCGATGACGCAATGGGGCGGATAATAGCCGTCCTGTCGCCCCTGGAAGCTGCGATGGTCGGCCGGATGCCAGTCCTGGCTGGCGTCGATGCGCCGCCACGAGAACGCGAGGAGGCGATTGACGTTCGGGACGATCGCCGTCCCGCCAGGAACAGGCAGTTCGTTGGGGCACAGGTCGGTGAACCCGCGCTGGGCGTCGACGACGAGCAGGGCGGCGCAGGACAGGTCGAGCGGGGACATGGAGGATTCTCGAAGAAGCGCAAGCGAGGGTTCTTCTTTTCTTTGAAGCGCAAGCGAGGGTTCTTCTTTGCCCTCGCTCGCGCTTCGGGCTGTTTCGGGTCGCCCTTACATCAGTACGCCTTGGCGAGCACCACGCGGCCCTCGCTCGGCTTGCCGGTGACCATGCACTTGCCCGGCTCCTTTGGCCGGTCGAACGGGATGCAGCGAATGGTCGCCTTCGTCTCCTCCTGGATGCGATCCTCGGTCTCGCGGGTGCCGTCCCAGTGCGCCAGGTAGAAACCGCCCGGCTCGTCGATCCGCTTCTTGAAGTCGTCGTAGCTGTCGACCTCGTAGACCGCCGCGTCGCGGTATGCTCGCGCCTTGTTGAACAGGTCGGCCTGGATCTGCTTGAGCAGCGCCACGATCCGCACCGGCGCCTCCGCCAGCGGCACGCCCGGCTGTTTGCCCTCTTTCCCCAGGTCGCGGCGACCGACCACGCAGGCGTTGGCCGCCAGGTCCTTCGGGCCGACCTCGACGCGCACCGGTACGCCTTTCAGTTCCCACTCGTTGAAGCGGAAGCCGGGCGATTGGTTGAAGTTGGTGTCGACCTTCACCGTGATCGGGTCGTAGTCGAAGAACGCCTCGCGCGGCATGTCGCGGAGAGCGGCGGCGAGCTTCTCGGCGGCGGCGACGGTGCCGGCGCGGTCCTGCTCGCTCTTGCCGATCGGCACGATGACGATGTGGATCGGGGCGAGCCGTGGCGGGACGATGAGGCCCTGGTCGTCCGAATGCGTCATGATGAGTCCGCCGACCAACCGGGTCGAGACGCCCCACGACGTCGCCCAGGCGTGTTCGCGCTGGCCCTGCTGGTTCTGGAACGTCACGTCGAACGCCTTCGCGAAGTTCTGGCCGAGGAAGTGGCTGGTGCCGGCCTGGAGCGCGCGGCGGTCCTGCATCATCGCCTCGATGCACAGGGTGTAGACCGCGCCGGGGAACTTCTGACCCTCGCTCTTGGGGCCGACCAGCACCGGCATCGCCATCCACTCCTCGGCGAAGCGGCGGTAGACCTCGACCATCTGCCGTGTCTCCTCCTCGGCCTCCGCCTGCGTGGCGTGGGCGGTGTGGCCCTCCTGCCACAAAAACTCGGCGGTGCGGAGGAACAGCCGGGTGCGCATCTCCCAGCGAACGACGTTGGCCCACTGGTTGATGAGTAGCGGCAGGTCGCGGTAGCTCTGGATCCAGTTCTTGTAGGTATTCCAGATGATCGTCTCGGACGTCGGCCGGATGATCAGTTCCTCTTCCAGCCGCGCCTCCGGGTCGACCTCGATCTTGCCGTCGCGCGAGCGCAGCCGGTAGTGAGTGACGACGGCGCACTCCTTGGCGAACCCCTCGGCCATCTGCTCTTCCTTCTGGAAGAAGCTCTTGGGGATGAACAGCGGGAAGTAGGCGTTGACGTGGCCGGTGTCCTTGAACAGCCGGTCGAGCGCCCGCTGCATCTTCTCCCAAATGGCGTAGCCGTTCGGCTTGATGACCATGCAACCGCGGACGTCGCTGTTCTCAGCGAGGCCGGCGCGGTGGACGATGTCGAGATACCACTGCGAGTAGTCCTGTGCCCGGGTCGTGATCTTCTCAGCGGCCATGCGAGAACCTCTGTCCATTGCGGGAATCGAATGGAGCGATTATAACGGCTCCCCCCTCCCCGGACAGCGCGACCCGAGCAGGCCCGAAACGCCAGCGACAATCAGCGTTACGCCTCTCCGGCCACCAGCCGCGCCTTGCAGTCGGCGGCCCGCACCGTCGCCACGGCGCCGGAGTTGAACGCCAGGGCGTCCATCTCCACGCCGTCGGAGAAGATGACGCCGTTTTCCGGCATGTGCGACTCGAACCGCAGCGCCTCGCCGGACTCCAGCAGACCGGCGGTCAGCTTCACGTCGGATGCCCGGCTGCGGAACGGCTCGCGGACCACGAACGCCAGCCGCGGATCGTCCCACGTCAGCCGCAGTGGTTTCAGCGGCGGGGGCTGTCCGCCCTGCAACCCGTACACCGCCCGTGCCATGTTCTGCGTCGAGCTGAGCCAGCCGGTCGAGCCAGCGCCGGTTGACACCAGCACCCCGCTCGACGACTGCTCCTCCGTTCGCTTCCGCCACGTCAGGCTGTAGCGCGCCGAGACGTGTGTCCGCTGGCCGACGAAGAAGTCGTTGAACGCCAGCAACCGCTGGCCGTCGTTCAGCGCCACCTCGGCCATGGTGATCTCGGTGACGGCGGCGCGGCCGTCGAGCACGCGCGACCGCCGCCGTCGCCGCCCGCGGGGCGAACGGCAGCAGCACGCCGTCGATGCGCTGCGGGTCCGGGTTGACGCCAACGATCGACTGGCCGTCGAGGTACTTGGCGGTGTTGGCCACCAGTCCGTCGCGGCCGAGCACCACCACCGCGTCGGCCGGGTCGAACAGGAAGTTGGGCAGAAACGTCCAGTCGATCCGCTGCACCCGCCGGCCCAAGCCCTCCAGGTCGCGGAGCAGCTGCTCTGCCACGGCGGTGAACGTCTCGTGCTCGTCGGCGTAGTCGCCGAAGTCCAGGCCCATGTGCTCGATGTAAAACTTCGCCTGCGGCAGCGTGTTGAACCGCGCCACCAGTTCTTCGAGCCGCGTCCGCCGGGTGACAACGACGATTTTCCATCCCCGACATCGGCCACCTCCCTTGTCGGCGTCACGTCGGCGATCAGTGCCGTTCCGCTGCAGCAGCGAGTCGAGCAGGTCCGGCGAGATGTTCAGGTTGCCGACCTTGGCGGCGTTGGCGGCGATCTCCTGGAACGCCATCGCCACCAGCAGGCGCGGATCGGCGTTACCGGCGGCCAGCACCTGCAGCGCCTTCGGGTCGAGCGCCTGCAGCGGTTCCAGCGTCGCCTTCACCGCATACGCCTGGGCATCGGCCCGCGTGCGGCTGTTGTCCGCCTCGGTGGTCACCAGCTGCCGCGTCTCCTCCAGGGCGATCTGTCCGGCCAGGCGCGTCTCCTCGATCTGCCGCTGCTTGGCCTGCACCGCCACCTCGGTGTTCAGCTCATTCTCGCGAATCGTCCGCTCCTGCTCGACGGCGTTGTTGCGCCGGTTGTAAATGGCGTCGTCCGCCTCGCGCAGCAGCCGTTCGCGTGCCTCCGCCTCCAGCGCCTTGGCCGTCTCCGGCACCGGCTTGATCGCCAGCACCGCGAAGCCGAACACCTCGACCCCCAGCCGCCACCGCCGGCGACCGGGCCAGCGTCGCCTGCACCCGCGCGGCGATGGCGTCGGCCTCCAGCAGCACCGCCCGCAGCGGCCGGGACTGCACCTCCGCCCGCACCGCCGTCTGCGCCGCATGCGTCACGCGCACCGGCAGCTTGTCCGGATCGTCCGACAGATACTCGCCGCGGGCATTCACGCTGTAATCGAGCAGCCCGGCCAGCTTGCGGGCGTCGGTCACGCGATACGTCAGGTGCCCCTGCACCGTCACCGCCTGGAAATCGGCCGCCGTCTCCTGAAAGATGAACGGCACGTCGGTGCTGCCGACCGGCACCGCCACCAGCGTGGTCGAAGGCGCGAAGTAGAAGAACGACAGGCCGACGCCCTCCCGCTTCACCCGCCCGCCAACGTACTGCAGTACGTAGCTGGTCGGCGCCGCCTTGAAGTAGCGAATCCCGAACATGGCTCCCCCTCCGGCAGTGTTCGCGTTCGATTGACACTTTCTACCGCCGCTGATACTGTAGGCGCGGCTTTGCGTCAAGTCAACACTTTTGTACAATTCTTGCCGGGAGGCTGGTCATGCGCAAGCGATCCTACTGCTACGACTACCCACGGCCGGCGGTGACGGTGGACATGGCGGTGTTCACCGTCGCCGGGACGCTCCAGCGGCTGCGGCTGGAGGTGCTGCTGATCCAGCGCGACGGCGAGCCGTTCCGCGGCGCTGGGCACTGCCGGGTGGGTTCGTCCATGAGGGCGAGGATTTGCCCGACGCGGCGGCACGCGAGCTGGTGGAGGAAACGAGCCTGCGCGACGTGTTTCTCGACCAGGTGGCGGCGATCGGCACGCCTGGCCGCGACCTGCGCGGGCATACCATCACCGTGCTGTGGGTGGCGCTGGCGCCGGGCGACCGCGGACCGCTGGCGGCCAGTGGCGACGCCGCTGCGGTGCAGTGGTTCGACGTGGCGAGCCTACCGCCGCTGGCGTTCGACCACGCCGCCCTGCTGGAGCTGGCGCTGGGGCACCTGCGCCGGCGGATCGACGAAACGCCGGTCTGTTTCGAACTTTTGCCGCAGACGTTCACCCTGAGCGAGCTGCAGGCGGTGAGCGAGGCGATCCTCGGCCGTTCGCTCGATCGCCGCAACTTCCGCCGCCAGGTGCTCGATCTCGGCCTGGTCGAACCGACCGCCGGCACTCGGCTGCTGGGCGGCTCACCGACCTGCCCAGCTGTACCGCTTCGTGCCCGGCGCATTCGAGCGCTATCGCCGCCGCGGCAAGCGGCTGCCGTTCTGAGCCGCGTAGGCGCAGGGACGGCCCCACCCGGTAGCCGCTGCGAGTGCCAGGATGGGGGCTGGTGCCATGGCCACGCTTCGTGGCCATGTGATGCGGAGACACGCCCACCGACGAGGCCGGCCAGTGGAACGCCGCATGCCCACGCAAGCGTGAGCATGGCACCAAAAAGGCCAGTGTGGGATGCGTGCTGGGTGCCATGGCCACGCTTCGTGGCCATGTGATGCGGAGACATGCCCACTGACGAGGCCGGCCCGTGGAACGCCGCATGCCCACGCAAGCGTGGGCATGGCACTCGGAACGCTATCGCCGCCGCGGCAAGCAGCTGCCGTTCTGAGCCGCGGCGCCCGGCCGGCGTGTATCATGGACGCATGGAACGATGGGGGAAGGAGGAGGCGCGCCGGGTCATGCAAATGCTCATCTCCGCCGAGCGTATCCGCGAGCGGGTCGCCGAGCTGGCGGGCGAGATCAGCCGCGACTACCACGGCCGGTCGCTCACCGTCGTCGGCGTGCTCACCGGCTGCCTCATCTTCCTGGCGGACCTGATCCGTCAGATCGACCTGCCGGTCCGCATCTATCTGGTCCAGGCGTCCAGCTACCGCGGCGCGGTGACGGCGCCGGGGCAGCTGCAGCTGAGCCTCGACGGGCTGCCCGATCTGGCCGGCCGCGACGTCCTGCTGATCGACGACATCCTCGACACAGGCCACACGCTCAAGCGGATGCTGGCCGAACTGCGCGAGCGGGAGCCGGCCTCGCTGCGGGCGGCGGTGCTTCTGGTCAAGGAGGGACGCTTGCAGGTCGACGTCCAGGCCGACTACGTCGGCTTCACCATCCCCGATGCGTTCGTCGTCGGCTACGGGCTGGATTACAACGACGAATACCGCCATTTGCCCTACGTCGCCGTCGTCGGCGAGCCGGCGTAGGCCACTGCCCTCAAGGATGAGTCTGCCGTGCCCACCCGTCTGTTCGTCACCTGGAGCCTGTCGCCGTCCGGCCCGGCGCGACAGCTGACGTTGCTCGCCCCTGCCCTGCCCCGCGACACGACTCGCGTCGTCGTCCTCGGTCCGTCCTCGCCGTGGTGCGACCAGTTGCGGGCAGCCGGCGTGGCAGTCGACGTGCTCGGCTGGCGGCGATCGGTTGACCTGCGCCCGCTGCGGGAGCTGCGGCGCATCGTCCGCGCCGCTCGCCCCGCCGTGATCCACGCCTGGGGACCGGACGCCGCCTGGCCGCTGGTGCTTGGCGGTCTTTGTCCGCGCCCTGCGCTCACCGTCACCGCCGCGCTATCTCCCGCCGCTCCGCCGGGCGTGGCGACGCGCGCGCTGCTGCGTCACGTCGGCCGCGTGGTCGCACTGGGGGCGAGCGAGGCGGACCATTACCGCCGGCTCGGGGTTCGGAGCGAGCGGATCACCGAGGTGGCGCCGGGCGTTCCCGTCCCAGCCGAGGTGCCGCCGATCGAGTGGCCGGGGCTGCCGCCCGGCCGACCGTCGTCGTGCCAGGGCCGATCACGCGGCACCACGGGCAATTCGACGCAGTGTGGGCAGCCGACATACTGGCGTTCCTGCACCCCGACCTGCATCTCGTCCTGCTTGGCGACGGGCCGGACGTCGATCGCGTGCGCCACTTCGTCGGCTCGTGTCAGCGCGAGCGAGTCGTTCACTTCCCCGGCGTGGTCGCCGACCCGCTGCCGTGGCTGACGCGGGCCGACGTCGTCTGGATACCTGCCCTGCGCGACAGCGGGCGGATGGCGACGCTGGAGGCGATGGCGGCGGGCAGGCCGGTGATCGCCTCGCGCCAACCGGGGCTGAGCGAGCTGGTCGTCGACGGCGAGACGGGGTTCCTCGTCCCACCGGGCGACAAGACCGAGCGCTGCCGGCTGACACGCACTCTGCTTGCCGACCCTGTCCTCGCTCAAACGATGGGCGCGGCCGGCCGGCGTCGCGTCACTGAGCAGTTCGCGCTGGCGGCGCTGGTCGACCGGATGCGCGAGCGGGACGATGTCTGACCGACGCCGCCCCGGCGAGCTAGAATAGACGAGGGCGGCTCCGCCGGGGCTTCCGATCGGGCGGGGAGGCGAGTTGTGAGCGAGGTGCTGACGCTGGTGCTGGCGGGCGGCCGGGGATCGCGGCTGGGGCCGCTCACCCGCGACCGCGCCAAGCCGGCCGTCCCGTTCGGCGGTCAGTATCGCATTATTGACTTCACCCTGTCGAACTGCATCAACAGTGGGCTGCGCCAGGTGCTGGTGCTCACCCAGTACAAGGCGCGTAGCCTGAACCGGCACATCGCCACCGGCTGGGAGTTCCTCAGCCGCCAGCTCGACGAGTACATCGAGGTCCTGCCGCCGCAGCAGCGGATCAACGACAGCTGGTATCGCGGCACCGCCGACGCCATCTACCAGAACATCTACACCATCGAGAAGGCCAGCCCGCGGCACTTCCTCATCCTGGCCGGCGACCACATCTACAAGATGGACTATCGCGGCATGCTGCGCTATCACGTCGACCGCCGGGCCGACGTCACCATCGGCTGTATCCCGGTGCCGCTGGCGGAGGGCCCTCGGTTCGGAGTGATGGACGTCGACCCCGACGGCCGCGTCCGCGCGTTTGCCGAGAAGCCGGAGGTGCCGCCGCCCTTACCCGGCGACCCGGCCAGCTGCCTGGCGTCGATGGGCATCTACGTGTTCTCCGCCCCCACCCTGTACGAGATGCTGTTTCAGGACGCCGACCGGGTCGAAAGCGAGCACAACTTCGGCACCGACATCATCCCACCCATGCTCGCCGGCCATCGCGTGCAGGCGTACCGCTTCGAGGACCGCAACAAGCCAGTAACGACTTACTGGCGCGACGTCGGCACGATCGATTCGTACTACCAGGCCAACATGGACCTGGTGGCGGTCGACCCGGTGCTCAACCTGTACGACCGCACCTGGCCGATTCGCACCGCGGTGTCGCAGGCACCGCCGCCGAAGTTCGTCCACAGCGGCCACGACCGGCGCGGCGAGGCGCTGATGAGCATGGTGTGCCAGGGGTGCATCGTCTCCGGCGCCCACATCCGCGACAGCATCCTGTCGCCCAACGTCCGGGTCAACAGTTTCGCCGAGGTGGAGGGGTCGCTGCTGTTCGAGGGAGTCGACGTCGGCCGCCACTGCCGCATCCGCCGGGCGATCGTGGACAAGGACGTCAAGCTGCCGCAAAATGCCACCATCGGCTACGATCACGACCTGGACCGCCGCCGCGGCTTCACCGTCACCGACAGCGGGGTGGTGGTGGTGCCCAAGTCCGAGCCGGTCGAGACGTTCACCACCATTCGCTGACGGAGCGGCGCGGGCGATGCGGAGCGGCGGAGCAGGCCGGTGGGTTGGGTTCTTCGTCGCCCTCGCGGTGCTCGCCGCGGCGGCCGCCGTTCTGCCATTGCTGTTCAACGAGCGCCAGCAACTTCGCCGCGACCAGCTCGCCGCCGCGCGGCAACGATGGACGGAACACGGACGGCGCGACTACGACCTGAGCTTCAGCGTGCAGCTCGACCGGGATCGAGTCGCCGGCCGTTACGTCGTCCTCGTCCGGGGTGGGGCAGTGGTCGTCGCGTTCTTCGAGGGTGAGCCGATCGTCGTCGCCCGCCGTTGGCCGCCCTGATCGGCCTGCCGGCGAGTGGCGGGCGCGGCGGGAACGACGCGCTGACGGTGCCGGAGCTGTTCGATCGCCTGGAAACGCTGCTCGCCGAGCGCGAGACGACCGGCCGGCGGGACTACCTGATCGCCGTCTTCGACCCCGAACGCGGCTATCCGCGCCGCTTCATCCGCCGGGTGCCAAGGTCGAGCACGCGCGAGGAGTGGAACGTGCGCTGTGGCCGGCGGGAGCTGGCGCCGCGCCCGGCCGGTGAGAATGGAACGAGGCCCGCGCGGGCGCGCGGCCTCGTTTCGTGCGCCGCGGTGATCAGAACTTGCCCTGCCCATTCTCGTTCAGCTTGTGGTCCTCCGGCCGCATCTCGGCGGTGTCGACCTCGGTCGGCGCCGGCTCCTCGGCGGTCTCGCGGAACTTGTAGCTGCGGATCTTCTGAATCACCGACCGACTGTGGCTCTCCGCTCCAGACCCCGGACAGCCGCGGTTGGGGCAAGTGGAGTGACCGTTGTACGGGCAGCCGGAGTAGTGCTGGTGATAGTTCGGGTCTTCCTGGCACGCCGGGGCGGTGGGCGCGGCATCGGGGACGGTGGACCGCTTCATCATCTGTTCCAGGCTGCGAATCAGCTTCCCGGCGGCGCCAGTCGACGGCGCGTCCGTTACGTCCGCCTGTTCCTCCTGCTCCTCCTCGACACCAGCGGCCGGCTGCACTTCCTCGACGAAACAGGGCATGTGCAGTTTCTCACACTCGTCGGCGTAGGGCATGCGTTCCGGCTCGACGGTGAACGAGGTCGTCACGACGACCGACTTCTCCCCGCCGACCTTGTGCCCCGCACCATCCTCGTCGGTATACGGCATGACGGTGGGTGCCGTATGCGCCACCGACACGCCCCGTCCTTCTTCGTTCCCCTTCGCGCAGGGCGTAAGCAGATGCTCGAACGCGGTCGGTCCGCCGGACGCGCTGGCGTCGTCCTCGGGAATGACGATCTGCGCGGGGGTGGCCGACTCACCGACCGGCACCGGGTCATCGGGGACACCGACGACCACCGCGGGCGCCGGCGGGTGGTCCACCTTCACCACGCGAATGGGCAACCACCAACCGGCGAACGAGTTCGGATAGCGGGCGGCGAGGAGTGCCGTGGTGCAAACGCCGACGACGAGCAGCGCACTGCCGGCGAGGCCGACCCAGATCAGCTTCCGCATGACTTGACCGCTCCTGTCCTGACGGGATGGAAAGGGGACTTTGAGCGCGGCGGACTATAGCGGCGCGCCACCGACCGGGCCAGACCACTTCGTCGAGGAGGGCCATCATCAAACGCAAGGGTGCCGACCCGGCGAACGCCGGACCGACACCCTCTCTCTCTTCTCTTTCTGATCTTTCCGATCTTCTTTGTGCTCTTTGTGTCCTTTGTGGTTCACTCTTCTTTCGCGAGGGAGACGCAGACGATTTCGCGGTCATTGCGGGCGAAGACGCACCTGTTGGCGAAGGCCGGGTGGCTCCACACGACGTCGCGGCCGAAAGCGGTCCCTGTCGGCTCCAGCAGCTTGGCCCGATCGATCTCCTCGTACCCCTTGCGGGTGAGCCGGGCGATGATCAGGTGGCCCGTCTCGGCGAACAGAAAGAAGCGATCGCCGTTCTTGACCAGGAAAGCGGTCGCGGAGTTGGCGGCCTCGGCGCCGCTGGTCGGCCGCGTCGTCGCCCACAGCCGCTTGCCGGTCGGCAGGTCAACGCCGCGCAGCTGGCCGGGCTGGTCGACACCATAGATCGTGTCGGCGTCCAGGTACGGGGTGCTGTTGATCGGGTAGAGCGCCGTGTCCCGCTTGCCACGCCACACCTCCTCGGCCGATGGGCTGTCCTTGCCCAGTCGCAGCAGCACCGCCTTGCCGCCAATTCCGCCGGCAAACAGGTAGTCGCCACCTTGCCGCGGCTGCATGATCGCCATCCCGTAGGACGGCACCAGCGGCACCGACCAGTACAGCTTGCCGTTCTCCGGATCGAGGCTGTTGATCGCCTCGGCGTGCCAGATGATCAGCTGTCGCTTTCCACCGGCGGTGATGAGCGTCGGCGGCGAGTACCCCGGTTCGGCGGCATCGAGGGCGCGCCACAACTCCGTGCCAGTGTCCTTGTCGAACGCCACGGCGACCGCCCCCTTGCCGCCGACCACGCAGATCAGCTTCTTGCCGTCGACCAGCGGGTGCGAGGCGAACCCCCAGATCGGGGTGGCGACGCTGTAATCCGTTTTGAAGTCCTTCGACCAGAGCACGGTGCCCGTGCGGGCGTCGAGGCAGAGGAGGTTGCCCTCGGCGCCGAGGGTGTAGACCTTGCCGCCGTGGACGGTCGGGGTACAGCGCGGGCCGGCCGGGTAGGAAATGCCGTAGGGGCAGTCATATTCGTGCTTCCACAGCAATTTGCCGGTCTGGGCGTCCAGGCAGAGCACCCGCTCCTTGCCCTTGAGCTTCGGCCGCTCGCTCGGGCTGGACACCTTGCGCGTGTCGGCGTCGGTCAAATAGTCAGTGACGTAGACGCGCCCGTCGGCGACCGCCGGCCCGGCGTAACCGCCGGCGAGCCTGGCCCGCCAGAGCACCTTCGGCCCGCCGGCGGGGAACTTCTCCAGAATGCCCGTCTCTCGCCACACGCCATCGCGGTGCGGCCCCATCCACTGGGGCCAGTCGTCCGCTCCCGCCACGCCTGCCGCGATCACCCAGACCGCCACGGCGAACCGTCCCCACGCCGTCATTGCACCACCCTCCTCGTGCCTCGTCCCGCCTGCGTCACTTGTCGTCGCTATTCAGGTAGAAGGCGAACTTGTTCGGCCCCTCGGTGGCCTTGCCGAGCGTGGCGCCGAACGTCTTCAGATAGGGCATCTGCAGGTGTTGCCGCAGGTCTTCCACCGTCTTCCACTTCTCGAAGAACACGAACCGGGTCGGATGCTCCAGGTCCTGGTGCAGCTCGTAGGCGACGCACCCCGGCTCCTTGCGCGTGCCGATGATCGCCGGCCGCGCCGCCTTCAGCAGCGCCGCCTCCTGCCCCTTCTTCACCTGCAAGTGGACGATCAGGGTGAACGGCTTGCCCTCGGGCACCGGCAGGTTCTTCAGCCGGGTCGGCAGGTCCGGCTCCGCCTTCTCGTCGGCGGCACCCGCGAACCCGACCAGCGACAGCCCCATCACAACGGCCAGCAGCATACGCACGTCGATATCCTCCACAACGAAACCCGCCCACCGCGTCACCCGACGCGGCGGCAGGGGTCAATATACGCGGCAGCCCCGCGAAGGGGCGAGTGGGGGCTCTGTCCAGGCGAGCCCGGTCCCGTTAGGGCCGGGAGGGCATCGCCCAGAGCGCGACGTCGCGCGTTGTGCGCTGACTCGGGGCACTTACGTGCTCCCGCTCGCCTGGCAAGCCTGGCGCCTGACACCAACGGTCGCGCGCCCCTTCTTGGCGAGCCCGGTCCCGTCAGGGCCGGGAGTCTGCCGCACGCGCTCGCCCCTTGGACGATCGCCCCCCGGATCCGTACACTTCTCTCGGTTGCCGCCCCCTGCCCCGCCCTTCGCGGCGGGGCTGGCGGATTTGGGGCGGCGCCTTTTCCCACGGCTTGAGCCGGGGGAGCCTATCTCGAGGCCTGGACGAATGTCAGAGAAATACGTCTACTTCTTCGGCGGTGGTTCGGCGGAAGGCAATGGCAAGATGAAGGAGCTGCTCGGCGGCAAGGGCGCCAACCTCGCCGAGATGTGCCTCATCGGCCTGCCGGTGCCGGCCGGATTCACCATCACCACGGAAGTGTGCAACCTGTACTACGCCAACGGCAGCAAGTACCCCGACGGGCTGAAGAAGCAGGTCGAGGAGGCGATGCGCAAGACCGAGCAGGCCATGGGCGCCAAGTTTGGCGATCCGAAAAATCCGCTGCTCGTGTCGTGCCGCTCCGGCGCCCGCGTGTCGATGCCCGGCATGATGGACACGGTGCTCAACATCGGTCTGAACGAGGCCACTCTCAAGGGGCTGATCGAGAAGACCGGCAACGAGCGCTTCGCCTGGGATAGCTACCGCCGCTTCGTCCAGATGTACGGCGACGTCGTCCTCGACCTCAAGCCGCAGTCGAAGACCGAGATCGACCCGTTCGAGCAGATCATGCACGACCTCAAGCACGAGGTCGGCGTGACCGAGGACACCGACCTGAAGGTCGAACACCTCAAGGAACTGGTCAAGCGGTTCAAGAAGGCGGTCAAGGACCGCAAGGGCAAGGACTTCCCCGAAGACCCGTATGAGCAGATGTACGGCGCCATCGCCGCCGTGTTCGGCTCCTGGCAGAACGATCGCGCCATCGTCTACCGCCGGCAATACGGCTACCCGCACGACTGGGGCACAGCCGCCAACATCTGCTCGATGGTGTTCGGCAACATGGGCGACGACTCCGGCACCGGCGTGGCGTTCACCCGCGACCCGGCCACCGGCGAGAACGTGTTCTACGGCGAGTACCTGATCAACGCCCAGGGCGAGGACGTGGTCGCCGGCATCCGCACGCCGAAGAAGATCGCCGAGCTGGACAAGGAGATGCCGGCTGTCTACAAGCAGCTGCTCGAGGTCCGCAAGAAGCTCGAAGACCACTACAAGGACGTGCAGGACATCGAGTTCACCATCCAGAAGGGCACCCTCTGGATGCTGCAGACGCGCAACGGCAAGCGCACCGGGTTCGCCGGCGTGCGCTTCGCCGTCGACTTCGTCAACGAGGGCCGCATCGCCAAGGAAGAAGCCCTCTCCGCCGGACGCATCCCGCCGGACGACCTGAACCAGCTGCTCCAGCCGATCTTTGACCCGGCCGGCAAGCGGTCCGCCAAGGTGATCGCCAAGGGCATCAACGCCGGCCCCGGCGCCGCCACCGGCGTCATCAAGTTCTTCGCCGACGACGCCGAGGCGTATGTCGCCAAGCACGGCAAGCCGGACGCCCACGGCCAGCGCGACCCGAAGGGCCGCGTCATTCTCGTCCGCCGCGAGACCAGCCCGGAAGACATCCGCGGCATGCAGGCGGCCGACGGCATCCTCACCGCCTTCGGCGGCGCCTCGTCGCATGCCGCGCTGGTCAGCCGGCAGATGGGCAAGGTGTGCGTGGTCGGCTGCTCGGCGTTGCAGATCGACTACGAGAAGCGGACCGTCACCGTCGGCGACACGGTGCTCAAGGAAGGCGACTTCATCTCGATCGACGGTTTCACCGGCGAGGTGATGGCCGGCCAGGTGGCGGCCAAGCCGAGCGAGGTCGTCCAGGTGCTGATCGACAAGACGCTCAAGCCGGAGCAGTCGCGCGTCTACCAGCAGTTCGCCGAGCTGATGAAGTGGGCCGACGAGGCGCGCGGGACGTTCAAGATCCGCACCAACGCCGACAAGCCCGACCAGGCCGAACAGGCGATCGCCTTCGGCGCCGAGGGCATCGGCCTGTGCCGCACCGAGCACATGTTCTTCGACCACATCAAGGCGATGCGCGAGATGATCCTGGCCGGCAGCGTCGACGACCGTCGCAAGGCGCTGGCCAAGCTCCTGCCGCACCAGCGGAGCGACTTCGAGGGCCTGTTCAAGGCCATGAAGGGCTACCCGGTCACCATCCGCATGCTCGACCCGCCGCTGCACGAGTTCCTGCCGCACGACGACAAGGGGCAGGCGGAGATGGCCAAGGAAATGGGCGTCTCGGCCCAGGCGATCGCCGAGCGGGTGAAGTCGCTGCACGAGTTCAACCCGATGCTCGGCTTCCGCGGCTGCCGACTCGGCATCGTGTTCCCCGAGATCACCGAGATGCAGGCCCGCGCCATCTTCGAGGCCGCCTGCAACGTGCAGAAATCCGGCACCAAGGTGGTGCCCGAGGTGATGATCCCGCTGGTCGGGTTCGTCAACGAGCTGAAGGTGCAGGCCAAGATCGTCCACGACACCGCCAAGAAGGTGTTCGAGGAGAAGGGGATCCAGGTCGAGTACCACGTCGGCACCATGATCGAGCTGCCGCGGGCGTGCGTTGCCGCCGACCAGATCGCCAAGGAGGCGCAGTTCTTTAGCTTCGGCACCAACGACCTGACCCAGACCGGCCTCGGCATGAGCCGCGACGACTACGGCACCTTCATCCGCACCTACACCGAATCCGACATCATCCCCAAGGACCCGTTCCAGGTGATCGATTTCGACGGGGTTGGCGGGCTGATGAAGATCGGCGTGGAGAAGGGCCGGTCGGTCCGCTCGGACCTGAAGATCGGCATCTGCGGCGAGCACGGCGGCGAGCCGGACTCGGTCAAGTTCTGCTACAAGATCGGGCTGAACTACGTCAGCTGCTCGCCGTTCCGGGTGCCGATCGCCCGGCTGGCGGCGGCCCAGGCGGCGCTCGAGGCCAAGAAGGCCAAGAAGTAACGCCCGCCGGCTGACGATGTAACTTCCCGAGGAGCCGGCCGATGTGGCCGGCTCCTTCTTATTCAGGACCCTGCGCTCACGACGGCCGAGGCAGCACTTCCGGGTAGTCGGTTGGGATCACCATCCGTACCAGTCGCCGGTCGCCGCGGAGCACCGTCACCAGCGCCGGTACCCCGACGGGCAGCCGGAGTAGCTCGCGGTGCAGGTCGTCCACGCTCGTCGCCGGGTGATCGCCCAGTGCGACGATGACGTCGTCCTCCTCCAACCCAGCCTCGGCGGCGGGACCGCCCGCTTCCAGACCGACGATCCCCACGCCCGACGTCTGCGTCAACTCGAAGCGCCGCGCCAGCGGCCGCGCGATCGGCACCACGCGGACGTGGATGCCCAGGTAGCCGCGCATCACCCGGCCGTGCTTCATCAGCTGCGGCAGAATCGTCTTCGCCATGTTGACGGGGATGGCGAAGCACAGCCCCTGCGCCGGCTGGATGACGGCGGTGTTGATGCCGATCACCCGGCCGCGGCTGTCGACCAGCGGACCGCCGCTGTTCCCCGGATTCAGGGCGGCGTCGGTCTGAATAACGTTGTCGACCAGGTGCCCGGTGATGCTGCGCAGAGTGCGGCCCAGCGCACTGATGACGCCGGCGGTGACGGTGGACTCGAAGCCGAGCGGGCTGCCGATGGCGACGACCAGCTGGCCGACGCGGAGCTGTTCCGAATCGCCCAGCTCGACGTGCGGCAGCTTGCCGGTGCCGGCCTGGACGATGGCCAGGTCGGTCCACGGGTCGTTGCCGATCACCTGCCCATCCAGTTCCTCGCCGCTGACCAGGCGCACGCGCACCCGGTCGTGCCCCTGAACGACGTGGTGGTTGGTGAGCAGGAACCCGTCCGGGGTGAACAGCACGCCGGAACCAGACCCCTGCCCGCGGCGGCCGACGCGCAGGTTGACGACGGCTGGCCGCAGGCGTTCGGCGACACGGACGACGACGGCGGAGTAGGCGTCGAGCGCCTGCTGTTCCTCGACGTCGGGGGACGGGGCGGGCGGGATCGGCTCGCCGGCCGATCCGAAGCCCTCGCCGCCATTGGTGATGAAATGCCGCCAGAAGCGTGACATGACGTGCCTTCCGCAAAGGATCGTGCGTTCCTCTGGCATTCTAAAGCAGGGTGTCAAGACGGTGAAAACGGCCCGTCGGCGGCGTGCGGATTCGCCTACCTTCGTCCCGGCAGAATCGGTATAAGCGGCTCCGCAAGCACGCGGTGGTTCCCGATCGTCCCCGCGTGCCCTCGGACTGAGACCCGTATCCCGAAACGAGGAGAAGACCCGATGCGCGGTATGCTCCAGCTTCGCGGCGCGCTGCTGGGAATGGCCATCAGCGGGATGGCCGCCTTCGCCCAGACCACGCCGACGACCCCGACCACGCCGGCCCGTCCGACCGCCCCGGCCGCCACTGCGGCGCTACCGCCGGCGTCGACCGTTTCGTCGACCACCGTCGCCGCCACCGTCAACGGCGAGGCGATCTACGAACAGGCGGTGCAGCGCGCCCTGGAGCGCGTACCGCCGGCCCGCCGCACCGAGGAGCGGCCGCGCCTGGTTAACTACCTCGTCGACAACCTGCTGATCGATCAGTCGCTCCGCGCCGCCGGCTACAAGGTGGAGGACGCCGAGGTCGACAAGCGGATCAACGACATGAAGGCCGAGCTGAAGAAGGTCGGCAAGGAATTCGACAAGATGCTCGGCGAGCTGCAGGTGAGCGAGAAGGAACTGCGGCACCACATCTCCGCCGACCTGCGCTGGTACAAGTATGCCAGCGCCCAGGCCACCGACAAGGTGCTGCAGGAGATGTTCGCCTCCAGCAAGGACATGTTCGACGGCACCGCCGTCCGCGCTCGCCACATCCTGCTGTCGGCCGACGGCAAGAACGATGCCAACGTGGTGGCTCAACTGCGAGCGCTGAAGGCGGTCATCGAGAAGGAGACCGAGACGGCGGCGGCCAAGACCCCGGCGGCCAGTGACAAGCTGGCCCAGGAGAAGGCGCGCGGGACCGCCCTGGTCGAGGTGTTCTCCAAGTACGCCCGCGAGAAGTCGGAGTGCCCGACCAAGAACACCGGCGGCGACGTCGGCTGGTTCCAGAAGGCCGGGTTCGTGGTCGCCCCGTTCTCGCAGGCGGCCTTCGCCCTGCAGCCGTTCCAGATGACCGACGTGGTGAAGACACCGTTCGGCTATCACCTGATCCTGGTGACCGAGCGCAAGCCGGGCAAGGAAGTGAAGTTCGAGGACGTCAAGGAGGTGGTGAAGGAGGTGTACTTCGACCGCCTGCACGACGGCCTGGCCGCCCAGTTGCGGCAGCGCGCCACCATCTCCTTCCCCGCCGGCAGCAAGTAATCTGTTACTGACTGGCTAGCATCACCGCGCGACAGGGGGCGTTCTCCACTCGGAGAACGCCCCCTGTGCTCATGCGCACCGACCGCCGCGGTGGCGTCGCCGCCGATGGTAGCTTTCTCCGCTGAATGATCCTGTGGCTGAGCGCGTGGTGCTCTTCGGCCAGCGCGATGGCGTTGGCCCCCTACCGTTGGGCGCGGTCCAGACTGTAGCCCCCGCTGAACACACCGGGGGGCGAGTGCGAGACGCCTTGCGTACTACCAGGAGACGGGCGTCAGCGGCGTCCCGATAATGGTGATCGGCGAACAGGTGTTGACCGGCTTGCAGGACCGGGAGGCGCTGGAGGCTGTGATCGAGGAAGAACGGAAGGCGGAAAGGTGACGGTCGAATGCCGAACTTCATCTGCACGACTTGTGGGACACAACACGCCGAGGGCGAGCAGCCGCCCGCCGAATGCGCCGTGTGCCAGGATGACCGGCAGTACGTCAAAGTGACGGGCCAGCAGTGGACCACGCTCGACAGGCTGCGACTGACCCACCGCAACTCGATCCGGTTCGAGGAACCGGAGCTGACCGGCATCGGCGTCGAGCCACACTTCGCCATCGGCCAGCGGGCGCTGCTCGTGCGGACGATGGGCGGCAACGTCCTGTGGGACTGCGTACCGCTCGTGGACCCGGCGCTGGTCGAGATGGTCAAGGCGCTGGGCGGTGTCTCGTCCATCGCCTTCTCGCACCCGCACTACTACGTCGATGGTCGAGTGGAGCCAGGCCTTTGGCGGCGTGCCGTCCACCTCCACGCCGCCGACCGGCAGTGGGTGATGCGACCGGACAAGTCCATCGCCTTTTGGGACGGCGACACGAAGCCGCTGGGCGACGGCCTGACGCTGGTGCGCTGCGGCGGTCACTTCGCAGGCGGCACGGTCCTGCACTGGCGGAGCGGCGCTGGCGGCAAGGGGGCGCTCCTGACCGGCGACATCATCCAGGTGGTCGCCGACCGCAAGCACGTCAGCTTCATGTACAGCTACCCCAACCACGTCCCCCTATCGGCTGCGGTGGTCGATCAGATCGTCCGGGCAGTCGAGCCGTTCGAGTACGAGCGGGTGTACGGGGCGTTTTGGGACACGGTGATCGAGTGGGACGGCAAGGCCGCAGTCGCCCGGTCGGCAGAACGTTATCGCCGGGCGATCCGGGGTGAAGTGCAATGAGCGACCTCGATACGTCTGTCCCCGATTGGGTAATCGACCACCCCGAAACCCTGTCGGTGTTTCAGGAGTTGGGGATCGACACCTGCTGCGGCGGGAAGTCGCTTGGGTTTGCGTGCCGCCAGCGGGGTCTGGACGGGGAAGCAGTCCTGGCGAAGTTGCTCCGTCGCCTGGATGTGGGTGAGGAGCAGGGTCGACAAGAACATGACCAGGCGTAACGACAGCGACGACCTGTACGATCCACGGAACGGCGATCCGGCGATCCGCACGCAGCGCCTGGACCTGGGCCACAAGCCGTTCGAGCCGGCTCGCACGAACTACTTCTCCGTCTTCCTGGTCGAAGCCGGTTCCGGGACGTTTTGGGCCGACGCCTCGCACTTCGCTTTCGGCCCCGGCGCCCTCCTGTTCTTTGTCCCCTACCAGCACATCCGGTTCGTCCCCGACGATCTCGCACAAGCCGAGGTCATTCAATTCCACGCTAACTTCCTGTGCGTCGAGACATTCCACGCCGAGGTCGGGTGCAGCGGCGTCCTCTTCAACGATCCCTACGGCGTCCCCGTGGTCACGTTGGACGAGCGGGCGAGGTCGGAAGTAACCGGCTTGATCGACCGCATCCGGGCGGAACAGGTCGGGCGTGACCTCGCCTACGGAGAGGTCATGCTGGCCCACCTGAAGGTCTTGCTGGTCCTTGCCACCAGGCTCAAGTCGCCCAGGGCGGCGTGCGGGCCGGGTGCGGACTTGCGGCACCCGCTGCTGGCCGACTTGCGTGACCTGATCGAGCAGAACTTTCACACGCTGCACTCGCCCGCCGACTACGCCAAACGACTGCACGTCACGGCGAAGACGCTGGGCAGGGTCGTCCGGGACCACCTGGGGACCACGCCGACCGACCTCATCCGAAACCGCATCCTGATCCACGCCAAGTGGCAACTGCTTCACACCTTGAAGCCGGTCAAGGAGGTCGCACGGGAACTCGGCTTCGCCGACGAACTGTACTTCAGCCGCCTGTTCAAGAAGGCGACCGGCCACTCGCCGACCTTCTTCCGGGAGTTCGAGACGGAAATCCGGAACGGGAGCAATCTGTCCATGTCTTCGGGCCATGCGCCCATTCTGAAATCCACCGCCCACTCCGATACTTGAGTTATGACGGCGGGGGAACGGTCGGCCCGCCACTCTCGACTTCAAGCGGAGGCGGACATGGGTGTGGTGAAGCTGTTTGAATTGGCGTCCCGGATGGACAAGGTGGGTGTGGCCGTGACCAGGGTGGGGCTGATCGTTGTACTCCTGTGGATCGGCGGGCTGAAGGCGTTCCGGTACGAGGCGGATGGCATCGTGCCGTTCGTCGCCAACAGCCCGACCATGAGTTTCTTCTACGCCGATCCGGGCAACTACAAGGCCCACAGGAACCCCGAAGGCGCTCTGGTCCCGGAGAACCGGGCCTGGCACGAGGCGAACCGGACCTACGAGTTTGCCTACGGCCTGGGGACGGTGATCGTGCTGTACGGGCTGTTGCTGTGCCTGCACCCGTGGCTGCCGCAGGCGGCGACGGTCGGCAGTTTCCTGGTGTTCGTGATGTCGTTCGTCACGCTGTCATTCCTCGTCACGACCCCGGAGTGCTGGGTTCCGGCGTTGGGTGATGCCCAGTACGGCTTCCCGTACCTGAGCGGTGCCGGGAGGCTCGTGGTCAAGGACGCCATCATGATGGGTGCGGCCCTGGTGACGATGGCGGACTCGGCGAAGGCGTACCTCCGCAAGCGGGCGGCGACTCGCTCATCAGCAGGAGTGGCCGTGACCGAGGAGCGGCTGACGACGGCCAGCGTGTGAAACCGAAGAAGCCGTGATGTCC
>JAXMAU010000036.1:0-68865 GCA_046350215.1 Gemmataceae bacterium | reverse complement strand
CGGCGACGTAGATCGGCACGTTGGCGGTGACGGCCAGGGCGATCGCGTCGCTCGGCCGGGTGTCCACCTCGATCAGCTCGCCATTCTGGCGGATGCGCAGCTTGGCGTAATAGGTGTGCTCGCGCAGCTCGCTGATGTAGATGTCGCGCAGCTCGCCGCCGAGGCTTTCGATCACGTTGGCGACCAGATCATGCGTGAGCGGGCGAGGCGACGGCAGCTTCTTGACCCGCCGATCGATGCTGGTGGCCTCGAAGATGCCGATCATGATGGAGAAGCTACGGCCGCCCTCGACCTCGCGCAGCATGATTACCTGCTGCTCATGGATCTCGCTGATGATGATCCGCCTCAGCTCCATCTGCACGGGCACGGCTGCCTCTCTTTCCCCTGACGGGAGCACGACCTGCTGCTACTTCCGCGATTATAGTTGCAGGCCGCAAATCCGGTCAAGGAAACGACGGCGGCGACGGCGGGGTGTGCCGTTGCTGGCCCTCTGGGGAGTGGGTATAGTGAAGATGCGCGCCGGCCCCGCGGAATCGGCGCGCCGGCTGCCGCTCGCGTGCTAGGATTGACCAGCCGGCAGGCCGGCGAACGCGGTGGCAGACGTGGCCTCCTTCCCTTCGCGGTGGCGGACCTGGAAACGACGAGGTGGCCCCTATGGCCCTGGCGCTGAACATCGGCAAGTGTACGCTGCTCGGCAACTATCGGGAAAACAACGAAGATTCCATTGACGTCAAGCCCTTCCCCGACATGACCGTCTGCCTGGTGGCCGACGGCATGGGCGGGCAGGCAGCCGGCGAGGTGGCCAGCAAACGGGCCATCGAGATCGTCCCGCGCGAGCTGAAAAAGCATCTCAATCACGCGATGGGCAATGACGAGACGCGCAACGTCATCCGCCGCGCCGTCGTCCAGGCGAACGAGGAGATCATGGCGATGGCCGCCCTCGATCGCGAGCTGAAGAACATGGGCACCACCATCGTGCTGACCCTGTGGCGCAAGGGCAGCTCGATCATGTACGTCACCGGCATGGGCGACAGCCGCGTCTACCAGGTCCGCGGCCGCAAGATCGACCAGCTGACGGTCGACCACTCGATCGCCCAGGCGCTGGTGGAGGCGAAGACGATCACCGCCGCCGAGGCGAAGACGCACCGCTACAAGAACGTGTTGTGGAAGTACCTCGGCTCGCAGGAGGTCGGCGAGGGGCCGGACGTCAAGGTGGTGCCGATCCAGGCCGGCGACCGCTTTCTGCTGTGTACCGACGGGCTGAGCGGGGTGGTCGCCGACGACCAGCTGCTCACCTTCCTGAAAGACAACGCCGACGTCCAGGCGTGCGCCGACGGGCTGGGCCAGCTGGCGCTCGACCAGGGATCACGCGATAACATCTCCGCGATCGTCGTCGACGTGGTGGAAGTGAAGTAAACCCGAAGCGCGAGCGAGGGTTTAACAGCCCGAAGCGCAAGCGAGGGATTTCTTCGGCCCTCGCTTGCGCTTCGGGTTGTTCAGATATACGTCGCGTTCGCCGGGGTGATGACGACCTCGGGGATGTCGACGTGGGGCGGCAGGGTGGCGAGGAAGACGATCAGGCGGGCCACGTCTTCCGGCTGGAGCATGGCGGTCTTGCGCTGCTCGCTCACCGGCTCGGGGCGCACCTCCAGGATCGGCGTGTTCACCTCGCCGGGGTAGATGCTCGAGACGCGAATCCCGTTTGCCTTCTCCTCGGCGGCGACGCCCATCGCCAGGCCGCGCAGGCCGAACTTGGCGGCGATGTAGCCGACTCCGCCGAGCGGATTGGCGCGCTTGCCCGAGATCGAGTTCACGTTGATGATCTGACCGCTCTTCCGCGCGCGCATCTGCGGCAGCACCGCGTGCGTGCAGTGGAACGCGCCGTCCAGGTTGCCGGCCACCAGTTGCCGCCACGTCTCGGGCGTCAGGTCGTGAAACTGCCGCTCCTTGAGGTTCATGCCAGCGTTGTTCACGAGAAGGTCGATCGACCCCAGCCGCCGGGTCACATCGTCCACCAGCTGCGCCACCTGAGCCGGGTCGGTCAGGTCGGCGGCGTGGCAGATCAGCCGATCGCCGGCGTTCAGCGCCGCGGCGGCCTCGCGGAGCTTGGCCTCGTTGCGGCCCGTGATCGCCACCCGCGCGCCCTCGGCGAGCAGCAGCCGCGCCGCCGCCAGCCCGATGCCGCTGCCGCCGCCCGTCACCAGCACGCCCTTGCCGCTCAGCTTGCTCATCGTCGCGAACCCTCGTCTCGGATCGGAAGTGCTGGGATCTTATCCCGCCACCGGCCGACAGCAAGGTCAGACGTAGACGACGAAGGTGATCGCCAGCCCCACGCACACCACCCCGAGCAGGGCGAGCAGCCAGAGCAGTAGAAGCGACCGGGCGGGCGCCAACTCCGGGTCGTGGTACGCCACCAGCTCGACGACGGCGGCCGGGGCTGACGACTCGTGCTCGCTCAGCACGCTCAGGTCGATCGGGGCGGTCGGGTCGCGGTCGTCGGGCAACGGGGCGGCGACGTAGTCGGTGTCGCGCTTGCGAGGGACCGGCGGGGGCGGAGGCGGCGTGTCGATGCTCAGGCGAACGACCGCCTTGCAGGTCGGGCAGCGGGTCTTGTAGCCGGCTCCGGTCCGCTCGAACTGCAGCACGGTCCCGCATCGGCATCGGCCTCGTCGCGCCACGGCATCGCCTCCCCTCGGCCGGACGATGCTGCAACTATAGCCCGCCGGCCGATCGACGCAACCCCGCCGGGGACTTGCTGCCCCCGGCCAGCAGTCACTACAACGACCCCGGACGCCTTCATCACGCTGCTGCGAGGAACGAGTATGTCATTCACCCCCAGCCACCTGTATTTCGACGACGTCGAGATCGGCCAGGAGTGGCGGTCGCTGGGACGGACCATCACCGAAGCCGACATCGTCAACTTCGCCGGTCTGTCGGGCGACTTCAACCCGATCCACATCGATCACAGCTTCGCCATCACCACCCCGTTCCGCCGACCGATCGCGCACGGGCTGCTGGTGTTCTCGGTCGGCTCCGGGCTGGGGCTGTACGCCCCGCCGATGCGGACGCTGGCGATCCTGAGCATCAAGGAGTGGCATTTTCGCGACCCGGTGTTCCCCGGCGACACCATTCACGTCGTCAGCAAGGTGCTCGACAAGCAGGTGCGCGGCCGCGGCCGGCGCGGCGAGATCACCTGGCAGCGGCAGTTCTTCAACCAGGACGGTAAGCTGATCATGGAGGGCGTCACCCTCACGCTGATCGAGGGCCGCGCCGCCCGACCGGCGGCCGGCGAATCGAAGGACGTCCCCCCACGGACGGAAGGCGAGTCGCCTGCCGCCCCTCCCCCCCAGTAAGCGAGGCGACCGCCACCCATGCGCGAGTTCCAGCTGTACGGCCTGGGCAACGCCCTGGTTGATATCTTCATCGAGCTGTCCGACGCCGAGTTCGCCGCCCTCGAGTTCGAGCGCGGGTCGATGCGCCTGGTTGAGCCGGCCGAGCAGAAGGCGCTGCTCGATCGCTTCCACAGCCACGATCCGCGGCTGGTGAGCGGCGGATCGGTGGCCAACTCGGTCATCGCCTTCTCTCAGCTGGGCGGCGACGCCGCCTTCCTCGGCTGCGTCGGCGACGACCGCTACGGGTTGTTCTACAAGTCGGAGTTCGACCAGCTGGGCGTCGACCTCGGGAATCCGATCGTCGTCGACGAGCCGACCGGCACCTGCGCCTGCCTGATCACGCCCGACGCCGAGCGGACCATGCGGACCTGCCTGGCGGTCAGCAGCCTGTCGGCCAAACACGTCGACGAGGTGCGGCTGCGCGACTCGGAGTGGCTGTTCATCGAGGGTTACGTGTTCGCCAACCCGCACCACCGGCCGGCGATCCGTGAGGCGATCCGGCTGGCGCGCAGCACAACGTCAAGGTGGCGACCTGCTCCGAAGCGTTCGTGGTGCAGGCGTTCGGCGAGCCGTTCTTCGAGCGCTCCCAGGCCGACCTGCTGTTCTGCAACGCCTCCGAGGCGTGCGCGTGACCGGCGCTCGGCCGAGGAGGCGTTCGCCCGACTGCGCGACAAGGTGCCGGCCGCGGTCGTCACCGACTGGCAACGGCACTATGGCGACAAGACGGTGGCGCATGTGCCGGCGTTCCGCTGCGAGCCGGTCGACCTGACCGGCAGCGACATGCTCGCCGGGGCATTCCTGTATGGCATTACTCATGACGTAGCCCGGAAAAGGCGGCCAAGGCGGCCTGTTTCCCTGGCGATGGGTGATCTCGCAGTTCGGTGCGCGGCTGCATCCGGGGGTAGGAATTACTGGGACGAGTGCCCACGTCCTGACGTGGAGGCCGCCATGTCGGTGCGGACGTTCGTCGCCGTCGAGCTGGAGAAGGGACTGCGCTGGCTGGTGGCCTACAGGCAGCGCTTGCTCGCGCCGGCGGCGACGTCAAGTGGGTGGAGGCACAACCTGCATTGCCCTGCTGTTCCTCGGCGAGGTGGACGAGCGCGAGGTCCCGCACCGTCTGCACGGCGGTTCGCGACGTGTGCGCGGGTGCCGGCGTTCCTGCTGGCGCTTGGGGTCGGCTGTTTCCCGCCGCGCCGGCCGCGTGGTGTGGGCCGGGGCCGGCGCCGGCGCGCCGAGCTGGTGGCGCACGACGCCCTGGAAGAGCCGCTGATGGCGGCTCGCTGCTACCGCCGCGAGGAGCAGCACACCCCGCACATCACGCTCCGGACGAGTGAAGACCGACCGGCCGCTCGGTGGGCTGCCGGCGGCATCGAGCGCACCGGCTGGCAGGGCGGCGAGTGCGAGGTAAGCAGGTGCTGGTGATGGCCAGCCAGCTGACCCCGCAGGGGCCGATCTACTCCGTGCTGAGCACCGCCCCGCTGGGCGATCCGCATCTGGCCGAGGACGACGACCGCTGACCGAGGGCTCCCCGCGAGGCGAACGCATGACGACGGCTGCGGATCGGGGTAATCCGGGCTGGGCCGCCGCTGGCCGCGCTACCGCCGCGCGCTAGGGGCGCCGGCCGGGCGGCTGACGGCACTGTGCGACCCGGCGGCGGGCCGACGAGGGCGGCGGCTCGGCTGCCGGGCCGCCGGCAGGTGATCGAGCCTGATCGAAGCGTCCGACGTCGACGCGGTGCTGCTGCCCGGCCCGACGTGGTACGGGCTGTGGCCGGTGGAGCATGCCGTCCGTTGCGGCAAGCCGGTGCTGTGCGGCGTATCGCCGGTGCAGGACGAGGAGCACATCGATGCGCTTGCGGGCATCGACCCGACGGCGAACGTCCATTTCGCCCTGTGGCCAGCGCTGAGCATGGCGACGGAGGTCCTGGCCGAGCGGCTGAACGAGTCGCTCGGCGGGGTGCGGCTGCTGCAGGCAACCTGGACGCGCGCTGGCGAGGGCGAGGGCGACGGGCTGGCGTCGCCGTCGGTACTGGCACTCCGCGGCTGCGCTGATCTGGTCGACGCCGCCGGAGGCGATCACCCCTGCACGGGCGTCGACGGGCAGCCGGGGTTCGCGAGCGTGGTGCTGGAGTTTGCCGGCGGGCCGGTGGTGCAACTGACGCTGTGGGCCGGCGACGCGGCGACGTCGGCGGCGCGCTGCGTCGAGGCCGAGGGCGGGTCGGCGTGGCTCGACCTGCCGCGTCGGGTGGAGTGGAGCGACGGCGGCGGCCGGCACGGCCTGGAGCTGCCGGCGGGCTGGCCGGAGGGGTCCTGGTGGACCGCTTCCTCCAGGCGGTCCGCGACGGCCGTCCACCCGAGTGCGACCTGCCGCGGGCGTGCGCCCTGGACTGGCTGCGAGCGGCGCGCAAGAGCCGGACGACTGGCTGGCGAATGCTTCTGGCCGAATCGACGTGACAGGGCGGTACGACGCTCACCAGGCATGCAGGCCGGCGAGCAGCGGCATTGTCTGCCGATCGCCCCGCACCGCATGTCCAGAAACGACGCAAGCCCCGGCCGAAGCCGGGCTTTGCAAGGAATCGTGCTGAACCGTCTCCTCGGTCCAGCCAGTGCAAGTACCCCCAAAGGGGACTCGAACCCCTGTCTTTGCCGTGAGAGGGCAATGTCCTAGGCCGCTAGACGATGGGGGCAACCGGGAATGATAGTGTCAAGCCGCCCGGCCGACTCAGGTACGACACGGTTTGTAAGCAGGAAGATGAAGTGACCTGGGAGTGATCGCCCGGAAGGAGCACGCGATGGCAGCCGGTAGACATCCCGGCCGGCGGCCCGTCGTCCTCGCCAAAACCTGGCCACCCACCTGCTCCCGGCCCTCGCCTCCCTGGGGGACCACTGCTCTGCAGCGTCAGGCCGACCAGCCCCTGCGCCCCGCGGAGGCTCGACGATCAACCTCCCGAGCAGAACCCGCTGGTTACTGCCCCCGCTGCCGGCTTTCCCCAGCCAGAGCCTGGGTATCGACCGACTGACCGTGCATCGTCGCCGCCGCCTCTTCCTTCGCCACTGGACTCTGCCGATCCCTCCCAGCCTCTCACCCATCGGCTGCGAGCCCAGCGTGACGCGCCCGCCGCCTTCGCCGCAGAAGTTCGACGCTCCCCGGCGCCCGTGGTCCAGATGACGCGACGACGTCGGCGGACACGACGGCTGCCGGGACGTCCCAGGGCAAAGGCTTCGGCGGACAACTGGCGTGCTGCTCGAGTCGTCTCGGTGGTCGATCCTGCCCCCGTTCATCGACCTCTTATTCCCTCTCGCAGATCCAAGACGGCGGCAGCACGCGGAGGACCCCGACGAGCCGGCGTACCGACGTGCCGGCCGTGGCGTGATCCTTCCCCGTGGCGTGGCGGCTGCACGTTTTCGACGCTGGACTTCATCCACGCCTTGAGCTACGTGTACGCAGCGGCGGCCGTTCGGAGGGAACTGGATCACGTGGGAAGGGCGAGGTGAAGCGTCATCGACGAGTTGGTGTCGCGGCAAATGGGCCTGCCCCAAAAGGGGAGGCGGAGCGTGCCCAGCGTGGTGGCGCCCTGGGCAACCACAAAGAAGTACCGCAAGGCGGCGCTGAGCTGATGGAATCGACGGTGAAGCATCGTGTCAAGGGCTTCTGGTGCGGCGAAGGGGCCATCGTGCACGTGCCGACTACCTCCGACCAACCGCTCGCCGACTTCTTCGAACGGCGTCAGCCATCGCCGCCCGGCCTCGTCGTACACCCTCCCGACTCGCTCACCGCGCCCCCAGCAGCTGCCGCATGCCGCCCACTGCGGGGTGTCGATCCGCACCACCGCGGCGAATGTCTTCACGCTGCCGTCGGCCGCCGTCGCCCGCACCGTCACCTCGCGGCCGAAGGCGAACGGCCCGCCCAGCAGCTCCCGCAGGCCCACCAGGTCGAACGTCTCCTCTCCGCTCAGCCCCAGCGTCGCCACGCTCTCCCCGCCGTGGAACTGCAGCGGCAAAATGCCCATGCCGACCAGGTTGCTGCGGTGAATCCGCTCGTAGCTCTCGGCGATCACCGCACGCACGCCCAGCAGCAGCGGACCCTTCGCCGCCCAGTCACGCGACGACCCCGAGCCGTACTCCTTGCCGGCCAGCACCAGCAGCGGGATCCCCTCGGCGGCGTACTTCACCGAGGCGTCGTAGATGCTCATCCCCTCGCCGTCGGGCAGGTGGCGGGTGACGCCGCCCTCGGTGCCCGGCGCCAGCTGGTTCCGCAACCGCACGTTGGCGAATGTGCCCCGCACCATCACCTCGTGATTGCCGCGGCGGCTGCCGTAGCTGTTGAAGTCGGTCGCCGTCACCCCGTGCGCCAGCAGGTACTTGCCCGCCGGGCCGGTGGCGCGGATCGAGCCGGCCGGCGAGATGTGGTCGGTGGTGATGCTGTCGCCCAGCACCGCCAGCACCCGCGCCCCGCTGATGTCCTTCAGAGGCGGAACATCGCGCGTCATCCCCTCGAAATACGGCGGATGCTTCACATAGGTCGACGATGCGTCCCAGGCGTACAGGTCGCCCTCGGGCACCGGCAGCCCCTGCCACGCCGGCGTACCCTTGAACACCTCGCCATACTCGCGGGCGAACATCTCGGTGCGGATCGACCGGGCCACCGTCTCCTCGATCTCGCGCTGCGTCGGCCAGATGTCGCGCAGGTAGACCGGCTGACCGCGCCCGTCGGTGCCGAGTGGCTCGGCGACCAGGTCGATGTCCACCCGCCCCGCCAGGGCGTACGCCACGACCAGCGGCGGCGACGCCAGGTAGTTGGCGCGCACGTCGGGGTGAACGCGGCCCTCGAAGTTGCGGTTGCCCGACAGCACCGCCGCCACCACCAGCCCGTTGTCGGTGATCGTCTTCGAGATCGCCTCCGGCAGCGGACCGCTGTTACCGATGCAGGTGGTGCAGCCGTAGCCGACCAGATGGAAGCGCAGCGCCTCCAGCGGCTCCAGCAGACCGGCGTCGACCAGGTAATCGGTTACGACCTTCGACCCCGGCGCCAGGCTGGTCTTCACCCACGGCTTCGTCGTCAGTCCGCGTTCGACCGCCTTTTTCGCGACCAGTCCGGCGGCCACCATCACCGACGGGTTCGACGTGTTGGTGCAGCTGGTGATGGCGGCGATCACCACCGAACCGTGGTGCAGCTGGGCCGCCGTTCCCTGATCGACCGGGTCGGCCGGCGCCCCGGCGGTCGGCAGGGCGGTGCTCTTCGGCTTGGCGGCGGCGAGCAGCTTGGGCAGCTCGGTGCCGAAGCTGTCCTTCACCCGTGTCAGGGCGACGCGGTCCTGCGGCCGGCGCGGGCCGGCCAGGCACGGCTCGACGTTGCCCAGGTCCAGCTCCAGCGTCGTCGAGTAGACCGCCGGCAAGGTGTCGGCGTCGTGGAACAGCCCCTGTTCGCGGGTGTACGCCTCGACCAGGGCGATCAGGGCATCCGGCCGGCCGCTGGTGCGGAGGAAGCGCAGCGTTTCGGCGTCGACCGGGAAGATGCCGCAGGTGGCGCCGTATTCGGGAGCCATGTTGGCGATGGTGGCGCGGTCGGCCAGCGCCAGGTCGGCCAGGCCGGGGCCGTAGAACTCGACGAACTTGCCGACCACGCCCTTCTGCCGCAGCATCTGGGTGACGGTGAGCACCAGGTCGGTCGCCGTCGCCCCCTCGCGCAGCTTGCCGGACAGCTTGAACCCGACCACCTCGGGGATCAGCATCGACACCGGCTGGCCGAGCATGGCGGCCTCGGCCTCGATCCCGCCGACGCCCCAGCCGAGCACCCCCAGCCCGTTGATCATCGTGGTGTGCGAGTCGGTGCCGACCAGCGTGTCGGGATACGCCACGTTCTGCTCGTTGACGAACACCACGCGCGCCAGGTACTCCAGGTTCACCTGGTGGACGATGCCGGTCTCCGGCGGCACCACCTTGAAGTTGCGGAACGCCTTCTGCCCCCAGCGGAGGAAGGCGTAGCGCTCGTGGTTGCGCTCGAACTCCAGCCGCTCGTTGGCGGCGAAGGCGGCCGGGTTGCCGAACTCGTCGACCTGCACCGAGTGGTCGATTACCAGCTCGGCGGGCAAGAGTGGATTGATCCGCGCCGGGTCGCCGCCCATCCGCCGCATGGCGTCGCGCATCGCCGCCAGGTCGACCACCGCCGGCACCCCGGTGAAGTCCTGCAGCAGGACGCGCGCCGGCATGAAGGCGATCTCTTTACTCGGCTGGCTGGCCGGGTCCCACGCCGCCAGCGCGGCGACGTCCTCGGAGCGCACGCTCACCCCGTCCTCGTTGCGGAGCAGGTTCTCCAGCAGCACCTTGAGCGAGAACGGCAGCGCCCGCGCCTGCGGGTACGCCTTGTACACCGCGTCGAGCCGGTAGATCGTGTACTCCTGACTGCCGACGCGAAGCGGCGCGCGGCTGCTGAATGAGTTAGCCATGTCTGCAATCCTTGTGCGAAACCGTTGGCGGAATACGGGTATTGTGCGACCCGCGAGGCGCAACGACCAGCCTGAACGGCCCGCTCGTTCGACGAACATGAGCGGTCGCTCATCTCTTTCATCGGCGCGCCGGGCACTCAGCCGGCGAGGGCGACGAACGTCTTGCGGACGTACTCCAGCCCGCGGCGGTGCGCCTCGACGGCGTCGACGGTGTCGGGCGACTTGGCCTCGACCGCCTGTTCCAGCACCAGGTGCGGCTTGACCCCCTGCGCCGCCAGCGCTCGCACCAGGCGCGGGTGGTCGATGTCGCCCTCGCCGAACACCTCGGTCCACACGCCGTTGGCCGACTGGCGCAGGTGTAGCTCGGCGACGCGCTTGCCGTACAGCTTGACCACGTCGAACAGGGCCACCTGGGAGTCGTCCGAGCCGCGGAAGATCCAGTGGACGTCGAGGCAGAGCGAGACGTGCTTCGGATCGGTGCCGAGCATCATGTGGTGAAACTCGCGGGCGGCGTGCTTCAGCTCGACGTCGTGGTTGTGATAGGCGAGCGTCATGCCCTTGGCGCGCAGGCCGGCGCCCAGCTCGTCGAGGCGAGCGGCCTGGAACGTCAGCTGCGCGTCGGTCTTGCCCAGGTTGCCGCCCCACTGGAGCGGGGTCGGATTGGTGACGACGATGCGGCAGCCCAGCTCGCGGGCGGCGTCGGCGACGGCGAGTACCTGCTTGATGCTGGCGGCGGCGTCCTTGTCGTGGAGCTTGCTGTTGACGTACATCGACCGCATTTCGAGGTGATGCTTCTTGAGCAGCGGGGCGACCTTGCGCACCTCGTCGGGCGATCCGCCGTTGCCCTCGAAGCCGTCCAGCCCGCTGCGGGCGACGGCGGCGAGACTGGCGTCGAGGTCGGCGAAGAAGTTCTGCTTGCGGCGGGCGTAGAACGTGTGCCACGGGTAGAAGTTGGTGGCGACGTGGAGCTTCGGGGCGTCGGCGCCGCGGACGGCGGCGGCGAGGACGGTGCCGGCGGCGGCGGTCAGGAACGTGCGACGGTCGGACATGGCGTCACCTCCAGGATGCGGGTGCAAATTCCGGATGCGGATAGCATATGCAGGAATCGCACGCCGGTCCGGGACGCCCGACGATCGACGAGAGACAAACGAACGAGCGGCAGCGCGGCTCCCGCCGTCTGCCGCTCGCCCGTGTCCTGGCCGCCGCTCAGATGATGTGGTCGCCTTCGGCGGCGTTGAAATCCTGCGGATTGTCGCGGTTGAAGCTGAAGAACAGGATGCGGACTCGTTCGGCCACGAACGTGTCGGCGCCGGTGCTGCCGGTCAGCTTGTCGGCGATGCCGTCGCGGCCGCCGTCGAGGTAGTCGTTGCCCAGCGCGCCGAACAGGTCGTCGTAGCCGGTCCCGCCGTACATGTGGTCGTTGTCCTGGCCGCCGCGGAGGATGTCGTTGCCGGCCTCGCCGTACAGCCAGTCGTTGCCCTCGCGGCCGTGCAGCTCGTCGTTGCCGAGTCCGCCGCACAGGACGTCGGCGTTGTGGCCGCCGCGGAGGATATCGTTGCCGGCCTGGCCATACGCCGTGCTGCGCAGGTTCGTCAGGTTGTCGAACACGTCATCACCGGCGCCGCCGAGGTAGATGATCCGCCCGGTCACCCGCCAGGCGTAGAAGTCCCTGGGGGTCTGGGCGATCCCGCCGATCGTCTGCTCGACGTGGATGATCGGCAGCCCGAATGCGTTGGTGGTCTGGGTGACGACGGCGGTGTCGTTCAGGTTCGACTGGACGATGACCAGGTTGCCGCCGACGAGGTTGGCCGACATCACGCGGCGGTCTTCCAGCGATTCGAGGGACGGTTTGGCAATCGCGGCAGGCTTCGCGGACACGGTAGGGGAAGCGGCGCGGCGAGCGCCGAAAAGGAATTCGAACATCAATCGTCTCCGAGGGGTGCAATGCGTGAATGAGAGATCCGTTTCCGGATCCGGAGGAGAGGCTGTTCCGTCCTCTCATGCTCCTTCTTCCGATGTCCGGCCGAGGTTGTGACGGCCTCGCCGCCGCACGCGCGATCCGGCCCGGTTGAGAGCTTCTTCCGACACCACGGACCGATACAACGACAGAGCCACCGTCGACAAGGGGCGATTGCCTTGCCTGATTGCAGACACTCCACGAGGCATCGGTGACGCATGGCGAACATCAACCGGCGAGACGACAACGGCCACCCCCACGCCGGCACGAGCCTGGCGTTGCTCGCGAACGGCGCATCCGGGGCGTGGAGCGTCACGCTCGACGAAACGACCGACGGCGACGACGCCTGGTTCCTCACCATCGAAGGACCGTCCCTCGATCTCTTTTGTCAGGTTTCCAGCCCCACTGTCCTCGACCGACTGAACGCGATGCTTGATGGCTCGGCCGCGGGCGAGAAGCCGCTCGTTCTTGGCCAGGTCAACCGCATCCCGCTGCGCGTGCAGCGCGACGGGCACAGTGAGGCAACCGCGTACTTCACGGTCGGCCCGGCGTCGCGCCCTGTCGTCCGCTACTCGGTGCGCGGCGCTGATCTCGACGCGCTGACGGAGGCCGTGCGGCAGGCCGCTCTCGATCTGACCGAGAGCGACGCCCCTGCCACTCGCGACAGCCGCGCCGGGCTGACCCCATTCGTCCATTGGCGGTACAATGGACGCCGCCCGGCGACGATGTGACACATGGACGCCATCTACCTCGACAGCAACGCCACCACTCCGCTCCTGCCTGCCGTCTGGGAGGCGATGCGGCCGTATGCCCTCGACGTTCCCGGCAACCCGGCCAGCGCCCACCGCTTCGGCCGGCACGCCCGGCGCGCGCTCGACGATGCTCGCGAACGGCTCGCCGCTTTGCTCGACGCCCACCCCGATGAGGTCGTTCTCACCTCCGGGGGCACCGAGGCCAACAACCACGCCGTCTACGGCCTCGCCGGGTCGCCGCCCGCCCACCTGCTCGCGTCCGCCGTCGAGCATCTGTCCGTCGTCGAACCGCTCCGCCACCTGGCCCGCGCCGGGTTCGCCGTCGACTGGCTGCCGGTCGACGCCCGCTGTGGCCTGGTCGTCCACGCGCTGCGAGCGTATCTGCGGCCCGAGACGCGACTGGTCGCGACCATGCTCGCCAACCACGAAACCGGCGCCGTCCAGCCGATTGCCGACGTGGTGCAGCGCCTGCCGTCGTCGGTGAGCGTGCATTGTGACGCGGTGCAGGCGGTCGGCAAGATGCCGGTGTCGTTCCGCGCTCTCGGCGTGACCACGCTGGCGCTGACGGCGCACAAGTTCCACGGTCCGCGCGGGATCGGCGCGCTGCTCGTGCGTCGCGGAGCCAAGCTGCGACCGCTGCTGTACGGCGGACATCAGCAGGCGGGGAGGCGGCCGGGGACGGAGCCGGTGGCGCTCGCCGTCGGCATGACCGTCGCCCTCGAAATCGCCACCCGTGAGCGGGAAGCGCGCCGCGCCCACCTGGTGCGGCTGCGGGCCGTCCTGCTCGACCACCTGCGCCGGCATGCCGCCCCGCTCGTCGTCAACGGCCCCGAGGACGACGGCCTGCCGCACACCCTCAACGTGTCGTTCCCCGGCCTCAAGGCCGACCTGCTGCTGATGAACCTCGACCTCGCCGGCGTTGCCTGCTCCACCGGCAGCGCCTGCTCCAGCGGATCGCTGCTGCCGTCGCCCGTTTTGCAGGCGATGGGCGTCTCGTCCGACCGGCTCCATTCGGCGCTGCGATTCAGCCTGCACCCGCTCCTGAGTGAGGCCGAGGTTGGCGAGGCGGCTCGGCGCATCTGCCGCGTGGTGCAGCGGTTGCGGCAATCCACCCCCGCCGGCTGAACCGACCCGATCCGATGTGAATGGGTGTTCACATTTCACACCCCGTTATACCCATCCTATCTTCCTGCGCTGCATGGGCTTGCGACGCCGGCAACGGGCTTGTGAAGCGGTGGCGAATGCGATACAATGACGTGGTGGAAAAGGTCGGTTTGAGGAAACGTCCCAACGAGCCATGCCGCCGCCTGTCCGCTGGATCCTGTTGCCGGAGAATCGGGCCGCCCGGCAGGCGATCGAGGGAGTGGTGCGGTGCGTCGGCGGTCGGGCGCTGCGGCGAGCGGTCAACCCGCTGTTCGTCGCTGGCCCGCCCGGCAGCGGCAAGTCGCACCTGGCCACCGAGCTGGTGGCGGAGACAACCCGGCAGCTGCCCGACCTGCTCGTCGCCGTGGTGCCGGCGGCCGACCTGGCGCTGGCGGTCGAGGACTCGGCGGCGCTGCGCCAGGCCGATCTGGTGGTGATCGAGGACGTGCAGCACCTGCCCGTTCGCGGTGCGACGGCGTTGAGCGGACTGGTCGATCACTGTCTGGCCCGGCAGCGTCAGCTGGTGCTCACGGCGGTGACGGGGCCGGCGCTGCTCACCCACCTGCCGACCCGCCTCACCAGCCGGCTCGCCCAGGGGTTGACCGTTACCCTCGATCCGCTTGGCGTCGATAGCCGGCGCGCGTTTTTGGGGCAGCGGCAGGCCGATCGCGGGCTGACGCTGGCCGACGAGGCGCTGGCGTGGCTGGCGGCGAATACTCCCGGCAGCCCGCGCCAGCTCGACGGCGCCCTGACGCGCGTGCAGGGGCTGGCCGCCGTCGCTGGCCGCATGCCGACGCTGGAGGAAATCACCGCCGCGTTTCGCGACGACGTGCGGCCGGCGGCAATCGATCGCATCGTGCAGCGCGTCGGCCGCTATTTCCAGGTCGAGCCGAACGACCTGCGCTCGGAGCGCCGGTCGCGGGCGGTGCTGCTGCCGCGGCAGGTGGGCATGTACCTGGCCCGCCTGCTCACTCCGCTGTCGCTGGAGCAGATCGGCGCCTACTTCGGCGGCCGTGATCACTCCACCGTGTTGCACGCCTGCCGCAAGGTGGAGCAGGCGCTGTCGTCCGACGCCCGGCTGTCGGGAGCCGTTCGGGAGCTGCATGCCGACCTCGCCTGACCCCTGTGGAAAACCCGTCGCGCCCGCCGCGCGCCGCTGTCGAGAGCCGATGACTACTGTCCCCGTCGACCACCGTGTTCGCTCTGCCCGCCGAGCCGATCAACACGGCGCGACCGGGGCGCGACAGTCCGTCAACGGGTTTTCCCCATCGGCCGGATGGGCGCAATGTCTTCTCAAGACACGACAACGGACGACGACGACGACGTTAGCCACCGAAACCGGCCAGACTTTATTCCTCCTACTGGGTTTCTCAACAGGAAGAGAGAAGGGGTTGAAGAAGAACCGCGAAGCGGTGTCAGGGACGAACCGACCCGGTGAGAAACCGGGCCAGGAATCACAAGGGAGAAGCGCATGCGGGTGATCTGCCATCGGGAAGGGTTGCTGGCGGCCTGTCAGCTGGCCAACGCCGCCATCCCGGCCAAGGACCTCAAGCCGATCCTCAAGAACCTCAAGGCGATCGCCGGCGAGGGACGGTGTACGCTCATCGCCACCGATCAGGAGGTCGGCATCCGGCTGGACGTCCAGGGGCTGACGATTCAGGAGCCGGGCGAGGCGATCCTGCCAGCGGCGCGGCTGATCGCCATCTTGCGTGAGGCCCGCGATGGCGAGCTGACCATCGAGGCCGACCCGAACGCCTGCCTGGTGCGCGGCACCCAGGCCGAGTTCGAGATGCCCAGCGAGGACCCGGCGCAGTTCCCTGACTTCCCGACGTTTACCGACGAGCGATATCACGAGATCTCCGCCGGCAGCCTCCGCGAGATGATCCGCCGCACGGTGTTTGCCACCGCCGACGAGACGGCCCGGTTCTCGATGACCGGCGTGCTGTGGGAGCTGGACGGCGGGCAGGCGCGGTTGGTCGCCACCGACGGCCGGCGGCTGGCGCTGGCCGAGGGCACGGCGACCGCGGTCGGCGGGCACACCACCCGCGGCCAGACGCCGGTGGTGCCGACCAAGGCGATGACGCTGCTGGAGCGCAACCTGGCCGACGACCCCGAGGACACCGTGCGCGTCTGCCTGCGGCCCAACGAGGTGTTGTTCCGCACCGGCCGGGCGGTGATCTACAGCCGGCTGGTCGAGGGTCGTTATCCGGACTACCGCGCCGTCCTGCCGAAAAAGAGTGCCGCCCAGATCGAGCTGCCGGTGGCCGACTTCCACCCGGCGGTGCGGCAGGCGGCGATCATGACCGACACCGACAGCAAGCGCGTGACGTTCAAGTTCGGCAAGGGCAAGCTGACGCTGCTTGCCCAGGGGGCGACTGCCGGCCGATCGAAGGTGGAGATGCCGCTCGCCCACGATGGCAAGCCGATCGACGTGAACTTCAACCCGGAGTACCTGATCGACATGCTCAAGGTGCTGCCGGCCGACGCCACCCTGACCGCCGAGCTGACCGACGGAGCCAGTCCCGGCCTGTTCCGCTGTGGAGGCGATTACTCGTACCTGGTGATGCCGCTCACCTGAGCGCCCGAGGGGGCCTGCCCATGTCGATCCGCCGTCGCGAGCCGGACAAGGGGCCGGAAAAGCTGGGGGAGATCCTCGGCCGGCTGTTCACGTCGCGCGGCTGGGGCCGCCGTCAGGGACAGCTGCAGCTGGAGCGGGCGTGGACGGCGGTCGCCGGCCCCGAGTTCGCCCCGCACACGCGCATCGGCGCGTTCCGCCGCGGCGTGCTGGAGGTGCAGGTCGGCAACGCCGTCCTGCTGCAAGAGTTGACCCACTACCACCGCCGCCGCCTGCTCGAAGGGCTGCGGCGGCAGTTACCCAATACCCCGATCACCGACCTGCGCTTCCGCGCCGGTCTGCCGGGATGAGCCGAAACCACGCATTGCACCCGGTATCCGCACTGCCCACCCGGACCGGAAAAGGAGAGCCGCACCGATGAGCCATGAAGCCGCTGCCGCCGCGCCGGAGGTCGAGCTGACCGCCCAGGAGCGAGCCACCGCCGAGGCGTCCACCCAGTACACGACCGAGAACGTCAAGATCCTCAAGGACGCCGATCACATCCGCCAGCGGCCCGGCATGTACATCGGCGACACCGGCCAGCACGGGTTGCATCACCTGATCTACGAGCTGGTCCACAACTGCGTCGACGAGGCGCTCGCCGGCTACTGCTCCGCCATCCACGTCCGCGTTCACGTCGACAACAGCGTCAGCGTCAGCGACGACGGCCGCGGCATCCCGGTCGAGGTCCACCCCCAGGTCGGCAAGCCGACGCTCGAAGTCGTCATGACCACCGTCGGCGCCGGCGCCAAGTTCGACAAGGGCGCCTACAAGGTGTCCGCCGGTCTGCACGGCATGGGCGCCAAGGCGGTGACGGCGCTGAGCGAGTGGGTGGAGGCGCAGGTGCAGCGCAACGGCCGCACCTACACCCAGGAGTACGAGCGCGGCAAGGCGATCACCCCGGTCAAGGACGTCGGCGCCAGCAAGCGGACCGGGACGAAGATCACCTTCAAGCCCGACCCGCAGATCTTCCACGAGATCCACTTCAACTACGACACGCTCGAAACCCGCTTCCGCGAGCTGGCGTTTCTGAACAAGGGCCTGGCGATCCGGCTGACCGACGACCGCGCCGCCAAGGACCAGACGTTCAAGTTCGACGGCGGCATCGCCGAGTTCGTCGGCTACCTCAACCGGGACGAGGACCGGCTGGTTGTCGAGCCGCTGTACGTCGATCGCTCCGTCGAGAGCGAGCACGGGCCGATTCGCGTCGAGGTGGCGATGCAGTACGTCGCCGCCGAGGAAGAGCGCTGCCGCTGTTACACCAACAACGCCTACAACCCGATGGGCGGCACCCACCTGAGCGGCTTCCGCACCGCGCTGACGCGCACGCTCAACGCCTACGGCACCCGGCAGGAGCTGTTCAAGAACGTCACCCCGATCGGCGAGGATTTTCGCAAGGGGCTGACGGCGATCATCAGCGTGCAGCACCCCGACCCGCAGTTCAACGCCCAGACCAAGGAGAAACTGAACAACCTGGACGTCGAGGGCGCCGTTTCCGGCGTGCTGTCGGAGTTCCTGAACCGCTACCTGGAGGAGAACCCGAAAGAAGCCACCCGGATCATGAAGAAGGCGCTGCTGGAGGCGGAGGCGCGCGAGGCGGCGGCCCGGGCCAAGAAGGCGCTGAAAGAACGGAAGGGGTTACTCAGCAGCGGCGGGTTACCCGGCAAGCTGATGGACTGCACCGCGCGCGACCCCGACGAGAGCGAGCTGTTCCTGGTCGAGGGCGACTCCGCCGGCGGGTCGGCCGAGTCCGGCCGCGACCGCATCCACCAGGCCATCCTGCCGCTGCGCGGCAAGCCGCTCAACGTCGAGAAGGCGCGGATGGAGAACCTGCTCAAGAACGAGGAGATCAGCAACCTGATCTCGGCCATCGGCATCGACATCGGCCTGGGCATCGCCGACGACGCGCGGGAGGAGACGCTCAAGGGGCTGCGTTACGGCAAGATCATCATCATGACCGACGCCGACGTCGACGGCCAGCACATCCGCACGCTGCTCTTGACGTTCTTTTACCGGCAAATGCCGCTGCTGGTCGCCGCCGGCCGCATCTACGTCGCTCGCCCGCCGCTGTTCAAGGTGACGGAGAAGAAGCACGTCCGCTTCGTGCAAACCGTCGAGGAGATGAACCAGGAGCTGATCACACGCGGGCTGAAGGGAACGCGCCTGGCGGTGTTCCCGCGGCCGGCCGGACCTGACGCGCCGATCGGCGAGCCGCGGCGGATCGACGGCGACGACCTGACGACGCTGATGAAGCAGATGATCGCCCTGGAGGAAGCGCTGGGCACGCTGGAGCGGCGCGGTGTCAACCTGGCGTCGTTCCTGACCCGGCTGGGGCCGCGCGGGCTGCCGAGCTTTCACGTCGTCGTCGCCGGCCGTGAGGAGTGGTGTTACACCGCCGAGGAGGTGGCCGAGCTGCAGACCCGCGAGCGCGAGCGGCTGGGGCACGACCTGGTCGTCGAGGACGAGCCGACCGCGGCGACGACGAACGGCCACGGCCACGCCCCGCTGGAAGCCGACACCTTCCGCGAGGAGGTGCTGCACGAGGTACGAGTAATCAACAAGGCGCTCGACGAGCTGCGCCGGTTCGGGCTGGACCCGAAAGACCTGGTGCCGCCGGAGCGCGTCGCCGGCCGCGAACCACCGCCGCGGCTGCGGCTGGAGAGCGGCGACAGCGGACACACGCTGAACACCCTCCGCGAGCTGAGCGCCGACGTGCGCCGGCTGGGCGGCAAGGGCTTGAGCATCAACCGCTTCAAGGGACTGGGCGAGATGGACCCCGAGGAGCTGTGGGAGACGACGCTCGACCCGGACCGGCGAACGCTGCTGCAGGTCCAGCTGGAGGACGCTTTGAAGGCCGACGAGATGTTCCGCACCCTGATGGGCGAGAAGGTGGAGCCGCGCCGCGACTTCATCTACAAGTACGCCATCGAGGTGAAGGACATCGATTATCATGGGGCGTGACCCGTCGCGCGCGACGGGTCACAGCCCGAGCGCAAGCGAGGGATGAAGAAACCCTCGCTTGCGCTTCGGGCTTCGGGTTTATAATGATCGCTCTCGCCCGCGTGCTTTCTTTCATCCCTCGCTTGCGCTTCGGGCTGCTGATATGAAACTTCCCCTCCCGCTATGGACTGAGCGCTACGCCGCCCCGCTGGCGCCGACCAGCGCCGCCGAGATGCGCGCGCGCGGCTGGGACGCCGTCGACGTGGTGTTCGTCAGCGGCGACGCCTACGTCGATCATCCGAGCTTCGCGATGGCGATCCTGCACCGGGTGCTGGAGGCCGCCGGCTTTCGCGTCGGCATGCTCAGTCAGCCGGACTGGCACTCGGCCGAGCCGTGGCGGACGTTCGGCCGGCCGCGGCTGTGCTTCGCCGTGTCCGCCGGCAACATGGACTCGATGATCAACCACTACACCGCCAGCAAGAAGGTGCGTAACGACGACGCCTACTCGCCGGGTGGACGCATCGGTCTGCGGCCCGACCGGGCGACGCTTGCCTACTGCCACCGCGCCCGCGAGGCGTACCCGGGTGTGCCGGTGATCGCCGGCGGCGTCGAGGCATCGCTGCGGCGGCTGGCGCACTTCGACTACTGGAGCGACACCGTTCGCAAGTCGATCCTGCTCGACTGCAAGGCCGACCTGGTTGTGTACGGCATGGGCGAGCGGGTGATCGTCGACATCGCGCAACGTCTCGCCAGGGGCGAACCCGTCCGTGATTTGCGCGACCTGCGCGGCGTGGCCTACCTGCTCGGCGCCCGGGAGTCCGACGCGCTGCGCGACACGCTGCCGGCGCGTGCCGACGCCCTGTTGCTGCCCAGCTACGAGGCGGTGGCGTCGGACAAGATGGCGTTCGTCGAGGCGACGCGGTTGATTCACGTCAACACCAACCCGCACAACGCGAAAACGCTGGTGCAGTACCACGACCGACAGGCGGTGGTGGTGAATCCGCCCGGGCTACCGCTGAGCGAGGCGGAGATGGACCGGGTTTACGGTCTGCCGTACACCCGCCGGCCGCACCCGGCGTACACCGAGCCGGTGCCGGCGCACGAGATGATCAAGGATTCGGTGACGGTCATGCGCGGCTGCTTCGGCGGCTGTACGTTCTGCTCGATCACCGCCCACCAGGGGCGGATCATCTCGTCGCGATCGGCCGATTCGGTACTGACCGAGGTTCGCAAGATGGCGGCCGACCCGGAGTTCAAGGGGGTCGTCAGCGACGTCGGCGGGCCGACGGCGAACATGTACCAGATGCGCTGCAGCCGGCCGGAGGTGGAGGCGCGGTGCAAGCGGCTCAGCTGCGTGCATCCGACGATTTGCAAGCTGCTCGGCACCGACCACGGCCCGCTGATCGACCTGCTCAAGCGAGCGCGGACGGAGCCGGGAGTGCGCAAGGTGCTGGTCGCCTCGGGCATTCGCATGGACCTGGCGCAGCTGTCGCCGGAGTATTTGCGCGAGCTGTCGGCGCACCACGTCGGCGGGCATCTGAAGGTGGCGCCCGAACACACCGACCCGACCGTGCTGGGGCTGATGAAGAAGCCGGAGAACGGCAACTTCGAGGGGTTCGCGCGGGCGTTCAGGCAGGCGTCGCAGGACGCCGGCAAGCCGAAGCAGTACCTGGTGCCGTACTACATCGCCAGCCACCCCGGCAGCGACCTGCACGCGATGATCGACCTGGCCCTGTTCCTGAAGCGCAACGGCTACCGCCCCGACCAGGTGCAGGATTTCATCCCGGCGCCGTTCGACATCGCGACGTGCATGTACTATACCGGGATCGACCCGTTCAGCGGCGAGGAGGTGTTCGTCGCCCGCGGCTTGCGCGACCGCAAACTGCAGCGGTCGCTGCTGCAGTTCTTCAAGCCGGAGAACTACTTCACGGTGCGGGAGGCGCTGCTGCAGGCGGGCCGCGGCGACCTGATCGGCGGCGGCTGCGACGCCCTGATCCCGGCCGCGCCGCCGCCGGAGGCGCTGAACGCACGCCGCGAACAGGCGAACGCCGGGGTGCGCGGCGACCACTACCATGCGGTCGCCAACCCGGGCAAGGGCGAGAAGACCGGCGAGCGTGGTGCCGACCCACAACAGAGAGGGTATCGACCCGGACGGAAGACTCAGAAGCGAAGGCCCGGCAAGCAGCGTGGTGCATAACCAACCTGTTCGCCCTACGTATCGCGGCAGCAACGGCGGCCCCAACGATCTGGACTGGGCTTGCATTGTGTTCGCATGTACAGTATAATGATTGGGGAGGTGGAACGATGCACGGGGGGGCGCCATGCAACCCATCAGAAATCGGCAACCCACACTCTTCGACCTGACCGACCACGAAGAGCAATACTTGCCGCGGCCCGTGGACTTGTTCCGGCCCCGACAAATCATCCTCGCCAAAGGAAGCGTCACAACACCAAAACGGCGCTTCCTGGCGGAGCGGATCTGCGTGGCGTACCCGAGCGCCGAAGTCGTGGAGCAGTTCGGTATCGCCCACAACAAGATCGACCTTGGTATCTCGGACCCGCTCCAACTGCACTACGAAGGCCGACGAACGCTCGTCCTCGGCGAGCACAATAGTGCCGTGGGCTGCTCGGACGAGGAGGGCAACACCTGCCCAAACTTCTGGCACTTCTCACCCTACGGTTACTGCCCCTACGGCTGCTCGTACTGCTATCTGGCGGGCACGCAGGGGGTGCGGTTCTCGCCCACGGTGAAGGTGTTCATGAACTTGGACGAGATCCTTGCCCAGGTGGACAGGCAGGCCCGGAAGATCGGCCGCCCGGAGGCGTTTTACCTCGGTAAGTTGCAGGATGGCATGGCCCTGGACCCGCTCACCGGTTACTCGCGGGTCATGATCCCGTTCTTCGCCCGGCACCCGTTCGCCCGGCTCCGCGTCCTCTCCAAGAGTGCCGACTTCGACAACGTCCTCGACCTTGACCACGGCGGGCACACGGTCCTCTGTTGGAGCTTGAACCCGCCGGAGGTCCGCCGGGACTACGAAGTCGTCACGCCGCCGATTGCGGATCGCATCGAGGCGATGCGCCGGTGCGCCGCCGCCGGCTACCCGATCCGGGTCATGCTGATGCCGATCATCCCAATACCAGACTGGCGGCGAGTGTACGGCACGCTGCTGGAACAACTCCTGGCGCAAGTCCGCCTCGATCGCATCACCTTGGGCGGTGTGTGCAGCTACGGCCCGGCCCTAAACGTCACGTCCGAGAAACTCGGCTCCGATAATGCCATCGTGAGGTCACTCACCGTGGTGAGCGACAGCCCGGATGATGGGCGGGCGCGCTACTCCCACGCGCTGCGGGCCGAACTCTACAGCTTCATGCGGGACACGATCCGCCGCTATCAGCCGAAGTTGACCATCGCCCTGTGTATGGAATCGCACGCCCTCACGGACGAAGTGGGCCTTGCCGAGAACATCGGCAAGTGCAACTGCATCCTCTGATCCGTTCCCGCCGGCCGGCACGTCTCGTCGTTCACCTCCCGACGATGGGCGAAGGACGACACGTGCTTCGGGGCGTGCCTCTCCCTTCGAGGTCTACGCAATCCGAGATTGCCGCGATGGTCAGCGACCTACTGGCCACCGCATCCGACCGCGAACGCAACCGGCTGAAGAATCTGATCGACGATGCGGTTCGCGGTTGTTGCGGCAGCAAGACCGATACCACCTGATCCACAGCCGGACCGCACGAGGCGGAGCCACGCTCAGTGTCTCGGATAGGATAAGCTGGGGGGGTAACAAACCGTGAGGAGCCACGGCCTTCGTCATTCGTACCGGAGACGCTGACGCCGACTTGCAGCCTGCCCCTGGTGTCATCGCGAGGTGCATGTACTATACCGGGATCGACCCGTTCAGCGGCGAGGAGGTGATCGTTGCCCGCGGCCTGCGCGACCGCAAGCTGTAACGCGCGCTGTTGCAGTTCTTCAAGCCGGAGAACTACTTTACGGTGCGGGAGGCGCTGCTCCAGGCGGGCCGCGGCGACCTGATCGGCGGGGGGTGCGACGCCCTGATCCCGGCCGCGCCACCGCTGGAGGCGCTGAACGCCCGCCGCGAACAGGCGAACGCCGGGATGCGCGGCGACCACTACCATGCCATCGCCAACCCGGGCAAGGGCGAGCGGTCGGCGGAGCGAAAAGCGGGAGGACCGAAGACGAAGGGCTACCGGCCCGGCCGCAAAACGCAGAAACGGCGTCCGGGAAAGAAGAACGGCGGCGGTCCAACACCGGCGTAGCAGACGGCTCCCCGGGCGCGTTGCCGGATTCATTCCCTTTGTTCATCATACACTCGTGGAAAGAAGACGAAGCCCAAACAGAGGAGCGAGATGACTCCCAGGTGTTGTCGGATTGGTGCTGCCGTGATCGGTGCCCTCGTCACCCTCGCTGCCCCGGCGGTCGCCGCCGGCAAGCCGCTCAAGGTGTACATCCTGGCTGGGCAGTCGAACATGCAGGGGCACGCCGCCGTGTCCACGTTCGACAGCCTGGCCGACGACCCGAAGACGGCCCCGCTGCTGAAGGAGATGCGAGGGGCGGACGGCAAGCCGAAGGGTTGTCACAAGGTGTGGATCACCTCCGTCGGCTGCCTGGGCGATGCGTACACCGACCGGAGGGAGCAGACGGGCAAGCTGGGCGTGAACTACGGCGCGTTCGGCGCGGCGGGGAAGCGGATCGGCCCGGAGTTCACCTTCGGGCTGACGCTGGAGAAGCGGCTGGGCGAGCCGGTGCTGCTCATCAAAACGGCGTGGGGCGGACGGAGCCTGCACACCGACTTCCGCCCGCCGAGCGCCGGCCCGTTCGTGTGGAGCGACGCCCGCCTCGCCCAGCACCAGAAGCGGGGCGACGACCTGGACAGGCTGAAGGCGGAGAAGGAGAAGGCGACGGGGGTGTACTACCGCGCGATGATCGCGCACATCAGGAAGGTGCTGCAGGACATCAAGCGGGTGGTGCCCGACTACGACGAGAAGCAGGGGTACGAGCTGGCCGGGTTCGTCTGGTTCCAGGGGTTCAACGACTACGTCGGCCACTCGGAGTACCCCAACCACAACAAGCCGGGCGGATACGACCCGTACGCCGACCTGCTCGCCCACCTGATCCGCGACGTGCGCAAGGACCTGGGCGCGCCGAAGCTGCCGGTCGTCATCGGCGTCATGGGCATCGACGGTCTGAAGGGGGACGTGAAGGCCCCGATGGTCCATTTCCGCGCGGCGCAGCGGAAGGCGGCGGCGCTCGACGAGTTCAAGGGGAACGTGTTCGCCGTCGAGACTGCCCCGTTCTGGGACGACGACCTGGACGCCCTGCACGAGCGCCGGGTCAAGCTGTGGGCGAAGCTGGACCAGGCGTTCAAGAAGGACCCGAAGCGGACGCAGGAGGAGAAGCAGGCCGCCCGCGACAAGGCGCTTGACGTGGAGTTCAAGCCGGACGAGCTGAAGCGGCTGAACGCGGGGGTGTCGAACGGCGGCTACCACTACCTCGGCGCGGCGAAGATCCTCGCCCCCATCGGCAAGGCGTTCGCCGAGGCGCTCCTCGACCCGCCGCCGGCGAAGGCCCCGGACAAGCCGATCACCGCCCCCGCCGCGGCCGAGATGGCCGGCTACCTGCTCGTCCCGCACGACAGAGTGGACAGGACCTACAACGCCGGCTTCTCCCTGTACGTCGCCGCGTGGCCGCTGCTGAAGAACTACCCCGGCCAGAACTTCCAGAGCGGGCTGTTCGGCACCTGGATGTTCGCCCAGTACGACGGCAAGAAGCCGGCGAAGATGTACTCCGACATCGAGGGGGGACTCGGCTGGTGGCGCGACACGCGCTTCGCCACCGAGACGCCGAAGTTCATCATGGGCGGGGTGGCGCGGGAGTTCAGCGAGTGGGCGAACGGCCCCGGTGCCGGCAAAGGGCGCGACTGGAACAAGCCGGCCGGCAAGTACGCCGTCGCCCAGCTCAGCCCGTGGGTGCTCTGGCCGCCCGACGGCCTGAACCTGAAACAGGGGACGAGCGGCGAGCTGTTCGGGTACGGCTACTTGCCGCTGCCGCTCGCCGCGGCGAAGAAGACGACTGCCGGCAAGGAGGTGCCCACCGGCAACCAGTGCTGGACGCTCTTCCTGAACGCCGGCAACTTCAAGGGGCCGGTCACCTTCTTCGTCCCGTACTTCTGGTCGAAGCCGACGGTGGAGAAGCCCGAACTGGGTGGGCTGTTCCTCGACACCCGCCCGTCCGACCCGAACAAGGCGGTGCAGATGGAGACGCAGCACGTCCCCGCTTACATCGCCAAAGACGCGAAGGAAGACACCTACGCCCGCGTCGCCCCGACGCAGTTTCCGGCGAAGGTGGACGGCGACGCCCCGCTCATCCACCGCATCACGGCGTACAGTAAAGCCGCCCTGTGGGACGGGGTGGAGAAGTGGTTCGACGGCGGAAAGGAGGTGATGGGGGAGATCGATCCGAAAGCGTCCGCCGTTCACAAGTTCCCCGGCAAGGGTGGGGCGACGTGGCAGATTTACCCGCCGAACACCCCCCGCGAGAAGAAGGTGCCGCTGGCGTGGGGATCGTTCGCCACCCCCACCGCCCTGGACGACACCACCTACGGGTACAGGTGGGCCAGGGAGGCGGTGACGAGGAGCGATGCCGTCGTCACCCTGCCCGAATACTACCGCCTGGAGAAGGACGCGAAGGCCAGGCAGCGGTGGGCGGTGGTGAGCGCCAGGGACGTGCCGGCCGAGACCGGGCTGGCGCAGGTAGAGTTCCCGCGGCGGCGGACGGCGAAGCCGGACGCCTACGTCACCCCGGATGAGGCGGACGGCTGCTGGAAGAAGCCGGGGCCGAAGGCCGGGCCGTTCGAGGCGAAGCTCGGCGACGGCAGCGTGGTGACGTACTCCTGGTATCGGTTCGCCGACCAGCCCGCGTTACTGAACGCCGACCTGACCGACGTCGAGCGGGAGGCGATGCAGAAGAAGGTGGAGTTGCTGCACGCGAAATGGACCAAGGACAAGGAATACCTGCCGCCACCGACCGTCGGCAAGTTGGCCGACCTCGACCCGGCGGTACTCGTCACCCCGCCGAAAGGCCTGGAAATCGGCTACGTGCCGATCGCCACCAAACAGGCGGCCAGGTAGCCTCCCGCCGTGTTGGGTACCTTGCTTTCGAAACAGACGCTGAACGGATGGAACGGGAGTATTCTCAAGGCCCGGCTCCTTTGGATTAATCGAAAGGCAGACTTCGTATGGGACGCATTTTTGAGAAGCGGAAACACTCGATCTTCAAAACCGCCGCTCAGAACTCGAAGCTCTATTCCAAGTACAGCAAACAACTGTACATGGCGGCGAAGAATGGCGTGCCCGACCCGGACGCCAATCCGGTCCTGCGCAGCTTCGTCGAGAAAGCCAAGAAGGAAAATGTGCCGAGCCATGTGATTGAAAAAGCGATTCAGAAAGCCGCCGGCACGGGAGGCGAGGACTTCCAACCCGTGCGCTACGAGGGGTTCGGTCCTGGCGGTGCGCTGGTCATCGTCGATTGCTTGACCGACAACAACACACGCACCATCTCCGATATTCGCAGTTGTTTCACCAAGACCGGGGCCAAATTGGCCGCCAGCGGATCGGTCGTGATGTCGTTTGATCACCTGGCGATTCTGTCGTTCAAAGGTGACAACGAGGAGAAAGTGCTCGAGGCCCTGTTCGAGGCGGACGTCGCCGTCGAAGAGGTCGAAAGCAAGGACGGCGCCATCACCGTCTTCGTCCCTCCCACCGAGTTCTACAAAGCCAAAACGGCCTTGAGCAAGGCATTCCCGGGTCTTGAGCTGGATGTTCAGGAGATCGCGTTCCTTCCGCAAGCAACCAAGACGCTCAGCGCGGAAGACCTGGCCCATTTCGAGAAATTCCTCGGCATGCTCAACGATTGCGATGATGTGCAGGAAATCTACCACAATATCGCCATGCCGTAGAAGAAAGGTGGCGGTACACCTCTCGGTGCGCAGCAACCGCCGGTCAGCATTCTGGTGCGGCTGAGTTCGTATCGCGCTGCCGTCTCCCGCTTGTGCTTAATGGACAAGCGTATCATTGCCGTAAGTTTGAAGTGGGAGAATTGCACGATGGCAGGTGGCCGTGTCGTTATTGTGGGAGCAGGCCCGGCCGGGGCGGCGCTCGCCTACTTGCTTGCCCGCCGGGGTGTGAAGGTCGCCCTGCTGGAGCGGCATCCGGACTTTACTCGTACCTTTCGCGGCGATGGGCTGCAACCCAGTGGGATGGACGCCTTCGATCAGATGGGACTCGGGGATCGGCTCCGCCAACTCCCCCAGGCCACCATCAACACCATCGATCTCTACCAGGGAGGACGGCGGCGGGCGCGTCTCGCGACCGAGTCGCTGGGATTCATCGGCTGCTTCATCCCCCAGCCGGCGGTCCTCGCCATGCTCACCGAGGAGTCCTGCAAGCATCCGTCCTTCGAACTCCACATGGGAACGGCGGTACGCGACCTGATCCGAGCGGAGGGCCGTGTGGCCGGAGTCCAGGCCGAAGGCCCGGACGGAACTCGTGCCTTTCCGGCAGACCTGGTCATTGGTACCGACGGCCGGTATTCGACGGTCCGCAAGCGGGGGGCTTTCACCGAACTGTCGTCGCCGCAGCACTTTGACGTCCTGAACTTCCTGGTGCCCCTTCCCGACTTCTGGCCAGACCGCACTACTGTACGGCTGGAGTTGGGACCAGGTTGTATCACCGGCGGGATCCCCACGGCCGACGGCCGGTTGTGGGTAGGGATGACCATTCAGAAGGGTCAGTACAAGGCGCTGCATGCCACCGGGCCGGACGGACCTGCCGAGGAACTGCTCCACCGCACCTCGCCCGACCTGGCCTCCCACCTGCGGGCGAACGCCCATGCGCTCCAGCACCCGGTACTCCTGGATGTCATGGTCGGCCGCCTGGAGACCTGGACGGCCCCCGGCCTCTTACTCCTGGGGGATGCGGCACACCCGATGTCGCCGATTGGGGGGCAAGGGATTAACGTGGCGTTGCGGGATGCCCTGGTCGCTGCCAATCACCTGTGCCCGCTACTCACGCACGACAACGCTGCCAACCTCATCGACGCCGCCGCTCGGCAGGTCGCAGCAGAGCGGATGCCGGAGATCGTCGCCATTCAGGAGCATCAGCGGAAACAAGCCCAGACCTTCTTACGGTCGGACCGCCTATCATCCCGGTTGGCGATGCGGCTCTTGCCGCTGCTCGCGAGGAGCGGGCTGCTCCGCCGGTTGATGGGAAACCGGCTCCGGGCCTTGCAGCACGGTGTCGTGCCCGTTCGCCTCACGGCGTAAGGTGTCTCCGGTTGAAGAACCATTCCCCCGCGGCAACGCCGAAGACGATTCGAGTGCAGCAGGGGCTGATCGAAGGGAGGTCCGAAATGCCGCTGCGCGACCACTTCCATCCGCCGCTCAGTCAGCGCCGGCAGTGGCCGTATGCGGTACAATTGCGGCAAACGCCGGGACGTTCGGACCTGGCGATTGGCCGGGGACACGTTCGCGAGGAGTTCATCATGAGCACGACCGTGGATCTGACCCAGGGAGCCGAGCTGCACGTCGGCGGCGCGACGGTGGGGGTGTTCCTGCCGGAAGTGAAGGTTCGCGAGCTTCACGCCGAGCGCGACGCGCTGCGGCAACAGGTCGAGGCGCTGCGGCAAGAGCTGGCCGCTGTCGAGCGCGAGCGCGACCAGTTTCGATCGTCCTTGCTGGCCACGCTGTGGAAGGAAATGGCGATGGATGAGGAGCAGTGTGCCGCCCAGGTGGCGGAAGTGAAGCGGGACGGGATCGATTTCGCGGAAGCAGTGCGGCAGGTGGAGGAGATCATCGCCCGTCGCTCCTATGCGGTACAATAGTTGCATACGCCGGCATCTCGTCGGTGCACCGCCCCTGACCGGATACCGCCTTGATGACGTTCCTCGACCCGTTCCCCGTTCCCGCCGAGCTGGCTGGGCAGACGCTCGCCGCCGTCCTCCGCGCTCGCCTGCCGGGGACGTCGTGGACGCAGGTCCGCGACCTGATCGCGGCGCGGCGGGCCAGGGTGCTCGGCGAGCTGTGTCTCGACCCGGTCCGGCGGCTCAAGGCCGGCGACACCGTCGAACTGCTCCGCCGCTCCGCCGCCAAACCGCACGAGCCGGAGTTGCTCACCATTCGCTACCTCGACGAACATGTCGTCGTCGTCGAAAAACCCTCCGGCATGTGTACGGTGCGCCATCCGAGCGAGCGCGACTGGAACGAGCAGCGCAAGGCGCTTTCGCCCACGCTCGAAGACCTGGTGCCGAAGCTCATCACTCGCCGCGAGGGGAAGTTCGGGCCGCCGATGCGGTTACGCGTCGTCCACCGGCTCGACAAGGAAACGAGCGGACTCGTCGTGTTCGCGCGCACCGTGCCGGCCGAACGTGGGCTGGGCAAGCAGTTTCACGCCCACACCGTCGTTCGGCGCTACCTCGCGGTTGTGGCCGGCCGGGCGCGGCCGGGGCGGATCGAGACGATGCTGATCCGCGACCGGGGCGACGGCCGCCGCGGCAGCGCCACCGTCGACGGTGTCGGCAAACAGGCGATTACGCATGTCGAGATCGTCGAACGACTGCCGGGCTACACCCTGGTCGGCTGCCGGCTGGAAACCGGCCGCACGCATCCAGTCCGCATCCACCTGGCCGAGCAGGGCCACCCGGTCTGCGGCGACAAAGGTGTACTGTCACTGCCGCGAGGGCACGGTGACGGCCGACGTCAGCGGGGGCGCGGCTGGCGGCACGCCCACCAGCGGGTTCCGCCACCCGGTTGGCCGCCAGGAGATGCACTGGGAGATGCCGCTGCCGGTCGACTTGCAGGCGTTCCTTCGGCGGCTCCGCGGCCCAGCGAAGGGCCTCCGATGCCGATTGAGATTCAGTGGACCGAGAATCCCGACACCGGCGAGCGGCGGATCATCGCCGCCACCAAGTTCGCCAACGAGTGGGCGTTCAAGTGGAAGCGGCACCGCCGCGACGACTGGACGAAAGGACTGACGCCGACCCGCGCCCGTCTGGGAACACATCCTCGACAGCCTGAAGCGCGCTACCGCCGCCGCGAGGGGTCGACGACGCTGACATCGCCCAGGTCGAGCGCATCCTCCGCAACCTGCCCGTGCCCCGCGACCTCGACGCCGAGGAAGAAGAACTCACCACAAAGGACACAGAGGAACACAGAGGAAAGACAGGAAGAGGAAGAAGAAACGAGAAAGAAATGAGATGGTAGTGTTCTGTGTGCTTCGGTGCCATGCCCACGCTTGCGTGGGCATGCGGCGTTACACCGACTGGCCCCATCGGGAGAACTGCCATCCGCATCCGTCATGGCACACAGCAGAAATAGTCGGGCTTGGTTAGGCGAAGCGAAATCGGCCGATCAATGGTGACAGGACACGACCGATCGGCCTTCTTTCTACTGACTACTGACTACTGGCTACTGACTACTGCGAGCGCCAGCGAGCTTTCAGCCCGGCAGCAGGTCGCGATTGCAGACCACCGGGTTCCACGGGCGGATCGTCCAGCGGACGAACACGCCGGCGGCGTGGAACGGGTCGCCCTTCAGGCTCGCTTCCGCCTCCTCGGCGGTGTTCGCCTCGTACACGATCAGCGCGCCGTAGTCGTCGAGGAACGGGCCGGAGATCGCCAGCTTGCCCTGCTGCACCAGGCTTTTCAGGTATTCCCGGTGCGTCGGCCGCAGGGCGGCGATCTTCTCCTTGTCGCCGATGTACTCGATCACTGCGGCGAACTTCATACCGGCTGCCTCACTTTCACCGGCACCAGCATTCGCAGCAGGGCGGCGTGCAGCCCGAAGAACACGCCGGAGAAGAACAGGTCGCCGACCAGCGTGTTGCGGTAGAACGGCAGCGCGGCCGTGTAGCAGCTCAGCATGCCGGCCAGATCCTTGGTGTACTGCGGATCGGACAGCCACTGCACGAAGTTGGTGATCAGGTAGAACTGCAGCCCGCCGGCCACCGCCACGGCGCCGATCGCCAGCGGCGATACCTCGCCCTCCTTGACCAGCCGGCCAAGGTAGACGTAAGCGGCGAAGCAGGCGTAGACCACCAGCCGGCTCCAGCCGAAGGCGCTGTAGCCGATCTGCGATACCGGCGCGATCAGCACCAGGTCGGAGACGACCATCGCCAGCAGCGGCAGCAGCACCGCCCACCAGCCGCGGAGCCGCGAACCGGCAAACAGTGCCAGCGCGCCGACCGGCACCAGGTTCCACGGCAACCCCTGGTAGGGGTCGAACAGGTAGTACGGCATCGCCCGGTACAGGGCGACCAGGACGGTCAGCGCCAGGGTGTAAACGAGCGTCAGTCGCCAGACATCGTTGCGTTCGGTGGTGTCCATGTGCCTTCTCCCAAGAGCGTTCATGGGGTCATGGTAGCCCGCTCCGGCGAGGACGGCAAGAACAGCGGAATCGTCCGCCCAATTCCTCTTGATTCTCCCCTCCATACCGATGATGCTACGCGCCCCTTCGACCCACCTCGCGGCAAGCGCCGCGGTTCCCCAGGAGGACGGTCATGAACCCGATGCACAAGATCACCACGCTCAACCCCACAAAACACGCCGTCACCCTGCTCGACGAGTTCAAGACGTTCGCGTTCAAGGGCAACGTCATCGACCTGGCCGTCGGCGTGATCATCGGGGCGGCCTTCGGCAAGATTGTGGATTCGTTGGTCAAGCATCTGCTGATGCCGCTGATCAGCGTGATCATGCCGGGCGACGGCGGCTACACCGGGTGGAAGCTGGTGATCCGCGGCACCGAGATCCCCTACGGGCTGTTTCTCAGCGAGGTAGTTCACTTCCTGATCGTGGCGGCGGCGCTGTTTCTCTTCGTCGTCAAGTTCCTCGGCTGGGTGATGAAGCTGCGGCAGCGCGAGGAGGCCGTTCCGCCGCCGCTCACCAGGGACCAGCAGCTGCTCATCGAGATCCGCGACCTGCTGGCGAAGCGGGCGACGCCGTGACGGTCAACGCGGATCGCGGATCTCCGCCGCCAGCGCGAGAAGCAGCGGCTTGCGAACGCCGGTGGCGGTGTGCAGCCCCCACAGCACTCCTTCCACCCCCGCCTTGTACGGCTGATCGAACGCTTCCCCCCAGGCGAACGGCACGCTGGACGCCGCCAACGCGCGGAAGTACGCGGTCTGATTGGCCGCCGTCGCCGCTGGGTCGCCGCTCGACGGCCACCAGCTTTCGCGAACGAACACCGGCTTGCCCGCCGGCGCGAGGTTCTGAATCGCCGCGTACTCGTTGGCGGTGTGCTGCGCTCCCGCCGCCGGGTCGCGAATGCCGGCCCACCAGGGATGGAGATTAACCGTCAGGAAATCTCCAATATCCTTGATTTCCGGGTGAGCCAGCACGAACCCGCCCGTCTCGCACGTTCCGACCGGCTTGCCCGTCGCCGTGCGCAGGTCGTTGATCTTGTCGGTCAGCGCCGTCACGCTGTAGCGCGGCCCGAACTCCAGCCCCTCGTTGCCGACGATGTAGGCATCGATGGACGCCTGCTGCGCCAGCGCCGCGGCGTATTCGCGGTCGAGCTGCGCCTGGTCGTACCAGTAAATCCCGGCGACGACGTAGGAGAAGCCCAGCGCCTTGGCGCGCGCCGGGATCAGCGACAGCGTGTTGTCGAGCGACCAGGTGATGATCGTCCGGAAGCCCTCGCCGCGGAGCAGCAGCAGGTCGGCGTTGATCTGGGCGGCGGTGGGGTAGAGGCCGATGTTCGGGTTGAAGTTGCGCGGCGCGTAGGTGACCGCGTGGCGAGTGCGCAGCAGGTCGGTGAGCACGTCGGGGGCGACGGTGATGCTGGCCGGCGCGCTCCACGGCCCCACCTCGCCGGCGGCGTTGATCGCCCGCACGGACCAGCGGTACGCATGCGGCGCCAGCGGGTAGGTGCGCGAGTACGACGTCCCGGTCACCCGCTGCCACACGACAAAGGAGGCTCCGGTCGTCGCATCATTTACCAGTAAGTCATAACTGGCGGCGTGATCGACTGCGGCCCAGGTGAACGTCGGCGTGGAGGTCGTCGCCCCGATCGGGCCGGCGAGTACCGGCCGCGCCGGCGTCGGCACGTCGATGCGGAACGTCAACGGCGCGCTCCAGCCGCTCGCCTGGCCGGCGGCGTTGAAGACGCGGACGTACGCCCGATACCAGCCCTGCGGCAGCGGGGTTGTCGGCGTGTACGACGCGGTGGACACGTTTGTCACGCGCACGGCGGTGCCGGGGGCGGGCGTCAGCCGGGTTACCAGCAGGTCGTAGTGGTCGGCGCCGAGCATCGGTGACCAGGCGAACGTCGGCATGAGCGTGGGGCTGACACCGCGCGGCCCGAGCAGGACCGGCGGGGCGAGCGGGCCGGGCAGCGCCTGGGGCGGGGTCGAGATTGCCTGAAACTGCACGTCGAGGCGCGACCCGGCAGGTAGCGCCGCCAGACCGGACAGCACCTCCGGCCACAGCGAAACGGAGTCATCGTTCGGGTTCGGTGAATTCTGCCGCCACCCCTCCAGCCCAACCGCCAATCGGCCGGCCGACCCGCCCGCCGGAGTGAATGCAGCGTCGATCAGGTTGACCTGGAGCGTCGGGCTGTCGGGATACCACGTCGAGCCGGGTTCCTTGATCGCGGTGAACGTCGCCCCGGTGGCCGCCAGCGGATACGGCGTGGCGAACAGGTGGCTATCGCCGCTGGTGCCGGCCAGCGGCAGCCGCTGCGCCGCTCCGGTCGAGTCGACAAAGCGGACGGCGCTGGTGTCGTACGCGCCGGTGCCGGTGAACATGGTCGAGACAGTGAGCAGGCGCAGCGCGTCCTTGCCGAGCAGCCCGCTGTCGAGGGTGATATCCTGCGCCGGCGTGAACGCAATCGACCCGGTCATCATCGTCCGCCCGATGACGGACAACGGATGCCGGTAGGTGACGACCTCGGCGGCGTCGGCGCCGAAGGCGGCGGTGATGCGCACCGACGCGACGTTGTTGCTCACGTCCACGTCGACGCGGCTGACGGTCGGCACCAGGTGCAGCCCGGTGGCGGAGCGGAACGACACCGAGCCGATCAGCGAGGAGGCGAGCGAAGCGGAGGTTCCGTCGGCCTTCTGGTAGGTGAGCCGGCTGTAGGTGTTGGCGATGACGTCGCTCCAGACGAGCGGAAAGCTGGCGGTGCGGCTGGCGCGCTGGTAGCCCTCGATGACGTTGAACGATCCGCGCAGCTCATTGCGGTAGTACACCGGGACGGCCGGCTCGGCGATGCCGGCGCGGGTCTCGGCAACGACGGCGAAGGTGCCGTTGTCGAACAGCGTGGCGGGCGTTTCGCGCGCTTCCAGCCACTCCAGCCGGAGCAGGCGGCGCACGGGAGAGGATCGAGTGGTCATGGGATGCTTCCCCGGGAGGGTGCCCTGCGGTCATTCTAGCGAGCGAACGTCAGCGCCTCGCGCTGGTGGCCCGATACCATACGTCGCGGGTGACCGGGATTTGCCTGAAAACGGGAATGGGCCGCGCGGCGACGGTGACGCCTTTTGATCGCACGGTTCCGTACAATGGGGGGCGTGGAGGTTCCGGTCCCGTTGCCGCGAAAGGACGTCTCCGTCATGCGATCCGCCGTCATCGTCGAGGCCGTGCGCACCCCGATCGGCCGCGCCCATGCGGAGAAAGGGATGTTCCGCGATGTCCGCGCCGACGAGCTGTCCGCCGACCTGATGACGGCGCTGCTGGCGCGAACGAAGCTGCCGCCGGAAGCGATCGAGGACATTCACTGGGGTTGTGCCAAGCAGCAGGGCGAACAGGGGTACAACGTGGGCCGGCTGGCGGCGCTGATCGCCGGGCTGCCGATCGAGGTCGGCGCCTGCACCGTCAACCGGCTGTGCGGCTCCAGCTTGCAGGCGATCCACCAGGCGGCGCAGAGCGTTCTGGCCGGGTGCGAGGACGTGCAGATCGCCGGCGGGGTCGAACACATGCACCACCTGCCGATGGAGAGCGGCTTCGACCCCAGTCCGCGGCTGCACTACAAGCACAGCCCGGCGGTGATGCAGATGGGGCTGACGGCGGAGAATCTGGCGATCCGCCATCGCATCAGCCGGCAGGATCAGGACACGTTCGCCTACCACAGCCATCGCAAGGCGGCCGAGGCGACCGATGGCGGGGCGTTCGCCCGCGAGGTGATTCCGACCTGGGGCCGCGACGACGACGGCCATCGGCGGTTGCTGACCGTCGACCAGTGCATCCGCCGCGACACCACCCCGGAAGCGCTGGCGGCGCTCAAGCCGGCGTTCATGCCGGCCGGCGGGACGGTGACGGCGGGCAACAGCAGCCCGCTCAACGTCGGTGCCGCCGCGGTGCTGGTGATGTCCGACGAGCGGGCGCGGCAGCTGGGGCTAACGCCGCTGGTGAAGGTGCGGGCGATGGCGGTCGCCGGCGTGGACCCGTCGGTGATGGGCATCGGCCCGGTGCCGGCGACGCACAAGGCGCTGGAGCGGGCCGGCCTCAAGCTGGCGGACATCGACCTGATCGAGATCAACGAGGCGTTCGCGGCGCAGATCCTGGCGGTGATGCGGCTGCTCAAGGCCGACCCCGACAAGGTGAACGTCCGCGGCGGGGCGCTGGCGATCGGCCATCCGCTCGGCGCCAGCGGCGCGCGTATCGCCACCACCCTGATCCACGCCATGCGCGATCGGGGGGCGCGGCTAGGGCTGGCGACCATGTGCATCGGCGCCGGCCAGGGGATCGCCACCATTTTCGAGGCCGTTTGAGGGTCGTGTCATGAACCGTCGGGAATTTGTCGCCACCGCCGCCGCCGGGCTGGCGGCCGGGGTCGCGTTGTCGGCCGAAGCGAAGGTGTCCGCCGCCCACCTGCCGCGCTGGCGCGGGTTCAACCTGCTGGAGAAGTTCAACCACGACCACGCCAAACCGTTCGTCGAAACCGACTTCGCCTGGATGGCCGAGTGGGGCTTCGACTTCGTCCGCCTGCCGATGTCGTACCGCTGCTGGACCGACAAGCGGGACTGGACGAAGCTGCGCGAGCCGGCGCTCAAGGACGTCGACCAGGCGGTCGAGTACGGCAAGAAGCACGGGATTCACGTCAACATCAACTTCCACCGTGCGCCGGGCTACTGCGTCAATCCGCCGGCCGAGCCGAAGAGCTTGTGGAAGGACGACGAGGCGCTCGACACCTGCGCCGCCCACTGGGCAGCGTTCGCCCGCCGTTACCAGGGCGTGCCGAACGAGCGGGTCAGCTTCGACCTGCTCAACGAGCCGGGCGACATCAAGGAGGCCGACTACGTCCGCGTCGTCCGGCGACTGGTGGAGGCGATCCGCAAGGAGGACCCGAACCGGCTGGTGATCGCCGACGGGCTGAAGTGGGGCACGCAGGCGGTGCCGGGGCTGGCCGATCTGAAGATCGCCCAGAGCACGCGCGGCTACCAGCCGATGCAGATCTCGCACTACAAGGCGGGCTGGATTCGCGGGTCCGACAAGTGGCCGGAGCCGACGTGGCCGCTGAAAGAGGGTAAGCGCTTATTCGATCGAGCCGAGCTGCGGCGACGGATCGAGCCGTGGCAGGCGCTGCAGAAGCGCGGCGTCGGCGTCCACGCCGGGGAGTGGGGGGCGTTCAGCCACACCCCGCATCCGGTGGTGCTGGCGTGGATGCACGACCAGCTGGCGGTGTGGAAGGAGGCCGACTGGGGCTGGGCGCTGTGGAACTTCCGCGGCGGGTTCGGCATCCTCGACAGCGGCCGCAAGGACGTGAAGTACGAGTCGTACCGCGGTCACCAGCTCGACCGCGCCATGCTCGACCTGCTGCGCGCCGGCTGACGCCTCGGCGAGCGCGGTCGACGGAAAGTGCCTTGGTGCCATGCCCACGCTCGCGTGGGCATGCGGCGTTACCCCGACTGGCCCCGTCGAGAGAACGAGGCTCCGCATCCCATGGCCACGCGCAAAGCCGTGGCCATGGCACCGGCGCTGTCTTCCTACTGACTACTATCTACTGACTACGTTTATCCCTTGAGCATCTCATCGTGGCGCATGCCGCTGGGCGGGTTGTCGGCGCGGTGGCAGTTGGCCAGCGCGGACTTCGCCCCGGCGTGCTGCTCGGCGTCGTTGTCCTCCCACTCGATGTTCACCGCGCCGTCGAAGCCGATGCGGTTCAGCTCGATGAAGATGTCTTCCAAACTGTTGGCGTCGCGGGCGGTGCCGGCGGTGACGAAGTTCCAGCCGTTGGTCCACACGCCCATCGGCCGGTGACCGCCGAGCCGTCCGCCGCGGCAGTGCTCACGGGCCACCCACACGCCCTTGACGTGGGCGCAGTGGATGCGGTCCTTGAACTCGCGGATGAAGTCGATCACCGACACACCCTGCCACTCCATGTGCGAGCCGTCGAGGTTGAACCCGCACACGTCGGCGAACCCGGCCTTGTCCATCGCCTGGATGTAATCGGTGGCCGACTCGATGTCGCCCATCGCTCGCTCGGACGGGTGGCACTCCAGGTCGTAAGTAATGCCATACTGCTTGCACAGGTTGAACACCGGGCCGAACCGCTCGACGAGCAGCTCCAGGCTGACGTCGCGGACGTCGGGGATCGGGTGGCCGTCCATGCTGGTGGGCAGCGGCGGGAACAGGAACCAGTGGCTCCAGCAGCCGGCCGGCGAGCCGACGAAGCCGGGCAGCGCCACCTTGCGGTCCTGCAGCTTGCTCAGGTGGCCGGCGTAGCGAGCAGCGGCGAGCAGGTCGCGGGTGGCTTCCTGGTGGATGAGCCGGCCGACGTCGTCGGGGACGTAGTACGGGTTGGTCCGCGGCGGCTTGTTCCCCTTGTCGCGCCACGCCTTGTACGCCTTGCGAGCGTCGGTATCTTTGCCCAGGAAGTTGAGCGTCTTGGCGCTCGGCTCATCGCCGAGTACCTGCCCTTGCAGATGGGCGGCGACGGTGAAGATTTCGAGGCCGTGCTTGCGGGCCATCTCGACCCGCTCCTTGGCGTAGGCGGCGGCGCCCTCGTCGCTGTCGCAGCGGCGGAGGTCGAGTTCCCAGCTGGCCTCCTCCCAGCCGTCGAACCCGGCGTCGGCGATGAACTTGATCCACTCCGCCTCGGGGACGTTGCCGAACTGCCCGCGGACCAGCCCGATCTGGTGGTACGAACTCTTGCCGAAGCGATGCTTGGAAGTCTGCTTGAAGCCCATGATGCCGCCCTTGTGCAGCGGAGCGACGGGACCGGCGCGGCCCGTTCTCCTGGAGTCAAAAGACGTCTCAAACGTGACTGGTGACGACTATACCGGCCGTGACCGCGACGGCAAGCGGCGCGGCGGAAATGTCGGCGGGGTGGCAGGGCGCTCGGTACAATGCCGTGGTGCCACTCACCGAGACGCGGGGGCGTGTATGTCCATCACGATGACGGTTCGTGCCCACCGGCGGCTGGTGTGGTCGCTGCTCGTCGCCGGTGTCGGTCTACTGGCGCTCGACCGGATCGACCCGCCGGGACCCGGCTTTCACAAACTGCCGTCCTGGTACGACTTCGGGATCATGGCGTTATTCCTGAGCGGCTTTTACGCAGTCGCGGGATGGTGGGCGAAGTGGAACGGCTGGTACTTGCCGCCGGACGGGTCGGAAACGCCACCGGAAGCCGCGCCCGACGAGGGACAGCGCAGGTAGCGTACCTAAGAGCGTGGGCTGTTGTGGCAAGGTCTCCGCTGTTGTGGCAAGGTCTCCTGACCTTGCCACTCTGCGGACCGCAGGTTCTCCGGGGCGCTCGATGAGACCCGGTCGCCGCCAGTGGCCCGGTCGGGAGACCGGGCCACAGCACGATGGTTGTGGTGCTGTTGTGGCCTGGCTCGGCTGTTGTGTGGTGTTGTGCCCCCGCCCCCCCCCCGGCCCCACCGCCGCGGACCGAAGGTCTCCTCCGGGAAGTACGGGAGACCTGTGGTCGGCCGGAGTGGCCCGGTCCGGCGACCAACGGCGGTGCCTCACGCCTTCGTCAGCGCGATCGTCAGCTCCTTGCCCTCGATCTTCACCTTTGCCGAGCGCCCGCCGCCATCGAACGGGGTCGTCGCCCAGCCGGTCGTCAGCGTCTCGCCGGCGATGTAATCGCGATGCGCGTCGATCGCCAGCCGCAGCGGCTCCGACTCGGTGGCGAGATAGAGCGTAATGCGATCTTCCATCTCCAATCCCGACTGCTTGCGCAGCTCCTGGATCTGGCGGATGACGTCGCGCGCCATGCCTTCGCGGGCCAGCGCCTCGGTGATCCGCGCGTCGATCGCCACCTGCGTGCCGCGGTCGACCACGCCGGCCCAGCCGTCGGCCGCCTTGTGCGAGACGATCAGGTCCGCCGGGTCGAGCGGCAGGTCGCCGAGCAGGAACGGCTCACCCTTCTGAACCTTCGCCGCCAGGTCGGCGCAGCTGGCTTTCGCGAAGGCCGCCTGCGCCTCCTTGAGCCGGGGGCCGAGCTTCGGGCCGAGCGTCTTCATGTTCAACCGGACCTCCGGTAGCAGCAGTCCGCCGGCCGACGAGTCGTGCAGCGTCACCCGTTTGACGTTCAGTTCCTCGGTGATCTGTTCGCCGAAGCGCTCGACGGCGCGGCGGTCGGCGTCGCCGGCCGGCTGCACGCGCAGTTCGGCGAGCGGCTGGCGCACCTTGATCTTCACCGCGTTCCGCGCCGCCGAACCGAGCGATACCAGCCGCAGCAGCGCCTCCATGTCCTCCGACAGCCGGTCGTCGATCAGCCCGGCGTCGGGCTGCGGGTAGTCGCTTAGGTGAACGCTCTCCGGCCCGTGCCCGGCCCCACGGACGACGAGGTTCTGATACAGCGTCTCCGCCAGGAACGGCATGATCGGGGCGAACAGCTTCGCCAGGGTGACGAGCACCTGGTAGAGCGTCTGGTACGCCGACGCCTTGTCGCCGCCCTGCTCGCTCTTCCAGAACCGCCGGCGGCTGCGGCGGACGTACCAGTTCGACAGCTTGTCGTCGACGAACCGCTCGGCCTCCAGGCAAAACGCCATCACGTCGTAGCCGCGCAGCGCGTCGTGCGCCCTGTTCACCAGTCGCTGCAGGTCGGACAGGATCCAGCGATCGAGGTCCGGTCGATCAGCCAGCGGGATCGGTTGACTATTCGGATCGAAATTGTCCAGACGAGCGTAGTTGCAGAAGAAGGCATAGGTGTTCCACAGCTTGAGGGTGAAGCGGGCGCGCAGCTCGTCGGCAGGGCCGTAGCCGAAGTTGATGTTCGCCGCCGGGTTGTGCCGGCAGTACATCCACCGCATCAGGTCGGCGCCCATCCGGTCGGCCGCCTCCTCGAAGGCGATGGCGTTGCCGGCCGACTTGTGCATCTCCTTGCCGTGCTCGTCGCGCACCAGGGCGTGACCGAGCAGCACCTTCATCGGCGGGCGGTTCTCCATCATGGTGCTCATCGCCAGGATGGCGTAGAACCAGTTGCGGAACTGACCGGGGAACGACTCGGTGATGAAATCGGCCGGGAACCACCTCTCCCACTCCGCTCGGTCGGCGCGATAGCCCATCGTCGAGTACGGCACGATGCCGGCGTCCAGCCACGGATTGCCGACATCGGCGATCCGTGACATCCGATTTCCGGTGCGCGGATTGCGGATCTTGACCAGGTCGATCCACGGCCGGTGCGCGGTGTGGCCCTCGAACTGCTCCCACCCTTCGACGGCCCGCTCGCGCAGCTCCTCGCGGCTGCCGATCACCTCGAACTCGCCGGTCACCTCGTCGACCCAGATCGGTAGCGCCAGTCCCCAGAACCGCTTCTTGGAGATCATCCAGTCGCCCATGTTTTCGAGCCAGTTGCGCTCCTTGGCCCGGCCGTTGATCGACTCGGGCAGGTACGTCACCTGATCGCTGACGGCGATGATCTCGTCACGCCAGGACATGGCGATGAACCACTCGTCCACCAGCCGGAACAGCAGCTCGGTCTTGCACCGCCAGCAGTGCGGATAGCGGTGGACATAGCGCTCGGTGGCGAACAGCCGGTGCTTGCGCGTCAGGTCCTGGCAGACCATCTCGGGCAACGCCGGGTCGACCGCCGATCGGCCGGTCAGGTCGCCGCCGGGCAGAAAGGTCCCCGACTCGTCGAGCGGGCGCCACCGGCGGTAGCCCCTGCTCCTTGCCGAGCAGGAAGTCTTCCTTGCCGCAGCCCGGCGCGATGTGGACGATGCCGGTGCCCTCGGTCTCGCCGACGTCCTTCCAGGCGACGACGCGATGCACCGCGCGCGGCGACACGTCGGGCGCCCAGGGCCGTGCGGACGACGCGCCAGCACGTCGGGGTAGCCACAGGCGTGGTCGACCGCCGGCAGGTCGTCGAACGGCCCGTCGTAGGCCAGCCCCACCAGCTCGCTGCCCTTGACCTCGCCGACGATCTCGAACCCCTGCGTGCCTTCTCCTTGAACAGCTGTTCGAGCGTCTTCAGGTGCGGTACGCCGGGCAGCCACTGGCCTTGCCGCGCACGCCTTCGTCTCGCCGCCCTCGTCGTCGTCGCCACCACCCCGCCGCTCAAGGCGATCGGCCTTGAACGCGCTCGCGACGTGGAATACACCTCGTCCTTGAACTTCACTCGGAGATAAGTGAGATCGGGATTGACGGCGGCGGCGACGTTGCTGGTGAGCGTCCACGGCGTCGTCGTCCAGACGAGCAGGTTTTCGCCGGGCCGCCTCGCGGAGCGGGAACTCGACGAACACGGCGCGGTGTTCGACGAGCTTGTAGCCTTCCTTGACCTCCATCTCGCTCAGTCCGGATGCGTGCCGCGGGCACCACGGCATGGCGTCGTAGCCGCGGTAGACGAGTTTGCGGTCGTGGCACTTTTTGGAGAAAGCCCTGGTGATGGTGTAATTGTTTTCCTCGGACATGGTGAAGTACGACTTGCGCGCCGGCTGGCTTCGCCAGTCGGCGTCGCTGCGGTCCCAGTCCATCCAGCAACTGAGGCGGATCGACTGGTCGGTCTGCACGCGGGCGAAGCGATCGACGCGGGCCTTGCACAGCCCGACGAAGCGATCGATCGACGCGAAGCGATCGCCGGGGACGAGGTTCTCGATGTCGCGCTTGGAGCCGAGGCCGAGTTCTTCGACCTCGACCTCGACCCACAGTCTCCTGGCAGTCGGCTGCTCCTGGTGTGCCGCTGGCGATGGCCGAGCATGGCGTGGTAGCGCTGGTAGACGTCCTTGTACGTCCGCCCCCAGGCGTGGTGAACGCCCATCGGGTTATTGGCGGTAATCGGGCCGTCGAGGAACGACCAGGTCGGACCGTTCTGGTTCTTGACGCGCAGCTGGTCGAACGCGCCGATGTCGTCCCAGAACTGGAGCACGGGCGCGTTCCAAGCGCGGGGAAGTCGATCTGCGTCTCTACTTTCTCGAACGGCATGGTCACTCCTCGATTGCGAACCCGATTCGAGGTTCATCTTAGCAACCGCCGTGGCTCGCCGACGCTCGCAGTTGTCAGTTGTCAGTTCTCAGTTCTCTGCAGCAGAAGACAGCAGACAGCGTTGAGCGTCGCGTTTCAGGCTTGCCAGGCGAGCGGGTCCCGTGAGGGCCCTGAGTCAGCGCACGACACAGGACGTTGCGCTCCAGGCGACGCAGGCACGCTGTGGCCCGGTCTCCTGACCGCCACTCCGGCCGACCGAAGGTCTCCACTCCGGCTCTCCATGCTTGCGGAGGGCCTGAGGAGGACCTGGTGGTCCGCAGAGTGGCAAGGTCGGGAGACCTTGCCACAACAGTGCTGTCCGTGCCCCGAGTCGCCGCACCAGCAGCGGACGGCACGCTCCAGGCGACGCACTCGGGGCCCCCAGGCACAAGCTGCGGCCCGGTCTCCTGACTGGGCCACTCCGGCGGACTGAAGGTCCCTCGCTGCCGGAGGAGACCCGTGTCCGCAGAGTGCGCGGCAAGGTCGGAGACCTTGCCACAACAGCCGTCCGTGCCCCGAGTCAGCCGCACCAGGGCGACGTTGCGCTCCAGGCGACGCACTCGGGGCCCTCACGGGACCCCGCTCGCCTGGCATTCGATCGGCGACTTCCACCGCTGTCTTCTCTACCGACTACCGACTACTGGCTACCGACTACCGCGAGCCGCCAGCGAGCCAAGAGCGTAGCGGAGCCTCGCCGGACCCGCTATCCTGAAGGGGCGACCTCCGTCATGGAGAGCGATCGGTGCAAGAGCGTCACGCACGACTGGAGCAGGGATCAGCGCAGGGCTGCTCGGCTATCTGAACCTGTCCGACGGGCGGCCCGACCCGCGCTGGCAGAAGCAGCTCAATGACGCCTTCGCCCGCCTGACCGACGCCGGCGCGTCCGCCCCGTGGGCCGACCTGCTCGCCGAGCTGCGCCGCGCCTTACAACAGCCGCACGCCGCCGGCGGTGCCGCGTTCCGTGACGTCGGCCAGGCCGATCAAGTTTTGACCACCGCCGCCGCCGTGCTGCCGGCGTATCGTGCGCGCATCACGCCGACCTGCTCGCCCACCTCGGCGACGCCGAGCTGTTCGGCCCGTTCTTCCTCGCCCGCGTGCTGGAAGCGGTGCTGCGTTTCGAGCGGCGACGAGCCGCCGGCGGTCGAGGCGGTGGTCGCCCGGCTGAACGACTTTGTCGGCCATCGGCCGATCGCCAATCCTCGAAACCCGGCCGCAGGGCGAGCCGTATGACCACGAGCGGCACCCGGCTGCTGCCGCTGTACCTCCGCGGGCGCTGCCGGCGTTGCCCACGGCCGCCAACGCCGCTGTCGCTGCCGGGGCGCTCGACATCCTCGCACCACCGACCCGCCGCTGCTGGCCGAGGCAGCGGTCGTCTGGACCAGCTCGAAGAACTGGCGGTCGACGCCGCGCCTATGACCACGGCCACCCGGTCAACTGGCGGCCGAACTGGCGTCTTCGCCGGCGAATACGATCCGCACCAGATCGACGGCAAGGGACGCTACACGCGCTACATCGTCCGCAGAATCACGCCTGATGCGCTCATGGACCGCGTGGAGACGGCGGAAACGTTGCCGCTGGAGGAGCGGCTGGTCGAGGGGGCGGCGGTGCTCGCCGGCACGGTGCTGATGGCGGCCGGGGTGTCCGGCTGGGGGACCGGGGCCGCACGACTCGGCGACCACGTTGGCCGTGTTGCTGCCGCGAATCGCCCGCTATCGCGACGCCTTTTATGAGGGGCTGATCCGCAAGGTCGGCGGCGACCACGGTGCGCGGCTGCAGCAGGAGCGGCAGAGCACCCGTCAGCCGTTCGGCGCGGCCCGCCAGCACCTCAACGCCTACCTGGCACGGCATCGGGCCACCCAGCTGCAGCAACGCTACCTGGCGCTGCTGTTCGCCGAGATGGGCTATCAGGAGGCCAGCCAGGCGGAGGCCGAGCGCATCCGGGCGGTGTCGGTGCGGCTGCTCAGCCAGATCCTCGGCCGGCTGTCGGTCGGCGGGGTGGAGTGCGAGCACGGCCGGCTGCGCGACGCGGCCCGCCGGCTGCCGGAGGTGGAAGACCTGCTCCGCCGCGGCATCGCCTGCGGCGCGTTCGCCGATCCGTGGAACATCCTCGGCTTCCAGGGGCTGTTCCCGCTGTCCAGCGCCCGCGAGGACTCGGTTCGCGACCCGCGCCAGGATGAACTGGTGGGCGTCATCGAGCAGACGTTTACGCTCTATTCGCGCGTGATGAGCGAGTCGGCGGCGCGCGGCGATGCCGAGCTGGTGCGCCGGCTGGGCGGTGAGATGGAGCGCCTGGCCGGCTGGTGGGACCGCTTCGCCACCTACGAGGTGAGCGACCTCCGCCGCGTCCACGGCGGGGAGGCGGCCACCTCTGCCCGCAACGTCGCCCGCGCGCTGGCGGCGTGGCGGGCGCGAGGGGAGAAGGCCGACCTGGCGTTCTGGCGCGACCGGGTGGACGAGTTCCGCTCGCCGCGCGCGTTCGCGCTGGTGGTCGAGTCGCTGCTGCTCCGCGGCGATCACCGGGCGGCGCTCGGCCTGCTGGCCAGCTGGCTCGGCCAGGCCGGACAGGTGCCGCTGGAAGACGGCACGCACTCGTTCTACAACCTGGCACTGCGGTGGATGCTCACCCTCACCCGCACCACCGGGCCGGTGCCCGAGCTGCTCGCCGAGGGCCGCGACCTGGCGCTCAAGTTCTTCGACTACCTGGAGGCGAACGCCGAGGAATACTGGGAAGTGCCGACGCTGCAGCGGCACGACATCCCCGAGGAGGGCGGCGCGGCCGACGACGACGAGGACGACACCTTCGGCGCCGCCTACGAGGACGTGGTCTACCGCGACAGCACCGCCGGCGACGAGGGGGCGGTGTCCGACGGCGGACCGGCCGGCCCGCCGTTCGACCTGGAGGAGCGGCACGAGGAGCTGCAAACGCGGCTACGCTTTCTGTCCACCCTCGCCCGGCTGTGGCAGATCGCCGCGCGCTACCTCGTCGACGCCGCGCCGGACGGTCCCGAGCGCGAGCATCTGCGTGACTGGCTGGCGAATGCCCGGCGGAACCGGCAGCGCTTGATGGAGTTAATCGATGAGTTAAGGGAGTTTTCTCTGCCGGAGCCGGCCGGCGATCACGACTCGCTGGTCGAGTTCGACCGGCGGCGCGTGGTCAAGGAGCAGCTGATCTTCACCACCATCGGCACGTCGATCGACGCGGCGCTGGCGATCGGGTCGCTGCGCGGGGTGGTCGGCGGCGACGGCGGAGAGCCGGCCGACGCCGACGCGCCGCCGTGGGAAGCGCACGCCATTCGCCTGGAACGAGCGCTGTTCGCCGGCGACGCCGACGCCGCCCGGCACGCCCTGACCGGCTTCGTCCGTCATTTTCGCACCGAGCCGCTGCTGTTCACCCCGCTGTCGGAGGGGCCGGGCGGCGGCGACCCGCGCGCCATCCTCCGCGTTCGCATCGCCCAGGCGGTGCTGCGCGTGCTGCTCGCCAATCTGCCGCGGCTGGGGCTGATCCGCGAGACGTACGACCTGCTCCGCACCGCCCGCGGCATGGAGCAGGCGCAGCAGACGCGCGGCCGGGGCGTCACCGAGTTCAACCACTTCTTCCAGACCGCCTACCAGGCGGTGGTGGAAAACGTCGTCCGCTCGGCGCTGGAGTGGCCCGGCGAGCTGGCCGGCGACGACCGCCTCGTCGACCTGCTGGAGCGGCTGACGGCGCCGTTTCTGGCGCTGTGGATCGAGCACAGCCGCACGCTGCAGCTGTCGGTGCTGGAAGGGGTCGCCAGCGAGGCCGAGTGGCGGGCGCTGGCCGACTTCGTCAAGCGCTACGGCGGCGACCTGTTCCACGCCCGCTTCATGACGCTCGGCAACCTGCGCGGCATCCTGCATCGCGGCGTCGGCAACTACCTCGACTACCTGGCGGCCAACCCCGACCCGCTGCGGCCGGTACGGCTGATCGACGAGCTGGGCGACGCCATTCGCCGCGAGGACGCCGTCCGCCGGCTGGAGCTGGTGCTGCAGGCGATCGTCGAGAACTACGAGGAATACAAGGACTACAACACCACCACCACGCAGTCGGACTACGGCGAGAATCTGCACGTCCTGCTCGACTTCGTCCGCATCAAGACGCAATATGAGCGCAACGCCTGGCAGGTCCGGCCGCTGGTGATGGCGCACGAGATGCTGGCCCGCCACGGTCGGCCGGCGACGGCGTTGCGCTGGGAGGAGTCGCTGGTGCAGTTCACGCGCGACCTGGCCCGGCAGCACCTGGAAGCGCTGACCCGGCTGGAGCGGCAGCATGGGGTCCGGCTGAGCACCGTCAGCGATCGGCTGAACGAGCGGTTCGTCAAGCCGCTGGCGCTCGATCGGCTGTGCGCGCTGATCGAGCCGAGCTTGCGCGAGGCGCGGCAGACCGCCGCCGAGGCCGAACGGCCGGCGTTCCGCCGGCTGCAGGCCGAGCTGCAGACCTACACCGCCACGCCGACCGGAGTGGGGCTGGACGTGCCGGCGTGGCTGCGGCGGCTGGAGGGCGAGGTCCATCGGGTGCAGGCGAGCCGCAACACGGTGACGCAGCTGGCCGAGAGCTTCTTCCGTATCCCCCGGCGGACGATCAGCCACGACGAGCTGCAGCGGCAGCTCCGCGAGTGGGGCGGCCGGCGGCTGCCGTCGTAACGACCCGGTCGCGCTGCAGTTGTGCAACCGCTGCCGGTTTCAGCTCTGCCCGAATCGGGCACCGCGCTGCCCGGTTTTTTCGCCCAGCTTGCCGCCCCGGTTGCGTCCGCGCCGAACGTGACCTACGTTTGCGGTGTCCTCCTCTTTGGGGAGAAGAGAGGGCCTTCGGAGCCGCCGGCATCGAGGGGATTGCCGGCGGCTCACTTTCCCCACTCCGAGCAACCGCACCCGGGGCGTCGACGTGAGCGAAACCTCCCGCTCACGCCGGCGCTCCGGGTATTTTATTACTCGATCCGCACGCGACGCAGTCCGCGCGCCGGTCGATAGCCACCCGGCGGAACGTCATGTCGGCCAGGTCGCACAACAGCAGCCGGCCGGCGAGCGGTTCGCCCACGCCGGCGAGCCACTTGATCGCCTCGATGGCGCCGAGACTGCCGACGGTGCCGGCGACGGCGCCGAACACCGGGAACCGCCGCTGCCAGAGCGGCGGCGGCTCCGGGTACAGGCACGCCAGGCACGCCGTCCGCCCCGGCAGCACCGTCGTCACCTGCCCTTCCAGCTCGTACATGGCGCAGTCGACCAGCGGCTTGCCCTGCCGCACCGCCGCGGCGTTCAGCGCCAGCCGCTCGGCGAACAGCGGGGCGCAGCAGAGCACCAGGTCGGCCCGCGCCACCAGCCGATCGGCGTTGCCCTCGTCGGGGTTCTCGGCCACCGTCTCGACGGCGACGTGTGGGTTCAGCTCGCGGAGCCGGCGGGCCGCCTGCTCCACCCGCGACGTGCCGACGGCGGCGGTGCTCATCAGCACCTGCCGGTTCAGGTCGTCGGTGCGCAGCGCGCCAGCGTGCGCCAGGATCAGCCGGCCGACGCCGGCGGCCGCCAGCTGCACCGCCGCCGACCCGCCCACTCCGCCGACTCGCGCCACCAGTACCGTCGCCGCCTTCAGCCGCCGCTGTCCGGCCTCGCCGAATCCGCTCACCGGCAGCTGCCAGCCGTAGCGCTCCCGCTCCGCGTCGCTCAGCGGTGACTCCCCCATGTCACTGTCCTCCCCCGGCGATCGGCGTCATCAGCGTCACCTCGACGCCGTCGGTCAGGCGCTCGTCGCCGGACGCCTGCCGGTCGCCGACGAACACCAGCAGCCCGCGGCGCGGCGCGCCGGCCGAGTCGAGCAGCACCGGCCGCAGCGCCGGCGTGCGCCCGGCCAGCGCCGCCACCAGTCCGGCCACGGTACAGCCGGCGTCGACCGCCACCGTCTCGGTTGACCGGCCGGCCGCCTGCCGCAGCTGCGCCAGGTAGCGAACGGCGACGTTCATGTCGGCCCCTCCTCGCGGATCACTCCCCGGTCCATCACGAACAGCCGGTCGGCCAGCCGGCGTGCTTCGGACCGACTGTGCGTGACGTGGAGCGTCGTCACGCCGGTGTGCCGCTGCACCTGCCGCAGCAGCTCGATGATCTCACCGCGGGTGTCCTCGTCGACGGCGCTGAGCGGCTCATCGAGTAAGAGAATACGCGGATGAAACGCCAGGGCGCGGCCCAGCGCCACCCGCTGCGCTTCTCCGCCGGACAGCCCATGCGGCCGGCGGTCGAGCAGGTGGCCGATCCCGAGCAGTCCGGCCAGCTCGGCCACGCGCTCGGCGATCGCCGCCGCGCGCCAGCGACGCACTTCCAGTGCGAAACCGAGATGATCGCGGACCGTTAATGTCGAGAACAGCGCCCGATCCTGTGGCACGTAGCCGACGCCGCGCTGCCCTGGCGGCAGTCCCGTGACGTCGCGATCGAGTAAGAGAATACGGCCTTGCCGCGCCGGCTTCAGTCCGCACACCGCCTCCAGCAGCGTCGTCTTGCCGCACCCGGTCTTGCCCATCAGCACCGCGTACTGTCCGGTGTCGACGCGGAGAGTCACGTCGTCGAGGCGGAACCCGCCGGCCTGCACCGCCAGGTGGTCGACCACGATCATGCCTGCCGCCCCGTTCCGAACACGCGGACGATCACCAGCACCGCCATCGCCGCCGCCACCATCAGCAGCGACACCGCCACCGCCCCGTGCAGGTTGCCGACCGAGAGTTCGAGGAACACCGTCGTCGGCAGTACCTCGGTCCGCAGCCGGGTTGCCCCGGAGAACACCAGCACCGGGCCGAACTCGCCCAGCGCCCGCGCCCATGCCAGGGTGGCCGCGGTCACCAGTCCGCGCCGCGCCTCCGGCAGCAGCACCCACCAGAACGCCTGGCTCCGCGTGCAGCCGAGCGTCAGCGCCACCTGCTCGCAGCGCGGACTGATGCCGTCGAAGGTCACGCGCATCGTCTGCACCGCGAACGCCGCCGCCACCGCGAACTGGGCCAGGATCACACTCGGCACCGCATAGGTGATGTCGGTGGCGAACCGTTCCTGCAGCCACCCGGCGTAGGCCCGCCCCGACGGCGTGAGCAGCACCCACGCCGCGTTGACCGCCCCCGCCGCCAGCAGCGCCGGCACCGCCGCCCACCGTCCCGGCACGAACACCCGCCGCACCACCTCGACCGTCAGCACTCCCAGAAGGGGCAATATCCCCGTCGCCAGGATCACTCCCGTTCGCTCGCGGGTCAACCGCTCGACCGCCTTGCCCGCCGGTGTCTGGAACAGGATGAGCAGACTCAGCCCGACCACCAGTGGCGGTAGCACGATCGGGATATCGAGTAACGCATTAATCAGACCGCGGAAGGGGAATTGATGGCGCGACAGCAGGTAGCCGAGCGGCACCGCCACCCACAGCGACAGAATGGTGGTGACCGAACAGGAGATCAGGCTGAGGTAGATAGCGTAGCGGATCTCTTTACTCTGCAGCGCGTCGAACAGGTGGCCGGGGGTGGTGTAGAAGGCATCGGCGGCGATCATCGCCACGATCAGCACGACGTACACCCCGCCGAGCACCGCCAGGCCGAGGTGGAACGGCCAGTCGGGGCCGGCGGGCGGGGCGGCGAAGGTGTCCTCGCGCAAGGGCGGCGCGTGGTCGGGCGACTGGCTCATGGCGCTTTCACCCCCGGCGGCAGCGGCGCCTTCCAGCTGAACCCGTAGGCGCGGAACCGCTCGTAGGACTCGCGGCCACGCAGGGCGTCGAGCAGCCGGCCAGCCAGCTGCGGGTGCGTCGACTTCTTGCCGACGGCGAACGGCTGCTCAGCGAAGGCGCACGGGATGTCGACTGGCACCGCCTCCAGCTCGTCGGCGGCGCCGGCGGCGTTGCTGATGTAGGCGATGGCGGCGTCGAGCGAGCCGGTCCGCATCTGGTTGACCAGCAGGTCGCCGGTGGGCGACTGGACCTTCACGTTTTTCATGACTCCCGGCAGAGAGCGGTCTTCCCGAAGCGTCTGCTGGGTGAGGACGCCCATCGCGCACTGCTTCTCGTGGCCGACGCCGACGCGGAGGCCGGGTTTCGCCAGGTCCTTGAGTCGCCGGATGCCGTGCGGGTTGCCCTTGTGGACGAGGATCACCAGCTGGTTGCCGGACACCGTCGTCGGCGGGCCGAACAGGTCGTGGACCTGGGTCATGAACGCACGGTCGCAGGCGAAGAAGGCGTCGGGCACGCCGTCGCCGGTCCGCATCTGGGCAACGAGGATGCCGCAGCCGTTGTACACGCGCGTCACGCGCACGCCTTCGCGCTCCTCGAAGGCGGTGATCGTCTCCTCGATCGCCGGCCGCAGCATGGCGCCGGCGAGCAGCCGTAGCTCGGGCGTTTCGGCCCAGGCGTCGCCATCGACCGGGACGAAGCCGTACTTCGCGAACACCGGCAGCCCGCGGTCGCGCGCCGCCAGGTAACGGGCGAAGTGCAGCGCCGCCGCCGGCTGCGCGCAGGCGCGGGCGACGCTCGCGACCACCTCGGCGTGGACGTCGGCGAACAGCGGCACCGGCACCACCTCCAGGCCGGCCACGCTGGCGACGGTGGTGTCCCAGACCACGCCGGCGTCGACAGCACCGACCTGCACGTCGGCGGCCACGTCGGTGACGGTCGGTTTGGTGACGACGATCCGTTGGCTGAAGGCGTCCCACCGGCCGTTTCGCTGGAGCACCTGCCGCACCAGCCGGCCGACGGCCGCCGCCTCGGGGTTGGCCTGGGCGATACGGAGGTTGCGGCGGACCACGTCATCAAGGCCGCGGACCGCCTTCGGGTTGCCGCGCGGCACCGCCAGCACCGGCCGTTGCCGGGCCAGCGGCACCACCTCGGCGACCAGGTTCTTGTCTCGCGCCGTCGTGATGTAGCTGTCATCGGCGGGAAGATACAGGTCCGGTCGGTCACTGACCTCCAGGGTCGCCAGCAGCGTGTTGGACGCGCCGAACTGCAGCTGTACCTCGACGCCGTAACGGTCGCCGTACTCGCGCGCGATCGCCTCGACCGGCGCCTTGAGGCTGGCGGCACACAGCACGATGAGCGGCCGGGCCGCCGCGCCGCGGGGGGCGAACAGCTGCGCCGGATCGAACGCGAGCAGCCCGACCAGGGCGACCAGCGCCGCGATCGAGCCGAGGAAGACGACGAAGGGGGTGTGCAGACGCGCGGGACGCGCCATGTGCGGGGTCATCGGACAGCCTCCGGGCGGACCCCCTTCATCGTATCGGTAGGTGTCCGTAGTCAGTAGACAGTAGTCAGTAGGAAAACAGAAGACGCCCGGTCGCGCTGATGCACGACCGGGCGGGACGATTCGCGACCAGGAAGCGGCGCCCGCTGGTGCCATGCCCACGGCTTTGCGTGGGCATGTGATGCGGCGACACGTCCCGCGACGGGGCCAGTCAGAGAAACACCGCATGCCCACGCAAGCGTGGGCATGGCACCAGGCGCGTTTTACTCCCGGCCCTAACGGAACCCCGCTCGCCAAGCAGCGGCGCGGCGCTTAGCCCTCGCCGGGGCCTTGCGTGCCGCCGGTGAACTTCTCGTCGTTCGCCGCGTGGCCGACCAGCACCTCGGCCTTGTAGCCGCCCTTCGCCAGGAAGTACAGCAGGAGCAGCAGGTAACCGATCGCCATCGCGGCTGGCACCACTGCGGTCACCTCCAGCGCCCGCTTGCCGCCGTACAGCGTTGCCTGATCCACCGGCCCCTTGTCGGATTTCGCCGTCTCCTTGGCCTGCTGCCACCAGGCATCCAGCTGGCGGAGGTTCTTGTCCTCGGGCGTGAGGGCCAGTTGCTCCTTCAGGCCGGCGCCGTTGTCGTCGAGGACCCCCACCTTGGCGTTATCCAGGCCGGCGACCTTCGGCAGATACTGCTCGGGAACGAATGTAAGAGGACTTTTCGGATCGCCTTTATAGCGATCGTAGGCGCCCGGATCGGCCTTCTGGAGGGATTGCGCCGCGAAATAGTCCTGCTTGTAGCCAATGCCGGGGCCGCCGAGCAGACCGGCGGAGATCATGCCGATACCGCCCGAGATACCCAGCACCAGCGCGCCACCCTGCGGATAGCGCTCCGAGATCACCCCCAGCATGGTCGGCCAGTAGAACGTCTTGCCAATGCCGTAGACCGTCACCGCCAGCATCCACATCGCGATGGTGCTGGTGAACGGTTGACCGAGCATCCACAGGCCGGTGGTGCCGATGACCGCACTGCCGAAGAGCAGGCCGACCGGCGAAATCTTGTGGACGATCGGGCCGGCGAAGAACCGCAGGGTGAACATCAGGACGTTGGTCCAGATGAACGCGATCAGCGCCCAGTCCTTGTTCGCCAGCACGGTGTTGGTGATGTTCTGAATCCAGGTGTCGGTGCCCAGCTCGACGTAGCCGACCATGGCGTGCAGCAGGAACAAAAACAGCAGGATCGGCGAGAGCAGGGTGACCGCCATCCGCCAGAACGGGACCCCCGACGCCTCCGCCTCCGAGCGCGGGAACGGACGGCCGAGCATGAGCAGGCCGTAGAGCAGCACCGGGGCGATGACGATGCCCCAGCGGATCATCCAGCCGACCGGCGGCAGGCCGAGCTTCGGCAGGTAGTTCAACACCAGCCCGACCAGGGCGCCGAGTACCAGCCCGCCCGGCCAGCCGGCGTGGAGGATGTTCAGCCAGTGCGTCTTGTTCTTCGGGAACAGGGTGGCGGTCAGCGGGTTGATGACGGCCTCGCAGGTGCCGTTCGCCAGCGAGAACGCCCACGCCCCGGCCCACAGGCAGTTGAACGCCCCCATCTTGCCGCCGATGTCGAAGGAGAACACGCCGAGGTCGACCATGTGCGACGGCTGGTTGAAGGCATACGGGGCGAGCAGCGTCAGGCCGACCGACAGCGAGTGCAGCAGGAAGGCGACCACCATCAGCTTGCCGTAGCCGAGGATGTCCGAGAAGAAGCTGAAGAAGATGATCGTCAGGCCGAACCCGGCCAGGCCCTGGCCGGTGATGATACCCAGCTCGCCCTGGGTAAAGCCGAACTGCTTGCCCCAGTCGGAAATGATGTCGCCGCGGATGGCGAAGCCCATGCCGGCGGCGATCAGCGTCAGGAAGCTGGCCAGGAACAGGATCTTCTCGTTGCTCCCCACCCGGTCGACGGGCGCGCCGCCGGGAGAGAGCGTGGCCGACTGTGGCGTACTCATACTGCGATGATTCCTCGTCTGGGATGGACTCGACCAGAAGGCCCGTTTGGATTGGAAGAAGTGCTATCAACCCGCCGGGCCAGCGTCAAACCCGCGCCGCCGGAATTCCGTGCGCCGCGCGGTCTGCTTAGCCCCCGGTGAACACACCGGGGGCGCGTGCGAGACGCCCTGCAAAAAGACATTACTCGATACACCGGGTCGCGCCGGTGCGGCCGGCGCCGACCAGCACCGCCATCGTCTGCCGCAGCTGGCCGGTGGTCCACAGCGTCAACCCCAGCCCGAGCGTCCCCAGGCCCAGCAGCGCCGTCACCAGCCAGCGGAACGTGCGGTAGTCCGGCCCCGGCATCGCCTCCGGCGCTACCCCGATCATCAGGGTCGCCCCGGCCAGCGGGATCAGCACCGCCAGGAAGGTCAGGACCGCCAGGCGCCCGTCCTCCGCTGCCAGCTCGCGCCGCGCCGTCGCCCGCAGCGTCCGGGCATCCAGCCACAGCATCGGGTAGAACACCCGCAGCACCACGTACTCGGCGGCCAGGATCGTGTAGGTCAGTGCGATCAGTCCGGAGATGGTGAACGAGAACAGGAAGTGGCCGAACAGGTTCCACGTCAACGGCGCACCGCCGCCGTGCAGCAGCAGCGGGAACAGCACTCCGCCGGGGAACCAGCCGAGCGCCGCCAGCGCCGCACCGGCCACCGGGAACCGCAGCGCCCAGCGGTGCGCCGCCTCCACCGTCCGCGCCGCCGCCGCTCCCGCCACCTCCCCGGAGTCCCGCCGCGTTACCAGCCGCCAGCCGCGGTAGATCGGCCGCAACACCAGTATCAGCCCGACCAGGCAGATCGGCCAGGCGAACAGGTTGTACACCGTCACGATCCGCCAGAACGCGACGTCGAACTCGCCCTCGCCGGTCACGACCCTCATCGGGTGGACGATGCGCAACAGGTTGTACAGGATGTTGACGATGGTCGCCGGGATGTGCGGCAGCACCATCAGCAGGCAGCCGACCAGGAACGGCTGCCGCAGCAGCACGGCGGTCAGCCAGTGGCGGCACGGCAGGTCGCGCTGAACGCGGCGCAGCTCCAGGCAGCTGTCCAGCTCGGCGGCCAGCTCGGCGGCGGTCTGGTAGCGGTCGGCCGGATCGGGGGCGAGACAGCCGGCGAGCACGCGCGCGACCGCCGGCGGAGCGTCCAGGTCGGCCGGCAGCGGCGGCGGGCCGGCGCGGCGGACGGCAGCCAGCCGGGCCAGCGTCTCCGCGTTCACGCGCTCGCTGCCGTCGAGCGGGAACGGCAGCCGGCCGGTGAGGAACTCGTAGAGGACGATACCGAGTGAGTACAGGTCGCTCCGGGCGTCGACCGCCTCGGGCGAGGTATCGGCCGACGGATTGAAGGCGTCCAGGTGCTCCGGCGCCATGTACGCCAGGGTGCCGCCGAACGGGTTACCGCCGCCGGCGTCGGAGCGGGCGATGTTGAAGTCGACCAGCATCGGCCGGCCGTAGCGGTTGACCAGGATGTTGGCCGGCTTGATGTCGCGGTGCAGCACCCCCTGGGCGTGGGCGTGCGCCAGCGCCTCCGCCAGCCGCGCCCCCATCCAGCAGCCGGCCTCGACCCGGTCCATGCCCGCCAGCGCCTCGCGGTCGCGCAGCGCCGCCAGGTCGAGCGCCGTCGGCGTGCTCACCTGGGCGTCGATCAGGTCGAGGATGGCTCGCCCGCAGCACCCTGGCGGGTCGCCGGGGGGGAGTGCCGCGATCAGCGCCTCCAGGGTGACGCCGGGGACGTACTGCATGCACAGCAGCAGCAGATCGCGATCGGCGTCGACCGTCTCGGAGAACACGCGGACGATGTGGTCGTGCTCCAGCCCGGCGAGCGTCCGCGCCTCCTCGCCCTGGCGGCGCGACACCTTCAGGGCGACGGCGCGGCCGAGCGACACCTGACGGGCCAGAAACACCCGGCCGAACGCGCCCGAACCGAGCAGCCGCAGCAATTGGAAGTCGCCGAGCCGCTGCCCCTCGACCGGCAGGTCGTAGTGGCCGTCGCGCGGGGTGGCGAGCGTCGGGGGCGCCACGAACGGCGGAGCGTCCACCGTCGCCAGGGTGCCGGTGAGCAACGTCGGCTGGTCGACGACCGAGTCGTCCGCCCGCGGGTCCGACATTCCCTCCCCCTCCGCTAGCCGCCGCGGGCCGCCAGCGCCGACCGGCAGTGCTCCAGCAGCCCCAGCTCGGACAGCTCGTCCTCCAGCGCCTCCCGGCTGGGATTTTCGATCGCCTGGCCGATCTCGTCAAGCAGCAGCTCGGCGAATCGGTCGCGCGCCCGCTCCAGCGTCTTGCGCACCGCCGGCGCGTTGAGCGGCTTGCCCAGCTGCTCGGACAGCCGCTCGGCCATCGTCGTGCTGTTCAGGTCGGGGTGGTCGGCGCGGAAGCGGAGGACAGTGTAGTACAGCTGGCCGGTGTGCTCCTCCTGCGTCTGCAGCGCCTTCCAGGTGCGCGCCAGTAGCTCGTCCCGCCAGCTGACGCGGAACGCCTCGTCGCGCTCGGCGGCCAGCGAGCACTCGTCGGCTGGCTCCGGCACCTTCTCCGGCAGCTGGCCGGGCTGCCGCTTCCGCCGGTTGTGGTAGTCGGCGACCAGGTGGAACAACACACCCTTGACGAAGTCGCGAAACCGCCCGCGCTCGCGGTCCGCCCCTTTCAAGTCGCCGTGCAGAAAACGATACGCGAACTCCTGCGCCAGATCCTGCGCCGCCGCCGGATCGCGCAGGACGCCGACCAGGTAGCGGCGAATGGCGCCGTCGTAGCGCTCCAGCAGCGCCGCCCGCGCCTGCCGGCCGGCCTCGCCGGCATCGTTGTTCGCCAGCCGTACCACCGTCCAGAGGGTCGCGATTTGATTGAGCCGGGCGTTCGGGTCGCTGCCGTCCATCGCCGTCACTCCCGCAGACATGAGAGAGAGGTGCCATCGGAGGCATTTTACCGTCCATTGTCCGCCAACGCGAGAAACGGGTCACAACTTCTCGTGCGCGGGTAACAAGAGACGAGTAGCCAGGTGTCAGCAGTCCGTAGCAAAACCGGCCGACCGACGGATACCGTCCGGCGGCCGCTAACCCAAAATAGAAACAATGAAGACCTTTGAACTGGAGATTTCAATGACTCGTGTCCTGCTCTATCTCGCGCTCGCGTTCTGCCTGCTGGTCGTCTGCAGCCCGCTGGTGCTGGCCGCCCCGCCCGGCGACAGCGGCATGACGCCGCGCATGATGGTCGCTCCCGCCGAGATGGCGCCGCCGCGGACGATGACCGATCCGCCCTCGATGATGCCGCCGTACAAGATGCGCAAGGCCCGGCGCATGGCCCCGCCGCAATCGATGCGGCAAGGCAATCGAATGACGCCGCAGGATCAGATCCGTCAGGGACGGCCGATGCGGATGCCGCCCGCCAAGCCGTCGATCCAGCAGCAACAGCAGTCGATGATGCCGAAGTAACCCCCGACGCCCACACCTTCCCCCGGTGTGGGCGTTTTCGCGCGCCTGGCGACCTGTCGGGAGGGGTTCGGAAAAAGACGGACATGGCCGTCACAACCGGGCGGATCGGACGCAAGAGGTACAGACGGAACAATCAACCGCCCCCAGAGAGAGACAGCCATGAATCGCCACCTCGTCACCGCCCTGACCCCGGTCGCCCTGCTCGCCGCCGTGTCGCTGGCCGACGCCCAGGGCCGTCACGGCGGCTCGTTCGGCAGCTTCCGGCCGAGCGGCCCGTCGCCGTCGAGCTTCCGGCCGACGACGTTCCCCACCACGCCGACGAACAGCTTCCGGCCGACGACCATCCCGTTCAACGGGAACACCCTGTCGACCACGGTCCACAAGCCGCTCGGGACGACGACGTTCCACCACGCGCCGTCCGGGTTGAACACCATCAAGCCGTTGACCGTCACCGGGTCAACGTTCAACCATAAGCCGTCGCTCAACACCCCGATCGGCCGTCCTCACGCGGGCCACGGGATCGGCACGACCACGCTGGCGAAGATCCCGACCACGGTGAAGCTGCCGTTGCACAACGGCACCGTCGGCAACGTCTCCGTCGGCCGCTATGCCAACCTGTACGGGGTGAAGTTCCGCCACGGGTTCTACTACCGCGGGCTGAACCACCAGCACTGGACGCGCCGCTGCTTCTGCACTTCGCACGGCTGCTGGTGCTGGTTCGACCCGTGTACTTCGGCCTGGTACTACTGGTGCGCTCCGCGGGGCTGCTACCTGCCGGTGACGTGCCTCACGATCGCCCCGCCGGTGGTGCAGTCGGCGGACATCGGCGAGACCGACGCGCCGACCGAGATCCAGGACATCCCGGAGGTCGACCCGAACGAGCTGCCGGAGCTGCCGCAGAAGTGAGCCGCGGAAACGGTCGTGGTGTCGCCGGGGCGGGGGCCGCAAGTCTCCCGCCCCGGCGTTTTCCTTCTTGCCTGCCGCCCGCGAATCCGGTTCTACGGATTGCCGGTTCTGCTAGCATGCCCTTACTGCCAGCTATCGGCGAATAATCCACTCAAGGAACCGGCCATGACTACCAGGCGTGAGTTTGTGCAAGCGCTGTCCGCCTTCGCGGTCGCGGAAAACCTGCTCGGTGAGGCGGCGGCCCGCGCCGAGGCGCCGGCCCCGGTCAAGGGCCACTTCCACCCCAAGGGCAAGGCGCCGTCGAAGTTCACGATCGAGGTGCTGAAGAAGGCTCGCACCCAGCTTCCCTTCGCCGACAAACGCGACTTCGAGGAGCAGAAAAAGGGCCTGATCGCGCCGATGCCGGAGCTGCAGATCAAGGGCGCCGCCGGCAACGTCGCCTGGGACATGAAGCAGTTCCAGTTCCTCGACCAGAAGGAGGAGTTTGACAGCATTCACCCGTCGCTGCACCGCATCGGCCAGCTCAACAACAACTACGGGCTGTACGAGGTCATCCCTGGCATCTACCAGGTGCGCGGCTTCGACCTGGCGCAGACGACCTTCGTCCGCGGCAAGACGGGCTGGATCGTCTTCGACACGCTGGTCACTGCCGACGTGATGCGCGCCGCCTGGGAGCTGTTCCAGAAGCACGTCGGCAAGGGCCTGCCGGTCAAGGCCGTCGTCTACTCACACTCCCACGGCGATCACTGGGGCGGGGTGCGCGGCGTCGTCGACGAGGCCGACGTCCGCGCCGGCAAAGTGCAGATCCTCGCGCCGCGCGACTTCATGGAGCACACCATCTCCGAGAACGTCTACGCCGGCAACGCCATGAACCGCCGGCTGTTCTACCAGTACGGCGTGCTGCTGCCGGTCAACCCTTACGGCTTCGTCTCCCAGGGGCTGGGCCACGGCATCTCGCGCGGCACCTCGGGGCTGATCGCGCCGACGCGGATCGTCCAGAAGGACATTGAGGAGATCGAGGTCGATGGCGTGAAGATGGTCTTCCAGAACACGCCCAACACCGAGGCGCCCTCGGAGATGAACACCTACCTCCCCGAGATGAAGGCCCTGTGGATGGCCGAGAACGTCAGCGCCACGCTGCACAACATCTACACCCTGCGCGGCGCGCTGGTCCGCGACGCCCTGAACTGGTCCAGGTACATCAACCAGGCGCTGTACCTGTTCGGCATGAAGGCCGAGGTGCTGTTCGCCGCTCACCACTGGCCGCGCTGGGGCAACGAGCGCGTGCAGGAGATCCTCCGCGGCCAGCGCGACCTGTACGCCCACTTCAACAACCAGGTGCTGCACCTGGCCAATCAGGGCGTCACGGTTAACCAGATCCACAATGTCTACGAACTGCCCGCGAGCTTGCAGCAGAAGTGGGACTGCCGCGGCTATCACGGCTCGGTGCAGCACAACGCCCGTGGCGTGGTCACGCGCTACCTGGGCTTCTGGGACTGCAATCCCGCCACCCTCATCCCGCTCTCGCCCGGCGAGTCCGCCCCGCTCTACGTCGAGATGATGGGAGGAGCCAAGAAGATTCTGACGAAGGCTCGCGAGCTGCACGACGAGGGCAAGTACCTGCTCGCCCAGGAGATCCTCAACAAGCTGGTCCACGCCGAGCCGGACAACCAGGAGGCCAGGGACCTGCTCGCCGACGTCTTCGAGCAGATCGGCTATCAGCAGGAGAACCCCGGCCTGCGCAACAGCTTCCTCGCCGGCGCCTACGAGCTGCGCACCGGCATTCCCGAGGGCGCCTCGCCCAAGTCGAGCGGTCCGGACGTCATCCGCGCCATGTCCACCGAGCTGTTCCTCAACTTCCTCGGCATCCGCATGGACAGCCGCAAGGCCGAGGGTCTGCGCTTCACCATCAACCTGATCACCCCCGACAACGGCGAGAAGTTCGTCATCGAGTTGGAGAACGCCACGCTGACGAACTTGCCCGGCTTCCTCGCCGAGAAGCCCGACCTGACCCTGACCATCAACCGCGCCGATCTGGAAAAGACGATGATGGGCGTCAAGTCGCTCGAAGCCCAGATCAAGGATGGCACGGCCCGGGTGCAGGGCGACGTCACCATCCTGGCCAGGCTCGCCGCGACGATGGTCGATTTCGACCCGCGCTTCGAGATCCTGCCCGGCACCAGGAAGCGGACGGCGAAGGTCAGCAAGAACGACCCCCTCGAGGCCGTCCCCGGCAAGACCATCGCCGAGTGAGAGGCGATGCGGAAAGCTAGCGATTATCCACAAGCCGCATAGGGTGGGGCGGGGGACGCATGTCACCCGCCCCGGATGCTTTACTGCCCGACGTACTTGCTCACCTCGCCATCGCCCAGGAAGCGCACCTTCAGCCGGATGCGGCTGTAGCCCCGCTGCCGGTCGAGCAGCGTCAGCTCCTTGCCGGGCGTCAAATCCTTGCCGCCGCCGACGTGGAAGTCCTCCTCGTTCGGCGCCTGGCTGATGAACGGCCCCTGCAGCATCAGCAGCTGCTCCTCCCACGAGTTGAACCCGGTGCCCGGCACCTTGGGCGGCGGGCTGGCCGACAGAAACAGCCGGTACGCCCGCTGCTGCTTCACCTCCAGGTGCAACGGCACCAGCGCGTGCAGCGGGCTGACCGGGGCGGCGGCCATCAGCCCGCCCAGGTGCGCCTGGTACGGCGCCAGCGCCTGCACCAGCGTCAGCCGCTTCATGGCGGCGAGGATGATGTAGCCGCGCTTGCGAAAGGCGTTGGTGTTGCCGCTCTTGAGGCTCTCGTCGCGCGCCAGCAGCCCCTTCCAGTCCTCCGGGACCAGCTCGCCGACCGTGGGCTTGCCCTCGTAGTCGGTTTCCAGCCGCGCCTCCAGGAATCCGCCCTGGTAGCGGAACACCCACGCCTCGTGGACCGCCTCGCCGAACAGGCCGAGCTTGCCGATCAGCTGCACCAGCTCGCGGTCCTCCTCGACCTGCTCGATCTGGTAGCGGCCGGCCGGCTTGTCGGCGGCCGGCTTCTCCTCCTTGCCCTTGTTCTCGGCCTTCACCGGCGTGGCGGCGGGTTTCTCGCCGGCGTCGGCCGGCGTCGGGTCGTCGCCGGTGGCGGCGGTCCGCGCGCAGCCGGCGAGCGCGAGCAACAGGACGAACAGGCCGAGACGGCTCCGTCGAGCGGCCCGGACGACAGGTTGGCGGGTCAATTCCACGTCTCGCTCCCTCCTGGAATCAGCGTGCCTGGTCACGACGAAGGATAACAGGACACGCCGTGTCAGGCGAGGCCGCTTACGGTCACGGGCAGACCACCCCGTCGGCGGTGTCGGCCGCCTGTTCGAGCCGGTCCTCGGCGCGGCGGAGCAGGCCGGGCACGCTGGCGGCGTCGACCGGCACGCTGGCCAGGCCGAAGCAGGCGTGGACCGCCGGCAGATCGTGCGGCGGATCGGACAGCACGCGGCGGAGCCGGCGCGCGGCGCCGACCGCCTGGGCCGCCTCCGCCTGCGGCAACAGGAGCAGGAACCCGTCCAGCCCGTAGCGGCCGACCACATCGGCCCGCCGCTTGTGCCGGGTCAGCTGTGTCACCGTCCACGCTGCCACGCGCGACGTCCGCTCGGCGTTGGTCGCCGCCGGGGTAGCCGGCTGCACCTTGCCCAGCACCAGCGACAGCGGCGACCCGTTGCGCTTCGACCGCTCGACCTCCTCCTCCAGCCGCTCCAGCATGTGCCGCTGGCTGTACCAGTGCGACGGCGTGATGCCGGGAGCAGCCTCCCACAGCAGGTCGAGCAGCCGGTCGACGTGCCGGCGGCACTCGGTCAGCCGCTCGTCGGTCAACCCGGCCTGCAGCCGTTCGCGGCCGACCCAGGCGGCCTGGTGCAGCACGCCGGCGAACAGCGCCGGCTGGCGGCGGGCCAGGTCGGTCGGCAGCCACAGCGCGCCGACCCGCAGCGCCGGCAGCACCACCCCCTCGGCCGGCGGCGACACCACCACCAGCGGGGCCGCCGTCAGCCCGGCCAGCCACCGCACCGCGTCGGCCCACGTCGTCCCGGCCAGCCCGCCGTCGACCACCACCACATCCTGCGCCTGCGCCTCCAGCCGGAACCGCGCCTCCTCGATCGTCGCCGCCTCGGCCGTCTCCCAGTCGTCCGTCGGGACGAGGGCGGCGAGCGTCGGACGGGCCGAATCGGCGGCGGTCAGCAGAACGCGGGAGCGGGACGGCACAGCGGGCATGGTCGCGATTCTCTCGCTCGATGCGGGAAACGACGTTTCGATGCCCGTCAAGTGTACCGGGGCCGCCTGACCCGGCGAAGCCAACCGGCCGCGCCCTCCTCGCTTTTCCAGCTTCCCCCGCCGGCGTACTCGGAGCACTCCTCCTTTGCCGCGCAACCGCTCCAGTCGGCACAGTCAGTCGCCGGTGACGTAGCCGACCTGGCCGCGCGGCGACACGGCGGCGCTGAGCGTGCCCGGCTGCGGCCCGAACCCGGCCGCCATCACCTGCCCGTTCGCCCACGGCCGGGTGACCTGCACGCGGTGCCCGCGCGCCGCCAGCGCCTTCTGGGTCGCCTCGTCGATGCGGCTCTCGACCACCACCTCGCCGGGGTACGCCCGCCGCGGGTAGAACGAGCTGGGGAAGTGCGTGGTGTGGAACGTCGGCGCATCGATCGCCGCTTGCAGGTCCATGCCGAACACCACCACGTTGAGGAAGAACTGCAGCGTCCACTGATCCTGCTGATCGCCGCCGGGGGTGCCGAACACCAGGTGCGGTGCGCCGTCCTTCGTCACCAGCGACGGGGTGAGCGTGGTCCGCGGCCGCTTCCGCGGCGCCACCACGCCGGGCCGGTGCGGATCGAGGTCGAACATCTGCCCACGGGTGCCCATCGGGAACCCCAGGCCGGGGATCACCGGCGACGACGGAATCCACCCGCCCGAGCAGGTGGCCGCCATCATGTTGCCGCGGCCGTCGACGGCGCAGGTGTGGGTGGTGTCGTGGTCGTAGACGTCCAGCGCCGGCGGCGCCGGCAGCAGGTCGCCCAGCCCCTCGGCCGGCTGGTCGGGGCCGTCGCCCGGCCGCAGCTCCAGCGACGCCTTCGCCGGGTCGATCAGCTTGCGGCGCCGGTCGGCGTACCGCTTCGATAGCAGCCCATCGAGCGGCACCTTGACGTGCGCCGGGTCGCCGTAGAACTTCTCGCGATCGGCGAACGCCAGCTTGGCCGCCTCGACGACGGTGTGAACGTAGTCGGGCGTGTTGTGGCCGAGCTTCGCCAGGTCGAACCCGTCGAGCAGCCGCAGCTGTTGCAGGAACACCGGCCCCTGCGTCCACGGCCCGCACTTGTGGACGGTCAGTCCGCGGAAGTCGATCGCCGCCGGCGGCTCCAGCGTTGCCTTCCACGCCGCGAAGTCGTCGCGCGTGAGCAGCCCGGTTTGCGCCCGCCCCGACGCATCGCGGACGGCAGTCTTTGTCATGAACGAGACGATCTTGTCCGCCACCTCGCCTTTGTACCAGTAATCGACCGCCGCCCCGATCGCCTCGGCCCGGCCGTGCTTGCGCGCCTTGATCTCGACGTCGACCGCCTTCTTGAGCGTGGCCGCCCAGTCGGGGTTCCGGAGTAGTTCGCCGACCGCCGGCACACGGCCTTCAGGCAGGTAGACCGCCGCCGAGCCGGGCCACTCGCGACGAAAGCGGCCGGCGAGGGATGCGATGGCGTCGTGCAGGTGGGTGTAGACCGGGAAGCCGTTCTCGGCGTAGTCGAGCGCCGGTTCGAGGACGTCCTTGAGCGTCAGGGTGCCGAACCGCTGCAGCGCCAGCGCCCAGGTGCCGAACGCGGCGGGCACGCAGGCGGGCAGGAACCCGTCGCCGGGAAGGATGCGGACGTCGAGCTTGCGAAAATACTCGACCGTCGCCGCACGCCCAATCCACCCCTGGCCGGACAGTGAGTACACCGTCTTGTCGGCGGCGGAATAGACGAGAATCGGCACCTCGCCGCCGATGCCGTTGAGGTGCGGCTTGATCAGATTGAGGGCGAACCCGGAGGCGACGGCGGCGTCGATGGCGTTGCCGCCGCGGTCGAACATCCGCTGGCCGGCGCGAGCGGCGAGGTAGTGCCCGGCGGCGAGCACCCCGCGTCGCCCCATGTACACCGGCCGCGTGGTGAACGCCGCCTCGCCCTTCGCGGTCGGGTCGCCCCCCGTACGTTTCGCAGGCCGCATGGCGAAATCCTCGAAAGGCAGAATGCAGAAGTCAGAATGCAGAATGCAGAACGAAGAACGAAAAGCACCGGCCGGGCGCGGGCGTTGACAGGGAGCGCGGCCAGCGGTTTACTGAAGCAATCTACCGCTCCTGGCGGCGATTGTCCGCTGCTGCTTCCCGAGGGCCGGTCATGCGTCCGCGCGACCGATGGTTCTGGCTGGGGTGCGCCTGGCTGCTGGCACTGCCGCGTGGCGCGTGGGCGGGAATGGCGGCCCCTCTGCCGGACGATCCGCACCTGGTAACGCGGCTGAGCGAATCGGCCCTCTTCCGACTCCAGGCGATCTCGTTCTTCCTGTTCATTCTGCTGGCCTGCACGGTCGTCGTCCGCTGGTTGTGGAACGTCGTGCAGCGCGATTTCCCGGCCCTGCCGCGGCTGTCGTTGAAGGCGGCGCTGGCCGGCGTGCTGCTCTGGGGGTTGCTGTTCGTCATCGTGCTGGCGATGATCTCCGGGGCACGCGAGCTGATGACGCCGGGCGCGTGGAAGAAGCAGGGCTACACCTACCGGCTCGACGAACCCCCTGCCGCCGAGCCGGATCCGGAAAGCGTGCGCCGCCAGCACCTCGAACGGCTGCGCACCGCCCTGTGGCAGTTCGCCGCCACTCATCAGGGCCGGTTCCCGACCACCGGCGAAGTCCCCGCCATCCCGCGTGAGCTGTGGGAGATCCCCGACAGCGGCGGGCTGCGCTACCAGTACGTCCCCGGCCTGTCCGCCGGGCATTCACCGCTGCCGCTCGTCAGCGAACCCGAGCTGGACCCCGACAGGCGGTTCGTCCTGCGCGTCAACGGCGACATCCTCCGCGTGCCGTCGCGCGATCTGCCGACGGCTGGCAAGGACGGTGCGCCGTGAGGGCGACGGTCGCCACGGTTGTCGGCATGGCCGCGGCGGCGGCCGGGCTGGTGACGCTGGGCTGCTGGCTGAACGTGGAGGCGCCGGTCGCCCTGCTGTTTGGGTGGATCGTCTTCCTCTACCGCGTGGTGCCGCAGATCGCGCTCGACGGGCCAACGCTGGCGGTATCGGCTACTGCCCTGGTACTGTTCACGGCGGGTGTTCACGGGTTCGGCCACCGCTGGGCAGCAGGCAGCGGCCGGCGGTGGCGCCTCCGCGCGTCGCTGGCACTGGTCGCCGCCGTGGTGGTCCTGTTCGCCGCCGGCGTCGCCGTCATCGGCATCGCCCACCAGACCGGCTGGCTGCTTTCGTTCAGATAAGCCGCTACTCGTAGAAACGCCATCCTGTGAGGTTTCACAACCTCGTTTTTATGGGAATGGCTGCTCACACCTACGCTGACACCAACGGGGCTTTGCCGGCTGGAGGGACGTTTACCGACGACGGGCGGATGCTGCACGGCTGGGCGGTTCACCTGCTCCCGTACCTGATCTACGACATCCGGACGATCGACCTGCAGCGGCCGTGGATCGATCCCGTCAACGCGAAGGCATTCCGCTCGGTCCTGCCTGAGTTCGTCAACCCTGATCTGCGTCATCCGGCCCTGTACGACGCGCAGGGCTTCGCGCTGAGCCACTATGCCGCCAACAGTCACGTCCTGGCCGCCAACCGGAGGATGAAGCTGGACGAGATCACCGATGGCACGTCGGTGACGCTGCTGATCGGCGAGGTAAACGCGGGGTTCAAGGCGTGGGGCCATCCGCTGAACGGGCGCGACCCGGCGAAGGGGATCAACCATTCGCCGCAGGGCTTCGGCGGGCGCCACGGGGTCGGGCGGCGCCCGTTTCGTGATGGCCGACGGGTCGGTGCGGTTCGTGAGCGAGCAAGTCAGCCCCGCGGTGCTGAAGGCACTGGCCACCCGCGGGGCGACGAACCGATCGACAAGGCGGCGCCGGGTGGGAACGCTAACCGGCCGTGCGACGACGAACTCCACCCAGGGTTGACACCCTGGGCTATTGACTGTCGCCCCTTCGGGGCTTGGGACCGACTCCGAAGCGTCTGAGCCCCGAAGGGGCGGTAGTGAATAGCCCAGGGTGCAAACCCTGGGTGGAGGAAGCGGCATTCTTTGTGATCTTCGGTTTCGGTTTCGTCTGTTGCTTCATTTAGCTTTTCTTCTCCTCTTTTACTCTTCTTTTCTTCTCCTTTCTTCTCTCCTCTTTGTGTTCTTTGTGATCTTTGTGGTTCAACTCTTCCTCTTCCCAATCGGGGGTTGGCAAAGGACCCTGCGGCTTCGTACAAATGAACAGGATACCTGGCACGAGGACAGAGGAAATGACGGCACAGGTGGCGAAGCTGGCGCTCGAAGACGGCACGGTCTACACCGGGAGGGCGTTCGGCGCCACCGGCGAGAAGTTCGGCGAGGTGGTGTTCAACACCAGCATGACCGGCTATCAGGAGGTGCTCACCGACCCCTCCTACACCGGCCAGATCGTGTGCATGACGTATCCGCTGATCGGCAACTACGGGGTGAACGCAGACGACGTCGAGTCGGCAAAGCCGCGCGTCGACGGATTCATCGTCCGCGAACACTCGCCGCTGGTCAGTAACTACCGTGCTACCCGCGACCTGGAAACGTACCTGCGCGACCACAACATCATCGGCATCCAGGGGATCGACACCCGCGCGCTGGTCCGCCGGCTCCGCGTCCGCGGCGCCATGATGGGCGTGCTGTCGACCGTCGACCTCGACAGCGCATCGCTCGTGCAGAAGGCGAAGAGCTGCCCGAACATCGTCGGCCGCGACCTGGTCAAGCAGGTGGTGCCGGAACAGCCGGCGCACTGGACCGAGGGGTTCGTCAACCCGCTGACGACCTACCTGCCGACCCGCGAGCCGACCCACCACGTCGTCGCCCTCGACTTCGGCATGAAGCGGAACATCCTCCGCTGCCTGGTGCAGGTCGGCTGCAAGGTGACGGTGCTGCCCGGCACCGCCACCGCCGACGAGGTGAAGGCGCACGAACCCGACGGCGTGTTTCTGTCCAACGGCCCCGGCGACCCGGCCCCGCTCACCTACGCCCACAACACCATCCGCGAGCTGGTCGGCTACAAGCCGCTGTTCGGCATCTGCCTGGGCCACCAGCTGCTCGGTCTGGCGCTGGGCGCCGAGACGTTCAAGCTCAAGTTCGGCCACCGCGGCGCTAACCAGCCGGTGCTGAACGAGCTGACCAACAAGGTCGAGATCACCTCGCAGAACCACGGGTTCGCCGTCAAGATCGACACCCTGCCGGCCGAGCTGGAGCCGACCCACATCAACCTCAACGACCGCACGCTGGAGGGGATGCGTCACCGCCACCTGCCGGTGTTCAGCGTGCAGTACCATCCCGAGGCGTCGGCCGGGCCGCACGATAGCAGCTATCTGTTCGAGGAGTTCCAGAAGCTGATGGGCTGAACCGGCGGGGCGTGGGGAGGGCGTCCCACCGACCCGTCCCGACCTGGGCGGACCTGGCATGTCCACCGGCGAACGGACGCTGATCTGGCTGTTGCGCGGCTGCGGCGTGGTGCTGGCCTGCGCCCTGCCGGCGGCATTTCTGCCGACCGGCTGGATGGACGCCGTTCACCGGGCGGTGGGACTGGGCGAGCTGCCGCGAACGCCGCTGGTCGAGTACCTGACGCGCTCGCTGTCGCTGCTGTACGCCTCCTACTCGCCGCTCTACTTCCTGGCGTCCGACGACGTGCGGCGCTATCGCACTCTCATCCTGGTGCTGGCGATCACGCACGGCGGCAGCGGCTTCCTGTTGTTCGGCCTCGACCTGTGGGCCGGGATGCCGCTGCCGTGGACGCTGACCGAGGGGCCGATGGTCGTCCTGCTCGGGGTGTCGATCGCCTGGCTGGTCCGCCGGCTGCCGCCCGACCCGACGTGAGCCGCCGGCTCAGAACCGTAGCTCGGCACCCAGGTTCAGGCCGTGGACGAACAGGCTGCTGTCGCTCTGCAGCGCCACCGGACGAACCGGCGTGGCGCTGTTGTTCCCCGGCGCCAGGTACGCCGGGTTGATGGTGGTGTCGACCTGCTCGCCAGGCCGCCACACGCGATCCCAGTAGAGGAAGCTGTAGCCGACGCGGACGACGAACCGTTCGGTCACCCGGTAGCCCAGGTTCACCCCCAGTTCGGGCAGAAACACCGGCGACGCACTGTGGTAGGTGCCGCTGTTGCTCGCCACCGCCAGCAGGCCGCCGGGCGTCGTCGTGGTCTGCCCGCCAGGAAGTGTCAGTTCGCTCATGCCGCTGATCTGCAGCGTGCGGTCGTTGTAGCCGAGCGCCAGCTTGCCGGTCCAGCCGACCAGCCAGCGGTTGATCTGGTGCTCGCCGGCCAGGCCGACGTACAGCCCCTGGAACAGGTTGCGGGTGCGGAAGTGGTCGTGGCTGGTGCCGCTCAGCCCGGCGGCAGCGGTGCCGGGCACGCCGGTGTAGCTCTCGTGGATGCACAGGTCCTCGGTCAGCCCGAGGGCCTGGTAGCCGCCCAGGACGTCG